>NZ_QYUK01000008.1 GCF_003590945.1 Oleomonas cavernae | reverse complement strand
CGCCGCCCTGCCCGATGTGACCGGCGCCATCACCCTGCTGGGCCGCCTGCGCCAGGCCGCGGGCGAAGGCCTGACCGCCTTCGAACTGCTGCCCGAGATCGGCATCGGGTTCGTGCTGGACCATTTGCCCGGCGCCAAGCGCCCCCTGGCGACGGTCGCGCCCTGGTATGTCCTGATGGAGATCGGCGGCCAGGACGAGGGCCGGCAGGCCCTGCTGGAAGCGACCCTGGCCCAGGCCATGGAAGACGGCCTGGTGCTGGACGCCACCATCGCCGCCTCGCAAGCCCAGGCCCAGGCCCTGTGGCACCTGCGCGAAGACATGTCCGACGCGCAGAAACCCCAGGGCGCCAGCCTGAAGCACGATATCTCGGTCCCGGTCCAGCGCCTGGACCGGTTCGTTGCCGCCGCCAACGCCGCCATCACGGCGCGCGACGCCCAGGTGCGCATCGTCTGCTTCGGCCACCTGGGCGACGGCAACCTGCACTTCAACCTCAGCCAGCCGGTGGGGTGGATCCGGCCGCCTTCATGCCCGCACGCAGGAGTTTGCGGAAATCGTCCACGACCTGACCCATCAGTTCGGCGGCTCGATCTCGGCCGAGCACGGCCTGGGCCGCCTGAAGGTCGACGAGATCACCCGCTATCACTCGACGGTGGAACTGGACCTGAAACGCCGGATCAAGCAGGCTTTCGACCCCAAGGGCCTGATGAATCCCGGCAAGGTCATCACCGGGCAACAGACAAGTTGAACAATGGGGCCCCCGCGGCCGATCCCGACCGCTTGCAGGGAGGCGGAGAGGATGAGAATCGTTCTGGTTTCCGACAGCCACCTCAGCCCCGTCGTCGGCGCGTTCGGCGACAACTGGCTGGCCATCAAGGCCTGGATCGCCAGCATGCGGCCCGACATGGTCGTGCACCTGGGCGACATCACGGCTTATGGCGATGAAGATCCCGCCGAGCTGGCCCAGGCCTTCCAGGCCCTCAACAGCGGCGACTGGGAGAAACGCTTCCTGCCCGGCAATCACGACATGGGTGACAACCCGCCGGGCCCGGCGTGGCCTCGGAACAGCAACTGGTCGACCTCGAGCATCTGCAGCGCTACCGCGGGTCTTCGGCCCCGATCGCTGGTCCTTCCGGGCCGGTGCCTGGCAGATCCTGGGCCTCAACGCCCAGCTTTTCGGCACCGGCCTCGACGAGGAGGAGGCGCAGTTTGCCTGGATCGAGGCGGCGCTTGGAACATCCGCGGGCCCGTTGGGCGTGATGCTGCACAAGCCGCTGTTCCGCAACGGCCGGCGGACGACGAGATCCACGGGCGCTATGTCCCGGCGGCACCGCGGCGGCGGTTGCTGGAGCTGCTGGCCCGCCGGGATTTGCGCTTCGTCGTCGCCGGCCACACCCATCAGACACGGCAGATCGAGGTGGACGGCGTCGAGCATGTCTGGGCGCCGTCCTGCGCCTTCATCATCCCCGACGCCCTGCAGGAGACGATCGGCGCCAAGATCGTGGGCGCCATGACCCTCGACCTGACGGATACGACCCACCACTTCCGCCTCGCCCTGCCCGACCGGGTGGCCCAGCACAATGTGGCCGACTTCCCCCAGCTCTACCCGGAATTCACCGCCAAGTTCATCGCCGAGCGCGACCAGTTGCCCAGACCCTGAAGGATAGGCCACACTGGGCAAAACATAAGGGAGGGCTGCATGCCCAGTGCGTTCGTGACCGGGGCCACCGGCTTCGTCGGCATCAATCTGGTGGACGAGCTGCTGGCGCGCGGCTGGACCGTCACCTGCCTGGTGCGGGCGGGCTCGAACACCAAATACCTCGACCGCCGCGCCGTCGCCAAGGTGACGGGCGAGATTACCGACATCGAGTCGCTGCGGGGGCCATGCCGGCCGGCCTCGACGCCGTCTTCCACGTCGCCGGCGACACCAACATGTGGTCGCGCAACAACCCGCAGCAGACCGCCAACAATGTCGACGGCACCCGCAACATGTGCACCGTCGCCCTGGAAAAGGGCGTCAAGCGCTTCATCCACACCTCGACCGTATCCGTCTGGGGCCTAGTCGACGGCCCCGTGACCGAGGAGGTGCCCCAGCGGGGCGGCTCGTCCTGGATCAATTACCAGAAGTCGAAATACCTGGCCGAGCGGGAAGTGGCGGCCGCGGTCGGGCGCGGCCTCGACGCCGTGATCATGAACCCGGCCGCCATCGTCGGCGCCCAGGACAGCCATACCTGGGCCCGCATGTTCCTGATGGTGGCGCAGGACGAATTGCCCGGCGTGCCGCCCGGCGGCCTCTCCTTCGCCCATGTCCGCGAGGTGGTGAACGCCCATATCGAAGCGGTCGCCCGCGGCCGCACCGGCGAGAATTATGTCCTGGGCGGAACCGAGGCGACGATGAAGGACTTCGTCGGCGAGATCGCCCGGCGCCTGGGCAAGACCAAGGCGCCACCGGTCATCCCCCTGCCCCTGCTGAAACTGTTCGGCCGGCTCTATGCGCTCAAGGCCGCGATCACCGGCAAGCCGCCGGCGCTCACCCCCGAGACCGCGGCCATGGCGGCCAAGGTCAATCCCTGCCCCAGCCTGAAGGCTCAGCGCGAACTGGGCTATCGCACCGTACCGCTGGCCGTGATGGTCGCCGACTGCGCCGACTGGCTGATCGAGCAGGGTTACATCGCGAGGCCGGCTTGAGCGGCACGTTCCGCGACGTCGGCGACGGTGATGTCGACGGCCTCGTCTCCCTGTGGACCGCCTGCGCCTGACCCGGCCGTGGAACGATCCCCGGGCGACATCGCCCTGGCCCGCCGCTCGGCCGAGGCGACCATCCTGGTCGCGACCGAGGCAGGGGCGGTGGTCGGCAGCGTCATGGTCGGCCACGAGGGCCATCGCGGCTGGGATGTACTATCTGGCCGTCGCCCCCGCCCTGCGCCGCACCGGCCTGGGCCGGCGCCTGGTCAAGGCCGCAGGCGGTCCACAGGGAGACGAGGCCGTCGACATCACCGTCGCCGACGTCGCGGAACGTGCCGCTCAAGCCGGCCTCGCGATGTAACCCTGCTCGATCAGCCAGTCGGCGCAGTCGGCGACCATCACGGCCAGCGGTACGGTGCGATAGCCCAGTTCGCGCTGAGCCTTCAGGCTGGGGCAGGGATTGACCTTGGCCGCCATGGCCGCGGTCTCGGGGTGAGCGCCGGCGGCTTGCCGGTGATCGCGGCCTTGAGCGCATAGAGCCGGCCGAACAGTTTCAGCAGGGGCAGGGGATGACCGGTGGCGCCTTGGTCTTGCCCAGGCGCCGGGCGATCTCGCCGACGAAGTCCTTCATCGTCGCCTCGGTTCCGCCCAGGACATAATTCTCGCCGGTGCGGCGCGGGCGACCGCTTCGATATGGGCGTTCACCACCTCGCGGACATGGGCGAAGGAGAGGCCGCCGGGCGGCACGCCGGGCAATTCGTCCTGCGCCACCATCAGGAACATGCGGGCCCAGGTATGGCTGTCCTGGCGCCGACGATGGCGGCCGGGTTCATGATCACGGCGTCGAGGCCGCGCCCGACCGCGGCCGCCACTTCCCGCTCGGCCAGGTATTTCGACTTCTGGTAATTGATCCAGGACGAGCCGCCCCGCTGGGGCACCTCCTCGGTCACGGGGCCGTCGACTAGGCCCCAGACGGATACGGTCGAGGTGTGGATGAAGCGCTTGACGCCCTTTTCCAGGGCGACGGTGCACATGTTGCGGGTGCCGTCGACATTGTTGGCGGTCTGCTGCGGGTTGTTGCGCGACCACATGTTGGTGTCGCCGGCGACGTGGAAGACGGCGTCGAGGCCGGCCGGCATGGCCCGCCGCAGCGACTCGATGTCGGTAATCTCGCCCGTCACCTTGGCGACGGCGCGGCGGTCGAGGTATTTGGTGTTCGAGCCCGCCCGCACCAGGCAGGTGACGGTCCAGCCGCGCGCCAGCAGCTCGTCCACCAGATTGATGCCGACGAAGCCGGTGGCCCCGGTCACGAACGCACTGGGCATGCAGCCCTCCCCTTATGTTTTGCCCAGTGTGGCCTATCCTTCAGGGTCTGGGCAACTGGTCGCGCTCGGCGATGAACTTGGCGGTGAATTCCGGGTAGAGCTGGGGGAAGTCGGCCACATTGTGCTGGGCCACCCGGTCGGGCAGGGCGAGGCGGAAGTGGTGGGTCGTATCCGTCAGGTCGAGGGTCATGGCGCCCACGATCTTGGCGCCGATCGTCTCCTGCAGGGCGTCGGGATGATGAAGGCGCAGGACGGCGCCCAGACATGCTCGACGCCGTCCACCTCGATCTGCCGTGTCTGATGGGTGTGGCCGGCGACGACGAAGCGCAAATCCCGGCGGGCCAGCAGCTCCAGCAACCGCCGCCGCGGTGCCGCCGGGACATAGCGCCCGTGGATCTCGTCGTCCGCCGGCCCGTTGCGGAACAGCGGCTTGTGCAGCATCACGCCCAACGGGCCCGCGGATGTTCCAAGCGCCGCCTCGATCCAGGCAAACTGCGCCTCCTCCTCGTCGAGGCCGGTGCCGAAAAGCTGGGCGTTGAGGCCCAGGATCTGCCAGGCACCGGCCCGGAAGGACCAGCGATCGGGGCCGAAGACCCCGGTAGCGCTGCAGATGCTCGAGGTCGACCAGTTGCTGTTCCGAGGCCACGCCGGGCCCCGGCGGGTTGTCACCCATGTCGTGATTGCCGGGCAGGAAGCGTTTCTCCCAGTCGCCGCTGTTGAGGGCCTGGAAGGCCTGGGCCAGCTCGGCGGGATCTTCATCGCCATAAGCCGTGATGTCGCCCAGGTGCACGACCATGTCGGGCCGCATGCTGGCGATCCAGGCCTTGATGGCCAGCCAGTTGTCGCCGAACGCGCCGACGACGGGGCTGAGGTGGCTGTCGGAAACCAGAACGATTCTCATCCTCTCCGCCTCCCTGCAAGCGGTCGGGATCGGCCGCGGGGGCCCCATTGTTCAACTTGTCTGTTGCCCGGTGATGACCTTGCCGGGATTCATCAGGCCCTTGGGGTCGAAAGCCTGCTTGATCCGGCGTTTCAGGTCCAGTTCCACCGTCGAGTGATAGCGGGTGATCTCGTCGACCTTCAGGCGGCCCAGGCCGTGCTCGGCCGAGATCGAGCCGCCGAACTGATGGGTCAGGTCGTGGACGATTTCCGCAAACTCCTGCGTGCGGGCCATGAAGGCGGCCGGATCCACCCCCACCGGCTGGCTGAGGTTGAAGTGCAGGTTGCCGTCGCCCAGGTGGCCGAAGCAGACGATGCGCACCTGGGCGTCGCGCGCCGTGATGGCGGCGTTGGCGCGGCAACGAACCGGTCCAGGCGCTGGACCGGGACCGAGATATCGTGCTTCAGGCTGGCGCCCTGGGGTTTCTGCGCGTCGGACATGTCTTCGCGCAGGTGCCACAGGGCCTGGGCCTGGGCTTGCGAGGCGGCGATGGTGGCGTCCAGCACCAGGCCGTCTTCCATGGCCTGGGCCAGGGTCGCTTCCAGCAGGGCCTGCCGGCCCTCGTCCTGGCCGCCGATCTCCATCAGGACATACCAGGGCGCGACCGTCGCCAGGGGCGCTTGGCGCCGGGCAAATGGTCCAGCACGAACCCGATGCCGATCTCGGGCAGCAGTTCGAAGGCGGTCAGGCCTTCGCCCGCGGCCTGGCGCAGGCGGCCCAGCAGGGTGATGGCGCCGGTCACATCGGGCAGGGCGGCGAAGCCGACGCCCTGGACGCGGGGGCGCTGCCACAGGCGCAAGGTCGCGGCGGTGATGATGCCCAGCGTGCCCTCGGCGCCGATGAACAGGTGCTTGAGGTCGTAGCCGGTATTGTCCTTGCGCAAAGCGCGCAGGCCGTCCCAGAGCCGCCCGTCCGGCAGCACCACTTCCAGGCCCAGGACCTGCTCGCGGGTATTGCCATAGCGCAGGACATGGATGCCGCCGGCATTGGTCGCCAGGTTGCCGCCGATGGTGCAGGTGCCCTCGGACGCCAGCGAGACCGGGTAGAGCCGGTCGGCCGCCGCGGCGGCGGCCTGAACCTGCGCCAGCGTGCAGCCGGCCTCGACCGTGATCGTGTCGCCGGCGGGATCGACCGCGCGCACGGCCTTGAGGCGGTCGGTCAGGATCAGCACCTCGCCCCCCCGTTCGTCGGGGGTCGCGCCGCCGACCAATCCGGTATTGCCGCCCTGGGGCACCATGGGGATGCCCGCCGCATAGAGCAGGGCCATGGCTTGAGACAGGGCATCGACGGTGGCGGGGCGCAGGGCGAAGGGCGTTTTGCCGGTATAGCGGCCGCGCATGTCGGTGAGGCGGGGTGCCAGGTCGTCCTGGTCCTCCACCAGGCCGCCGGGGCCGAGGATGTCGCGCAGGCGGGCGACGAGGTCCGGGGCGATCGCCATCAGGCCGCCTCGCGCGGGGCGGCGGCGCGGATCAGCCGGTCGCGGATCGCCTCGCCCAGGCCCTCGGCCGGGATCGGCATCACGGCGATGCCCGCCGCCCCGGAACGGTCGAGCTGGCGCAGCATGCGGAACAGGTTGGCGGCCGCCTCGGTCAGGTCGCCGCCGGGCGACAGGTTCAGCACTGTCCGCGCACCCAGCAGCGCCGCCGGCCCGAAGGCGAGCAGGGCCTCGTTCCCGGCGACGCTGGTCGCCTCGAGGCGCACCGGCAGGTGCGGGGCGTAATGGGAGAGCAGGCGGCCCGGGCTTTGCGGCGCCTCGCCATCATCGTGGCCGGCCTCGCGCAGGGGGCCGGTGATCGCCTCGATCGACGCGCGGGCCAGGCCCCCGGGCGCAGCATGACGGGACCGTCCTCGAACAAGCCGACGATGGTCGACTCGACCCCGACAGGGGTCGCGCCGCCGTCGACGACCAGGGCGACCTGGTCGGGGGTGAAGGCTTCGGCGACATCAAGGGCGGCGGTCGGGCTGAGCCGGCCGGAAGGATTGGCGCTGGGCGCGGCCAGGGGCACCCCGGCGGCCGCGATCACCGCCCGGGCCACCGCGTGGGCGGGGCAGCGCAGGGCCAGCGTGTCGAGCCCGGCCGAGGCCAGCAGCGAGATCGGGCAATTCTCGCCCCGGGGCAGCACCAGGGTCAGCGGCCCGGGCCAGAAGGCCGCCATCAGGCGCCGGGCCAGGGGCGAAACCACGGCCAGGGCTTCCGCCCCGGCCACATCGGCGACATGAATGATCAGCGGGTTGAACTGCGGCCGGCCCTTGGCGGCATAGATCCGCGCCACCGCCGCGTCGGACGTGGCATCACCGGCGAGGCCGTAAACGGTCTCGGTGGGCAGGCCGACCAGCAGGCCGTGCTTGAGTGCGCGGGCGGCTTGGGCAATGGTCTGCGGGCCAGAGGGCTTGATGGGCACCGTCATGTGCGGCGTCGTGTCGGCTTTCCAAATTCGTGTCCGCCTTAGCATATCGCGCCGCCAGTGCCTATAACGCACGGCCCAAAACCGGAGAGCCTGACCGATGACCGTCTATGCCGCCCCCCTGCGCGAGCTGATGTTTACGCTGGAGACGATCGGCCAGCTCGAAGAAATCTCGGGCTTCGAGGCCTATGAGCATGCCTCGCCCGAGATCGTCGAACAGGTGCTGGAAGAGGCGGGCAAGCTCGCCCGCGACGTGATCGCCCCGACCAACCAGGTCGGCGACCGCGAGGGTGTCAGCCTTGAAAACGGTGTCGTGACCGTGCCCAAGGCCTTCGAGGCGGCCTGGAAGGCCTATGTCGAGGGCGGCTGGCCCGGCGTGCCCTTCGAGGCCGAATTCGGCGGGCAGAGCCTGCCCTGGACCCTGACCTGCGCGGTGCAGGAGATCTGGACCTCGGCCAACATGGCCTTCGGCCTGATCATGCTGCTGAACCAGGGCGCGACCGAGGCGATCAATGCCCACGGCACGCCCGAGCAGAAGGAAACCTACCTCCACAAGATGATCGCCGGCGAATGGACCGGCACCATGAACCTGACCGAACCCCATGCCGGCTCGGACCTGGGCGACATCAAGAGCCGGGCGACCCCGGTGGGCGACGGTTCCTGGCGCGTCAAGGGCACCAAGATCTTCATCACCTTCGGCGAGCACGAGCTGGCCGAGAACATTATCCACCTGGTGCTGGCCAAGACGCCGGGCGCGCCCGAGGGCAGCCGCGGCATTTCCTGCTTCATCGTGCCGAAGTATCTGGTCAATGCCGATGGCACGCTGGGCCGGCGCAACGACCTGCGCTGCGTCTCGCTCGAACACAAGATCGGCATCCATGCCAGCCCGACCTGCGTCATGGCCTATGGCGACAACGATGACTGTATCGGTTACATGATCGGCCAGGAGAACCGCGGCCTCAATGCCATGTTCACCATGATGAACAATGCCCGCGTCTCGGTCGGCGGGCAGGGCTTAGGGCTGGCGGAGCGCGCCTATCAGCAGGCCCTGGCCTTCGCCCAGGAACGCAAGCAGGGCAGGGCCATCGGTGCCGCGGCCGCCAGCCCGATCATCGACCATCCCGACATCCGCCGCATGCTGATGACCATGAAGTCGACGGTCGACGCCATGCGTGCCATGGTCTGCCGCAATGCCCTGGCGCTCGACCTCTCCAAGGTCGCGGCAACCCCGGAAGAACGCGCGGCCGAGCGGGCAATGGCCGACCTGCTGACCCCGATCACCAAGTCCTGGTGCACCGACCGCGGCGTGGAACTGACCTCGCTGAACATCCAGGTCCACGGCGGCATGGGCTTCATCGAGGAAACCGGCGCTGCCCAGCACTGGCGTGACAGCCGCATCGCCCCGATCTACGAGGGCACCAACGGCATCCAGGCGATCGACCTCGTCACCCGCAAGGTGACGCTCAACGGCGGCGACACGGTGAAGGGCCTGCTGGCGCAGATCCGCTCGCTCACGCCGCGCCTGCAAAGCATCGGCGACGAGGACTTCAACGTCATCGCCCGCGAGCTGGGCGCCGCCACCGTCGCCCTGACAGAGGCAACCCAGTGGGTGCTGGAGAACGTGGGCAGCCGTCCCAACGACGTGCTGGCCAATGCCGCAACCTATCTCGACATGGCCGGCGCCGTGGTCGGCGGCTGGCTCCTGGCCCGCCAGGCTCTGGTCGCGCACGAGCGCCTGAACGAGGCCGGCGCCGACCAGAAATTCCTGAAGGCCCGCATCGCCTCGGCTCGCTACTTCGCCGAACAGCGCCTGCCCGTCGCCGCCGCCCTGCTGGGCCCGGTCACCCGCGGCAATGCGCTGCTGGAGGATCTGCCGGCGCTGCTGGCGAGTTAAGAGACTGGAAATTCGCAGGAAGCGCCGGTTGGGGCCGGCGCTTCCTGGCAGTACAGGTAAATGTCTGCAGTAGGTTCTGTAGCAAGTACTGTGTCACTGGAATTCCTGATGTAACTGAGGCGGGCTAAGAACCATGAGTCACCTGCTCTCCAAACACGGCATCTCCGACTTCGAATGGTTCCGCGCCACGGTTAATGAGGCCCAATCTGATCCTGTAGGTATGTGGAGCATGATCAGGGCGGGCCGCGAGGGTTTTGCTTTAAACGGCGGTGAACTCGAAGATTTTGTTCGCCGGTTTGTCGTCGAAATGATCACAGCTGGTGCGGTTCCAATCAAGGGGGATAAGAAGGCACCCTTTGGCTGGAGTCCGGTGCCAAGGTATGGCGGTGAACCGGCAAAGGTCGCAGATTCCCTTATCGGCGAGTGGCAGGAATCCAAATCGGACCCTGGCCTCGATGGAATATGGTTCGCCTTTCCCTCTGTCTGGAAGTAGGTGGGGAAGAGCCGCCGTGACATGAGGAGAGGCCACTCGCATCCCTTGCCCCGTATTCAACTTTGATTATATTGAATACGAAGACTCAAGGAGGCGCCATGTCTCGCACCACGACCATGACCGTCCGCCTTAGCGGCGCGCTCAGCGATTTCGTCGCGGCGAATGTCGGCGAGAACGGCGCCTACGAGAATATCAGCGAATATGTCCGCGACCTGATCCGGCGCGACAAGGAACGAGTCGAGCGTGAAGCCTTCGACCACCTGAGGGCCGAGTTGACCCTCGCCTTCGCCGCGCCAGACAACAGCTACAAGGAACTCACCGCCGCCGAAGTGATCGCCCGCAACCGGGCCTGACCCTCGTGGCGGTCCGTGTCCAGGAGGCGGCCTCGCTCCGCCTCGACGAGATCTACCGATACACGCGCGATCGCTGGGGGCAGGAGCAGGCCGATCGTTACCTCACCGGCCTGTTCGCCGCCTTCGAGCGGATCGAGGCGCGCGGCGTCCTGTCGAAGCCCGTTCCGGCGGCGTTCGGGGTAGATGGCTATTTCTTCCGCTACGAACGCCATTTCGTATACTGGAAACGGCTGGAAAACGGCGATATCGGCATCGTCACCATCCTTCATGAACGGATGCACCAGATCGACCGGTTCAAGGATGATCTTTCCAGCTAGGGCACGCAGAGGATCGAAACGAAAACGATGCCCGCGCGCCGTCCGGTTGTTATGATCGCGCCGCCTCGCGACACCGCCTGCCTGTGGCGGCCAGCCTGCCCGGCCCCGCCACCTGCGGCAGCGACCTGCTGTAAGACCCTGCCGATGCTGCTGGCGAGTCGAATGGTTATCCCGATCGGGAAAGTATCGCCCGAGTCTACGAGAATTGGGTGCTATTTTCCCGAGCGGTAAATTTCTCGCGACAAGAGGTAGAGGATCATGATATTTTCCCGATCGGGAAAGTATCATGATGAACCGTATACTCACGCCGGCCGATATTGGCCGCCTTGTCCGCCAGGCCAGGAAAGCGGCCGGTTTGCGCCAGGACGAACTGGCGGGGGCCGCCGGTGTCGGCCTGCGCTTTGTCGTGGATCTGGAAGCCGGCAAGGCGACGGCGCAGCTTGGCAAGGCGCTGCAGGTCCTCAGTGCATTGGGCTGTTCTTTCGAGATCATCCCGCCGCCAGATCCTAAGGGAGAGGGCGGGGCGTGACGATGCGGGAACTCGACGTCTGGTGGAACGGCCGCGTCGTCGGCAAGCTCGCGCAGGACCGGCACGGCGACTTGAGCTTCACCTATTCGCCTGCCTGGCTTGACGACGAAAGGGCGCCGCCGTTGTCGGTCTCCTTGCCGAAGCGGGCAGAAGCTTTCTCGCGCCGCGAATGCCGGCCGTTCTTCGGCGGTCTTCTGCCCGAAGAGGGCCAGCGGGACGCGGTTGCGCAGGCGCTTGGCGTCTCGCGCGCCAATGATTTTGCCCTGCTCGATCGCCTCGGTGGGGATGTTGCCGGCGCGCTGCAGCTTCTGCCGCCCGGCGAGACACTGGCCGTGCCCTCGCCACAGGACAGAGCGGCACCGCTCGACGATGCCGCATTGCTCGGCGTGCTGGAGGCGCTGCCGACGCGTCCCTTGCTGGCCGGCGGGGAGGGGATACGGCTGTCGTTGGCCGGCGTGCAGGCGAAAGTCCCCGTGGTGCTCGTGGATGGCGCCGTGGCTTTGCCGGCGCCCGGGCAACCGACCACTCATATCCTCAAGCCTCCGATTGCGCGCTTTCCCGCCACGACCGAGAACGAAGCCTTTGTCATGCGCCTTGCCGGTGCCGTCGGGCTCGACGCCGCACCGGCTGAGCCTCGCATCGTGCTGGGGCGCCCGTTCCTGCTCGTCGGGCGCTACGATCGGACGAAGACTGTCGACGGCCTGGTTCAGCGTATTCACCAGGAGGACTTCTGCCAGGCGCTGGGCGTGCCGCCGGAAACCAAATACGCCAGCGAAGGCGGCCCCGGATTCAAGGAATGCTTCGGTCTTCTGCGCCGTATCGCCGCGCGTCCCGCTGTCGAAGTCATCAAGCTGCTGGATGCCGTGATCTTCAACGTCATTGCCGGAAATGCCGACGCCCATGGCAAGAATTTCTCGATTCTCTATGACGGCCAGGGGCCGCGGCTGGCACCGCTCTATGATCTCCTGGCGACGGTTGCCTATCCGGGGCTGTCGCCGAAATTCGCCATGAGGATCGGGAGAAAGGCGACCCTGGCCGAATTGGATGCGAAGGGATGGGCTGCCTTCGCCGCCGACGCGGGCCTTGGCATGCCGCTGGTGCGGCGGCGGATTTTGGAACTCAGCCAAAGCGTCATCATCCAGGCGCCGGCCGTGGCGGCGGCCATGACGAATGACGGCCTCGACGATGCCGCCCTTTCGGATTTCGCCCTGATGGTCGGCAGCCGCGCGGAACGGTGCGCTGAGACCATTCGCTAGTGGTTAAAATCTGACACCAGGTACTCGGGGTTTTGTCATCCGGCCGTTGTCGGGATGCCGAAATGATCCAGGCCCCAGCGGACGGACCTTGTTCAATGGGCAGAGAAGATCGAAACGAAAACGATGCCCGCTCGTCGTCCGGTTGTTATGATCGCGCCATGAAGCATGTAGACCCCGATACGGAGGCTGCGGTTCGCCGCTTTCTCTCCCTGGTCGCCGGCCGATACGAGCCGGCGGGGGCGATTCTCTATGGCAGCCGCGCGCGGGGGACGCACCGCCCCGACAGCGATGCCGATGTCGCCGTGCTTCTAAAAGGCGAGCACCAGCGGGTGTTGACGACCACCCTGGCCATGGCGGATGTCGCCTATGACGTCTTGCTCGAGACCGGGGTCAATATTTCGCCCATGCCGGTCTGGCTCGACGAATGGGAGAATCCGGAACGCTTTTCCAATCCCGCCCTGCTTCGCACTATCGCCCGCGAGGGGATCATGCTGTGACGGTGCAGAGCCTGCTGGCAAAGGCGGAGCAGGCGGCGGCATCGGCGCTTGTCTTGCTCGAGATCGGAGATGCCGACGGGGCGTGCAATCGCGCCTATTTCGCCATGTTCGACGCGGCCCGCGCCGCCCTGCTCGCCGCAGGCCACGATGTGGGCAAGACGCACAAGGGCGTGCTCAATGCGTTCAGCAATCATCTGATCAAGGATGGCCCCTTGCCCAAAGAACTGGGGCGGCTTCTCAAGCAGGCCGAGACTCGCCGCTATGTGGCCGACTATGACGGCGATTCGGTGAAGGCGGCGGACGCGCGCGAAATGATCGGCCAGGCGACGACCTTCATCGCCGCCTTGCGCGACGGTTTCCTGCGAGGCGCATGAGACCGGGCGGCCCGCCGAGGAACCGCCCGGGTGGTGCGCGGGGCTGGCCTGGTGCTCGATGCCGGCACCGACCCGGCCGCGATCGGCGCTGCCCTGGGGCGCTTGCTGGACGAACCGGGCTTCTCGGAATCTGCCCGCCGGCTCGGCACCGCCATGGCCCGGGAAATCGCGCAATCGCCGCTGGTCGAGGAGATCGAGGCCCTGGCTGCGCGTCGGCCCAGTCTGTGCGCGGTCGGTTGACGTAAGGGAAAATCACCCTCGGTTGACGTGCACGTCAAGGCTCCTACACTGGGGTCATGGCATTGCAGCAACGAGGCGACCCCGTGTCCGGACTGACTTTTCCGTTCGAGGCCAAGCCAGGTCCGGGCGAGGCGATCGAGGTTGCGCCCGGGGTGCTGTGGGCGCGCCTGCCGCTGCCCTTCAGCCTGGACCACATCAATATCTGGCTGGTCGAGGACGGCGACGGCTGGGCCGTGGTCGATACCGGCCTGCGGGGCCACAATACGGAAGCGCTGTGGCAGCAATTGTTCACCGGGCCGATGGCCGGCCGGCCGGTGACCAAGGTGGTGGTCACCCACCTGCATCCCGATCACGTCGGCCAGGCCGGCTGGCTGTGCCGCCATTTCGGCGCACCCTTGTGGATGACGCGCGAGGAATTCCTCACCGCCCGGCTGCTGTGCCTCGATGTCCGCGACGAGCCGCCGCCCGAAGCGGTCGATTTCTATCGCCGTGCCGGCTTTACCGACACCATGATGCAAACCTACATGGCGCGGGGCTTCGGCAGCTTCGCCCAAGGCGTCACCGACTTGCCGCTGGGGCATTGCCGGCTCAACGACGGCGGCACGATCGAGATCGGCGGCAAGGCCTGGGAAGTGGTGGTCGGGCGCGGCCACTCGCCGGAACATGCCAGCCTCTGGTGCGCGGAGCTGGGCCTGCTGATCTCGGGCGACCAGGTGCTGCCGCGCATTTCTTCCAATGTCTCGGTCAATCTGTCGGACCCGGAAGGCGACCCGCTGACCGACTGGCTCGACTCGCTGGAACTCATCGCGCGCCGGGTGCCCGACGACGTGATGGTGCTGCCCTCGCACAACGAGCCGTTCTACGGCCTGCACCATCGCCTGACCCGGCTGGCCATCGGCCATCAGCGCCGGCTCGACACCATTATCGAGGCGCTGGAGGCGCCGCGTCACGCGGTCGACCTGCTGGGCCCGATGTTCCGCCGCCCGCTGGAGGGCCACGACCTGATCCTGGCCCTGGGCGAGGGCCTGGCCCACCTCCATTGCCTGCGCCAGCGCGGCATGATCGCCCGGGACGAGGGCGCCGACGGCATCCACTACTGGCGCCGGTTGGTGGCGGCGCGCGACGCGGCCTGAAATAATACTTCACATGTGAAGTAACTGCGGGTAGGTTGCGGGCCATGAAGCCGCGTCCTCCCCGCCTGTTCTATCTGTTGAACCGCGCCCGCCATGCCTTGTTCAAGGCGGCGGACGTGGTCCTGCTCGATCAGCTGGACATCACCGGCGCGCAACTGGGCGCCCTGTTCGTGCTGGGCGAGTCGCCGGGCTGTACCCTGGGCGATCTCGCCGAGCGGCTGGAGCTCAATGCCTCGGCGGTCACCGGCCTGGCCGACCGGCTGGAACGCGCCGGGTTCATCGAGCGCAAGCTCGGCGAGAGCGACCGGCGCATCACCAACCTGTTCCTGACCGCTGCGGGGGCCGAGCGCGTGCGCGCGTCCAAGCCGCTGATGGCGGCGGTGAACGACCAGCTCACCGACGGCTTCACCCCAGACGAGATCGCTGTCGTCGCCCGTTTTCTCGATACCGTCGTCCACCGTTTTGCGAGGAGTTCAAAACCATGAGCGAGATCCTGACTTCGACCCTCGATGGGGTCACCACCATCACCTTCAATCGCCCCGACAAGAAGAATGCCCTGACGCTTGCCATGTACGATGCCATCGTCGACGCATTGAATGCCGCCGCGGCCGATCCGGCCGTGCGGGTGGTGGTGCTCACCGGGGCGGGCGATGCCTTCACGTCGGGCAACGACCTGATCGATTTCATGCGGAACCCGCCCGATATCGCCGGTGAATCGCCGGTCTCGCGCTTCCTGGCGGCGATTTCGAGCTTCCCCAAGATCCTGGTGGCCGCGGTCAACGGCCTGGGCGTCGGTGTCGGCATGACCATGCTGCTGCACTGCGACCTGGTCTATGCCGCCGACACGGCCAGGCTCTCGATGCCGTTCACGCAACTGGGCCTGGTGCCGGAAGCGGCGTCCAGCCTGCTGGTCCCGGCCATGATCGGCCATCGCAAGGCGGCCGAGCTGTTCCTGTTCGGCGATACCGTCGACGCCGCCCGGGCGGCCCAGCTCGGCTTCGTCAACGAGGTGGTGCCGGCGGCCGCCCTGGCCGATCACGTCGCCGCCAAGGCCCGCCGCCTGGCCGCCGCCGCGCCCACGGCCCTGCGGTTGACCAAGCAGTTGATGAAGCCGGCCATTGCCGACATCGCCCAGCGCATGAAGGACGAAGGCGCCCTCTTCGGCGAGCAGTTGCGCGGCCCCGAATTCGCCGAAGCCGTCGCCGCCTTCTTCGCCAAGCGCAAGCCGGATTTCCAGCAGTTCGCGGCTTGAAACTCAAACCCTGATCGTCATGACCGGGCTTGTCCCGGTCATCCACGTCGGGACATTGCAAGTCCGTTGACGGAAGAGGCAGCTTGCCGACGTGGATGGCCGGGACTTCGCCCGGCCATGACGGCAAGGGAAGTGTTCAGGCCCAGGGCCTTGTCCAGGATGACGCGGGGGAAAAGCCGGGGGCTTGCGTGTCGGCGTCGCCTCTGGTCTCGTGCAGCCCACAAAAAAGAGGAGGGGACATGAGCAACCTCAAGGGCAAGACCCTGTTCATCACCGGCGCCTCGCGCGGCATTGGCCTCGCGATCGCCAAGCGGGCGGCGCGGGACGGGGCCAATATCGCGATCGCGGCCAAGACCGTCGATCCCCACCCCAAGCTGGAAGGCACGATCCACACCGCCGCGGCCGAGATCCGGGCGGCCGGCGGCGAGGCGCTGCCGCTGACCGTCGACGTGCGCGAGGAAGACCAGGTCCGTGCCGCCATCGCCAAGACGGTCGAGACCTTCGGCGGCATCGACGTGCTGGTGAACAATGCCAGCGCCATCCAGTTGACCGGCACCCTGTCGACCGACATGCGCCGCTACGACCTGATGCACCAGATCAATACCAGGGGCACCTTCCTGTGTTCCAAGCTGGCGGTGCCGCACCTGAAAAAAGCGGTCAACCCGCATGTGCTGAACCTCTCGCCGCCGCTCAACATGGAAACCCGCTGGTTCAGCCCGCACGTCGCCTACACCATGGCCAAGTTCGGCATGTCCATGTGCGTGCTGGGCATGGCGGAGGAATTCGCCGATGACGGCATCGCCTTCAACGCCCTGTGGCCGCGCACGGCGATCGCCACCGCCGCGGTCAGCATGCTGGGCGGCGACGCCATGGTGCGCGCCAGCCGCAAGCCGGAAATCATGGCCGATGCCGCCTATCTGATCCTGACCAAGCCCAGCCGCGGCTTCACCGGCAACTTCTGTATCGACGACGAGGTGCTGACGGCGGCCGGTGTCATTGATCTCGATCAATATGCGGTTGACCCCAGCGCGCAGCTGGCGCCGGATTTCTTCATTTAACGGGGGGCTTCCCCAGCGGCGCATTCCGGCGCAACAGTAAGGTAACCTAAAAGAACAAGTTGCCCGGAAGCGCCCTCATTCATGTCCACCATCCTGTTTTCGCACCCCAGTTGCCTCGATCACGATACCGGCTGGGGCCACCCGGAATGTGCCGATCGCCTGCGCGCGGTCATGCGCGCGCTTGAGGCGGAAGATTTCCACTACCTCGAACGGGTGGAAGCGCCGGCCGCGACCCGCGAGCAACTGACCCGCGTCCACACCCCCGATTATGTCGACTGGGTCCTGGCCAAGGTGCCGACCGCGACCGGGCACCAGGCGGTGCATCTCGATGCCGATACCATCGTCTCGGCCGGCTCGGGCCAGGCGGCGCTGCATGCCGCCGGCGCGGTGGTCGCCGCCGTCGACGCGGTGCTGACCGGGGCAGCGCGGTCCGCCTTCTGCGCCGTGCGGCCGCCCGGCCATCACGCCGAACCCGACCATGCTATGGGCTTCTGCATCTTCAACAATGTCGCCGTCGGGGCCCAGCATGCCCGGGCGGTCCACGGCCTCAGCCGCGTCGCGGTGGTCGATTTCGATGTCCACCACGGCAACGGCACCCAGGCGGCCTTCCAGGGTGATCCCGACCTGTTCTACGCCTCGACCCATCAGGCGCCGCTCTATCCCGGCACCGGGGCCGTGGGCGAGACCGGCTGCGCCGACAACATCCTGAACGCGCCGCTGCCGCCGGGCGCCGACGGGCCGGCTTTCCGCCGCGCCTTTGCCGAGCACATCCTGCCCGCGCTGGACCGGTTCGCGCCGGAACTGATCCTGATTTCGGCGGGCTTCGACGGCCACGCGCTGGACCCGCTGGCCAACCTGCGCCTGATCGAGGCCGACTACCGCTGGGTGACCGCGGAATTGGCCGCGCTGTCCAGGCGCCATTGCAAGGGCGGCCTGGTCTCGACCCTGGAAGGCGGCTACGACCTCTATGCCCTGGCCTCGTCGGTCGCGGCCCATGTCGCGACCTTGATGGTGCATTGAGGCGGCGTCAGCCCTCGGGCTGGCGGTGCTTGATCTCCATGACGCTGCCCAGGAAGCCGGCCAGGCCCAGTTGGGTGCCGGCGGCGAGCGCGGTCAGCGACAGGATCAGGCGCCGCAGCAGGCTGGAATAGTGGACCGGGCCGAAGTCCAGCCCGCCCCATTCCACCATCGCTGAAACCGCGCCGGCCAGGCCGCCGGCCAGCAGGGCCAGGGCGACCAGCAGCAGCCGTTCCAGGGTCAGCCGGCTCAGCGCGCTTTCCAGCCGGGGCGAGGCCGGCAGGAAGCCTTGTGCCGCGCCAAAGCGCCGGGCCAGCAGGCCGAAGGTCAGGCTCTGGGTGCCGACCAGGATGCCCATGCAGGCGACATAGAAGGTGTGGACGTCGATGGTCAGGCCGTCGGCCAGCTTCAGCGGCCCGGGCAGCAACAGCGCGGCCCCCAGGATGCCCAGCCCGATCAGCGCCAGGCCTGGATACATGAACAGCCAGCGCGGGCTGTAGAGCAGGAGGAAGCGCAGGTGGCGCCAGCCGTCGCGCCAGGTACGCAGGTGCGGCGGGCGCGAGCGCCCGTCCTTGCGCAGGGTGGTGGGCACCTCGGCGATCCTCAGGCCGGCGAGGGC
This sequence comes from Oleomonas cavernae, assembly GCF_003590945.1. Classification (NCBI taxonomy): domain Bacteria; kingdom Pseudomonadati; phylum Pseudomonadota; class Alphaproteobacteria; order Acetobacterales; family Acetobacteraceae; genus Oleomonas; species Oleomonas cavernae. The sequence goes on along the minus strand of NZ_QYUK01000008.1, from coordinate 669,876 downwards.
GGCACGCACCACCATCTCGCTGGCGAATTCCATGCCCAGGGTTTGCAGGTGCAGGCCGGCGACCGCGTCGCGGCGGAACCCGCGCAGGCCGCAATGGAAATCGCCAGCGTCGATCGAAAAGAACAGCCGGCCCAGGAAACTCAGCACCGGGTTGCCCAGGTAGCGGTGCAGGAAGGGCATGGCACCGGTGCCGATGCCGCCCTTGAAGCGGTTGCCCATGACCAGGTCGGCACCGCCGCGCAAGGCCTCGACGAAGCCGTCGAGGCGGCTGAAATCGTAGGAATCGTCGGCATCGCCCATGATCACGAAGCGGCCGCGCGCGGCCTCGATGCCGCCGATCAGGGCAGCACCATAGCCGCGGCTGGTCACGGCCACGACGCGCGCGCCGTGTTCCCGGGCGATCGCCTGGCTGCCGTCGCTCGAGCCGTTGTCGGCGATCAGCACTTCGCCCGCGATCCCGCTGCGCTTCAGGAAGTTCGTCGCCTTGGCGATGCAGACCGCCAGAGTTTCCGCCTCGTTCAGGCAGGGCATCAGGATGGTGAGCTCGATTGGCTGGCTGGTTGGATGTTCACTGCCCATGCGGCCGGTCCCGTAAATGCTGTGCCATGCTGGCAGACGTGAAATGTTCGGGTGAGGAAGTGTTCTGGGACCTTGTTACTACCGCGCCGTTAACCATAGATTGAGATCGAGCCGATTCCTGCATGAAATGGCCACGCTCGGCGCATCGGCCGTGCAAAGGGCCGGGATAGTTGTTTTCCTCGGTTTTGCCCCGCCGGCAGGGCTGGGTCATTCCGGCTTGTCTTGCCTGATGAAGCCGTTTACCACCTGTTGGCAGCCCCGTTGGGCAGGGCCAGGGTGCCGCATGGTGGCGGCCCGGCCGTTGGACTAGATTTGATCTCGCGCAAAATAATCGAAGGCCGAAAGATGCCTGCTTCCCCCGCGCCGCTGCCGGCCGATATCACGTCCTTGAGCTTCGAAGCTGCCTTGAAGGAGCTCGAGGGGATCGTGCGCCAACTCGAGGACGGCCGTGTCGATCTCGAAGCCTCGATCGACATCTACGGCCGCGGCGCCCTGCTCAAGCGCCATTGCGAGGCCAAGCTGGCCCAGGCCAAGGCCAAGATCGAGGCGATCGTGACCGGTCCCGACGGCGAGATTGCGACACGAGCTTTCGATGCCGGCTGATGGGGCTGCCATGACCGATGCGCTGAACGCCGCGCTGGCGAAAGCCGCCAGCGATATCGAGAAGACCCTGGACCGTGTCCTGCCGCCGGCGAGCGGGCCCGAGGCGCGCCTGGCCGAGGCCATGCGCTATGCCTGCCTGTCGGGCGGCAAGCGGCTGCGCCCGTTCCTGACGCTCGAAGTGGCGCAATTGTTCGACGTGACGCCGTCCTGCGCCTATCGCGCCGCCGCCGCGATCGAGGCCATCCATTGCTACAGCCTGATCCATGACGATCTGCCGGCGATGGACGACGACGACCTGCGCCGGGGCAAGCCCACGGTGCACAAGGCCTTCGACGAGGCGACCGCGATCCTGGCGGGCGATGCCCTGCTGACCTTCGGCTTCGAGCTGCTGGCCGGCCAGGACACCCACCCCGATCCCCGCGTGCGCCTGGAACTGGTCGCCACCCTGGCCCTGGCCTCCGGCGCTCATGGCATGGTCGGCGGGCAGATGGCCGACCTCGCCGCCGAGAAGAGCGAGGGCGAGCTCGACCTGCACACCATCACCCGCCTGCAGAAGATGAAGACCGGCGCCCTGATCACCGCCGCGGCCGAGGCCGGGGCGATTCTGGGCAAGGCCAGCGCCGAGGCGCGGACGGCACTGAAGGGCTATGCCCATGACATGGGCCTGGCCTTCCAGATCGCCGACGACCTGCTCGACGTCGAAGGCCGGGTCGAGGAGACCGGCAAGGCCGTGGGCAAGGACGAGGCCCGCGGCAAGGCCACCTTTGTTTCCATCCTGGGGCTGGAGCGTGCCCGGGCCCAGGCGGAACTGCTGACCGAGCAGGCGATCCGCCATCTGGCGATGTTCGGGACGCGCGCCGACCTTCTGGTCGCGCTGGCGCGTTACGTCATCGAGCGCAAGTCTTGAAGTCTGGGACATGACGACTGTGACCATCAGCCCACCGCATACCCCTCTGCTCGACCAGGTTGCCGGGCCTGAGGATCTGCGGACCCTGACCGAGGAGCAATTGCCGGCCCTGGCCGCCGAACTGCGGGCCGAGACGATCGAGGCCGTCTCGATCACCGGCGGGCATCTGGGGGCGGGCCTGGGCGTCATCGAGCTGACGATCGCCCTGCATTACGTGTTCGATACGCCGCGCGACCGCCTGATCTGGGACGTCGGCCACCAGGCCTATCCCCACAAGATCCTGACCCATCGCCGCGACCGCATCCGGACGCTGCGCCAGGGCGGCGGCCTCTCGGGCTTTACCAAGCGGGCCGAGAGCGAATACGACCCCTTCGGCGCCGCCCACTCCTCGACCTCGATCTCGGCCGGCCTCGGCATGGCCGTGGCGCGGGATCTCAAGGGGGACAACAACAACGTCATCGCGGTAATCGGCGACGGCGCCATGTCGGCCGGCATGGCCTATGAGGCGATGAACAACGCCGGTTCCATGGACAGCCGGCTGATCGTCATCCTCAACGACAACGACATGTCGATCGCGCCGCCCGTGGGCGCGATGAGCGCCTATCTCGCCCGCCTGATGTCATCCCGCTCCTATGTCAATTTCCGGCATATGGCCAAGCAGATGATCCAGCGCTTCCCCAAGAGCTTCGAGCGCACCGCCAGGCGGGCGGAGGAATACGCCCGCGGCATGGCCTCGGGCGGCGGCACCCTGTTCGAGGAACTGGGCTTCTACTACGTGGGCCCGATCGACGGCCACAATCTCGAACACCTGCTGCCCATCCTGCGCAACGTGCGCGATGCCGGCAACGGCCCGATCCTGGTTCACGTCATGACCCAGAAGGGCAAGGGCTACCCGCCGGCCGAGGCCGCGGCCGACAAGTACCACGGCGTCGCCCGCTTCGACGTAACCACCGGCGCCCAGGTCAAGAGCAAGCCCAATGCCCCGCAGTATACCCGCGTCTTCTCCGACGCCCTGATCAAGCTGGCCGAGAAGGACGAGCGCATCGTCGCCATCACCGGCGCCATGCCGTCCGGCACCGGCCTCGACCGCTTCGGCGAACGCTTCCCCAAGCGCTGCTTCGATGTCGGCATCGCCGAGCAGCACGCGGTGACCTTTGCCGCCGGCCTCGCCACCGAGGGGCTGAAGCCGGTCTGCGCCATCTATTCGACCTTCCTGCAGCGCGGCTATGACCAGGTGGTGCACGACGTGGCGATCCAGCGCCTGCCCGTGCGCTTCGCCCTCGACCGGGCCGGCCTGGTGGGCGCCGACGGTGCCACCCATGCCGGCTCCTTCGACCTGGCCTACCTGGGCTGCCTGCCCGATTTCGTGCTGATGGCGGCCGCCGACGAGGCCGAGTTGGCGCGCATGGTCGCAACCTCCATGGCGATCGACGATCGCCCCTCGGCCTTCCGCTTCCCGCGCGGCGAGGGCGTGGGTGTCGAGATCCCCGACGACCTGCAACCGCTGGAGATCGGCAAGGGCCGTATCCTGCGGGAGGGCGGCCGCGTCGCCATCCTCTCGCTCGGCACCCGCCTCGCCGAGGCCCTGAAAGCCGCCGACGAGCTGGCCGGCCGCGGCTTCCCCGCGACGGTCGCCGATGCCCGCTTCGCCAAGCCCCTGGACGAAGCCCTGATCCGCCGCCTGGCGACCGAGCACGAGATCCTGATCACCATCGAGGAAGGCTCGATCGGCGGTTTCGGCAGCCACGTCCTGCATTACCTCGCCAAGAGCGGCCTGCTCGACCGCGGCCTCAAGGTTCGCCCGATGGTGCTACCCGACGTGTTCCTCGACCAGGATGCGCCGGGCGCCATGTACGACGCGGCCGGGCTGAACGCGCGGCACATCGTGGCGGAAGTGCTGGCCGCGCTGGGCGACGCGGCGGCAGCGAAGGTGCTGCGGGCCTGAGCTGTCGGGTGCTGTCGCTCCGCAAGTGCAAGGTTGTGTCCCCGGAGCTGTCCGGGGCCGCGGCTGCTAGCTTGTGCCGTCAAGCCTTGCCGCGAAGAGCGATACCTATTTTGTACACTCGATCATGACGACCGACCGCATTCCCTGTTCGCTGACGTCAGCGGGATCGAGTTTTTCGGTGGAGGCGCGTGTCGCGTAGATCACGCCATTGGAATCGAGAAAATCTCGAACGACAGATGCCTTGATACCAAAGTTCACATTCTGTGGAACCGAGCCCGTAAGCTCCGCGATTGCTATCGCATCAAGAGTCGATACGACCGTCCCGACGACGTTGCCCGAAAGATCAAAGATCGGGCCACCCGAATTGCCAGGTTGTATTGGTGCGCTGATCTGCATAAGCCTTGTGTCATCGCCAATTCCCGCAAGGGCTGTCACCGTGCCTGTTGATGATTGCGGCATTGTCGAGAGGAGGCCAGCATAGGGATATCCCAGAGCGACAACGCTCTCGGCAGGCCGTATCCCGCGTCCCTCGCGAAAATAGATCGGCGTAAGATCCGGCAGGTCTGCGCGAATGAGGGCTAGGTCATTGCGGGTATCCGACGCAATGATCGTTCCCTTTGCGGCCGTTTGGCTGCGGCGAACAGAAATCGCCCTACACTCCTTTACCACGTGGGCATTGGTAACTATTGATGTCATGTGATCTATGACATACCCAGTGCCAACGGTTCTCTCACCCTGAGGCGGCGGGACAGGCTTAGGCGGTTTCGTCACGGAAGGGGCGTTATCGCGAAGAGCAAGGCGCTCAAGCGTAGCGAGTATTCCTTCTGGGCCAAGCCTATGGATATCGCACTGATCTTCATTCAGCGTTACCAGCTCACGTGACACCGGCGTAAAGTTAGTGCCACTCCAGACTTCGGTCTGCCTATCAAAATCCCCATACCTGATACATCCAACAATCTCGTAGGACTGAAGCTCCACCGCAAAATCGAAATGTACTTTGTCGCAAAAATGAGCTTGGCAGGTATTTACGACGAGCCATCCGTCTTGCTCCGCGACACTACCCGGCCCGTCCATCATCGGAAAGCTCTGGGCTGCCTTGTCACCAAAGACCAGTTTGAGTCGAACGGCCAACTCCGGCACCTCCGACATTTGGAAGCCATTCACTTTGCTGAACGGATGCTTTCCAATCCACGCCTTCAAATCTGCGGCTTTGGTGAACAAGGAGAACGTGCCGGGTTGCCACTCGAGTGCCTGCCTTCGCACCTCTGCGAGTTCCGTATCGCTCAGTTGTGGCAGGGTCCTTTCGAGATTTTTTTTGACGGCCTCAAGGTCATGTGGATCCACAAGCCTCTCGGTTGCTAGGAGAAACCAGAAACAGGCTTCTTTCGCGCTCTTCGCTGCCCCTCGCCCAGCAAGAATGTTGAGGCCCAGGTTGTATTGGGCGCTACCATCGCCGAGGTCGGCCGCTCTCCGATACCAACTGTTCGCGGTGACAAAATCAACGGCTACCCCGCGACCATTGGCGTAAAGGGTGCCGACACGGAACATGGCGGGCGCATATCCAAGTGCAGCTGCCGCCTCGTAGAATTCTTTGGCGCGCTTGTAGTCTCGATCGACCCCCTTACCAAGGTGCCACATCAAACCCAGCAGATAAGGTGCCTGGGGGTCTTTGCTGGCGGCGGAAGGCCATAGGTAGCGGAGTGCCAAATCGAAATCACCAGACTTATAGGCATCGGTACCACGCCGGACGTCGTCTTCGATCGTTAGCTTGGGCGCCTTCTCCATACCGCCGCTGTCTGTATAGAACCAGATATCACCTGCACCATCAGTGATGATGAGTTGTGTTGGGGTGACCATATAGGTCAAGGCACGGCAGTTATCGGCCGCTGAACTGAGCGCCGGTGGCGAGGTTCGGAGATTCAATATCTTGTAGGCGGCGTCGCAAAAATTCCCGCCCCTACCATAACTAAGTAATACCCATTCGGGATGGTCATGGCTGGGAAAGGCGTCGTCGATGAACAGGGTGGATACTTCCCTGTCGGTTGCGACCACCTGACCGTTCACCAGAATCTGAAAATTTCCGAATTTGCCCTGTATGGAGACTGGTCCGAGCGTCTTAACGAGGTCTGCCTTGGCACCTGAAGTGGGGAGCAGTGCCGTGGCCACGGTCAGCCAGAGAATCGTGGTTAGTCTTCTGATGCACATCCCCCACCTCGCCAGCCTGACCGTGCCAAGGGGCAGGAGCCCTTATCAAAGCACTATAAGTACTTTCGCGTCAAAGTGCTGCGGCGTGCCGCTCTACTGACAGAATATTGCGGGGTCACTGCGAAACGGCGGCAGACCCCCTTCGCAATCGAAGCGGTCCCTGGCGCCGGGCAGAGGCTTCAGGTCGTATCCCGGCCAAGTGAATTCGTTGCCTTCATGCAGCAGAACCCAGGAGCGTTCGCCATCAAGGCCAAGGTGCTGCTTGACGAGACGAGGCAACTCGACGGCTAGTGCCGGATCTCGCGGTGCTGCATGGGTGATGGGGAGCACCGCCACCATCGTGGTTCCATCGTCAGTGTGTTCGAGGGCCAGGACGATAACGCAAGGGCGATTCTCCCGTCCCTCTTCGCGTCCCACCTGATGCTCATGGTGCCACAGATAGGTGTAGGAAATGACCAGGCCCAACTGTGGCAAGGGGATGGGCATGGCACGTCAGGTTATTCGTCTTCCAGCAGGGCATTCAGATGATCATGCTCAGGCGCCATTCGTCCCTTGGCGATCGCTTCACCTTTCTCGTGCGGCAGGTCAGCGGTGGCAAACGACGAGCCTAGCGCGCCGATTGTCCGCCCCAGTTCCGCCGCCAGCGGCCCCGGGCAGGCGACCCCAAAAACATCCCGCAGCGCCCCATAGTACCAAAGTGTGCCGTCGCGGCCGCCGGTGAAGCGGTCCCAGATCGCCGGGCCGATGGTGCGGTAGTCGGCCAGGATCGCCCGGGCGTTGTGGGTCTTGTCGGCGAGCGAGACCAGGAGCGAGGCGGGCGGCTTGTGGGGCAGGGCAGCGAGATAGGCTTCCTTGCGGGCGCGCCAGGGCGGCTTGGGCTCGACCCAGGAGTCGGTGCAGTCGGCGACGATGGCGGCGACGGCCTTGCCGAAGCGCCCTTCGATTTCGGCCAGGGTCTGCGCGCCGCCCTGGTCCTCCGCCGCGTCGTGCAGCAGGGCGGCGATGGCCTGGTCCTCGGTGCCGCCATGCTCCAGCACCAGGGCGCAGACCGACATCAGGTGCGAGACGTAGGGGATGCTCGTACCCTTGCGCACCTGGGCGCGGTGCAGTCGGCTGGCATAGGCCAGGGCTTCGTCGAAACGGTCGGTCAGCATCTTCAGGCCGCGTCGTGATACGGGCGCACCAGCGCTTCCGCCGGAATGTCCCAGGCCGAGTGGAGCTTGTAGATCATCTCGACGGTGAGCACACGCTTGCGGTTGAGGATCTCGGAGGCGCGGGGCTTGGAGCCCAGGAGCGCGGCGAGGTCGCTTTGCTGGCGCCCCGTCGCTTCCATGTGGGCCTTGAGGAAGTCGATCGGGTCGACCGCGGGAAGGGGGTAACGCTTGGCCTCGTAGGCCTCGATCAGGGTGGCGAGGATATCGAGCTTGTCGGCGTCCGGCGAACCGGGGGCCGCGTTCCACAGGCGCTCTACCTCCCTGAGGGCGGCTTCATGATCGGCGTCGGTACGGATGGGGCGGATTTTCACGGCGGCCTCCTAAAACTGCGAGACGGTCAGCGCGTTGATCTTGTCGTATTCGGCATGAGTGCCGATGAACTTGATGAAGGCGATGCCGACCACGAAATTGAACGAAACGATCAGTCGGTAATTGCCGCCGGCGATCTCGAAGCGCACGCGCTCGGCATTCAGAACCTTGGCCTTGGTGAAGAAGCCGAGGACTTCCTGCGTCGACTTCCAATTCGCCGCCTTCGCCACCGTCTGCCAATGAACCAGCGCGGTCAGCGTCTCGGGATGCTTTTCCGCGTATTTGGCGAGGTTGCTGGTGGCGATGATCCTCATGGGCACTTATACGCCATTCCCGTATTGGGAACAAGAGGGTTTTCCCGTTTCGGGAACTACCTTAAACCCCTCCCCCCATCTCCGCGATCAAGGCGTCGGTCGTGGCCTGGCGGCAATAGCCCTTGTTGAGGCGCAGGGCCCAGTCGTGGCGGTCCTGGCTTTCGGTGGCGCAGGCGTCCACGGCGCAGATCATCTCATAGCCGCGGTCGGCGCCGTCGCGCACCGCCGTGTCCACGCACTGGTCGGTCAGGAAGCCCACGGCGATCACCGCGTCGACACTCAAGTTCCGCAGCAGATAGTCGAAGATGGTCGAATTGAACAGGCTGGACGAGGTCTTGGGCAGGACGATCTCGTCGCCCACCGGTGCGATCGCCTCCAGCACCTTGGATTGCCAGCCGCCCTTGGGGTAGTTGAAGTTGCTGACCTTGTAGTCGAGGCTGCGGTCGCGCCCGTCGAGCGTCAGGCTTTCGATCACCGTGTACATGACCTCGACACCCGCCTGGCGGCCGGCAGCGATCAGCCGGGCGATGTTGGGCAGGGCGATGCGGGTGACCTGGTCGTAGAGATAGGGCTGGGTCCTGGGCGTGTCTTGCGTGATCAGGCTGTTCTGCGCGTCGATCACGATGATGGCGGTGCGTTCGGGCACCAGGGGCAGGTCGCGGGTGCGGTAGGGTTTGGCCATCGATCAAGCCTTCACTTCAATAGACGCGGGCATAGAGGGCGGCGAGGGCGGGCACGTCCAGGTCCCGCACATGGGCGATCTCGCCGCGCTTGTGCAGGACGTAGGCGCCGCGCATCACGGTGTTTTCCATGAGCACGTCGCCCTCCTGTTCCAGCGCGTCGAGGGCGGCGGCCAGGCTGGCCGGCAGGGGCCGGATCTGCCGTTGCTGCCACTCCTGCGGTGACAGGGCGCCCGGCCCCTCCTGCGTCGCGGCCGGGGCGCGTTCGCCGCGGGTAAGGCCGTCGAGCCCGGCACGGATCAATCCCCCTAAGGCGAGGTAAGGGCTGGCGGCGCCGTCGGCCGCGCGATACTCGAAATTGAAGCTCTTGGCGACATCGGCGCCGGGCACATCCGAAACCGGGCAGATGCGGATGAAGGCCTCGCGGTCGCGCCGGCCGATGTTGGTGACGTGGGTGCTCCAGGAATTGGGCTTCAGCCGCTCGTAGGACAGCACGCTGGGCGCGGTCAAGGCGCTCAAGGCCGGCCCATGGGCGATGATGCCGGCGAGAAACCGGGAGGCGATGTCGCCGATGCCGTCGGGGGCGGCGGGATCGTGGGACAGGGGCTGTCCCGCCACCGTCTCCAGGCTGAAATGAATGTGCACGCCGTTGCCGACGATGCCGGGGGTGACCACCGGCGAGAAGCTGACCCAACTGCCCTGGCGCCAGGCCAGGCCCTGCGCAATCTGGCGCAGTTTCACCGCCCGGTCGGCCGCCTCCAGCGCCAGGGCCGGGCGCACCGTCACCTCGAGCTGGCAGGGGCCGTATTCGGGCAGGAATGTCTCGGGTTCCAGCTTGGCCGCATCGAGGGCGGCGAGCAGGGCGTGGGGAAAGTCGCCGGCGCGGCGCACCGCGTCGAGGCCATAGGCGCCGCCCGGCCGCGCCTGCACCCCGCCGTGATAAAGCTCGTGTTCGAAGGCCACGCGCAGGTGCAGGCCGTGGTCGTCGCGCAGCCGGTCGATCGCCTGTTTGAGATAGTTGCGCGGGCAGCAGGCCCAGGGCGTGCGGTCCATTTCCAGCACGTCGCCCAGGATGAAGTGTTCGGGAACGCTGCCGTCCGCGAAATCGACCAGGACCTGGCCCTCCGGGTCGGGCACCAGCAGGAGGTCGCCGCGCGGGCCGAAAGGGGTGGCGGGGATGGCGCCGAAGCAGTTGATCATGATGTTGGTCGGCGTCCAGCCGACACCCTGATGCCAGCGGCCGGGCAGTTCGGCGGCGGGAAAGCCCTTGCCCCGGACCTGGCCGGCAAAATCGCTATAGACCACCATGACGAAAGGGGTGCGCTTCACGGGCCTGGGTCTCCTCGGGTTCGCGGCAACGCCACTTGGCCGCGCAGAAGCCCATGTTGGCGCAAGTGCGAAGGCGGCGACAATGGCGCCTTTCGGATTGTACTTCGCGGCATCGACATTGTGCGTCCTTCGAGACGGCCCTGCGGGCCTCCTCAGGATGAGGAAAATCTTTATGGCAAAAAGACTTGCCTCATCCTGAGGAGCCGCGCGCAGCGTGGCGTCTCGAAGGACGCACAGTGGCTGTCCAAGCGCGGCGCGGACGGGTGCAGGGCTGCCCTGCCACCCTGGCCCTTTCCATCGCCGGCGACCGCCGCCATATTGGCCGGCTGTTTTGGGAGGCGTTCGCGATGACCGCGGCGGTGGAGATGACCCGGGCGACGGGCGGTGGATGGCGGGCTTGGGCCGGCGAGGCCCGCGCCTTGTCCACGCTGGGCGTGCCGCTGGCCTTCGGGCAGCTGGCCGGCATTGCCATGCTGACCACCGACACCATCCTGCTGGGCCATGTCGGGCCGGAGGCGCTGGCCGCGGCCTCGCTGGGCTTTTCCGTGCTGATCGTGCCGATGATGTACCTGATGGGCGTGGCGCAAGGGGCGACGCCGATGATGGCCTTCGCTGTCGGCGCCCGGCGCCATCATGTGCGCGAGGTGCGCCGCACGGTGCGCCAGGCCCTGTGGGTGACGGGCCTGGTCTGCGTGCCCGTGTTCGCGGGGCTGTGGCACAGCGATGCGCTGTTTTCCCTGATCGGGCACGAGCCCCGGCTGGCCGCCCAGGCGGCGGACTATGTCCGCTCGCTGTTGCCCACCTTGCTGACCGGCACCTGGTTCATCGTGCTGCGCAGCTTCATGGCAACCTATGACCGGCCGCGGGCGGCCCTGGTCATTGCGCTGGCCCAGGTGCCGGTGAACGGCCTGATCAACTATGCCCTGATCTTCGGCAACTGGGGCGCCCCGCCCCTAGGGCTGGTCGGGGCCGGCATCGGTTCCAGCGTGACCGGCCTGATGGGCTTGATTGCACTGGCCCTGGTGATCGTCTTCGGCCACTTCCGCCGCTTCCACCTGTTCGGCCGGTTCTGGCGGGCCGACCGGCGCCGTTTTGTCGAGGTGCTGCGGCTGGGCACGCCGATCGGCCTGACCCTGACCTTCGAGGTGCTGCTGTTTGCCGGTGCCGCACAGTTGATGGGCCTGATCAGCCCGCTGGCGCTGGCGGCGCATCAATTGTCGATCCAGTTCTGCGCCATCACCTTCATGTTTGCGCTGGGTATCGCCCAGGCGGCGGGCATCCGCATCGGCATCGCCGCGGGTGCGCGCGACCAGTCGGGCGTCGCACTCACCGGGTGGACCGCCCTGGCCCTGGGCTGCAGCGTGATGGGCCTGTTGGGCCTGAGCTTCGTGCTGTTCCCGCAGACGCTGGTCGGCATCTTCCTGACCGACATCACCGGGCCGGAGACGTCGGTGGTCTTCGCCTATGCGCGGGATTTCATGATGCTGGCCGCGCTGTTCCAGGTGGTCGACGCGGGCCAGGTGGTGGGTGCCAACCTGCTGCGCGGGATCAAGGATACGCGCGTCCCCATGATCTATGCCCTGGTCGGTTATTGGGTGATCGGCTTCACGACCTCGTGGGCCCTGGCCTTCCCGTTAAAGATGGGCGGCATCGGCGTCTGGTGGGGCTTCGTGCTGGCACTGGGCCTTGTCGCCGGGCTGATGGTCCGGCGTTTTGCCGGGCGGCGGGCGATCCCTGCCTATCGCGCCGCCTTCGGCCTTGCGGCATGATCGGCCGGTCATGACCAAGATCCGCCTCGACCAGTTGCTCGTCGATCGCGGCCTGGCGGAAAGCCGGGCGCGGGCCCAGGCCGTGATCATGGCGGGCCAGGTCTTCGCCGGCACCAGGCGCCTGGACAAGGCCGGCGACAAGGTGGCCGAGGACATCGCTATCGAGGTGAAGGGCCAGGCCCACCCTTGGGTCTCGCGCGGCGGGCTGAAGCTGGAAAAGGGCCTGGCCAGCTTCGCCATCGATCCCGCGGGGCTGATCGCGCTCGATGTCGGCGCCTCGACCGGCGGCTTCACCGATGTCCTGCTCACCCGCGGCGCGGCCAAGGTCTATGCCGTCGATGTCGGGCACGGCCAACTGGCGTGGAAGCTGCGCAACGACCCGCGCGTGGTGGTGATGGAACGCACCAACGCCCGCCGGCTGGACGCGACCCTGGTGCCCGATGCCATCGATCTGGTGGTGTGCGACGCCAGCTTCATCGGGCTGGAGACCGTGCTGCCGGCGCCGCTGGCCCTGACCCGGCCCGGCGCCCATCTGGTCGCCCTGATCAAGCCGCAGTTCGAGGTCGGCAAGGGCCGGGTGGGCAAGGGCGGCGTGGTGCGCGAGCCGGAATTGCACAAGGAAGTGTGCGACCGGATCGAGGCCTGGGTGGGCAGCCTGCCGGGCTGGCGCGTGCTGGGCGTCACCGAGAGCCCGATCCGCGGGCCCGAGGGCAATGTCGAATTCCTGATCGGGGCGGTGCGCGATGCCTGAATTGGTCGAGGCCACCATCGCCCGCATCGGCGCCCAGGGCGATGGCGTTGCGCAGACGGAACGAGCGCAGTTCCATGTCCCCTTCACCCTGGCGGGCGAACGGGTGCGCCTGGCGGTCGACGGCAAGAGTGCGAGCTTGGATGCGATCCTCGTCCCTTCGCCCCAGCGGATCGAGCCCGCCTGTAATCATTTCGGTACCTGCGGCGGCTGCCAGATGCAGCACCTGGCGCCCGAGGCCGTGGCCGCGTTCAAGCGCGAGCAGGTCGCCGTGGCACTGGCCCATCGCGGCTTCGACGCGGCGGCCGTGCTGCCCACCATCATGCTGCCGCCGGGCGAGCGGCGGCGCGCGCGCTTTGCTGTGCTGCGCATCGGCAAGCGGGTGCTGCTGGGCTTTCACGAGCGGCGCAATCACCGGCTGGTCGATCTGGCGGCTTGCCCCGCCGTGCTGGCGGCCATCGGCCGCCTGATCGCGCCCCTGCGCGAACTGGCGAAGCAGGTGCGGTTCGAGGCGGCGACGGTGACGGTGGCGACCGGCGGCATGGACCTGGTGCTGGACGGCAAGCTGCGCATCGATTTAGGGATACGCGAGGCGCTGGCCGATTTCGCCGGGACGCATAATATCGCCCGCCTGACGGCGGCGGGCGAGACCATCCTGGAGCGGGCAGCGCCCAGCCTGGATTTCGGCGGCACCCTGGTCACCCCGCCGCCGGCCGGCTTCCTGCAGCCCAGCGCCGCCGGCGAGGCGGCCCTGCGCGAGCAGGTGCTGGCGCGGATCGGCAGCCCTAAACGCGTGGTCGACCTGTTTGCCGGTTGCGGCACCTTCACCTTCCCCCTGGCGAAGCTGGCGCCGGTCTGGGCGATCGAGGGCGACCAGCCGGCGATCGATGCCCTGTCCCGGGGCGCGCGCGGTGCCAAGGGCCTGAAGGCCATCACCGCCCTGCGCCGCGACCTCTATCGCCGGCCGGTGGAAGCGGTGGAATTCGATGCCGGCGACACGGTGGTGATCGACCCGCCGCGCGACGGGGCGGAGGCGCAGAGCCGGACCCTGGCCGACTCGCCCGTCCGCCGCATCGTCGCCGTCTCCTGCAACCCCGCGACCTTTGCGCGGGATGCGCGTATCCTGGTCGACGCCGGTTTCCATTTGAGCGACGTTCAGCCGGTGGACCAGTTTGCCTGGTCGTCCCATATCGAACTGGTGGCGAGCTTCGAGAGGTAGGGTCATGGCGGCATCGCGCGGCAGACGGCTGGCTTACGGCACCGCCCGGGCCATGCGCGTCGCGTGGTTCGCCGGGCAGTACCTGGCGGCGGAGCGGTTGACCCGGGCCTCGCGCGGGGCAATCGACCGCAGCAACAAGGGCCAGGGCACCGGCTGGCGCCCCTTGCTGGCGGCGATCGAGGACCTGTTCGCCCGCGACCTCGCCAATATCGAGGCCGGGCTCTATGCCATGCCCGACGATCTGGCGCTGCGGCCGGGACCGGCCCTGCGCAACGCCGTGCGCTTTTTCCAGGATCTGCCCCAGGTGGCGCGCCGGCGCCGCGAGGGCGCCCATGCGGAAGTTCTGGACGACGAGATCCGGCGCATCTATCCGCGTTACTATCTGCAGAATTTCCATTTCCAGACCGATGGCTGGCTCAGCGACCGTTCCGCCGCGCTCTACGACCACCAGGTGGAGGTGCTGTTCACCGGCACCGGCGGGGCGATGCGCCGCCAGGCCCTGCCGCACCTGCGCACGATCCTGGCCGGGCGCGATCTTCGCGCCGTCCGGGTGGCCGATGTCGCCTGCGGCACCGGCGGCCTGATCGCCGACATGAAGGCGACCTGGCCGCGGCTGGATGTAACCGCCGTCGATCTCAGCCCCGCCTACCTGCGCAAGGCCCAGCGCCGCCTCGAGGGCCGGGGCCGGATGCACTTCGTGCAGGCCAAGGCGGAGGCGCTGCCCTTTGCCGATGCGAGCCTGGATGCGATCACCTGCGTCTACCTGTTCCACGAACTGCCGCCGAAAATCCGCGAGGGTGTCGCCGCGGAATTCGCCCGGGTGGTGAAGCCGGGCGGCGGCGTCGTCCTGGTCGATGCCTTGCAGGCGGGCGACGTGCCGCCATTCGACGGGCTGCTCGACTTCTTTCCCCGCGCCTTTCACGAGCCCTACTTCAGCACCTACGCCCAGGCCGACCTGGGCGCACTCTTCGCCGCGGCCGGCCTGCGGCTGGCGGCGGCGGCGCCGGCCTTCCTGTCCAAGGCCATGCGCTTCACGAGGGATTGAGCTTGGTTTTCCCGGTCTATGACGGCCTGCCGACGCGCAAGGCGCCCATCGTCAACTACGGCCTGATGATCGCCTGCATCGCGGTCTGGGCCCTGCAGCAGGTGCTGGGGCATGTCGAGGTGGACGCCGTGCGTTACGGCTTCGTGCCGTTCTTCCTGTTCCAGGAGGTGCCGGCCAGCTATGACATCGGTGCCGTGCCGGCGGGCGCCTCGCTGCTGACCTATGCCTTCCTGCATGGCGACTTCTGGCATCTGGCCGGCAACATGCTGTTCCTGTGGATCTTCGGCAACAATGTCGAGGATGCCCTGGGGCCGGTGCTCTACCTCGGCTTCTACCTGTTCTGCGCCGCCGCGGCGGCCCTGGCCGAGGGGCTGATCGATCCCACCTCGCTGGCGCCGGTGATCGGCGCGTCGGGCGCGATTTCCGGCGTGCTGGGCGCCTATCTCATGCTCTATCCGCACCAGCGGGTGGTGGTGCTGGTCGGCTTCTTCCCGCTGCCCTTGCCGGCCTTCCTGGTGATCGGCCTGTGGTTCGCCATCCAGATCCTCGACGGGATTTCGGGGGCGGCGGCGGCCGACAGCATCGCCTGGGCGGCCCATGTCGGCGGCTTCCTGGTCGGCGCCCTGCTGATCCGCCCCTTCCGCGCCCGGCTACGGCCGGTGCGCGGCCCGTGGGGGTAGTCTTCTGTCGTCATCCCGGCGAAGGCCGGGATCCATTGGCGGCGCGGGCGTGCTTTCGTCTGAACAGCTCGATCTATATCGGCATGGATCCCGGCCTTCGCCGGGATGACAAATTCGAGCAGAGAAAAATCCCGCGCATTGTCTTATAGATTTTAGTTTAACTTAAATTCTTCTTTGCTATGATGCGATCATGAAGCTGACGGAATGGCTGGACCGTGAGGGACTGACACGGGTCGAACTGGCGCGGCGCCTGGGCGTTTCGCCGGCGGCGGTGACGCAGCTATGCAACAACGAGGCGGCCTGGATGTCGCGGGAGACCGCGGCGCTGATCCTCCGCGTCACCAACGGGGCCGTGACGCCGAACGATTTCATCGGCGCCGCGCAGGAGATCTTCATGGCGCACACCGTGACCGAGGCCATCGCGGCGATCGCCCGGGGCGAGATCGTCATCGTGACCGACGACGACGACCGCGAGAACGAGGGCGACCTGATCTGTGCCGCCTCCCTGTGCACGCCGGAGAAGATGGCCTTCATCATTCGCAATACCTGCGGCATCGTCTGCGCGCCCCTGCCCGCGGGCGAGGCGCGACGCTTGCGGCTCGATCCCATGGTCTCGGCCAACGATGCGCCGCTGGGGACCAATTTCACCATCACCGTCGACACCCGCCACGGCCTCACCACCGGCATTTCGGCCGAGCAGCGCGCCAACACGGTCCGCGCCTTGGCCAACAACAACATGGGGCCGGGCGATTTCGTCCGTCCCGGCCATGTCTTCCCGCTGATCGCGCGTGACGGCGGCGTGCTGATGCGCTCGGGCCACACGGAAGCCGCGGTCGACCTGTGCCGGCTGGCGGGCCTGCCGCCGGTGGGCGTCATCTGCGAGCTGGCCAATGACGACGGCACGGTGATGAAGGGCAAGCAGATCGAGGCCTTCGCCGAGAAACACAAGCTGAAACGCATCTCGGTCGCCGACCTCATCGCCTATCGCCAGTCGCGCGAGAAACTGGTCGAGCGGGTGGCAACCTTCCCCGTCGCCAATCCCCATGGCGCCCTGACCGGCTATGCCTATGTGACGCCCTTCGACCCGGTACAGCACTTCGCCTTCGTCCGCGGCGACCTGGGTGACGGCCGGGGCGTGCCGGCGCGCCTGCACCGGGCCAATGTCATCGCCGACATCTTCGGCGGCGCCCCGCTGCTGAACCAGGCGCTGGAACACTTCGCCAAGGAAGGGCGCGGCGTCCTGCTCTATCTGCGCGATGGCACCGCCGGCGTCCCGGCGACCGCCCTGGCATCGGCCGAAGGCGGCTCGGAAGCGCAGCGCACCCATCAGTGGCGGGAGATCGGTCTGGGCGCCCAGATCCTGAAGGACCTGGGCGTGGTCTCGATCCGCAACCTGATCTCGGCCTCCGCCTCCGCTTCGGCCTTCGCCTATGTCGGGCTCTCTGGCTTCGGCATCGAAATCGCCGAGACGATCACCCTGGGCGAGTGATAGCGTCCAGGCGAACCGCAGAGGGGGCGTCGATGGCTGGAGCGAGCAGGGACCTTGAGAAGGCGCGCAAGGCGGCCGCCGATCCCAAGCGGCCGGGCAAGCTGTGCCGGGCCGAACCGGCCAGCTACAAGCCCGTGGTCGATCGCAACAAATGCGAGGGCAAATCGGACTGCATCGCGGTGTGCCCCCATGACGTCTTCGAGATCGGCCGCATTCCCGATGACGAATTCCGCGCCATGTCGTTCTTCATCCGCCTGAAAATGACCGCGCACGGCCGCAAGACGGCCTTCACCCCGCGCGCCGATGCCTGCCAGGCTTGCGGCTTATGCGTCGTCGCCTGTCCTGAGAAGGCGATCCGGCTCGTCGAACTGGCGGCCTGAGATCACCCCACCTGGGCGCGGTGGCGCAGCAGGTGGTCGGCCAGGACGCAGGCGACCATGGCCTCGCCCACCGGTACGGCGCGGATGCCGACGCAGGGGTCGTGGCGGCCCTTGGTCGAGACATCGGTGTTGTCGCCCGATACGGTGACGCTTTCGCGGGACGTGAGAATCGAGGAAGTCGGCTTCACCGCGAAGCGGGCGATCACCTCCTGCCCGGTCGAAATGCCGCCCAGGACGCCGCCGGCCTTGTTCGACTTGAAGGTAACGCGGCCGTTCTCCATGCGCATCTCGTCGGCGTTCTCCTCGCCGGTGAGGGCGGCGGCGCCGAAGCCCGCACCGATCTCGACACCCTTGACCGCGTTGATCGACATCAAGGCACCGGCGAGATCTGAATCGAGCTTGCCGTAGAGCGGCGCGCCGAGCCCGGCCGGCACGCCCGAGGCGATCACCTCGATCACGGCGCCGACCGAGGAACCGGCCTTGCGCACCGCGTCCAGATCCTCGGCCCACAGTGCCGCGGTCTGCGCATCAGGGCAGAAGAAGGGATTGCGATCGACTTCGTCCCAATCCCAGCGCGCCCGGTCGATGAGCCGGCTGCCGACCTGGATCAGGGCGCCGCGCACCATGATGTTCGGCCCCAGGACCTTGCGGGCGACGGCGCCGGCAGCGACCCGGGCCGCGGTTTCGCGCGCCGACGAACGGCCGCCGCCGCGCGGGTCGCGGATGCCGTATTTCACCTGATAGGTGAAGTCGGCATGGCCGGGGCGGAATTTCTGCGCGATCTCGGTGTAATCCTTCGAGCGCTGGTCGGTGTTCTCGATCAGCAGGCTGATCGGCGTGCCCGTCGTCTGGCCCTCGTAGGTGCCGGAGAGGATCTTCACCGCGTCGTCTTCGCGCCGCTGGGTGGTGAAGCGGCTTTGACCCGGCTTGCGCTTGTCGAGAAAACCCTGGATGTCAGCCTCGGTCAGGGGCAGGCGGGGGGCACGCCATCGACGACGCAGCCCAGCGCCGGCCCGTGGCTTTCGCCCCAGGTGGTGACGCGGAAGAGATGACCGAAGCTGTTATGGGACAAATCACACCACCGCGATGTCGGGCGCGTCGGCCGCCTTCATGCCCACGACATGATAGCCGGAGTCGACATGGTGCACCTCGCCGGTCACGCCGCGCGAGAGGTCGGACACCAGGTAGAGCCCGGCGCCGCCGACATCCTCGGTCGAGACGTTGCGGCGCAGGGGCGAGTTGTACTCGTTCCACTTCAAGATCAGGCGGAAGTCGCCGATCGCCGAGGCGGCGAGCGTCTTGATCGGCCCGGCCGAGATCGCGTTGACCCGGATGCGGTTCTTGCCCAGGTCTTCCGCCAGGTAGCGCACCGAGGCCTCGAGCGCCGCCTTGGCGACGCCCATGACGTTGTAGTGCGGCATCACCTTTTCCGCCCCGTAGTAGGACAGGGTGAGCAGCGAGCCGCCGTCGGGCATCAGCGGCTCGGCGACCTTGGCGATATAGGTGAAGGAATAGCAGGAGATATAGAGGCTCTGCTTGAAGTTCTCAGGGGAGGTGTCGACGTAGCGGCCCTTGAGCTCGTCCTTGTCGGAATAGGCGATGGCATGGATCACGAAATCGATCGTGCCCCATTGCGCCTTCACGGCCTCGAACACCGAATCGATCGAAGCGAGGTCTGCGACATCGCACGGCAGGATCAGGGCATCCGGCGTGCCCACTTCGGCCGCCAGCGGGCGCACGCGCTTCTCCAGCGCCTCGCCCAGATAGGTGAACGCAAGCTGCCCGCCCTGGGCATGGATGGCCTGGGCAATGCCCCAGGCGATGGAACGGTCGTTGGCGACGCCCATCACCACACCACGTTTTCCGGCCATCAGGCCGGCGCCAGTCGACATACGTTGATCCCCCTCAAGGTCGATCATGCAAAGCGCGCGGATTATAGCGGTCTGCGTCTGCCCCTCAAGCCATGGCTGCCGATCGGCTGCCATGATCACGGGGGCATGCGCCCGCCTTGCCTCTTAGCCCACCCTGTGGTCCGTTGTCTCCCGATAATCGAGGTTTTCTTCATGTCTGATCTCTTGTCGTCGTCCAGCGACGCGATTCTGGCGCAGCGTGGCCCCTATGCCCTGTTCGCTGCCTGGTTCGCGGAAGCGGAGGCAGCCGAGCCCAATGACGCCAATGCGATGTCGGTGGCCACCACGACGGCCGGCCGGCCCTCGGTGCGGATCTTGCTGATGAAGGGCTACGATTCGCGCGGCTTCGTCTTCTACACCAATTTCGAAAGCCGCAAGGGCTTGGAATTGTTGGAAAATCCCTATGCGGCGATCGATTTTCACTGGAAGAGCCTGAAGCGCCAGGTGCGGGCCGAAGGGGTGATTTCGGTGGTCAGCGACGCCGAGGCCGATGCCTATTTCGCCTCGCGCCCGCGCGATTCGCAGATCGGGGCCTGGGCCAGCGCCCAGTCCCGCCCGCTGGATGCCCGCGCCACCTTCGACCAGGCGGTGGCCGAGGTCTCGGCCCGCTTCGAGGGCGGCCCCGTGCCCCGGCCGCCGCACTGGTCGGGCTTTCGTCTTACCCCATCTGTCATGGAATTCTGGCAGGATAGGGCGTTCCGCCTGCACGACCGCGTGGTGTTCACGCCCGCCGGCGGTGACGTATGGAAGGTTCACCGGCTCTATCCATGACCGCGCAGACGACAGCCAATGCCCAGGCGTCAGAGCTTGCCGATGCCGCCCGGCTGATGCGCCGGGCGACCATGGCCTCGGTCGCGGTGGCGGTGGTGCTGATCGGCATCAAGGCGGTGGCCTGGATCATGACCGGGTCGGTCTCGATGCTGGCCAGCCTGGTCGATTCGGGCCTGGATGCCGCGGCCTCGCTGGTCACCCTGCTGGCGGTACGCCAGGCCACGACCCCGGCCGACCGCGAGCACCGCTTCGGCCACGGCAAGGCGGAAGCCCTGGCCGGGCTGCTGCAGGCGGCGATCGTTGCCGGTTCCGGGCTGTTTCTGCTGTTTGAGTCGGTGCGCCGGGTGATCGATCCGGTCGCCGTCGAGCAGGGCCTGGTCGGCATCGCGGTCATGATCGTCTCGATCCTGCTGACCATCCTGCTGGTGCTGTTCCAGCGCCATGTCCTGGCGCGGGCGGACTCGCTCGCCGTGGCCGGCGATCGGTTGCACTATCTCAGCGACCTCCTGTCCAACGCCGGCGTGATCGTCGCCCTGGTGCTGGCCGGGCAGTTCGGCCTGGTCGAGGCCGACGGCGTGATCGCCTTCGGGGTCGCGGTGATCCTGCTGTGGGGTGCCTGGGGCATCGGCAGCGGCGCCTACGACATGCTGATGGACCGGGAATTGCCGGACGAGGAGCGCGAGCAGATCAAGGCGATCGTCCTGGCCGAGCCGCGGGTCAAAGCCATGCACGATTTGCGTACCCGCCGGTCGGGTTTGGCAACCTTCATCCAGCTTCACCTGGAACTGGACGGTGACATGAAGCTGCGCGAGGCCCATGTCATCGCCGATGCCGTTGAACTTGCGATCATGCAGGCCTTTCCGGGCGCCGAGGTGATCATTCACGAGGATCCCGACGATATCGTGGAAAACGATGGCCGCGCGGCGTCATTGCCGGTGTGACCGCCCTTCCGGTTTGCAGTGCTTTCCACTAACGTGCCCGCCATGCCCGTAATCGAAAATGACCGCCGTACCCTGATCCTGACCGGTGCCAGCCGTGGCATCGGCCATGCGACCGTGAAACGCTTTTCTTCCGCCGGCTGGCGCGTCATCACCTGCTCGCGCCACGCCTTTCCGGAAAACTGCCCCTGGGCCGCCGGGCCCGAGGACCATGTGCAGATCGACCTGGCCGATGTCGACGCCCTGCCGCGGGTGTTGGACGAGATGCGCAGCCGCCTGCCCGACGGCCGGCTCGACGCCCTGGTGAACAATGCCGGGATTTCGCCCAAGGGCCCCGGCGGTAGCCGCCTGGGCACCATCGAGACCGATTACGAGACCTGGGACCGGGTGTTCCGCGTGAATTTCTTCGCCCCCGTGCTGCTGGCCCGCGGCCTCATGCACGAGCTGAAGGCGGCGCAGGGCTCGATCGTCAACGTGACCTCGATTGCGGGCGTGCGCGTGCATCCCTTCGCCGGCTCGGCCTATGCCACCTCCAAGGCGGCGCTGGCGGCCCTGACGCGCGAAATGGCGGCGGACTTCGGGCCGCTGGGCATTCGCGTGAATGCGATTTCGCCGGGCGAGATCGAAACCGCGATCCTGTCGCCGGGGACCGAGAAGCTGGTCGACCAGATTCCGTTGCGCCGGCTGGGCACCACGGCCGAAGTGGCCAAGGCGATCTATTTCCTGTGCACCGAGACCTCGTCCTACATCTCCGGTGCCGAACTCCACATCAACGGCGGCCAGCACGTCTGAACGTGCCCCCTTGCGTCATGGCCGGGCGAAGTCCCGGCCATCCACGTCGGGAATTGAGGAAAGAGAACTCTAGGCGTTACGAAGCGCCGTGATCGCCTGCGCCTGAATCGCCCGCGCCCGCTCCAGGATGCTGTCGCGCCATGCCGCGCTGTCGTCGAAGAAGGCGGTGCGCATCTGGTGCTTGATGCCGGCGGCATAGTCGGCTGCGAAATCGCCGTGGGTGTGCAGCCAATGGTCGGCGCGCAGGGCTTCCAGCACTTCCGGGCCGGACAGGGTGCCGAATTCGTGGGCGCCGCCGATCATGCGGGCGCCGGCGGGCAGCGAGTCCGCGGCGGCATCGAGCAGGGCGCCGGTCATTTCGTAGGATACGGTGCCGGCATCGGACGGCAGCACGAAGGCCTCGCCCCAGGCTTGCCGGCCCAGCATCGCCAGTGAACTGCCGGCGCGGCCGGCGCCGATCAACTGGCCCGTGCCGTTCTCGCCCAGGCCGGTGTGATAGTCGATCATGGCGACCAGCCCGCTGCAGCCCGCCAGCGTTTCCTTCAGGACCTGCCGCACCGTGCGGTTCGACCACCCCGCCCCATGGCCGCCGAAGAAGGGGGCGAAGGGATGGACATACTGGCCGCGCGGCACGGCGGTCGCCAGGGCCTGAATCCCGCCGCGTTCCATGGCCCAGTTCAGCAGCCAGGTATCCGCCTGGCCCTTGGCCTCGCCGAACCAGTCGGGCGGGACCAGGGCATCGGCCACCGCCCGGTCGTAGTCGGGATTTTCCGGCAGGGGCCTGGTGAAATCGATGAAGTTGCGGTTGAGGTCGACACCGTCTTCGGTCACCCGCCGGCTCCAGGCGAAGCCATGGGGGTTCACCGCATGGACCAACAGCAGCAGCGTGTCGGGCGGCAGGGCCACACGGTCGGCCAGGAATTGCGACTGGATGCCCGAGCCGCAGATACCCTCGACCCCATGGGTGGCGCTGAGCAGGACCAGGGCATTGCGGGCGTCCGCCGGGCCGATCACCGCGGCATCCATGAACAGCTTCTCGCCCTTGGGCCCGCGCAGTGGGTGCTGGTGCGAGGCGATGGCGGCATTGGCCGCTTGGGCCCGGTCGAGGAAGCGGGCGCGGGCCTCGGCATAGTCGGGCAGGAACGGGCTGCTCATGCTTGGACCTCGAGCCGATAGGCGTCGCCGTCGCGGACCACGCGGCCGGCGGTGGGGCCGGCGAAGTGGGTGCCGATGACCAGGGTGCCGTTGTCGGCATAGTCGCACAGGAAAGCCTTGCGCGTGATGCGCGAGGTATCCTTGTCGCTGTCGAAATCGGACGACCAGTGGGGATGGGCGACCTGGCAGGGGTGATGCATGATGTCACCCGTGATCACCGCCCGTTCGCCCCTGGATTCGATCACCACGCTGACATGGCCCGGGGTGTGGCCGGGCGTGGGGATCAGGCGGATCTCGGGCGCGATCACCGCGTCCATCTCGACCAGGGTGGCGAGGCCGGCGTCCATGATCGGCTGCACGGAATCATCGAAGATCACCTTGGTTTCGGGGCGGGTCGCCTCGGTCGACCAATGATCGAATTCGCGCTTGGCAAAATAGTAGCGGGCCTTGGGGAAGGTCGGCTGCCAGGCGCCGTCTTCCAGCATGGTGTTCCAGCCGACATGGTCGACATGCAGATGGGTGCACAGCACGCCGTCCACGCTGTCGCGCGACCAGCCCGCCGCGGCCAGGTCGGCCAGGAAGTTGGTCTTGATCATGTTGAACAGGGGCGAGGTGCGCACCTTGTCGTTGCCGATGCAGGTATCGACCACGATGCGCATCGTCGGCGTCTCCACCAGCAGGGCGTGGACGCTCATGCGGATGAAGCCGTCTTCCGTGGCGAAGTGGGGGATCAGCCAGGGGATCTGTTTGATCGCGTCGGGTGTCCCCTCCGGCACGGCCGAGCCGGGGCCGCCGCCCGGGAAAGCCCCTCGAATTCGACGATCTTGGTGATGGTCACGTCGCCGACACGCCAGCTCAAGTGGGCCATGGAGGTTTCCTTTCCCGTGATCTCGTGCTATTTTGACTTTACAGTACAGTCCAAAATTCAGGGTGCAAGGAGAATCTGATGGCATCGTCCAAGGTCGACGCAATCCTGGTTGCCGCCCGGACGCTGTTTCTCGAGGCCGGTTTCGACGGGGTCAACCTGGACAGCGTGGCCGCGCGGGCGGGGGTCTCGCGGCAGACGGTCTATAATCGTTTCGGCGGCAAGGAGGCGTTGTTCCGCGCCGTGGTGGAACGGCATTGGACCTTGCTGAAGGAGGGGGCCTTCCTGCCCGGGCCGGGCATCGATCCCCGCACCGACACGCCGGCGGTCATCCTACGGCGGATCGCCGAGAAGGTGCGCTCCTTCGTCGTCCATGCCGATCAGGTCGCCTTCACCCGGCTGGTGGTCGCCGAATCCCGCCGCCTGCCCTGGATCGCCGAGGATTTCTACGCCCTGGGCAAGGCCCCCGCGGTCGATGCCTTCGTCGATTGCCTGCGCCAGATGCACGCGGCCGGCTCGATCGATTGCCCCAAGCCGGTCCTGGCGGCGCACCAGTTTCTGGGCCTGATCCAGGAGTTCATGATCTGGCCCATGTCATGGCCATCGGCCCCGCAGCGGCCGCCCTGCCGCCGGCCGAGGAGGTGATCGAGGAGGCGATCGCCATGTTCCTCAGCCGTTACGGCAGGTAACGGACAGGATTGCATCGCCGTGGTGCGTCCTTCGAGACGGCCCTGCGGGCCTCCTCAGGATGAGGAGAGTCTTTTTTGCCACAAAGATTCTCCTCATCCTGAGGAGCCACGGCACGTGGCGTCTCGAAGGACGCACCATGCCGGTGCCGGCCCGTTACGCCGCGCGCAGGTTGCCCTTGGCGACCCAGGCTTCGATGTCGCTCAGCGCCATGGCGAAGCGGTCGAACATCAGGTCGATCTCGGCTTGCGTGATGATCAGCGGCGGGCAGAAGGCGATCGAATCGGCGATGCCGCGCACGATCAGGCCGTGATCCAGCGCCCGGGCGACGGCGGCGGTGCCCACACCCTTGTCGGGCGCGAAGCTGCGCTTGGACTTCTTGTCGGCGACCAGTTCGATGGCGCCGAGCAGGCCGACGCCGCGCACTTCGCCCACCAGCGGGTGATCGGCGAAGCCACGCAGGCGCTTTTGGAAATGCGGCGTCACATCGCGGACATGGCCCAGGATGTTGCGCTCCTCATAAAGTTCCAGGGTGCGCAGGGCGACGGCGGCGGCGACCGGGTGGCCGGAATAGGTATAGCCGTGGCCGAAGGTGCCGATCTTGCGCGATTCCTCGACCATGCCGTCGAACATCTGCTGGTCGACCACCACGGCCGAGATCGGCATATAGGCCGACGACAGGGCCTTGGCCACCGACATCGAATTGGGCGTAATGCCATAGGTTTCGGCGGCGAACATGTTGGCGGTACGCCCGAAGCCGCAGATGACTTCGTCGTCGATCAGCAGGATGCCGTATTTCGACAGCACCTTCTGGACCTTCTCGAAATAGGTCGCGGGCGGGGTGAGGACACCGCCGGCACCCATCACCGGCTCGGCGATGAAGGCGGCGATGGTCTCGGGCCCTTCGCGCAGGATCATCGCTTCCAGGCTGTCGGCCAGGCGGCTGGCGAAGGCCTCCTCGGTCTCGCCCGCTTCCGCAAAGCGGTAGTGATGCGGGCAATCGGTGTGCAGGATATTGGCGATCGGCAGGTCGAAATCGCGGTGATTGTTGGGCAGGCCGGTGAGCGAGGCGGCAGCCACGGTGACGCCGTGATAGGCCTTGTTGCGCGAGATGATCTTCTTGCGACGAGGCTCGCCCCTGGCATTCATCACGTACCACGCCAGCTTCACCTGGGTGTCGTTGGCTTCGGAACCTGAATTGGCAAAGAACACCTTCGAGGCCGGGAAGGGCATCATGGCCTTCAGCTTCTCCGCCAGCAGGATCGAGGGCTCGTGACCCTTGCCGGTGAAGGTGTGGTAAAAGGGCAGGGCGCGCATTTGGCGGATCGCCGCTTCGACCAGTTCCGGCTCGGAGAAGCCCAGGCTGGCGCACCACAGGCCGGCCATCCCTTCGAGATAGTCGCGGCCGGTGTCGTCATAGACGAACACGCCCTGGCCGCGCTCGATCACCAGCGGCCCCTTGTCCAGGTGCGTCGCCAGATTGGTATAGGGATGGATGAAGCTCGCCACATCGCGCGCGGCGAGGGAGTTGCCCTGAAGCATTTGGGTTGGCCGATCCGAAATCACACGAAAAGTAAGGCCATCATGGCGGCCGCTGTCACAAACGCAAAGGGGCGTGGCGGACATAGCTGCCATCCGCGCCTCTCGCGGATGCGCTACTCGGCGGCGATCGGCAGGTCGGGCTTGTCCTGCTTCTCCTGCCACATCCGGCGGATGTCGGCGGAGGTCGAACCCCTGCCATCCTCGCGCCAGCCGGGCGGGGCGAGGAAGGCCATGAACCTGGCCCTGGCCGTGCGGGCGCGGGCGACGTCCTTGAAGATCGCCGCCCATTCGTGCAGGGCGATTTTCAGCGGGTTGAAGCTGCCCAGGTTCTTCACGATCCCGTAGCGGCAGGGTTCGGCGGCGTCTTCGGGCACCAGGGTGCCCAGCATCCGGTCCCAGATGATCAGGATGCCGGCATAGTTGGCATCGAGGTATTTGGGGTTGGTCGCGTGGTGGACCCGGTGGTGCGAGGGCGTGTTGAAAACATACTCGAACCAGGCCGGCATGCGCCCGATCGCCTCGGTGTGGATCCAGAACTGATAGACGAGGCTCACCCCCATCTGGAAGAAGATCAGTTCGGTGGGAAAGCCGGCCAGCGACAGCGGCAGCCAGCAGATCCAGGTGAACGCGATGGTGCCGGTCCAGTTCTGGCGCAGCGCGGTCGAGAGATTGTAGTGCTGGGACGAGTGGTGGTTGACATGGGCCGCCCACCAGACCCGGTGCTCGTGGCTCAGGCGGTGGAACCAGTAGTAGCAAAAGTCTTCGGCGAAGAAGATCAGGGCGAAGGCCCACCATTGGAAACCGATGTCGAACAGGGCGAACTGGCGCACCCATTCGAAGGTGAGGTAGACGAAGCCCACCGTGAGCAGGCCGAAGGTGAAATTGCCCAGGCCCATGATCAGCGAGGCGGCAGCATCGCGCGGCTCGTAGGCAATGCCGCCCTTGGCGCGCATCCACCACAGTTCGGCGGCGATCGCCACGCCGAACAGGGGAATGGCGAATTCGACCGGGTTGGGCAGCGCCATGATCTCTCAGTTTCCTCCGTTTATGACGGAGAATTTACGAGAAACCCGACAAAGTGTCATCTTCTCGATCTTGCATGACAGAGCGCATTTCTTGTCGTCATGGCCGGGCTTGTCCCGGCCATCCACGTCGGCAAGCTGCCTCTTCCGTCAACGAATGTGGCTCGTCCCGACGTGGATGCCCGGCACAGGGCCGGGCATGACGATCTAGGGCGGGGTCAATGGCTGCGGCGCGTGATCTTGTAGGCACAGCGCCGGGCGCCGGACAACAGGTGCTCGACCCGCTCAACGGTGCAGTCCGGCCCCAGGACGTCCTCGAAGACGGCGAGCTCCGACCGGCACAGGCCTTGGCAGGTGCGGGCAGCGGCGCAGACCGGGCAATGATTCTCGATCAGGATCAGGCTGCCGTCTTCGCCCGCTTCGACCGCGGCCATATAGCCCTCGCGCGTGCGCTGGGCGGCCAGCGCCTCGACCCGCTCGCGCCAGTCCATGACCCGGGCCAGGGCACTGGCATAGGCGTTGCGGGTCGCGGCCTCGCGCCTGGCGATCAGGCGGTCGAGGCCGGCTTCGCCGAATTCCTCGCGGATGGTGGCAATCAGTTCGACACTGAACTGGGCGTGGGTGTCGGGGAAGCGGCTGTGGCCGGCCTGGGTCAGCGACCACGAGCGGCGGGGCCGGCCGATGCCCGCCCGCTCGTCACGGTGGGTAATCAGGTTGTCGGCGGCGAGTTTTTCCAGGTGCTGGCGGGCGCCCTCCCGGCTGATGCCCAGCTTGGCCGCCAGGCCCTCGGTCGTGGTGGGGCCGTGGGTCTTCAGGTGAAAAAGAATGTCGTCGGCGGCGGTGCGCATGGGGCAGAGTATAGAGCGAATTAAGCAAGTATTGGATTGCAAAATTAGGGGCGCGATCGTAAAAGGGTTTTGCAAGAAAAATCTTGGAAAACTGGTGTCGCGATGACGAGCGTGGTCGAACAGGCAGAACCGGCAAGCTGGGCCCAGGTCAGGGCGGCGCGGCATTTTCCGCAATTCGTGCTGCTGGGCATCGGCATCTGGCTGCACGCGGCCGACTCGCTGCTGACCGCCACCGTGATGCCGGCAGTGGTCGCCGAGGTCGGCGGCGTCGCCTATATCGCCTGGGCGACCGCGCTCTATGTTCTGGCCTCGATCGTGGCCGGGGCGGGGGCCGGGGTCTTCGCCCTGCGCCTGGGGCTGAAGCAATCGATCCTGATCGGCGTGGCGGTCTATGGCGCTGGCTGCGCCATGAGCGCGCTGGCCCCCGACATGGCCGTGATGCTGGTCGGCCGGACCCTCCAGGGGGCGGGCGGCGGCGCCCTGGTGGCGCTGGCCCATGTCGCCATGTCGCGCCTGTTTCCGGCGGAACTGTGGCCGCGGCTGTTGGCCTGCCTGGCTGCGATCTGGGGCGCCTCCGCCCTGGTCGGGCCGCTGATCGGCGGGCTGTTCGCCCAGGCCGACCTGTGGCGCGGCGCCTTCTGGGCCTTTGCCGCACAGGCGGCCGTGCTGGCGGCCGCCTTCGCGCTGTACCTCCCCAAGGCCGATGGCGCCGGCGCCGACGAGGCCACCACCCGGGTTCCCTGGGGCCGGCTGGCGCTGGTCTCGCTCGGCGTGCTGGGCGTTGCCGCCGCCGGCGTGGTCGAGGATGCGGCCCAGGCGCTGCCCCTGGGCCTGGGGGCCTGGGCGTGATCGCCCTGGCGATCCGCCTCGACACTCGGGCAGCACAGCCGATCCTGCCCAGCGCCGCCTTCGCGCGCGGGCCGGTGGCCGCGGGCTTGCTGATGGTGCTGACCCTGTCGATCGCCACCATGCCCTTCACGGTCTATGCGCCGCTGATCATGGAATTGCTGCACGGGGTGGGGCCGCTCGCCGTGGGTTACATCATGGCCACCGAGTCGGTCGCCTGGACCGTGGCGGCCCTGGCTGTCGCCGGCGCTGGCCCGCGCCACGAACCCTGGCTGATCGTGGGCGGTGCCCTGGTCATTGCCACGGGCGTGGCCGGCCTCGCCTTCACCGTGCCGGCGGGCCCGATGGCGCTGATCGTGATCTTCGCGGTGATGCAGGGCCTGGGCTTCGGCCTGTCCTGGGCCTTCATCGCCCGGCGGGTGGTGCAGGCGGTGAGCGAGGCCGAGCGCCCGCTCGCCTCCGCCGTGATCCCCACCACCCAGCTCATGGGCTATGCCGTGGGGGCGGCGGCGGCCGGCATCATCGCCAACAGTTTGGGCATGGGCGATGCCCCCACGGCCGCGGTGGCGCAGGTCATCGGCACCTGGCTGTTCATCCTGATGCTGCCCATCGCCGCCATCGGCGTCGCCGCGGCCTGGCGGTTGAGCCGGGAGTAAATGGGGGATTCGATGTCCGGTGACTTGCCTGTGTACCTGCTGCAATTAGGCGGCGATCAGATAGATGGCAGTGGGTTCTCGTGCACCGGAACCCAGATAGCGGCAGTGCTGGACGTCCTCCTCACCCTGCCCGAAGCCGCTGCCTGGACTTGGTATGCCGCGGCGATCGATGTTTTCGGCCCACCCTTGGAGCCCTGGCATACGCCTCGGTTTCACGTTGTCGAGGCTATCGCCGATCTGGTCGAGAGGATCCGGTCAGTGAACCAGTTGCTCGGCGGCGTCGTGATCGCGATGCCGGACGGTTCGGCACTGCCCGAGATGGGAGATGTAACTGCTGATGGTGTATCCGAAAAGTTGGTAGGCGGGTCGGTGTTGGAGTTGCACGCCTTCGATACGACCTGGATCGAAGTCTACGCGGACCGCGCCGATCTCCTCGAGCGACTGGCGCAACAGTACGCTGGAGCCAGTGTGCAGCGATTGAGCGAAAGCCACGCGTAACCACTATCATCATCCCGGCGAAGGCCGGGATCCATTGCGACATCTCGCGCTGCCCGACGATGGATCCCGGCCTGCGCCGGGATGACGGCGTGGGGTATCGGTGTTGTTCTGCAACAGTAAGGGCTTGTGCTAGCATCCGGTGGCTAACCGTGCGGGCAGGCGATGAAATGCGGCAAATACGCCACTACAGATTCCCCAGCGGCTTTGAGCTTCCCATTGCTGGTTTGAAGATCGGGCTCGAGAAGATCGAGCGCCTGAGAGGGTTCGACCTCGATGAATGGGAAGAAGAAGGGCTGGGCACCGCGCGTGGCGGCCTCTTCGAACTGGCCTCGCATCGTATCGTGCTGATCCGCGAGCTTGAGCACGCGCGCAAATACCTGGGGGCACAAGGCCCCGACATCCATCTGGATGGCGCCGACATTGTCGCTTCGGACATCAAGGCACTGGTGGCGGAAGTCCTGGAGGGCTTGTCGCTGACTGCGGACGATCTTGCCTGGATCGAGAACGAGGAAACACGCCAGACCGCCGCCCAATTGATCCAGTATCAGAAGGACCGGACGCGGTAAGCCTATTCCGCCGCTTGGGGCAGCGCGCCCTTGTCGCGGATCGCGCCGCCCACCTGCCGGGCTTGCCAGGCGGCGCGGATGGTGGCGGAGGTGGAACCGGTGCCGTCTTCGCGCCAGCCGGGCGGGCCGAACAGGGCCATGAAGCGGCCGCGCCAGGTGCGGGCGGTGCGCAGGTCCTTGAAGATCCCCACCCATTCGTGGAAGGCGATCTTGACCGGATTGAAGGTGCCCAGGTTCTTGATGATGCCGTAGCGCGGCGGGTCTTCCGCCAGCTCGGCCTGGTAGGTGCCGAACAGGCGGTCCCAGATCATCAGGGTGCCGGCATAGTTGCGGTCGAGATAGCGCGGGTTGGTGGCGTGGTGAACCCGGTGCTGCGAGGGCGTGTTGAACACTGCCTCGAACCAGCGCGGCAGCTTGTCGATCGCCTCGGTGTGGATCCAGAACTGGTAGGCCAGCGAGACGCCGTGGGCGGTCGCGATCACCTCGACCGGGATGCCCACGAGGGGCATCAGGGCGTAGGGCAGCCACGAGAGGGCGAAGAAGCCGGTCCAGGGCTGGCGCAGGGCGGTCGAGAGATTGTAGTGCTGCGACGAGTGGTGATTGACATGGGCCGCCCACCACAGGCGCCATTCATGGCTGAGCCGGTGGCTCCAGTAGAAACAGAAATCCTGGATCACGATGGCCAGCGGCAGGGTCCACCAGGTGGCCGGGCCCCAGTCGACCAGGCGAAAGCCGTAGAGCCAGCCGAACAGGGCATAGAGGGCAAGGGCGAGCAGGGCGCCGTCGACCAGATTGCCCAGGCCCATGGTCAGGCTGGCGGTGCTGTCGCGCAGGTCATAGGCCACGCCGCCGCGCCACTTCATCCAGGCCAGTTCCGCCAGGATCGCCACGACAAAGCCCGGAATGGCGAATTGCAGCAGTTCGAGCATTTCCATGGGCGCGCCCGTCTCCTCCTCGTTTCCTGCATTGTAAGTGCGGGAAACGGTCTTTGTCGAGCGACCTAGAAGGTCGCGACCGGGTGGGTCCAGGTGCGGCTGGGCATGACCGAGATATTGGCCGGCAGGGCGCTGATCCCCGCGGTGAGGGCAAAGCCGATGCCGACGATCTCGGGGTTCCAGACCCCGGTGATGCTGGGCGGCCAGCCCAGCGAGACGGGCGGCGCGTTCAAGATCAACTGGCCGCTGACGGTGATGATGTCGATGCCGACGTCGACCGACAGGGTGATGCAGTCGCCGGCCAGCACGGTCGGCGCGGCGTCGAACAGGAAGCCCAGGGCATAGCCGGCGCCGACGCCGGCATTGGTGATCAGCCCGGCCGCCACGCTGCCGTAGAGGCCGATTTCGCCGCCGCTGGCCTTGCGCCAGAAATAGACGCCGCCGCCCACGCCCACGGCGACCGAGGCGCCGGCGCTGGCGGTCAGGCCATAGGTGATGGTGAAGTCCGGGTTGGGCACCCGGATGCGCACGCCGGGGATGATGCCCGACAGGCTGAGGCTGCCGGGCGGGCTGGTCGCCATGCCGGCGGCCCCGCCCAGGAGCTTGCCGACGTTCGACACCGCCCCCAGGGCCGAGATCGCCCCGCGCAGCAGGGTTTCTTCGCCGAAGCCCGGCGACTTGTAGCGCGGCCTGGTGATCCGCCGGCCGCTGCTGAGGTCGAGGCCGGTGAAATTGCGGAAGGTGATGCGGGTTTGACCGGGCAAGGCGAATCTCCCAAGGCGGTGGCCCGACGCAGCGGGCGGTCAAACCATGGCACGGGCGGCCGCGTGCCGCCGTGCCGATCGTCACATTGGCGGCGGTCAGGCGGCCAGTTTGGTCAATCGCTCGGCCCAGGGGCGCACGGTGACCTCGCCGGTGGAGGTCATGGCGAAGCGCGGCCTGGTGAAATCCCTGGTCTCGACCATCAGGCGCCCGCCTTCCAGGCCGGCGCGCACCACGTCGCCTGGCCCCAGGATGCGCGAGGGCAGCTTGTCGCCGAAGGCGAAGATGAGGCCCAGGCGCGCGCTGCCTTTGTCGGTGGCGAGGGCCGCCCGGCGGTCGGCGGCGATCCAGACTTCGTCGGGTTCGAAATCCTGCCAGTCTTCCAGCAGGCGCCGGCGGGCCAGGGCCTCGTCCAGGGCCGGGGCACCGCGCTTGCCGGCGACCAGATAGATGGCCCCGATCAGGATGGCCGTCGCGACGATCGGCAAGCCGAACTGCAGCACCATGTCCATGGCTTTCTCCCCCACCCGGCGTTGTGCCCTTTGATCGGGCAAACCTTGTTACTTATCCATCATGCTTTTAGATTGCCGCGGGAGGCCCGCCAAGAGGGCGTTTAGGGGGAAGTGATGCCGGTCGTCCATGTATGCCCGTGGGCCGAGTTGAAGGCCGTCGCCGGGCGGGTTCGGCCCAGCCATGTGGTCTCGCTGCTCGATCCCGAGGATTGGCCGGAAACGCCCGCGGGCGTGCCGGCGGAGCGCCACCATCGGGTGGGCGTCTACGACTATGCCGAACGGGTGCCGGGCCTGGTGGTGCCGGAGGAGGATCATGTCCGCGGCCTGATCGAGTTTCTGCGCGGCTGGGATGCCCGGACGCCGATCCTGATCCATTGCTGGGCCGGGATCTCGCGCTCGACCGCGACGGCGCTGATCGCGCTCAGCCTGCACAATCCCGGGCGCGAGCGCCAGGCCGCCGCCGCGATCCGCCTGCAATCGCCGGTCGCCTCGCCCAACCGGCGGATCATCCAACTGGCCGACGGGCTGCTGGGGCTGGACGGGCGGCTGGTCGACGCGGTCGTCGAAATGGGGCCGTCGCGCTCGTCCTGGGTCAATCAGCCCTTCGAGGTGCCGGTCAACCTGTGGGGGGAAAAGGCATTATGACCAAAGCAGTCTTTGTCACCGGTGCCGGGCGCGGCATCGGCGCCAGTATCGCCAGGCGTTTCGCGGCCGAGGGGTGGTTCGTCGGCATCACCGACGTGGACACGGCGAATCTGGCCAAGATGGCCGGGGAGATCGGCGCCAACCGCGTCTTCTCCGCCGTCCTCGACGTGACCGATTATGCGGCCTACGAGCGGGTGATGACCGATTTCATTGCTGCGGCCGGCCGGCTTGACGTCCTGGTGAACAATGCGGGCATCGCCAAATTCGGGCCCTTCACGGGCAACAGCCCGGCCCTGCATGCCAAGATTGTGGACGTGAACATCAACGGTGTCGTCAACGGGATCCACGCGGCACTGCCCTATCTCAAGCAAACGCCCAGTGCCCATATCGTGTCGCTGTGCTCCGCTTCGGCGACCTACGGCACGCCGGGCCTTGCCGTCTATTCGGCGACCAAGTTTGCCGTGCGCGCACTGACGGAGGCGCTGTCTCAGGAGTTCGAAGCCCTGGGCATCAAGGTTTCCGACGTCCTGCCTGGCTTCGTGAGCACCAACATGGTCGAGACACAGGGGGCCGCCGCGGAGCAGGCGGTCGCCAAGATGGGTGGCATCGAGCACACGCCCGACGAGATCGCGGGGCTCGTGTGGAAGGCGGCGAACGGCGACCGGCGCCATTGGCCGGGCAATGCCCAAGTGCGCTGGGGCCTGCGCCTGGGCGGACTCTTCCCTGGGCTGATGCGGCGAATGATGGCGCCGATGAAGGGAATGCACTGAACAAGAACAAAAGAGGAGGGCGGCCATGGAATACGACCTGAAGATCAGCGGCGGCACCATCGTCGACGGCACCGGCCGGCCCGTCTTCAAGGGCGATGTCGCGGTGAAGGGCGGGGTGATCGTCGCCGTGGGCGCCTGCCCGGGCCGGGCCCTGCGCATCGTCGATGCACAGGGCTGCATCGTGACGCCGGGCTTTGTCGACCTGCACACCCATTACGACGGCCAGGTGAGCTGGGACGCCGACCTGCGCCCCTCGGTCGATCACGGCGTGACCACGGCGGTCATGGGCAATTGCGGCGTCGGCTTTGCCCCCGTGCGCCTGCACGACCACGACCGGCTGATCCGCCTGATGGAAGGGGTCGAGGACATTCCCGGCGTCGCCCTGGCCGAGGGCCTGAAATGGAACTGGGAGAGTTTCCCCGACTACATGAAGGCGATCGATTTCCCTCATGCGATCGATTTCGCCGTGCAGATCCCCCACGACCCCGTGCGCGTCTATGTCATGGGCGAGCGGGCGGCGGCGGGCGAGGTGGCGAGGCCCGAGGATATCGCGGCCATGCGCGCCCTGGTGCGCGAGGCGATGGAGGCGGGTGCCATGGGCTTTGCCACCGGGCGCAGCGAAACCCACCGCACCGCCGACGGCGACCGCACGCCGGCCGCCGAGGCGGCGGTGGAGGAGTTGACCGGCATCGCCAAGGCCCTTCAGGGCCTGAACCATGGCGTGTTGCAGGCCGTCTCCGATTTCGACATGGAGCAGGGGCCGGAGGAATTCGACCGCGAGTTCGACGTGATCGAGGCCTATGCCGCCGCGGCCCCTGGCCATCCCACCTCGATCACCCTGATGGAACGGCCGCTGGCGCCCGAACAATGGCGCCGCATCGTGACCCGGGCGGAAGCCGCGCAGCACAAGGGCCTGACCATCCGCCTGCAGACGGCGCCGCGCGCGGTGGGCGTCATGGTCGGCCTGCAATGCACCTTCCACCTGTTCATGGGCCATCCCAGCTACAAGAAGATCGCGCATCTGCGCCTGGGCGAGCGGGTGGCGCTGCTGCGCGATCCGGCGATGAAGGCGCGGCTGCTGGCCGAGACGCCGGACAAGCTGGCGGCCGACGGTTCCTCGGTGCCGCCGATGGTCGACAAATTCCTGGGCATGATCGATTTCGTCTCGACCATGCTGTTCCGGCTGGGCGATGCACCCGATTACGAACAGCCGTTCGAGCGCTCGCTTTATGCGGAAGCCCAGGAGAAGGGTGTCACCCCGCTGGAAGCGGTCTATGATGCGCTGCTGGAGGACGAGGGCCGGGCGCTGCTCTATTTCCCCTTTGCCAACTACGTCGGCTTCTCGCTCGACAATGTGCTGACCATGATGCGCCACCCGCTGGCCCTGGCCGGCCTGTCGGACGGCGGCGCCCATGTCGGCACGGTGTGCGATGCCAGCTTCTCCAGCTTCCTGCTGACCTATTGGTGCCGCGACCGCACGCGTGGCGACCGCCTGCAACTGGAGCAGGCGGTGCACATGCTGACCGGGGCCAATGCCGGTCATGGCGGCTTCCATGACCGCGGCACCATTGCGGTCGGCAAGCGGGCCGATCTCAACGTGATCGATTTCGATCATCTGCACCTGAAGGCACCGCACATGGTCCAGGACCTGCCGGCCGGCGGCCAGCGCCTGCTGCAGGAGGCGGTGGGCTATCGCGCCACCATCGTAGCCGGCGTGGTGGTGGTCGAGGACGATCGCCTCACTGGCGCCCGCCCGGGCCGTTTGGTAAGGCTTGGCACGCGGGCTGCTTAGAGGGGGCCGACATCGACACCGGTGGTTTGAGTATCTGGGCCGGCGGCCTCGACGCGGTCGGGCTTGGTGTCTTTGCCGCGACCATCGTGGCGGCGGCGGTGCTGCGGGCCTTTTCAGGCTTCGGCTTTGCCTTGGCCGCCATGCCCCTGCTGGTGCTGGTGATCGAGCCGGTGCACGCGGTGGTGCTGTGCGGCTTCCTGTCGGTCGCCGGCGGCCTGCGCTCGGCCCGCAATTCCATGGCCCACTGCGACCGCGGCCTGCTCAAGCCCCTGCTGATCGGCAGCCTGATCGGGACCCCGATCGGCATCGCCCTGCTCGATCACCTGCCCGCCGATACCATGAAATTCCTGATCGGCTTCGGCGTGCTGGGCTCGGCCGTGCTGCTGTGGCGGACCGGCATCATGGAAGGGGTGCGGCGCCTCTATGCCCTGCCGGTGGGCTTCTCTGCCGGCCTGCTGGGCGGTGCGCTGGCGATCCCCGGGCCGCCGATCATTGTCTTCCTGCTGGGCACGGAACGCGACCCCAAGCGGGCGCGGGCGACCTTGATGGCCTTCTTCACCCTGACCTCGCTCCTGTCGATCGCCGGCTATGTCGTGGCCGGGCTGGTCGACGGAACCTCCCTGGTCCTGTTCGTCTGGGCGCTGCCCTGCCTGCTGCTGGGCGACTGGATCGGCTTTGGCCTGTTCGAGCGCCACGGCTCCGCCCACTATCGCCGCGTCGCGCTGTTTGTCCTGGCCGCGATCGGCGTCGGCGCGGTGATCAACGCCCTGCGCTGAACAGGGTTACGCTGCAACCGGGGTCTTCTCGGCAGCCCGCTTCTTTTTCGGCGGCGGTTTCGGCGCGGCGATCGTCATGCGCAGGGTCAGCCCTGCCTTGCTGGCAAGTTCCGCCAGCGTGTCGAGGCGGAATTCGTTGAAGCGCCCCTTGACCAGCTTGTTCAGGCGCGGCTGCGAAATGCCCAGCCGGGCAGCCGCTTCGGCCTGGGTTACATTCCAACGCTTCACCTCATGGCGCAGGGCGGTCATGAGATTGCTGCGCAGGGTCATCACGGCGGCTTCCTCGGGGTTTTGCAGATGGCATCCCACACATTGCCGAAACGCTCGCCGAGCAGCCCTGCTTCACCTTTCGTCATATCGCGCATGTCTGTGTCATCCCCACGCCCTCACCGCGGGCCTATGCCAAGCGGCGATGCTGGCAGAGCCATCCTGCGTCCTTCGACAGGCACAGGATGAGGAGAATCTTTGTAGCAAAAAGACTTTCCTCATGGTGAGCCTGTCGAACCACGCAACCAAGCTGGTCTCAGGCATCGCTAAAAATTATATCTTTAGATGTATAATCGTCAAGGCCTGCTGAGCATCTCCAGCACGCCGGCGGCGTGGCCGAAGGGGGAGGTGCCGGGGGCAGGAGGATGGCGTTGCCGGCGCGGGCGAAGCCCTGCTTGCCGAATTCGTCGCGCACCGCCTCGGCCAGCCAGGCGCTGCCCTGTTCGGCGCGCTGGGCGGTGCCGGCGCCGGTCGCCAGGTGGGCGGCGTGAGAGTCGAGCGCTTCCATCAGCCTGTCCATGCCGTCGCCGGCGGTGGAGGAGACCAGGATGACGGGCACTTTCCAGCCGGTGTGATCCTCGGCCAGGCTCAAGGCGCCGGCAAGGTCGGCACGGGCGCGGATCGCGGGCATGCCGAGGTCCGCCTTGGTGACCACGGCGATGTGGGGGATCTCGACGATGCCGGCCTTCATGAACTGCAGCGAGTCGCCCGACGCCGGCTGGACACAGAACACCACCGTATCGGCGACCTGGGTTACATCCGTCTCGGACTGGCCGACGCCCACGGTCTCGATCAGCACCCGGTCATAGGCCGCGCGCATCAGCACCATGGCGGGGAAGGTCAGGGCGGCGAGGCCACCCAGCCGATCACGCGCTGCCATGGAACGCACGAAGATGCCTTGGTCTTCCGGGTCGAGCACCAGGCGGGTGCGGTCGCCCAGCAGGGCACCGCCGGTACGCCGGGACGACGGATCGACCGCGATCACCCCCACGCTCAGGCCAGCCGCGCGCCAGCGGGCCAGCAGGGCCGAGGTCAGGGTGGATTTGCCCACCCCCGGCGGGCCGGTCAGGCCGATGACCTGGGCGCGCGGGTCATTCCAGGCGGCATCGAGCAGGGCGATGGTCTGGGCACCATGGGGATCGCGCTCGATCCGGGCGAGCGCGCGTGCCATGGCCGCCTTGCCGCCGCTGCGCAGGGCCGCGAGGTCCATCAGGCGCGGCCCGCGAGATAGTGGCGGAGCAGGACCAGCCGGTCGTTGCCCCAGAAGATGCGGTCGTCGATCAGGAAGGTGGGTACGCCGAAGCTGCCGCGCGCCACGGCCTCGTCCTGGATCGCCTGGGCCGTCGCGGCGGTCTGCGGGTCGTCGAGCGCGGCGGCGAAGCCGTCGATGCCGAGCTTTTCGCCCAAGGCGATGTAATCGTCGCGGTCCAGCGAGGGGTTGTCGGCCACGAAGATTTCCGGAAACAGGGCACGGGCATAGGCCTCGCCCCTGCCCAGGCGGTCGGCCGCGACGCAGGCGTGGTTCGCCTTGGCGCTGTCGTATTTCAGGCGGTGGTGGGGGTCGCGGAAGGGAATGCCGTAGAGCTCGGCCCAGGCTTCCGCATCCTGCTTGCGCCAGGTGAAATCATACTGCTTGGCCGGCGGCGGGCCATCGAAGGGCGAGGTGCCGCCGCGGGCCTGGCGCATCAGCGCGATCGAGGTGACGGGCCGCCAGCGGAAGCTGACGCCGTGGTCGCGGGCGATGCCGTCGAGCTGGCGATGCGCCAGGTAGGAATAGCGGCTGCCGATGGCGAAGATGAAATCGATCTGGGTCATGCCTGCCACCTCGTCATCCCGGCGAAGGCCGGGATCCATTGCGCCGCGGGGCGAGATCTTGCCCCGTTTGCCACACCATGCGTGCCACCACGATGGATCCCGGCCTGCGCCGGGATGACGGCCGTGGTGGGATTACCCCTTCTTCAGCGCTGCCTGGGCCGCGGCCAGCTTGGCGATCGGCACGCGGTAGGGCGAGCAGGAGACGTAATCGAGCCCGACCTTTTCGCAGAAGGCGATCGAGGCGGGGTCGCCGCCGTGTTCGCCGCAGATGCCGAGCTTCAGGGCCGGCCGGGTCTTGCGGCCGCGTTCCACTGCGATGGTGACCAACTCGCCCACGCCTTCCTCGTCGATCGAAACGAAGGGGTCCTTCTGGAAGATGCCGGCGCGCAGGTAGGCGTCGAGGAAGTGGGCGGCGTCGTCGCGGCTGATGCCGAAGGTGGTCTGGGTCAGGTCGTTGGTGCCGAAGGAGAAGAATTCCGCCGATTCCGCGATCTCGGCCGCGCGCAGGGCGGCGCGGGGCAGTTCGATCATGGTGCCGACCAGGTAGGGGATCGCGCGGCCCTTCTCCCTGGTCACCGCGGCGGCGATATTGGCGATCTTGGCTTTCAGGATATCCAGCTCGGCCTTGGTCGCGACCAGCGGGATCATGATCTCGGGCACCACCGTGGAGCCCGCCTTGGTGCCCGCCTCGACCGCCGCCTCGAAGATCGCCCGGGCCTGCATCTCGTAGATCTCGGGATAGGTTATCCCCAAGCGGCAGCCGCGATGGCCCAGCATGGGGTTGGACTCGGCCAGTTCATGGGCGCGGGTCTTGATCACGCTGGCCGGCACGCCGGCTGCCGCCGCCACGTCCGCCAGCTCGGCATCGGTGTGGGGCAGGAATTCGTGCAAGGGCGGATCGAGCAGGCGGATGGTGACGGGCAGGCCGGCCATGATCTCGAACAGGCGGACGAAGTCGCCGCGCTGAACGGGCAGGAGCTTGGCCAGCGCCACCTTGCGACCCTTCTCGTCACCCGCCAGGATCATCTCGCGCACGGCCAGGATCCGGTCGGCCTCGAAGAACATGTGCTCGGTCCGGCACAGGCCGATGCCCTCGGCACCGAAGCGCCGGGCGGTTTCGGCGTCCAGCGGGGTTTCGGCATTGGTGCGCACCTTCAGGCGTCGCACCGCGTCGGCCCAGCCCATCAGGGTGGAGAAGTCGCCCGAGAGTTCCGGCTGCACCGTGGGCACGGCACCCAGCATCACCTCGCCGTTGGAGCCGTCGATGGTGATGATGTCGCCGCGTTTCAGCTTGGTGCCCATCACGCTCAGCGTCTGCGCCGCCGCATCGATCTTCAGGGCGCCGGCACCCGAGACGCAGGGCCGGCCCATGCCGCGGGCGACCACCGCCGCGTGGCTGGTCATGCCGCCGCGCGAGGTGAGCACGCCCTGGGCCGCGTGCATGCCGTGGATGTCTTCCGGCGAGGTTTCGGCGCGGACCAGGATCACCTTGCGGCCTTCACCGGCCATCTGCTCGGCATCGTCGGCGGTGAAGCAGATCATGCCGCTGGCGGCACCCGGCGAGGCGGGCAGGCCGCGGGTGAGGATCTCGCGCCTGGCCTTGGGGTCCAGCGTGGGGTGCAGCAACTGGTCCAGCATGGCGGGGTCGACGCGGCCGATCGCGGTCTCGCGGTCGATCAGGCCTTCCGCCGCCAGTTCGACCGCGATCTTCAGGGCGGCCTTGGCGGTGCGCTTGCCCGAGCGGGTCTGCAGCATCCACAGCTTGCCGCGCTGGACCGTGAATTCGATATCCTGCATGTCGCGGTAGTGGGTCTCGAGCTTGCCGAAGACCTCGACCAGTTGCCCGTAAACCTCGGGAAGCGACTCTTCCATCGACGGCTTGTCGTCGCCCGCAGCGACCCGCGCCACCTTGGAGAGATATTGCGGCGTGCGGATGCCGGCGACCACATCCTCGCCCTGGGCGTTGATCAGGTATTCGCCGTAGATCTCGGCCTCGCCGGTCGACGGGTTGCGGGTGAAGGCCACACCGGTGGCACTGGTCTCGCCCATGTTGCCGAAGACCATGGCCTGGACATTGACCGCGGTGCCCCAGCTCTCGGGGATGTCGTTCAGGCGGCGATAGGTCTCGGCCCGGGCGTTGCGCCACGAGCCGAAGACGGCGCCGATGGCGCCCCACAACTGCTCGTTCACATCGGCCGGGAAGGGACGGCCCAGTTCCTCCTCGACACGCGCCTTGTAGGCGGCGATCAGGGCTTTCAGGTCGTCGGGGGTCAGTTGGGTGTCGAGGGTGTAACCTTTTTCTTCCTTCTGGATCTCGAGGATTTCCTCGAAATGGTGATGGCCGACGTCGAGCACCACGTCGGAATACATCTGGATGAAGCGGCGATAGCTGTCATAGGCGAAGCGCTCGTCGCCGGCCTGGGCCGCGAGGCCCACCACGGTCTCGTCGTTGAGGCCGAGGTTCAGCACCGTGTCCATCATGCCGGGCATGGAGGCACGGGCGCCGGAACGGACGGAGACCAGCAGCGGATTGGCGGCATCGCCGAAGCTGGCGCCGACCTTGGTGCCGATGTCGGCCACCGCCTGGGCCACGTCGCCGGCCAGTTCCTGAGGGTAAGTTTTGCCGTGGTCGTAGTAATGGGTGCAGAGTTCGGTCGTGATCGTGAAGCCCGGCGGCACCGGCAGGCCCAGGTGGCTCATCTCGGCCAGGTTGGCGCCTTTGCCCCCCAGCAGGTTCTTCATGTCGGCGCGGCCGTCGGCCTTGCCGTCGCCGAAGGTGTAGACCCACTTGGTCATGACGCCACTCCTATCCCTCGATACGCGAGAAATCCGCGACTTCGCTCAAGGTTGCGCGGATCTCGGCCAAAAGTTTCAGACGATTGACCCTGAGGGCCGCATCGTCGGCATTGACGGTGACCTTCTCGAAGAAGGCATCGACCGGCTTGCGCAGCAGGGCCAGTGCCTGCATCGTCTCGGCAAAGCCTTCCTTGGCCAGGGCGGCACGGGCCAGTGGCAGCACCTCGTCCAGCCGGGCGCCCAGAGCGCGCTCCTCATCGGCGGCGAACAGGGCGCGATCAGCCGGTCCGGCGTAAGCGGTGCCGTCCTTCTTCTCCTCGATGCGGAGGATGTTGGACGCCCGACGATAGGCGGCCAGCACGTTCTTGCCGTCCTCGGTGTCGAGGAAGGATTTCAGCGCCTCGACCTTCGCCACTAGGCGCGTCAGGTCATCTTCCGTGCCGTCGCCCAAGGCAGCGTTGATAAGGTCGTGCGCAGTGCCCTGTTCTTTCAAGGAAACCTTCAGCCTGTCAGTTAAGAACTGCAGGAGTTGAGATCTGATTGCGACTATTGAAGCTGGTGGAACGGTAATGTGTTGCGAACCGGTTGCCCCACTCTGACTCAGGGTGAATGTCTCCGATGACCGCGTATCTGGGGAAACCATTGTTTCATTGAAAGGCACAAATGCCTCTCTGATCACTGTCCCAAGATTGATTCGAATTTTGTTCTCGAGCACTAACCGAATAACGCCAAGGGCCGCGCGGCGGAGTGCAAATGGATCTTTAGATCCGGTTGGCCTTTCCCCGATAAAATAGAAGCCCGTCAACGTGTCGATCTTGTCTGCAAGCGCTACCGCGATGGAGACCAGCGCCACCGGGCAATCGTCGCCTGGACCTTGCGGCTTCCAATGGTCGGCGATGGCGGCAGCGACCTCACCGGGTTCGCCGTCGTTCTCGGCCAGGTAACGACCCATGACACCCTGGACTTCGGGGAATTCGCCGACGACACCCGAAACCAGATCCGCCTTGGCGAGGAGGGCCGCGCGATCGGTCAAGGCGAGATCGGCCTCGATCTCACGGGCAATTGCATGTGCCAAGTTGCGGACACGGGCGACCTTGGCGCCTACGGTGCCAAGCTTGGCGTGGAACACGATGCCATCGAGCGACGCCACACGGTCTTCCAGGCGCACCTTCAGGTCGTTGTCCCAGAAGAACTTGGCGTCCGACAGCCTGGCGCGGAGCACGCGCTCGTTACCAGCCACGATGGCGGTGCCGCCGTCCTTGGCCAGCAGGTTGGCGACGGTCAGGAAGCGCGGGGCCATCTTGCCCGTCTGCGGGTCGCGCAGGGCGAAGTATTTCTGGTTGGCGCGCATGGTCGAGGTCAGGACCTCGGCCGGGACGGTCATGAATTCGTCGTCGATCCTGCCCATCAGGGGCACCGGCCATTCGACCAGGCCGGCGACCTCGTCCAGCAGGTCCGGATCGGGCGTCACTTCAAGGCCCGCTTGACCCGCGATCAGGGCCGCGTCCTGCCAGATCGCGCGCTTGCGCTCCTCCGGGTCCAGCATGACATAGGCGCGGCGAAGCTTGGCCTCGTAATCGGCGAAGGACGAGACCTCGAACGGCGCGCCGCCCATGAAGCGGTGGCCGGCCGTGACACTGCCCGAGGATATATTGTGACCGGTATCGCCCACCACCATGGAAGATCCAATGGCCGCTTGACCGATCCCTGGCGAGGTCTTCACAGGCACCGCTGATCCATCGAAAAGGACGATCATCGAATGGATGGGGCGGACCCACTTAAATTTCGAACTCAAACCGTTCTCCGAGCCGCCCCAACGAAGCGACTTAGGCCATGGGAAGCTCCACATGACCTGGGGCAGCAGCTCGGCGATCACATCGGTGGTCGGGCGGCCGCGCCGCTCGATCGTCGCCATATAGAAGCTGCCCTTGTCGGTCTCGCGCACTTCCAGCGCCTCGCGGGCGATACCCGCCGAGGTGCAGAAGCCGGCAATCGCCTGCTCGGGCGCGCCGACGCGCGGGCCGCGGCGTTCTTCCTTGAGATCCGCCTGGGCGGCGTCCAGGCCGTCGATCACCAGGGCCAGGCGGCGCGGGGTGACGAAGGCGCGGGCCTGGGTGAAGTTCAGGCCCACGGCCTTGAGGCCGTCGGTGATGAGACGCTTGAAGTCTTCGACGGCGCGGGGCTGCATGCGGGCCGGAATTTCCTCGCAGCGGATCTCGATCAGCAACTCGGGCATCACTGGGCCTCCACTTGAGAGGCAACCCAGGCTTCGCAGCAGCCCTTGGCCAGCGTGCGCACGCGGCCGATATAGGCGGCGCGCTCGGTCACCGAGATGACGCCGCGGGCATCGAGCAGGTTGAACAGGTGGCTGGCCTTCATGCACTGGTCATAGGCGGGCAGGGCCAGCGGCACGGCGAGGAGCGACTGACACTCCGCCTCCGCGTCCTTGAAGTGCTGGAACAGGCGATCGGTGTTGGCGTGTTCGAAATTGAAGGCGGAGAATTCGCGTTCGGCCTGGTGGTAGACGTCGCGGTATTTGACGCCTTTGCCGTTCCACTCGATGTCGTAGATGCTGTCCACGCCCTGGACATACATGGCCAGGCGCTCCAGGCCATAGGTGATCTCGGCGCTGACCGGATCGCAATCGATGCCGCCGACCTGCTGGAAATAGGTGAACTGGCTCACCTCCATGCCGTCGCACCAGACTTCCCAGCCCAGGCCCCAGGCGCCCAGAGTCGGGCTTTCCCAGTCGTCCTCGACGAAGCGGATGTCGTGGTTGTCGATATCGATCCCTAAGGCCTTCAGGCTGCCCAGGTAGAGGTCCAGCACGTCGGCCGGGCTGGGCTTCAGGATCACCTGGAACTGGTAGTAGTGCTGGAGGCGGTTGGGGTTCTCGCCATAGCGGCCGTCCTTGGGCCGGCGCGACGGCTGGACATAGGCCGCGTTCC
Source organism: Oleomonas cavernae (assembly GCF_003590945.1). Classification (NCBI taxonomy): domain Bacteria; kingdom Pseudomonadati; phylum Pseudomonadota; class Alphaproteobacteria; order Acetobacterales; family Acetobacteraceae; genus Oleomonas; species Oleomonas cavernae. The sequence goes on along the minus strand of NZ_QYUK01000008.1, from coordinate 625,347 downwards.
ACGGCTTGGGGCCCAGCGAGCGCAGGGTGGTGGCGGGGTGGAAGGTGCCGGCGCCCACTTCCATGTCATAGGGCTGCATCAGCACGCAGCCCTGGCGAGCCCAATAGGTTTGAAGCGTGAGGATCAGTTCTTGGAAGGGCGGGGCTTTCGCCGCCGATTGCGCCGACATGAGACTGTACTACCTGGGCCAAGGCGTGAAGGTGGCCGCGAAAGTAGAAGCCGGCCCCGGTCGGGTCAACCCCGCCGCCTGCCGCAGGGTCATTGGACTTTGTGCTGTCACCGCCGGTGGCTAGAGTGGGCCCTGTATGGCTTACCGGGATTCGCAACTGGTTCAGGAGAGCAGCAATGGGCGTTTTCGACTTCATCAAGGCCGCGGGCGAGCGTTTGGGGATCGGCGGGGCGCCGGCGACCTCGGAAAGCAAGGAAGTGACCCCGCCGCCGACGGCCGAACAGGTCCAGGCGCTGGTGGCCAAGCTGAACCTGGCGGTCGACGACATTCAGGTGAAGCTGAACGGCGACACGGTCGAGGTGTCCGGCACGGCCGCGTCCAACGAGGCGCGGGAGAAGGCGATTCTGGCCGCCGGCAACATCGCCGGGGTGGCCCGGGTCAGCGAAAGCATCACGACGCCCGACGGCGAGGCGGCGTCGACCTTCTATACCGTGGTCAAGGGCGACACCCTGTGGAAGATCGCCGAGAGCCACTACGGCAAGGGCAAGGGCGGCAAGTACACGGTGATCTTCGAGGCCAACAAGCCGATGCTGAAGGATCCCGACAAGATCTATCCCGGCCAGAACCTGCGCATTCCGGCGCTTTGAGTCGCTAAGAGCCCTCTCCGCCCTTCAGGGGGAGAGGGTTGGGTGAGGTGGGTTGACGGCGTAAAGCAGGCTTTCGCCCGGTCCACCACCTCACCCTCCCGCCGCTTGCGCGTCGGGCCTCGCCCTCTCCCCCGCAAGCGGCGGAGAGGGGTTTGGTCAGGACCGCTCGCAGACGTGGTTCTTGGGCACGTAGGCGCCGCAGCGGGGGCAGCGTTCCAGGTCCTCGGCGGTCAGGCTTTCCGGGCGGCTGGGCTTGGCCGGCGGCACTTCGGGCTTCCTGGGGGCGTTGCCCAGGATCAGCCGCTTGATCGAGACATAGAGCAGGCCCAGGCCGATCAGGATCGCCGCGATTTTGAGGAGCAGGCCCACCGCCGGTTCCTCAGAGGCCGAAACGCGACCACAGGCCGCGCGCTTCGACCGTGGCGATCAGGCCGCCGGCCAGGCCTTCGCCCAGGCCGGGGGCGCTTTCGGCACCGATGCGAGGCCCGAAGGGGAACAGCCGGCGGCCGCGATGGGCGATCGGCACCAGGCGCACCTTGGGGCCGTATTCGGCCTTGAGCGTGGTGCGGATTTCGCCGACACCGTCGATCAGCCCCAGGTCCACAGCGCGCTGGCCGATCCAGACATCGCCGTTGAACAGGACGTCGGCCCCGGCGGTCAGCTTGCCGCCGCGCCGGCCGGTGACCATGTCCTTGAAGCCGGTATGCACGTCGGCCTGCAATTCCTTCAGCCGCTCGATGTCTTCTGCCTTTTCCGGCAGGAACGGGTCGAGGCGCCGCTTGTTCTCGCCGGCGGTATAGAGGCGGCGCTCTATCCCTAGCTTCTCGATCGCCTTCTCGAAGCCGAAACCGCCCGAGACCACGCCGATCGAGCCGACGATCGACATGGGATGGGCATAGATGCGGTCGGCTGCGATCGCCAGCATATAGCCGCCCGAGGCCGCCACATCCTCGCAGAAGGCGAAGACGGGGATGTTCTTCTCCTCGGCCAGCGCCCGGATGCGCTGGTAGATCAGGGCCGATTGGGCCGCGGCGCCGCCGGGCGAGTTGATCACCAGGGCCACGGCCGACAGCGGCTTCACCCTGAAGGCGCGCTCGATCAGTTCGGCGGTGCTGGAAATAGTCAGGCCCTGGCGCAACCCGCCCAGCCCCCCGATCACGCCTTCCAGGCGCAGCACCGCGACGACAGGGGGACGCTGGCCGCCGAGGGCGGCGGGCAGCAGGCGGCGAAGACGATCGATGAAGGACATGATGAGGCACAAGATGGGGTAGCGGTGGCCGCGTCTCAAGCCTTAAGCGTCGGCGGGGCGGCGCCGAGCGTCATCACCGCGTCGCGCACCAGGCGCAGGGCCAGGCTGTCGGGCTTGTCGCGGCGCTGGGCCAGGGCGATGACGCGGCTGAGCGGCGGGTCGAGCGGGCGGACCACGAAGCGGTCGCGGGCGACGCCGTCCATCGCCGCCTCGGTCTGGATGATGGTGTAGCCCAGGCCGGCGCCGACGATCGCCTTCACCGCCTCCAGGCCGTTGTATTCCAGGATCGGCTGGGGGCGGACGCCGCCGGCCGCCAGCCATTCCAGGATCAGGGCGGTGAGGTTGGAACCGCGTTCCTCGATCACCAGGGGCATGTTGGCCAGGTCGGCCGGGCGCGGGCGGTCGGGCAGGTTCGGCCGGTCGCCGGGGAGGATGGCAACGAGTTGCTTGGTATTGATCGGGGTGATCTCGATCAGCGGATGCTGGGCCGGCAGGGTGACCACCCCCAGGTCCAGCCGGTTGGCCAGCAATTGTTCGACGATGCCTGAGGTGGTGCCGGTGACCACCGAAACCTCGACGTTGGGGTGGCTGTCGCGCAGGCGCCGCAACACCGGCGGCAGCAGGTAGGTCAAGGTCGCCGCCCCGCTGCCGATGCGCACCTTGCCCAGGTAGCCGTCGCGATGGCGGTGCATGGTCAGGTCGGCCTGTTCGACCTCCGCCTGGATGCGGCGGGCGTGGGCGGCGAGATCGGTGCCGGCAGCGGTGGGGAAGGCCCGCTTGCCCAGGCGCTCGATCAGGCGCAGGCCGACCCGGGATTCGAGTTCGCGGACCTGGATGCTGACCGCCGGCTGGCTGAGGTTCAACTGCCGGGCCGCGGCCGAGAAATTGCCCAGCTCGATTACGGCAAGGAAGCTGCGGAGCTGGTCCAGGTTGAAATCTCGCATATATAAAAATTGAATATGGTTTTCATAAAAACAATAAAATTTTTCAATTAATCAGGATGTGGTTCACTGCGCCTTGTCGAACTCATCGACATGACAGTGCTGTTCAGCGGGCGCGCTCAGGCGGGCCTGAAGGAGGAATCATGCGTTCGCCGTCGAGTACCGTCTCGTCGCCGTCTCTGCCCCGCGCGGGGGTGTTGCAGCACCTGTGGCCTGCCCTGGCCGCTTTCCTGGAGCGGCGCCGGGCGCGGCGGGCCCTCCAGAACATGGATGCCCACCTGCTGCGCGACATCGGGTTGCACCGCTCGCAGATCGAGGCGGCGGTGCGGGGCGACCAGCCCTATTGAGCCGGCAAGGGGCCGCCGTCGCGCAGCACAGCCTGGGCGGCGGCGGTGAAGGCGCCGTCGGCCTGGTGCAGGACCAGGCCGGGCAGGAGGCTGGCCGGGGTGTTGCGGCCCATGGTGCCGGCCACCAGCACCCGCTTGGCCTCGGCACCCGCCTTGGGCCACAGGGGCAGGATGGTGATGGCGCCCAGGCGGCCTTCGATGCGGTAGAGGATTTCGGGCAGGCGGTCGGCCCGGTGGATCAGGTGCAGGCGACCCTTGGGCTTCAGCGCCTTGATCGCCTCGTCGATCCAGGTGCCCAAGTCGGCACCACCTTCCATATGGGCGTCGCGCAGGTCCTCGGCCGGCACGGTGCCGCGGCCGGCCTCCAGATAGGGCGGGTTGGTCATGACCGCGTCGAAGCCCTGGCGGGGGACGCCGTCCTCGATCGCGCGCTGCTGCCACTGCACCCGCTCCGCCATGCCGTTCAGGGCGGTGGAGCGGGCGGCGAGTTCCAGCGCGGCGGGATTGGCGTCGAGACCTGTCAGGCGCAGGTCGGGCCGGCGGGCGGCCAGGCAGAACAGGGCGGCGCCGGTGCCGCAGCCCATGTCCAGCACCTTGGCGCCCTTGGGCGCGGCGACGAAGGCGGCCAGCAGGATCGGGTCGATCGCGGCGCGATAGCCCTGGGCGGGCTGCAGCAGGCGGACGCGGCCGCCCAGCAGGGTATTCTCGGTGACGCTGAAATCGCTCATGGCCGCAGTTCGTGGCCGACGCCGGCCTGGGCCAGCAGCCAGCGGGCCCGGTCCTTGTCGTCGACATCGACCATGATCCGCCGGGGCAGCAGGCCCAGCGACCCGTCCACGGCGCTGGTGTGGCCGTCCAGCACCGCGACCACGATTCCCTCGGCCTTCAGCATCGATTCGACGAAGGAAATCAGCACGAGATCGTTGGTCCGGATCAGTTCTTCCACGTCGGTATTCTCCCAGTTGCGCCGGTGACGCGGCGGAGAGCCGCAATCGGTTAGGTTGACCGGCCTTGGACCGGGCCAATATGCTGCGCGCAACTCTATGCCGGCAGGAGTATGGGCTTGGCCGTGGTCGTAACACTCGAAGACGGGCGCAACAAGGACGGGCAGGCAGCCCGGCCGGCGGCGGCGTCGTCTGCCAATGCGCCATCTGCCAACGCGCTCGACACCTTGCTTGCCCTGGTCGCCGCCGATTTTGCCGCGGTGGATCACGAGATCCGCACCCGCATGGTCTCGGAAGTGGCGCTGATCCCCGAATTGGCGGGCCATATCATCGCCTCGGGCGGCAAGCGCCTGCGCCCGGTGCTGCTGCTGGCGGCGGCCCGGATGTGCGGCTATGGCGGCGGGATCCGCCATATTCGCCTCGCCGCCTGCGTCGAATTCATTCATACCGCGACCCTGCTCCATGACGACGTGGTCGACGAATCGGCCCTGCGCCGGGGCAAGGCCACCGCCAATGTGGTCTGGGGTAACCAGGCCAGCGTGCTGGTGGGCGACTTCCTGTTCACCCGTTCGTTCCAGATCATGACCGAGGACGGCTCGCTCAAGGTGCTCTCGATCCTGTGCGAGGCCGCCGCCGTGATCGCCGAGGGCGAGGTGATGCAGCTCACCACCGCCAACAACCTCGCCACCACCGAAGAGTCCTACCTCAAGGTGATCGCGGCCAAGACCGCCGCCCTGTTCGCCGCGGCGACGCGGGTGGGCGCCGTGGTGGCCGACCGGGACGAGCGCGAGGAAGCAGCGCTTCAAGCCTATGGCGACAACCTGGGCATCGCCTTCCAACTGGTCGACGATGCGCTCGACTATCAGGCGGACGAGAAGACCCTGGGCAAGTCGGTGGGCGACGATTTCCGCGAAGGCAAGATCACCCTGCCGGTGGTACTGGCCTTTGCCCGCGCCGATGCGGAAGAGCAGGCGTTCTGGCGCCGCTGCATGGAAGACCGCGAGCAGACCGAGGACGATCTGGTGCGGGCTACCACCCTGATGGCCCGCCACGGCACCCTGGCCGAGACCATCGCCCGGGCGCGACACTATGGCGACCTTGCCCGCGCGGCACTGCAAATCTTCCCCGACAGCGCCTATCGCCGGGCCCTGGAAGGCATCATCGATTTCTGCATCGAGCGGGCTTACTGAGGCTTCCGCCCGGATCAGCCATCCGCCCGCGCGGGCGGATGGCTTTTCGCCGGCTCAATCACGGAAATAGTCGTCGCGCATCACGCCGTCACGCCGGCCACTGGCCAGGCAGCAGCGCTTGAAACCGGCGTCCCGAGCCGCACGGGCAGGGATCGTTGCGGCCCAGTTTCTCGACGAGTTCCTTATCGCCGTGGACGATGCGGATGCCCCGCTTGACCCGGGTTTCCGAGTTGAAAGCCCCTCCGGCGCTTGCTCAGCGGCTCAAAAGCAGAAGCGGGCTTCGAATTTGTCCTTGCACACGATGGCCTCCCATTGCTGAAGGCGACCGGGCAATGCCCTGTCGCGGGCGTTCTTTAGGGCGCCCTGCCGTATCGGGCAAGCGCTGTTTGGCAGGATGGGCAAAGTGAGTGCTTGAACCGGCCCCATGCCGATGCTACAAGGCGCGCCTCCCGGTCGGAGTGTAGCTCAGCCTGGTAGAGCACTAGCTTCGGGAGCTAGGGGCCGGAGGTTCGAATCCTCTCACTCCGACCAACATCGATCCTTTGGATCGACGCACTGGGCCGCCGCAAGGCGGCCTTTTGCTTTTCGCGGCATGGCCATGTTGTGAGGTGAACGATAGGATGAACACACTCAGGGATCCGGGATTATCCGGGATATAACGGGACCAGGCGGGACCTAAACCCGCAGAAAACATAGACAATCAATAAAAATTGGTCCGCGAATTCCCGACGAGCAGAGGGGCGACGCGACGTTTAGGGGTGCACCTAAATAGGGTTGCCTTGATGGTCGACCATCTTAGTGACGTAGACCTTTACCTGGCCGTCGTCATAGAGGGCCGCTTTGCATGTAGCGATTGCCCGCAGCGGAACGCCCATCCTGTTGCTGGCGTCGAAGGTGATCTCGTAGAGGAGATCTCGACCCAGAGCCCATCGGTCATCCGCGGTCTGCTTGACGGAAATAAAGTCAACCGACGAAGGAGAGACCGCCATTTGGCGGACCTTCTCTTTGCATTCAGAAACGCCGCCATCCAGTTGGCAACCGGACAAGGCTATCACGCCTAAAAGTGAGGCTGTTGCTACTAGAGACTTGGTCACGCTAGAGCCCCTCCGCTCCACACTACCTGACCGATTATGCGGATATCGCGGGTCTCGTCATTGTCTAATTGCTCTTCAGGAAATGACTTGTTGTCGGAGGTTAGGAAGATCTCGCCCTTGAGGGTGCGCCTGACCCTTTTCACGAACAGCGTGTCATCCACGACCAAGGCGTAGATACGCCCATTGGACAGGGCTTGGTCGGTCTTGTCGATCAGAAGGGTGGCGCCGTCGCCGATCGTCGGCTCCATCGAATTGCCTTCGGCCAGGGCCATGATCAGGTGCTTTGGATTGCGCCGCGTAACTCTCCTCGCCCACTCCTCCGGTACCGTAAGGCTATGAAAAGCCTCATCCTCTGGCGCCGCTGAGCGCCCGTTGCCGGCAGAGAATGCAACCGCATAGTGCGGTATCTCGATCAACAACAAGCCCACCGCCGACACCTCTGACGGATGGCTCAAAGGCGTGGCGCCGGTGACTAGCCAAGCCGTGTCGCAGCCAATTTCGGCTAGCCGCTGGACGGCTGAAACCTTGAGTTCTGTCTCGTCGGCCTCGTATCGGCTCAACGACCGTTGGGTAGTGCCAATCGCGTCGGCGAATTCCTCCTGCGAGAGTCCCTTGCTCTCCCGAAATTGCTTTAGGCGCGCACCCACGGTCATGTGTCGGCCCCACCGGCATTGCGAAAAAATGTTTCGCAATGCCACCTCGTTTCGCAATGCTCCCGCCGCCCCGGATTTGCCATATCTGGCAATGAGATAGGCAAGGGTCCAGCCATCTTCGCGCGCCTAAGCATCGCGAAATGACAAATCCGGCTTGTTTAGCCGTTTTTGTCCTGTTATCGTCGCCGACATGGCAATCGCAACGTCAACTTTAGACATCCCAAAAAATCCCGCCGAAAGGCGGGCGTGGATCCTTTACCGACTGAAGTGCAAGGGCTCGAACTTCCGTGCCCTGGCACGGGAGTTAGGGTGCAGCCACCAAGCCATCTCGATCGCCGCCGGCGGCATGCCGTCGCGCCATATCGAGCTAGCCCTGGCAGCCAGAATTGGCGTGCGCCAACAGGAACTCTTCCCCGAGCACTACGACAAAAATGGCCGGCGGCTTCCGCTTGCACGTTCAACCGAACGCATTGGCAAGGGTAGCCGCCCTGCGGCGCAACACAATGTCGAAAAGACGGAGGCCGCCTGACATGGAAGACAACCAGAAGCCGTGGGACATGGCCGGCAAAGCCCGCGCCGAAGTGCTTCACCGCCAGCGCGAAAAGGTCGAGGGCCAGAGGGCGCAGGTAAGGCGCTCAAAGCAGACTGCGGCTGAGCGAGAAAGCGAGGGCGAGGTGATCACCCTACTGCGCGAAATTCGGTACCTGATCGCCTTCAATATCGCGAACACGCTGCCGATGGCGGGGGTGGGTATCCGGACCATGGGCGAAACGATGGACATACTGTTGGCCGGCGCCGCCAACCATGCCAGCGAAGAGCGCTGATCATGGCGGGCAATGAGGACGCGCGCTACCTACCAGTCGCCGTCAAACCTGCTGGACCTCTTGACTGTCGCAATAGTGACGCCGGCCGCGCCCGAACGCCCGCTGTCGAACATGACGCGCGTCTCGCAGCGCGGGCACTTCAACGTGTCCATCCCAAATGGCCCCTGCTTCTCAAGCTGGAGTATCGATTTCTGGGACTGGTCGAAGCAATTTGCACAGAGGTGGGCGTCGCGCTGAAGATGCTCGACGTCCGGTTTTACCGCGTATGCAAACGAGTTCGGGGCAATCTGCCGAAGCTCATAGTTTTGAGCATCGATCTTAAACTGAACCAAGCGGTTGTTCTCTTGCTCAAGCTCTCGGCATCGATCCGTGAGCGCCAGAACCGCCTCCTGCGCCTCTCTCAACCTATCGGTCATGTCGTCGATCATCGCCTCGATCTTGAGCCGGTTCTCCCGATCGAGCTTGCCGCCGATGGCTTTAATGGTCTCTCGGCCAGCCTTGAAGGCCGTCACGGCGCCATTCACGACGCTCAATCCAGTTGCGATTTCGGTCAGGACCATGGTGTTTCAGCGCCCTCTACGACTAGAGATATTAGTGTAGCTGATTCGAGCAACCTCGCGGAGTCCCCGCGAAATTTCGGCGAAGTGGCCTGACCATGGCCCCACGCGCTCGTTCTGCCGATACCAGACAGGGCAGCCTGCTCGTGGAATTCGAGGCTGTCGGGCAGCCGCCCGGGCCGGCCGAGGGCAGCCTGGATATCGCGGCCGAGCTGTGCGCAGCGCTGGCTCGGGCGATCAAGGATTGCCCGCTGAGCCGGGCGGAGATCGCCGCCCGCATGTCCGACCTGACGGGCAAGGCGATCACCGAGGCGATGCTGAATTCCTGGACCAGCAAGGCCCATGACGGCTGGCGGTTCCCGTTCGAGTTTGCGCCTGCCTTTGAGGTGGCGACCGGCAGCCAGTGCCTGCAACTGCTCCTCGCCCGCAAGCGCGGCACGCTGATCATGACCCCACGCGATGGCCGCGACGCGGAGATCGGCCGCCTGCAACGCGAGATCCGCGCCGACAAGCAGCGCCTGCGCGACCTCCTCGGGGGCGGCGTATGAAAGCCTGGGTAACGATCGGCGAAATCGCATCGGCGCTCGGGCTTAGCAAGCGTGCGGCCGAGATCCGGGCTGAAGCAGGTTGGGCCTATTCCGAACAGACCCTTCCCACCGGCAACCGGCGCCGTATTTACGACGTAAAGGCTCTGCCCGCAGATGTGCGTGACGCCCTCACGTCGGCGGCGCTGCGGCGGGTGGGGGCCGATCTGGCCCTTAAGCTGGCCCCGCCGGTCCCAGCCGCGGTTCTAGGCGAACTCTCCGCCGGGCCGAAGGCGGCGCAGCGGCGCGACGTGAAGGTCGCGATCTTCGAAGCCTATGAGCGGTTCCGGGCGAGCCTGGGCTATACCGATCGCAAGGCTTGGCCGGTGTTCGCCGCCTTCTACATCCATGCCGTGGCGGCCGTTAAAATGACTTTAGCGGTCGATGGCCCCGAGGCGATCTCAAAGCTGCCTAAATGGGTCTTCGAAGCCCATCCGAAGATGTCCGCGGCCACGATCCGGCGCATCTGCGAACACATCCGCAAGGGCCAGGTCGCGCGCCTGGCTGGCGCCTATCGCAACCGCGCCGGCAGCGGCGTGCTGGATCGGGGTGCCGCCGGCGAGATCAAGACCGCCATCCTGGCCATGATCACGATGCAGCCGCACCTGTCGATCGAGACCCTGCGCACCCAGATCGTCGCCCGGTTCGGGATCGAAGTCGAATGGGCCACCAACCAGGGCGAGCTGACCAAACGGGCGCCGTTGCCGGGCCTGCGCCAGTTTCAGCGGTACGTCGACCGTCTGAAGGAAGACCATGCCGGCCTGATCCTGCGCGAGACCAACCCCGACGCCTGGAAGGGCCGCAATCGCTTCGCCTTCGGCACACAGCCGACCGGAAAGGGCCTCAACGATATCTGGCTGATCGACGCCAGTCCGGCCGACATCCTACTGCTCGACGGCCGTCACTCGGTCTATGTGCTGCTCGACCTGTGGTCGCGGCGAATGATGGTGTTGGTGACCAAGACACCGCGGGCCGAGGCCGTCGTCGCGCTGCTGCGGGCGGCGATCCTGGCCTGGGGCGTTCCCAACGAGGTGAGGACCGACAACGGGTCGGACTTCCTGGCCATGCGGGTGCGGGGCGTGCTTCGCATGCTCAAGATCGAGCACGACGTCGCGCGGGCCTACACCCCCGAAGACAAGGCCCATGTCGAGCGCGCGATCGGCACCCTGCAGCACAATCTGATGCCTCAGTTGCCCGGCTTCATCGGGCACAACGTGACCGACCGCACCGCGATCGAGAACCGCAAGAGCTTCGCCGCCCGCCTGGGCGAAACCCCCGAAGAGACCTTCTGCGTCGAACTCGACCAGGCGCGCCTGCAGGGCCGGATCAACGACTGGGTCGAGATCTACTACGACCGCGACGAACATGGCGGCTTGAACGGCCTGTCTCCCTTTGCGCAGGCCGCGAGTTACACCGGTACCGTGCGGCGGGTCGAGAGCGAGCGCGCCCTCGACATGCTGTTGATGGAGCTGCCGGGCGGCGAGGGCTTCCGCAAGGTCAGCAAAAAGGGCATTCGCCTGGAAAACGCCTCCTTCTGGGGGCCAGGGCTGGAAGTCGGCCACAAGGTTCGAGTCCGCCTGGATCCGGTCGATATGGGCCGGGTCTACGTCTACACGGCCGACGACGACGCCTTCGTCTGCGTGGCCGAGAACCCCGAACGCCTGGGCATCGACAGGGCCAAGATGGCGGCCCGCGCCAAGGCCGTACAGGCCGAGAAAATCAAGCTGGAACGTGCCGCCCTACGTCGCTCCAAGGCGGGCTTCAAGAAGGATCTGCTGGAAGCCACCCTCGACGCCGCTCGCGAACGGATGGCCCCAGTCGTGGCCTTCCCGCGCCCGACCGAAACCTACACCACCCCGGCACTGGCCGCCGCGGCTGACGCGGCGGGCGAAGCGCCGGCACCGGCCCCGGTCGTTGCCGTGCAACCCCTGGCGCCCGCCCAGATCATCAGCCTCGGCCGGTCGCCCACGGCGATCGATGCCGAGCAGGACGCCAAGCACCGCCGCTATGCGGAGTGGAAGGCCCTTAGCGCGCGGATCGCGGCCGGCGAGGAACTCAACGAAGGCGATGCCCGGTGGCACCTGCGCTACGGCCGCGACGCCGAGTGCAGAGCCCTGGTCTTGATCGAGCGTCTCGAAGCGGAGGGGAAGGTAACCGGCAGCCGGTCGGCATGAACAACCCCGCCCGATGGCAGTCGGACGGGGTCAGGTATTCAACTCAGGAGATCAGAACGTGACACGACACGCGAATATTGGCAAGCCGGCGGCAGCGATGCTGCACAACGTAGGCGCCCTGCTTGAGGCGATCGAGCGCCTTCAGGGCCGCGCCGAACACCTGCCGGGCCTGGGCTGCATGTTTGCCCCCAGCGGCTTTGGTAAGACTGTAGCCTGCGCGACCGCGGCGGCGAACAAGGGCGCGATCCATATCGAGGCCCGCTCGTCCTGGGGCAAGCGCGAGTTTCTGGAAACCGTTGCCCTGTCTCTCGGCGTCATGCCGGGAAGGACCATCGCGAGGACGGCCCAAGCGGTCGGAGACCACCTGCGCGAATACCAGCCGGTGCTGCTGATGGACGAGGCCGATATCCTCGTTGAGAAAGGCATGATCGAGCTGGTGCGCGAACTGCACATGGTCAGCGAGACGCCGATCATCCTGGTCGGCGAGGAGGCCCTTCCCAACAAGCTGAAGCGGTTCGAGCGCGTCCACAACCGGGTGCTGGCCTGGGTACCCGCACAGCCCGCCAATCTGGCCGATGCCCGCCAATTGGCCGAGATGTATGTCGACGGGATCGAGGTCGCCGACGATCTGCTGAGTTACATCGTCACCGAGCGCCGGGGCCGCATCCGCAAGATCGTCACGAACCTGGAACAGATCCAGATCACGGCCGACCGGGAGCGCGTTACCAAGGCCACCCGCGCGTGGTGGGCCGACCGCAGCCTCGACACCGGCGAAGCCCCGACCAGGCGGCTGTGATGGCGAAGACGACACCCATGGCGCTCAAGCGCGTCAATCTTCGCGGCCGGAAGAGCCCAGCGGCCCTGGCGGCGAACGATCGTCGACCGCCGAGGGAGATCATCTGGGCAAAGATCCGCCAGCTGCAGACCTTCACCATCGACCAGGTTGCGACGCCGGCTCGCGTAGACCGCTCGTCGGCCCGCACCTTCGTGTTCGGCCTGGAGAAGGCGGGCTATCTCGTTCGGCTTGACCCTAACCCCGACACCAAGGAACTGCGCTTCCAGCTTGCCAAGGACGCCGGCGCCGCCGTGCCGCGCATTGGCAAGGACGGTGAGCGCGTCACCCAGGGTGATCTGCGTGCCGCGGCTTGGCGGGCAATGCGCTCGCTCAAGGTGTTCACCATCCGCGATCTGCATGTCACCAGCGGGATCTCTGAAACCGACGCCAAGAGCTACATCAACTACCTGGTGAAGGCAGGCTTTCTCGCTTATCGGCTCAAGAGCAAGCACGCCGGCCAGGTGTCCAGGCTGGCCTTCATCGAGAGCCGCTTCACCGGGCCGAAGGCGCCCCAGGTGACCAGCATCAAGGTCGTGTTCGACCCGAACGTCGGCGAAGTCGTCTGGCCGATTGTCGGCCAGGACGCGATCGAGGTGGCGCCGTGACCGCCCGCGTGAAGATCTCGGCCGCCCAGGCCGCGCGCGAGGCCTGGGGCACCGAACTGCCCCGCTGGGTCCAGGTCCTGGCGGCGGAGGCAGACGCCACCACCGAGAAGGCGACGGCCATCCGCATCGGCTATGCCGCCTCTGTCGTCTGGCAGGTCATCCGCCGCGACTACAAGGGCAGTTATCCCAACGTCGAGAGCGCCGTGCGTGCCGCGCTGATGCGCGACACCGTGATCTGCCCCGTGCTGGGCGAGATCGCCGGCGACAAGTGCCTGTCCCACCAGAACCGCACCCGCCGCCCAGTCAATACGACCGAGGTCAAGCTGTCGCGCCGGTGCCCCACATGCCCCAACCGCAAGCAGGGAGGTAGCAATGTCGCTAAGTGACGATATCCGTAAGGTTGCAGGATTTCTCGACCCGAAGCACCCGTCGCAGTACGGCGCAGGGATGCGCCTGGAAACCGCCATCACCCTGGTCGAGATCATGACCTATTGGGCCGACCAGGTGCAGGCGCTGGAGTCGCCCATGCCGCCTGCGCTGCTGGCGCTCGACGCGAAGGTCACCAGCATGGCCGAGATCCGCAGTCGGGTGTCGACGCGCCTTCGGTTGATCCGCGGGGGTGCAGTATGAACGCCGCAACCCTTATCGCCGTCCAGTCGGACGGCCATGTGACCTGGGGGCTCCCGCCAAAGGGCGCACTGGTCATCGCCTCCGCCACCAAGTGGGTTCTGGGCAAGAATTGTGTCGAGGCCTGCGGGCGGTCGCGCCCGCCGTTTTCGCGGCAATACGACGTGCCGGGCGTGCCCGAGGCCAAGGATCGGGATGAGGCCATGCTCGCCATTGGCCGCTGGCAGGCGAAGATTGAGCGCTATCCAGGCATCGAGATCTACCCCTGCCCCTACATCTACGAGGGAGCGGCGGCATGAGCCTGCGAGCCAATTGGGTCTCCGCCGGTGACCGAGCGCTGAGCGCTGGCGCCGAAATCGTGACCGTCCGCAACCGGGAGGGCATCGACCCATTCACGGGCTGCGCCATCTGGCGCTGCACCACCGAGACCGGAAGCTACTTCGTCTGCGAATGCCAGCTCCTGCCGCTGCGGCCGGGCGTGCTGCTCGCCAGCCTGGTCGCCGAGGGGGGCCGGGCATGACTGAAATCGTATCAATCACATCCGACCAGGCCGCAAGGGGATCGGCCTTGTGCGCAAAACATGTGATCCAGCTTCGCTCGGCCTTCGTGGCCCAGGGCATCCCCGCAGGGATGCTGGTGCTGCAACTTGCCGACCTGGTGGGATACCTGTCGGCTCGTGCCGCAGGCCCTGAGCCCGGAGACCCAGCCAGCCTCCTAGCGGCCGTGCAATACGAACTCCAGGCCGGGTTCGACCGCGGACTGCGCAAGCGGGCGGCCAGCGCATGACCGGCCTCGCCCTCCTCGCCCTGTCGGGCGCCTTCACCGCCCCGGCGCGCCGCCGCCGGGGCCTGTTCGACCGTCTCTCGAAATACCTTCGGAGGATCCTTTGATGACCGATATCGCCCCCGACACCAGCCAAATGATGAAGGACAAGCGAGGACGCTATGTGCCGATCGCCAACGTCCGGCAACAGGACGTCTTGGAAGACGACCTGGTCAAGGAAATGGTCGCCAAGGCCGACAAGGCCTCGGCCAGCCTGGTTGCCCTGCGCAATGACCTGCGCAGTGACATCGCCGCGTTCATCGACTTGCTCGGCGAGAAGTACGGTGTCGCGCGGGGTGGCCCCAAGGGCAATATGACCCTGCAGAGCTATGACGGCACGCTGAAGGTGGAGATCTCTGTCGGGGACTTCGTCGAGTTCGGGCCGACCCTGCAAGTCGCCAAGGCGCTGATCGACAAATGCCTGACGACCTGGTCGGAAGGCGCTCACCCCGATCTGCAAAACTTCGTGACCAGCGCCTTCGAGGTCAACAAGCAGGGCCGGCTCGACCCGCAGCGCATCCTCGATCTGCGCCGGTTCAACATCGCCGACGAGACCTGGCAGGCGGCGATGAAGGCGATCGACGACAGCATCCGGGTCACGCGCACCAAGGAATACATCCGTCTCTATCGCCGGCCGGCGCACGACCAGAATTTCGAGCAGATCCCGCTCGACCTGGCGCGGGTCTGAGGCACGGCCATGCGCGTCACCGCCCTCGACATGATCAGCAGGGACGCCCGCCGGCGTCTGCTGCTGCTCGCCGAGGCGATCGGTGACGTCGCACAACGCGTGGCGGCGGAGCAGGTGTCCCACGTCATGCGGCAGGGCGATGCCCCGTCGCGCGCGGTGACCATGCTGGGCCGCCTGGCCGAGGCCCGGCTGCCGCGCCGCAAGGCGATCGAGAAGCTGGCCGGCCAATGGCTTGAGATGGTGCGGGACAACCCCGCCCTGCTGGCCCCCTACGAGCACGAAATCGCGACCCGCCAGGCGCTCTTGGAAGCTGCCGGTCGGCCCTATCACGAGGTGGAACATGGCTAGTTTGGGGCACAACGTCGTCGGCATCGCGGGCGATCAGCTTCGCCGGTTCGTCGAGCGCATCGAGCGGCTGGATGGCGAGATCCACGCCCTGAATGCCGATAAGGCCGAGGTCTATTCGGAGGCCAAGGGTAACGGCTTCGATACCAAAATCATCCGCCAGGTCATCCGCCTGCGGAAGATCGACAAAGCCGAGCGCCAGGAGATGGACGCCATCCTCGACCTCTACCTCGAAGCCTTGGGCATGAAGGCCCCGGCAGGTGACGAATGACCGCGCCTCTCGCGCGTGCACGTGCACGCGAGGCAGGGCGCCCCTACCAGGAGGTGAACATGGTTGACAGGAAAGTGCCCCTAACGGTCGATCAGGCCAGGGATATGGGCTGGGCCCGCGCGGCCGACACTACGCTGCGCGACGAGGATCATGTCCTCTATCGCAGCGTGGCCGATGCCCGGCTGGCGCGCGTCGATGTCTACATGGGCGCGGGCATCCACTACCGGTACATCGGCTTGTATTTCGTCGTGATGGGCCTTCCCTGGCGTTACTCGCACATCGAGCCGGCAGTGGGCGCTCTCGAAATGCTGGATCGCGAGGCCGGCGCGCTCGAAGCCGACCGGCAGGCCTCCATCGATGTCACCGCCACCGGCCCCGAGCCGATCGCGCCGAGGGAGGCATGACCGTGCGCCCCGTTGCCGAGGACGTCCTCGAACTGGATGCCGCCACCCGCGCCTGGGACGTGGCGACAGCCCACCTGTCCCGCGGCATGGGCAAAGCCGCCAGGCGCCGCATTGCGCAGGCCGGCGACCAATTGCGCGCCAGTGCCGGCCGGCTCGCCATCGTCGAGCGGGTGACCGGCCTCGACGCCTCGCCCCAGGCCGCCCGAGCGGCAATGGAAACCCTGGTGTCGCTGATCGTCAGCACCGGGGCGATCCCTTGGCAGGATCTCGTCGAAATCGTGAACGACCGGGCGCGCCGCGCGCCCGACCGCTGAAGGAGGGACCGATGGAAATCGACGCATCCGCCCTGCGTTCGGGCAATGCCTACCTGGTCGCCCAGGGCATGATGGCCGTTGCCCTTGTCGGCCTGGTGGGCGCCTGGCTGCAACTGCCTGTGGAGGTGCCGCCCGAAGCGGTCGACCAGCCCGATGACGATCAGGTGACCGAGCGGGTGCGCCGCTCGGTGATGTGGCGGGCTGTCGGCGTCGCCTTCAAGGCGCTGGATATCGAGCTGGCGACGGGCCTCTCCCGCGACCAGGTCCACGGCGCGTTGCGTGTGCTGAGCGAGCGCGGCCTGGTCCAGGCCGGGGGGACTGCCTCCACCCGGCGCTATCGCCGGCTTGACGCGGCGCCAGAGCAGAATTTGAAACCCGGTGGGGCCGTGGTGCCCGTCGCCGGTGGGGCGGTCGAGGTGAAGTCAGTAGGGGCAGGTCAGCGTGCTGCCCCGAATGCGGAGCCCAAGGCGCGGCCGGCCGCGCGAACGGCCGCCCCGAAAAAATTCCGCAGCTGGACCGAGGCCGAAGACTTGCAGCTTCGCAACCTGGCGGCCAAGGGCCTGACCCAGGCGCAGATCGGCACCAAGCTGCGCCGTCCGGCGACCAGCGTGGCATCCCGGCTCAAGCTGCTGGCCACCCGCCCGACAAAGCAACCCGCCGCGCCCGTGCGCATCGTCTCCGCGCCATTCGTGCCGCCCCCGCCGACACCGATCGTCGACAAGAAGGATCCCGATGCGGACCTGGTCGCCGCGGCCATCGCCGATGGCAAGGTCACGGTCTGCCCGCCCGCCTATGTCGGCGTGGTGCAGGGCGGCGAGCGGCTGAATGTGCCGGTGCTGGACGACGATGGCAGTTGGAGCGTCCACAAGGGCGCCGTCGACCGGATGAAGGCGCGCCGGGCTGAGCAGATGCGCCGCTTCAAGGCGACGCGGGGAGACAAGTCATGACCAGCCACATCCCACCCCAAATGCAGCGCGGCGACGTGTGCGCCCGTGCTGGCCATCCGGTGACGGCAAACCCCTATCAGCCCAACACCGCGGCCTATTTCCAGTGGCACGCCGATTGGCACGACTTCCTGGCCCGGTGCCCCAAGACGCCGCAACAGCGGCAGGACCGGTCGAAGTTCGAGAAGCTCGCCACGATGTATCGCCGGCAGGCGAGCGCGGCGGCTCTGACCGATACCCATGGGGAGGCAGGCCGATGAACCATGTGTTGCCCCTCAATGGATCCAAGACCCGCCCTCTTTCCAGTTATGCAACTGCCGAGCTGCGGAACATCGCTGTCGCACCCGTGCCCCGCTGCTCGGTCAATCCCGGCGTCGTCAACCGCCTGCTGCGCGGGGGGCTTGTGGAGATCGTCCTCCGTCCGTCCCCATTTCGGCGCCGTGCCAGCGTGATGATCGAGCATCTCAAGATCACGGCGGCAGGCAACGAGATGCTGGAGGTCGGCCATGAGTAACCTGGAAGGCATCAAGGCGAAGATCCGCGCCCTGCGGTCCAAGACGATGGCCAACGGCTGCACCGAGGCGGAGGCGTCGGCCGCGATGCAGAAGGCGGCGGCGCTGATGGCGACCTATGGGGTCGACGCCGAAGGCGCCGAGATCATGAGCAGCGCGCCGATCGCGCTGACAAGGGCCCGGTACCTTTTCCCCTACAGCTTGCTGTGGCACGCAATCGAGGATGTCTGCCGAGCCAGCAGTAGCTGGAAGGCCGTCCGGCGCGGCAAGGGCTGGGAGTATCGCCTGGTGTTCGCCGCGCGTGAGCCCGACATGCTCATGGCCGAGTATCTGTACGAGGTGCTGGATCGGGCGATCAGCCGTGTCTGCGCCGATTTTCGTAAGGACAAGACCTGGCGCCTGAAACGTTCCCGCAAAACCCGCGACCTTGCGATGGAAGCCCACATGACCGGCTTCTGCCTGCGCCTGTGGGAGCGCATGAATTCGATCTTTGCGGCGCGCCTGGTGAGGCCCGAGGTCACTGTCCCCGATACCGCCACGGCCGAGCCGCGCGCCTTGAGCAAGAAGGAAAAGCGTGCCGCGAAGCGGATCGATCAGATCTTCAATCACGCGGGCTACAGCCAGGGCATTAAGGCAGCCGAAGGTGTCCATCTGTCCGAAGCGATGACGGGTGGCCAGGCCGAGGGCCCGGCGCTGATCGGAGGTGGAAAATGACCGCTTCCGCCCCCAATTTCTCTCGCCTCCTGATCCAGGTGCTGTCGACCGGCATGGGGCCTGCAACGACCTGCTACCTGCGCGGCCATCTTCGGCGCCAAGGCCATCAACTGACCTCGGCCCAGGCCCGGGCGGCACTGCGCAAACTCGAAGCGGCCGGGGAGGTCCGGCGGTCGCCGGCATCCAACGCGGCGTCGGCCCTATGGGAGGTGGTCAATCTCCCAGGCTCGGCTCGGCGTTGCCCGCGGTGCCTGTCGCTCCGCACCCATACCGTCACCTTCGACCAGGGGGGCTTCTACAAGGGCCGCCAGATAACCGGCTGCGTCGATTGCCGGTCGCTGTGGGAGCCGCTGCCGGAAGGGTATCGCGCCTTCGAGGCCCAATGGCCGTTCGAGAAGCCCTGCGACAACTGCGCGTTTCGCAAAGGCTCGCCGGAACAATCCGATCCCGAGACCTGGGCGCAGGTCATGGCGAACGTGAAGGCGTTTGCCGGCTTCTATTGCCACAAGGGCGTGCCGCTCTCGAAGGGCGACGACGTCGGCTTCGCCTATCCCAAAAAACCCGATGGGACCTACGACGCGCGCGCCATGCGCACGTGCCGCGGCTACCTCAACGCAATGGGGAAGGAACTGAAGTCATGAAGGGCGCTCACAACCCCGACGCCCGCAAGCGGCTGATCGCGGCGGTGCATGCCGAGGCCAAGCGGCAGGGCCTGGACGACGAGCTGCGCCGGGAGGTGATCTTCCAGGCCACCGGCAAGCGTTCATCCGCCGAGTTGACGAACAACGAGCTGGGCAAGGCCCTGGACGCCATCAAGGGGCGCTCAGGCGCGCGCGCCAGGGCACCGAAGGGCCGTGCCCTGGCCGACAGCGCCCACGCGCGCAAGATCCGCGCCCTGTGGCTCTCCCTGTGGGCGCTGGGCGCCGTCGACGATGCCAGCGAGGGGGCGATCGCCTCATTCGCCGAGCGCCAGTGCGGCGTCCAGGCACTGCAATGGGTGTCGGCGCACGACGCCAGCCGGATCATCGAGGCCCTGCGCGCCTGGTGCGAGCGCGAGGGCTTTAAGGTCAAGCCCGGCGTCGATACCGAGGAAGCCAATCGCCTGCTGGTCACCGCGCAGATGGCAAAGCTGATCGCCCTGGCAGAACAGGGGGCAATCGACAGTGCCGACGTAACGCTGGTCTGGGGAACCGCCAGCGTCCGAGAGGCGCGCAAGGAACAAGTCGCCACGATCATCCGCGGCTATGGCGACCTGATCCGCAAGGCAAAGAGAGGCCAAGCATGATGTTCGAGGTGATGGCCCGGCTGCTGGAGATCTACACGGAGGCCGAGGCCAAGCTGTGGCTGGTCTCGCCCCACCCCCAACTCGATGGCCAGTTGCCCGTCGACTTGATCGAGCAGGGCAAAAGCGCTGAGGTCGTCCAAGTGATTGACCGAATTTTGCATGGTGCCTACCTATGAAACCCTTTCCGACCCATCTTCAAGAGCCCTTCGAAGCCTTCTGGCAGGTCTTCCCGCGGCGGCCCCAGGACCGGCCCGGCAAGGCCCGTGCGGCCTTCGCCAAGGCCGTGGCCGCCGGTGTAGACCCCCACTTTCTGGCCAGGGCCGCCGCCCGATATGCTGCCGAGTGCAAGCGC
Source organism: Oleomonas cavernae (assembly GCF_003590945.1). Classification (NCBI taxonomy): domain Bacteria; kingdom Pseudomonadati; phylum Pseudomonadota; class Alphaproteobacteria; order Acetobacterales; family Acetobacteraceae; genus Oleomonas; species Oleomonas cavernae. The sequence continues at coordinate 605,256 of NZ_QYUK01000008.1, read as the reverse complement.
CTGAAATCAGAGCCGCTGTTCCTGCCGCTGGTCTCGACCTGGCTGAACGATGCCGGACACGAAAGTTACCCCGACCCGGTCGAGCGTCACCTCACGATCGACAAGTCGGCCAGCCAGGATCCGCTCTACGACCGCCTGATGGCGGCTGGGATAGAGGAAGCCTCTGCCCGCGCCTGGTTCGGTCATTCCCAGTTCGCCGTCGAGAAACGCGACGGTGTCCCGACCCTGATCGTCCGGGCCGCCAACAAGTTCGTGGCGGACACCATCCGAGAGCGGTGGGACGCCGAAGTGCGCCAGGCCTGGCAAGTGAAGCGCGTCATCTACGACTGGCCGGGAGGCGGGAAGTCATGAGCCCAGACTGGTATCCCAAGCCTGAGACCCTGCCGGGTGTGCTCAAACTGGTCGCCACCCTGGCCGGCGTCGACGTTGCCCTTGCCTTCGGCGAGCGGCACGGCGGCCAGCAGAAGTACATTCCCGAACCCGACACCATCGATCGGGCGCATTGGCTGGCCCAGGCGCTGGGGGTGAAGGCCGCCCGCTTGTTTGCCGCCCATCATCGTGGCGAGAGCATGGTGATCCCATCCGCCAAGACCGAGCGCAATGCCGTCTCGGTGCGGCGCCTGTGGGCGGACGGCAAGTCGATCAACGAGATCGTCGCCGAGACCCACCTGTCGCGCGGCCTGGTCAAGCGCCTGACGGACGGCATCGTGAAGGGCAATGGCGGCCCGCCGATCGAGGACCAGGCACCCCACTGCCCGGTGTGCGGCCACAAGCACCGGGCCAGAAAACCCGCCGCCGCCAGCTCCAGCCAGTTGTGCTTCGGCTTCATCGCCCAGGCCTCCGGGGTCATTCCATCGGTCTGATCACGCCTGCCCGCACGCGTGAAACTGCGGGCCATGCCAAACGCACCCAAGCCCACACCGGTCATTGCCACCGCCTTCGACGTCGATGTTTTCGCCCGAACGATCTTCGGCGAGGCCCGCGGCGAGACCATGCAGGGGCAGATCGCCGTCGCCAATGTGATCTTGAACCGTGTTCGGATCGCCCAGGCGTATTTCACCAAGAACGGCAAGAGCCACCCGCTCTACGGCTCGGGCACGATCGGCAGCGCCTGCAAGGCCCGTCTGCAGTTCAGCTGCTGGAACCAGGGCGATCCGACCTACCGCGCCGTGGTGGCGGCGAACCTGGATGATGCCCGGCTGCAGCGCGCGACCTGCGCCGCCTTGATGGTGTTGCACGGCCAGGCCGCCGACAACACCTCGGGCTCGACCCACTACCACACCCCGGCGGTCTCCCCGCCCTGGAGCCGGGGCAAGACACCGCTCTGCACGATCGGCGGGCACCTGTTCTTCAACGATATCGACTGAAGGAAAACCAATGCGGTTTCTTCGCCTTGTCCTCGCTGCCGCCGCCGTTCTCGTGGCGGCTGGTTCCATGACCTCGATCGCCGAGGCGTCCCCGTTCGTGGCGCCCACCGTCGTCACCGTGGCCCCGGCCGACTTCGAGCTGAAGCCGGCCCTGGCCGATGAGGCCGACGTCGTGCTCGTTCCTGCCACATTCGTGTCGCAGGCCTATGCCGCGGACGGCTCGACCGCCATCGACTTCCAGCCGTCCGTGACCGAGGCGATCGGCCTGGCGCTGGCTGCCCTGGTCGGGCTGGGCGTCAAGCTGTTGGCCGGTTGGCTCAAGCTCAAGAGCGACGATGTGGTGCGCCAATATCTCTACCAGGGCGCCTATGCCGCGATCGACCTGGCCAAGGCCCGAAGTAGTCAGATGCTCGACGGCAAGTTGACCGTGGAAGTCAAGGAAGGCCTGGCGGCCGATGCGGCGAAGATCCTGGCGCAGAAGTTCCCCGACGCCGTGAAGCGCTTCGCCCTGGATCACGAAGACCTGCACGAGATGGCGTTGGCTCGCATCGATCAGCCCTTCCTGCTGCCGGCCGGCACCGTCCAGCCCTGACCTGGTGTGGCGGTGGCTGATGCGATGGACCTGGCACAGCGCCGGGCCGAGATCCTGAGTGACGAGGCGCTCGATGCGCATCGTCGCCGGGTGATCGGCCCCGAGCACCGTTGGTGCGTCGACTGCGGGGAAGAGATCCCTGAAGACCGGCGCCGGGCGGTTCCCGGAACGATGCGGTGCATCGAATGTCAAACGCGAGCCGAGCGGAGACGGTGATGGATTGGGTGCGTGAATGGTGGGGGGTAATCGCTTTCGGCATCGCGGGGGCGCTGACCGTTCTCGGCTGGGCGATCCGCAAGGGGCTGGCGTCGAAGGAGGACCTGGAGAAGGTGGAGAAGGCCCTGCTTTCGAAGCTCACCACGACCAACAGCGAAATGGCGACGCTGGGCAGCCGTACCTTGCTGATCGAGAACGAGCTGAAACACCTGCCGTCCAGCGACGACATTTCCGAACTGCGCGCCGAGATCTCCGGGCTGAGCGGCAAGATGAGCGGGGTGGCCCAGGAGCAGTCGGCCCAGCGCGCCACCCTCAGCCGGATCGAGGATCACCTGCTGGCCAATAGGGGACGGGCATGACCGATTACGCAGATGCCAATGCCCGGTCCCGCCGCCTGGCGCTGCTGCGGGTGCTGGCCGAGAACGAGGGCAGCGCCAACGAGAGCGTGATCAAGGTCGCCCTTGCCGCACTTGGCTTCCGGGGCCGCCTGGCCACCGACGATGCCGTGCGCAGCGACCTCGACATGCTCAAGGAAGCGGGTCTGATAGTGGACGAGTGGTACCAGGGTAGAGTGCGGATCGCCACGCTCACCAAGCGCGGTGTCTCCTTCCTGGCCCGCCAGGTCGATCCGGTGTCCGGCATCGAATACCCTTCCATGGGCGTGTGAGGTTTCGCAATGAACGATCTGCAGCGCATGGTAAGCACTCTTTGGCGCGAAGGCCTGAGGTTGTGCCTTCTCGACCTCCTTTGGCGGCTCCATGGCGCCAATGACTTCATGCTGGTCGACCTGGTCGCCCCCTATGGGTTCAAGGCAACCCGGGGAAATATCCGCGCCGAACTCTCGTTCCTCGAAAACGGTGGCATGGTCAGACTCGACCATCTCGGCGACCTCGTTGTTGTCCATCCAACAGAGCGTGGCTGCGAAGTCGCCGCCGGGCTGCTGGTTGTCCACGGTATCCGCCGCCCGGAACCGCGGGACTGAGCCCATGCCCCGTCCCTCGAAGATCGACCGCCTGCCGCCGGAGGTCCGCAACCGGATCGGCGCGCTGCGCCAGGCCGGTCATACGCTCGACGAGATCGTCGAACGGATCAACGAGGCACTGGGCACCATGGCCTCGGATCCGATCTCGCGATCTGCCATGGGCAGGCACCTGGCCGAGATGGACGAGCTGGGCAAGGAGATGCGGGCACAGCGGGCGATGGCCGAGGGGATCTTAGCGAAGTATGGCGACCAGCCCGACGACAAGCTGTTCCGCCTCAATTTGGAACTGATGCAAGGCCTGCTGTTCAAGTTCAGTCGCGCCGCCATGCAGGGCCAGGGCGTGGTGCTGGGGCCTGAAGAACTGCTGTTCGCGACCGGCGCGATGAAGAATATCGCGAGCGCCGCCAAGACCGATGCCGACCGTATTGAGAAGATCGAGAAGCGGGCGACCGAGAAGGCGAAGCGTGACGCCGTGAAGGCGGCCGAGGGCGTCATGAAGCAACGCGGCATGTCCCGCGATACGATCGACGAGATCAAGAAGCAGATCCTGGGTGTCGCCGCATGAGCCCGCCGGACGGCGGCCTGGGGCCGATCACCGACCAGGAGTGGGCAGAGCATCGGCGGATACAGACCCAGTCACTGCCCCCCATGCTGGTGGGCAAATCGCTGCCCGACGTGCTGCTGCCCAAGCAACAGGAACTGCTTCGGTCCACCGCCACGAATGCTCTGGTCGTATCGGACAAGTCGCGCCGCGTCGGCTTCACCTGGGCGGTGGGGGCCGATGCAGTCCTGACTGCCGGCGCCCAGCGCGCGGCCGGCGGCATGGACGTCCTCTATATCGGCTACAACCTCGATATGGCGCGGGAGTTCATCGACACTTGCGCCATGTGGGCCAAGGCCTTCATGCCCGGCATCACCGAGGTCGGGGAATTCCTGTTCCAGGACGTCGACAGCCACGGCGACCCGCGGACCATCCAGGCCTTTCGCATCGGCTTTGCGTCAGGCTACGAGATCGTCGCCCTCTCGTCCCGGCCGCGGTCGCTGCGTGGTCGCCAGGGCTATGTCATCCTCGACGAATTCGCCTTCCACGACGACGCTGCAGCCCTCCTGAAGGCGGCAATGGCGCTGTTGATCTGGGGCGGCAAGGTGCTGGTGATCTCGACGCACAACGGCGTCGACAACCCCTTCAACGAACTGATCAACGAGATCCGCGCAGGCAAGCGACCGGGCGCAGTCGTTCGGTGCACCTTCGATGACGCGATCGAGCAGGGCCTATACCAACGCGTCTGCCTGACACGGGGAATTGAATGGTCCCCGGAGGGCGAAGCCAAGTGGCGTGCCGAAATCTACAAGAGCTACGGCGCCGACGCCGACGAGGAACTGCGCTGCATCCCCAGCCAGGGTTCCGGCGTGGTGCTCACCCGAGCCCAGATCGAGGCCTGCATGGTGCCGGGCCTGCCGGTGCTGCGCCTGGAATGCCCGCCTGGCTTCGAGATGCAGACGAGGGAGGCTCGGGAGGCCTTTGCCGCGGCCTGGATAGCAGACCACCTGGCGCCCCTGGTCGAGACCTTGGATCCGCGCTGGCGCTACTCGGTGGGGCAGGACTTCGCGCGATCGGGCGCCGTCTCGGTCATCGTGCCACTCGCCGTCATGCAGGCGCTGCGCCGTCACGCGCCTTTCGTCATTGAAATGCGCAACGTGCCGTTCGACCAGCAGCGCCAGATCCTGTGGTGGCTGATCGACCATCTGCCCCGGCGCGGTGCGGTCAAGCTTGATGCCACCGGCAACGGTGCGCACCTGGGCGAGCTGACTGCCCAGAAGTACGGCTATTCGATCGTCGAGCCGGTCCACATGACCGAGGCCTGGTACCTGGAGAACATGCCCCGCATGGTGGCCGGCGTTGCCGACCGCGACGTCGACCTGCCGGCCGATGCCGACCACATCGACGATCTGCGCCAGATCAAGCTGGTCAAGGGTACGCCGCGCGTGCCTGAGGTCACCCACAAGGGCAGTGATGGCAAGGGCCGTCATGGCGACTTCGCGGTGGCCCTGGCACTGGCCTGGGCCGCCACGGTGGCCAATGTCGTCGACGGCGACGTGCTGCCGATCGGCGCGCCGCGGGCGAGCGCCGAAATGCTCGACGCCACCTTCGGTGCAGCTGACCGACCAGGCCTGCCCCGCGGCGACGCGTTTGGCGAATACGGCCTGCGCGCCGATTTCGACTATCTGAGGTGATGACATGGCCAATCCCACGACCCAGGAGATCGCCACCGTCGCCCGTGACCCGATGGTGCCGCAGTTCTCGACCACCATCGACCCGACCGACGCGACCATCATCGCGCGGGGCGGCGGCAAGGGCCTGGCACTCTATGACGAGATCAAGCGCGACCCGCATGCCTTCTCGGTCCTGCAGAAGCGCACCCTGGAGGTCACCTCGCGCGAATGGACGGTCATCGAGGCCTCCGACCGGCTGCGCGACAAGAAGGCGGCCGAGCTGGTCAAGCAGCAGCTCAAGGGCATCGGCTTTGATCGTCTGACCATGGGCCTGATGGGCGCGGTGCTGAAGGGCTATGCCGTCGCCGAGGCGATGTGGGAGAACCGCGGCGGTGTGTGGACGGTTGCCAGGACCAAGGTGCGCAAACAGCGGCGGTTCCGCTTCACGCCTGAAGGTGAGCCCCGCCTGCTTACCCGCGAGAGCGGCTTTGACGGCATCGAGCTGCCCGGCCGCAAGTTCGTGGTGCACCGCTACAACGTCGACCATGACGATGATGAGCCCTATGGTCTGGGCCTGGGCACGGTCCTGTTCTGGCCGGCCTGGTTCAAGCGTCAGGTGCTGGGCCACTGGCTCCAGGCGAGCGAGCGCTTCGCGGCGCCGACCGTGAAAGCCACCTATCCCGGCGGGTACGACAAGGAAAAGCAGGACAAGCTGCTCGCGTCGATCCGGGCCATGATCCGTGATGCCGGCATCGTCGTGCCCGAAGGCGTCGTGATCGAGCTGCTGGAAGCCGCGCGGGGCGGCGGCGGTGATACCCAGGAAGGCCTGGCCCGCTATCTCGACGAGCTGATGTCCGAGGCAGTGTTGGGCGAGACCCTGTCGACCAATTCGGGCGAGCGCGGTTCCCGGTCGCTGGGCGAGGTGCACAACGAGGTGCGCGTGGCGATTGCCAAGGCCGATGCCGACCTTGTCTCGAGCACGCTCAACGACACGCTGGTGAAGTGGATCGTCGAGGTCAACATGCCCGGCGCCGGTCTGCCCCAGGTCTGGCGCGACTTCTCGGAGGCCGAGGATCTGGATAAACGGGCGGCGCGCGACAAGACCATCTACGACATGGGCTACCGGCCCAAGGATGCCGAGTATATCAACGAGACCTACGGCGGCGACTGGGTCGAGAAGGAAGACGAGCCCGACGAAGACGACAGCCTGGTTGTGCCGCCGCCCCGGCCCGAGGCCGAGTTCGCCGACCCGCAGGAGGACGATGACCTGGCGCCGCTGGTCGACCAGCTCGACCAGGCCGCCGCCCCGGCGATCAGCGCGATGATCGCCAGGATCCGCGAGCAGGTCTTTGCCGCGGCCTCCTACGAGGACCTGGCCGAGCGCCTGCTGACAATCTTGCCGGATATCGACCCCTCCAACCTGGCCGAAGTGATGGAGAAGGCGATCACCGTCGCCGGCCTGGCCGGCCGCAACGAGGTCTCGAATGGCAATTGAAGGGGTCTCGCTGCCCTTCCAGGAGGCGATCGACTTCTTCCAGCGCAAGGTCGATCTGCCCACCCGGAAATGGGATGACCTGCGCCACCAGGCGCACGCCCGCGCCTTCTCGGTGGCCGGCGTCGTCCAGGCCGACATGCTGGCCGATTTTCGCGCCGCTGTGGACAAGGCGGTGACCAAGGGCGTCAGCCTGCAGGAGTTCCAGAAGGACTTCGACAACATCGTCGCCCGCACCGGCTGGCAGTTCTATGCCCGCGGCAAGACCGATGCCGAGCGCCGCGCCTGGCGCGCCAGGCTGATCTACAAGACCAACCTGCGCACGTCCTACATGGCCGGCCGCTACGCGCAGATGACCGACCCGGATGTGCTGAAGTACCGGCCCTATTGGCAGTACAGGCACAACGACAGCCGCTATCCCCGGCCGCACCACGTCGCCTGGAACGGCCAGTGCCTGGCGGCCGACGATCCCTGGTGGAAGACCCACTTTCCCCCCAACGGCTGGGGCTGCAACTGCGACGTCGTGGCCCTGAGCAAGCGGCAGCTGACGGCGCTGGGCAAGAGCGGGCCGGACAAGGCGCCCTACGAGCGGCCGATCGAGACGGTGGATCCGCGCACCGGCCAGCCCGAAACCCGCTATCCCGGCATCGACCGCGGCTGGGAATACAACGTCGGCGAGGCCTCGCTGAAGGGTGTGGTCCCCGTCGAGCTGCAGGCGCCGCTGTCGCCGCTGACGCCGCCGCCGGCACCGGCCAAGCTGCCGCTGCTGCGTCCAGCCCAGGCCGTGCCGGCGTCGCGCGTGCTGCCGGCCGGCCGGCCGGACCAGGAGTATGTCGAGAGCTTCCTCAAGGAATTCGGCGCCGACCTCGCGACACCGGTGGAGTGGCGCGACCCATCGGGCGGGATCATCGGCATCGACAAGTCGCTATTTGAACAGCGCGGCCCGAACGGTGCCGTCTATGGCTTCAAGTCGATGAAGCGCGACCGCGGGCTCTACACGCTGCTGCTGGCCGATGCGATCAAGGATCCCGACGAGATCTGGGCTGAATGGGTTGCGGTGGCCAGCGGGGTCGCCCTGCGCCGGTCCTACTTGAAGCGGGTGCTCCTGCCCAACGGCAAGACCCTGTTCGTGCGCTTCGAGTGGTCGCCGCGGGGCTGGTTCGGCATCACCGGCTTCGACACCACCGAAACCTATGTGGAGCAGTTCCGCCGTGGCGCTTTGCTCTATGCCAGCAAATAGAAAGAGCGGGGCCGGCCGACCGGCACCCGCTCATGTCCTGAAGCCTACGGAGGGCGTTCGGCGCCTCGGCCAGGACACCCACAACATAGGCCCGCTGGGCCGCCTTTGCAATGTGAGGGCACATGGCCGGCGCTAAGATCACCGTCGATGATTCGGCGATTATTGCCGCGCTGCAGGGCCTGATCGCGGCCGGCGAGCGGCCGGAACCCGCCCTGAAGAATATCGGCGAGCACCTACGCGAGAGCACGATCGCGCGCATCAAGGCCGAGAAATCGCCGGACGGCACGGCCTTCAAGCCCTTGAGCCCGGCCTATGCCAAGACCAAGAAGGGGCCGGGGATCCTGCGGGAGACCGGCACGCTGGCGCAGATCGTCTACCAGGCCGCCGACGGCCAGCTCGATGTCGGCACCAATGCGATCTACGCCGCCATCCACCAGTTCGGCGGCTCGGTGACCCGGCATGCCCGCAGCCGGCAGATGTCGTTCCGCACGGCTTCCGAGGGGGCCTTTACCAAAAAGGATGGCACCAAGGCCGGCTCGAAGCTGCGCTTCGCCGCGCCGGGCTCACCCGGCAGCAGTGCCAGGTGGGTGACGATCGGCGAGCACACCATCCCGATCCCGGCCCGGCCCTTCCTCGGGATCTCGGCCGAGGACAAGGTCGCGGTTTTGGAGATCCTGGGCGACTTCCTCGACCTGGCGTCGGGGGACAATCTGGCCCTTGAGGGCCGACCCCTCAAAAGCGGGTGCTACAGCGCCGGAAGCTGCCTGGCGCACCCTTGGGCCCTGAAAACTGTTTGCTCATCATTCGGGGGCATTCGGAAAGGCTTCGCGGGGCCATCCGGGGGCTCGGCTCGGGGGTCATTCCTTCGGTCTGATCGAGACGCCCCGCGCGGGCACGATCGGCCCCCATGAAGCCATTTCAAATCTTCCGCGCCGGCACCCATACCTCGAACGAGGGGGTGACCCTCGAATATGCCGAGGGCGACCTCGCCGTGATCGCCGATGCCTACGACCCGGCCAACCACCAGGCGCCGATCTGCGTCGGCCATCCCAAGACCGACGCGCCCGCCTATGGGTGGATCGGCGGCCTGGCCGTCGACGGCGACCGCCTGGTGGCGACGCCCACCGATATCGACCCCGCCTTCGCCGACCTGGTGAAGGCCAAGCGCTTCAAGACGATCTCGGCGGCGTTCTACACGCCCACCTCACCCAACAACCCCACCCCTGGCGGCTGGTACCTGCGCCACGTCGCTTTCCTGGGCGCCGCCGCCCCCGCCGTGAAGGGCCTCAAGCCCGTCGAATTCGCAGCCGGCGGCGACGGCGTGGTCACCATCGAATTCTCGGACTGGTCGACCTCGGCCACCGCCGGTACCGCGGCGCGTCTCTTCCGCCGCCTGCGCGACTGGATGATCGGCAAGGAGGGCTTGGCGAAGGCCGACGAAATCTTGTCCGAGTGGGAAATCCAGAGCCTGACCGAAACTGCCGTCGAAGCCCGGCCGGACCCGTCCCCTCTCTACACCGACCCCACCAAGGAGCCTGACATGACCGCTGCGAATGCAGCCGAACTCGAACGGCGCGCGGCCGAGCTTGCCGCAAAGGAGGCGAAGTTCGCCACCGATCAGGCGCAGTTTGCCGACAGCCAGGCCAAGGCCCGCGCCGAGGAAGACGCGGCCTTCGTGACGTCCGTCGTCGCCGCCGGCCGCCTGCCGATCGGCATGCAGGCTACTGCCACCGCGCTGTTCTCGCAGCTCGACGACGGCACGCTGTCCTTCGCCGATGGCGGGGAGACCAAGGCAAGCACCGGACGCCAGGCTTTTCGGGACCTGCTGGCAGGTCTGCCCCTGCCCGTCGTGACCAAGGAGATCGCCGGTGGCAAGGCCCACTCGGTCGACTTCGCCGACCCCGTCGCCATTGCCGGCGCCATCAACACCGAAATCGAGGACGCCAAGAAGAAGGGCGAGACGATCTCGCCTGCCGACGCCTTGGACCGTCTCAAGCAGAAGGGGGCCTGAGCCTATGGGCAAGCTCGTGAAAACCTACACCGCCGGCGGTGCCATCGCGCATCGCCGCATCGTCAAGTTCGGTGCCGCCGATGGCGCCGTGCTCCAGGCCACCGCGGCCACCGAGGGGCTGATCGGTGTGACCGACCATCCTGGCGGCGCGGCATCGGGCGAGCGTGTCGACGTGGTTCGCTCGGGTTTCACCGAGGTCGAATTCGGCGGCACCGTCACCCGCGGCGGCTACGTCACCGCCGACGTGGACGGCAAGGCCGTCGCGGCGGCCCCGGCGGCCGGCACCAACAACGGCGTCGTTGGCCGGGCCGAAGTATCGGCCGTCGCAGGCGATATCGCCCTCGTCTTCATCCTGCCCGCCCAGGTCCAGGGCTAAGGAGCTTCCACATGACCGGCTTTCCGTTTCCTGTCGATCCCGAGCTGACCGGGGTTGTCATCTCCTACGCCAATGGCGACCTGGTCGCCGATCGTGTGCTGCCGCGTATCAGCCCGCTTCTCAGCAAGCAGACCTTCGAATGGCTGAAGTTCGAGTTCGGCGAGCAGATCACCATCCCCGACACCACTGTCGGCCGCAAGGGCGAACCCAACGAGGTCGAATTCTCGGCCACCGAGGATACCTCGAAGACCATCGACTACGGCCTGGATGACGTGGTGCCGATCGACGACGTGAACAATGCCCCGGTGGGTTACAACCCGCTCTCGCACGCCGCCCAGGGTGTCATGGACCTGGTCCTGCTGGATCGCGAGCGCCGCGTGGCCAATTCCGTCTTCGCAGCGGCCACCTATCCGGTGGGCAACAAGGTGGTGCTGGCCGGTACCTCACAGTGGTCGCACGCATCGTCGGATCCCGTCGCGGCCATCACGGCCGCACAGGATGCGCTGATCATGCGGGCCAATGTGCTCGTGCTGGGCCGGCCCACGTGGACCGCCCTTTCGACCAACCCGGCGATCCTGAAGGCCGTGCACCGCAACGACGGTGACAAGGGCATTGCGACGCGCCAGGCCGTGGCGGATCTGTTCGAACTCGACGAGATCATCGTCGGCTCGGCCTTCGTCAATACCGCCAAGAAGGGCCAGGCGCTGGCCAAGGCTCGCCTCTGGGGCAAGCATGCCGCCCTGATCCGCCGCGACGGCCTTGCCAGCAACAAGAATGGCCGTGCCACCTTCGGCATGACCATGCAGTACGGCGGCAAGGTCGCGGGCCAGATCCCCGAGCCCAAGACCGGCCTGCGCGGCTCCATCCGCGTGCGTGCGGGCGAAAGCGTCAAGGAGCTGATCACGGCGCCCGACCTCGGCTACTTCTTCGAGAGCGCGGTGGCGTGATGAAGGTCCGCATCCTCCGCGACCTGCACTGTGACGGCAAGCTGTACGAGGCCGGCGGGAAGGTCATCGATCTTCCCGACGAGATCATCGCCGGCCTGCCCGATGGCGTCGTCGAGCTTACGGACGCGGGCAAAGGCGGGCCTGACCCCGCAAAGGCCCTCGTGGGCAGTTCGGTCCAGCCCTCGCACATCGATATCGGCGGTGCCCAAGTCCAGTTGGGTACCGTGGTGGTCCGCGCCCACCGCGACAGCGGACTGACGGTCGATGCGTGGAATGGCCTGCCTGACGACGATCGTGAGTCGCGCCTTGACGCCGCCATCGTGGCCATGCGTGCCGAAGCCGCCTCGAAGGGTTCGCAGAAGCCCGGCAAGCGCCCCGGCAGGGGGCCTGATCATGGCGGTCAACCCGTTCAAGGACTTCATTGGTAAGCGCGCGGTGCCGCCGGAAACCGAGCCGGTGGCCTTCTGCGTCCACGCCACATTCTACGCCGCCACCGCCCTCTGGGATCTGCTCGACGAGCTGCCCAACAAGGCCGAGGCCATCCTCGCTCAGCGGCGGCTTGAAGAGGCGGTCTTCTGGGCTACGCGTGCCGCGGGGCAGACCCCGTGAGCTACGCCACCCTCGATGACCTGGTCGAACGGGCCGGCGCAGCTGAGATCCTTCAGATCGCCGATCGCGACAACGACGACATCGCCGACCCCGCGGTGATCGCGGCGGCGATCGACACCGCTGGCCAGACCATCGACGCCTACCTCGCCATCCGATACCTCATGCCGTTGTCGACGGTGCCGAGCATCGTGCTCAAGTGGGCGGTCTCGATCGCCCGCTACCACCTGCACCGCGACGGCGCCCCCGATCATGTCGTGCGTGATTACAAGGATGCGCTGGCGGAATTGCGCGATGCTGCCGCCGGCCGCCTGTTGCTGCCCGATCTGGCGGGCATCACCCCCCAGGCGGGCACTGCGGGCGGTGTCCAGTATGCGGGGTCCGACCCCGTCTTCACGGACGCCAATCTGGAGGGTTTCCTGTGATCGGCGCCATCATCGACCGCCTGGTCGCCGCCGCGATGCCGCCCTTCATCGCGATCGAGGGAGCCGAGGCCCTTGAAGCGCTGGCCGCCGGCACCAAGCCGCGGCACGGCACCTGCTTCGTTCTGCCCTACGACGAGGCGGGCGAACCCAACACGCGCAGCACCGGCGCCCATAGCCAGCGCGTCCAGGTCGAATTCCTGACCGCCGTGGTGATCCGCCAATACGACGATGCCAAGGGCGGCAAGCGGATCTCGGCGGTCGATCAGTTTCGCGACGCGACCGAGGACGCCCTCGCCGGCTGGACCCCGGACGTGGAGCGCCACGCCCCGATCAATTTCGTCGCCTCCCGCTCGGCCCCGGCCGGCAACGGCGTCGTCTGGTTTGTTACGACCTGGTCGACCGACCGCTACATCCGAAAGGTCTCCTGATGTCCGACGAGACTCCCGCAACGCCGACCCAGGGTGGCCGCTATCGCGTCGACGATGGCGGCAAGCTGGTCCAGGTCGAAGGGCCGACCACGCCCAGCGCCGCAGGCCCGCGCAATGCGGACGGCAGCAGCGTCTACACCACCGACAAGTTCAAGCCGGCGGCGCCGGTAGTCCCCGATACCCCGCGAGCCGAGCAGGTCGATGGAGAGGGTGGCGATCCGGTCACCCTCTCGCCGCCCCCGCCGCCCTCGCTCAAGCCCAAGCGTTAAGGAGACCTGACCAATGGCCTACAAATGGGAACAGAAGATCGTCCTGCTGAAGGCCGAGGCGACCTACGGGGTCGACAGCGTGCCGGTCGGCGGCAGCAACGCGGTCATGACCTACAACGGCAGCATCGAGCCGCTGAAGGCCGACAAGGTGGAACGCGACCTGGATGGTGGCCGCCTCGGTAACGAGGGCGCCCTGATCGTCGGCGAGCACATGATGATCAGCTTCGAGGTCGAAGCGGCCGGCGCCGGCACCCCGCTGGGCACCGCGCCTGGCTATGGCCCGGCCCTGATCGCCTGCGCCATGGCGGAAACCGTCGTCGCCACCACCCGCGTCGACTACAAGCCAGTGGACAGCGGCGAGACCTCGGCCAGCATCTACTTCTACATCGGCCGGCTGCGCCACAAGGCCCTGGGCTGCCGCGGTACCGTGAAGCTGGTCGGCGCCGCCCTGGCCATCCCGCGCTTCCAGTTCTCGTTCATGGGCCTCTATGGCGGCATCGCCGATGCGGCCATGCCCTCGGCGACCCTGACCGCGTTCAAGGATCCCGAGGAAGTCTCCTTCGCCAACACCGTGATCACCCTGCACGGCACGACGCTGGGCGTGAAGTCGTTCGAGGTCGATTTCGGGGTCGAGAACGTCTACCGCAACAACACTAACTACGAGGGCATCAACTATGTCGACCGCAAGGCGGTCGGCACGATCCTGTTCGAAGCCCCGGACATCCTGACCAAGGACTGGATCGCCACCATCAAAACCGAGACCCGTGACGTCCTGTCGATCACCCACGGCTCGGCCGCGGGCAAGAAGGTCATCGTCACCGGCAGCAAGACCCAGCTGGTCGACCCGCAGTACCAGGAGGATCAGAAGCTCCTGATGATCCAGGCCGGGCTGAACCTCTGCGTCAACTCGGCGACGGACGATTTCACCATCACGATCCAGTAACGCGGCGTAACCGCAAGCATCCACTCAACGACAGGAACTGATTTCGTCATGAAGATCTCGATCGGCAAAGAGCGCACCTTCACCGCGACCGTCACCGTGAAGCAGCCCAACGAGCGGGGCGGCTTCGACACCGAGTCGTTCAAGGGCCGCTTCAAGGTCATCGATCACGACCGCCAGCGCGAGCTGCGCAGTTCGATCACCGAGGATCCCGACAAGGAAGTGCTGCGCGAGGCGTGGATCGGCTGGGAAGGCCTGATCGACGAAGACACCAACCAGCCGATCTCCTTCAGCGACGAGATCCGGGACGCGCTCCTGCGCAATCCCCCGGTCGCCATCGCTGTCGCCCAGGCCTACTTCCCCAGCCTGTCGAACGGCATGGCCAAGCGAAAAAACTGAGCGACGCCGCCCGGACCTGGGCAACGGGCGGCGGCAGTACCACCAAAGCCCGCGAGGCTCTTGAGGAAGAACTCGCGGGCTTCGGCATCGTCGGGCCGGGCGCGGACCAGCTTCGCGCCCGCTTCGCGACCGAGACCGAGATCGAGCTGTGGCCTGAGAACCTGGCCGCCTTCGCGTTCTTTCAGTCGGTGGCCACCCAATGGCTGCACGCCGGCATGGGGGGCTCGATCGTCGGCCTCAACTACGCCGCCGTCGCGGTGGTGGCCAATGCCCAGGGGTTGACGCTGGACGGGAATGTGATGGCCGACCTGCAAGCCATGGAGATCGAGGCACTGGCCGTGTTCCGCGGCCGCGAGGAACGCGAGCGCCAGCAGGCGAGGTCGCGCCGTGGCTGATCTGTCCCTGCGTCTCCGCATCACCGCCGATGGCAGTGAACTCAAGGCCGAACTGGTTGGCTCCAAGGAGGCTCTGACCATCCTGGGCGCCGCGGCCACGGCAGCCGGGGCAAAGCTTGACGCGGGCCTGAAGCAGGGCGAGACGGCAGCGAGCGATCTTGCCGGCACGCTCGATATCGTGTCGACGGCCGTTACCAAAGAGGCGGCAGCGGTTGATGCGGGTGCTGCCGCGGCGGATCGCCTGGCCGCCGAGACCGCCGCGGCGCGAACCGAGATCCGCGAGCTGGCGCAGCAGGCGACGGTGACGGGCAATGCGGTCGCCTCGTCCTGGAGCGGTATCTCGGCCGCGGTGGCCCTACAGGCAACGGAGATCGAGAACATCCGGGCGTCCTGGCGGAACCTGACCGCCGGCGTCTCGCAGCATGCTTCCGAGGTCGATGGCCTGCGGACGAAATACGTGCCCCTCTATGCCGCCGAGGCACAGCACAAGGCCGCCCTGGACGAGATTTCGCGCGCACTGAAGATCGGGGCAATCAGTGAAGCCGAGGCCGCGGCAGCCGTCACCAAGAGCGGCGTCGCATTCGAGGCGGCGACGCAGGCGCTCAACCGCCACAATCGCGCCATGTCGGGTTACGCGGCCACCGGCAAGCTGACCGGCCGTGAACTGGGCCAACTCTCCTTCCAGCTCAACGACGTCGCGGTGTCGCTGGCCGGCGGCATGAACCCGCTGCTCGTCCTGCTGCAGCAGGGAAGTCAGATCACGCCCATCTTTGGCGGTGCCCGCAATACCCTGAAGGCTTTGGGCGAGCAGGTGACAGTTGCCCGCGTGGGCTTCGGTGCGCTTGCCGGCAGCGTCATTACCGCCGGCCTGGCCTTCTACAGCTACATCGCCTCGACCAAGCAGGTCGAGGTTGCCGCCGCCGGCGTCGGGCGGGCCAGTGGCGCCACCGTCGAGCAGCTGCGGCGTATCGCCGACGAAGCATCGGATGCCGGGGAGATCTCGGTCGCGGCCGCTCGCGACATCGAGGTCGCCCTCCTGCACACCGGCAAGATCGGGGTGGGTCAGTTCGAGGGCCTCATCGGCATTGCAAAGGATTTCGCGGCGACGATCGGCGCCGACGTCGAGACCGCCACCGGCCAGTTGGCCGAGCTGTTCGCCGACCCGGCGCGCGGTGCCCAGACCCTGTCGCAGACCCTCGGCCTGGTCGATGGCGCCACTGCCCGCTACGTCCAGCGCCTGGTCGACCAGAACAACAGGACCGAAGCCCAGAAGGTGCTGCTCGACGCGCTTCGGCCGCGGTTGGTGGATGCCACCGAAGCGACTACAGCTCTCGGTCGGGCATGGGATTTTGTGGCACGCATGGCATCCAATGCCATGGGCGCAATCGGTAGCGCGGTGGACAGGGCTATATCCGGGCCATCCGATGATGACCGGATTGCAGAACTGCGCACGGCTATCGCCAGGCTCAGGGAGGGTGCCCCGGAAATCTCGGCCGACACACCGCCTGAGGTGCGCCGCCTGATTGAAGCCGATCGGCGCAACAGGCCCGGCTCAGTGCCAGGTAGCGCGTCGGCGGATGCCCGCATCGTGGAGATGGAGCGCGAGCTTAGGGACCTGGAAAGCAGGGTAGAGGTTCGCGACGCCGCCGCGGCCGAGCAAGCTGCACTTGGCGCCGCCAGAGCCGCAGGTGATGCCGCTTTGGGTGTGGCTGGACGATCGCCCGCGACCTCCGACATGTTGCGCCAACAGCGCCTGGGGGATCAGCTTACGGCGCTCAAGACTGGCGTCGGGGCGCCTGGTCAAACCGCTGCCGAGCAAGCGCAGATCGCGGCCGCGATCGACGCGACCAGTCGCGCAATTACGACCTACATTCCGGCTGCCGAGAAAGCCCAGCAGCTCTCCCAGATCGATATCCAACTCTTGAGCGCCAGGTCGCCCGCCGAGCGGGCGCGGCTGGCCGGCGAGCGAGAGCGCATTTCCCTGTCCGGCGAAGAGGTCACGGCCGGCGAGGCCGCCGCCCGGGTAGAGCAGGCCCGCGCGCGTGCCTTGGCTGAAGGCACCGTCGCGATCGGCCGCGAGAGCGCGGCGCTGTCTGCCAACGTCACCTCGCTCTACGCCGTCGCCGATGCCTACCTGACCAGCGCCTCGGCCGGCGAGGCCGCCGCGGCCCAGCGCGAGGCCGTCCAGGCATCGTTGACCAGTGGCGTGGATGCCGAGGCCCGCGCCCGCGAACTGTTGGCCCAGCAGGTCGCGCAGACCGCCGTGGAGGGGGCTCGCCAGGTCACCGACCTGCGCGACCAGGCCGCCGCGCACCGCGGGGTCACCGAGGCCGTCGCTGCCGGCACCATGACGCAGGCCGAGGCCCAGAAGCAGCTTCAACTCGAGCAGGCCTTGCGCCCGCTGCTGGTGGCCGAGGCCAACGCCGAAGGGGCGGCGAAGAAGGAACTGACCCGCATCATCCAGCTGTTGCGGGATGCCTACGGGGAGGCGAACGATGCCGCCGCCGGCTTCAGTGCCGCATCCGCCCTTCAGGCCCAGCGGGAGAGCCTGGGCCTCGCCCAATATGAACTCAGCCTGGCCGGCGAGACCGCCGAGCGCCGGGCCTATCTGGTCGCCCTGCGCCAGAAGGAACTGGAGCTGCAGCGCCAGTACGGCGACAACTGGCGCGTCCAGGCCGGCGAGGAATTGCGGCTCTACGACGAGACCCTGCGCACCAACGCAGCCCTGCGCCAGCGCACCGAGATCTCGGACGCCCTGACCGGCGCCGTGCGCAAGGCCGGCGAAGCCATCCAGGAGAGCCTGGGCGATACCTTCCGCGACGTCCTCGACGGCAATGTCGACAGCTTCGAGGATTTCGGCGACCGGCTGCTGGACATCATGAAGGACGTCGCCGCCCAGATCGCAGCACTGCTGGTGTTCCAGCCGATCGTCGGCGGCGTGGCGAATGCCTTCCTCGGCCAGGGCACCGCCTCGCAGCTGGGGCTGACCACGGGCGGCGGCGTGCCCATGCCCAGCATAAACGGGGGTGCCGGTGGCGGCTTCGACTATCTGGGCGCCGGCCAGCAAGTCCTCGGCCTGGCCGACAGCCTGAGCGGCGGCGCCGGTTCGTCGATCTTCGCCGGCATCACCGACAGCCTGGGCATCACGGGCGTCGGCGGCCTCATGAGCACGCCGCTCTTCGGGACGGGCGTGGCCTCTGTGGGCTCGGGCTTTGCGGTCGGCGGCGGCGCTGCCGCTGGCGGCGCCCTGGCCGGCGGCCTGACCTCGGGTGCGGGCGGCTTTGCCATCGGCGGCGGGGCGGCGTCCAGCGGGGCCGTTGCCGGCGGCCTCTCGGCCAGCGGCGGTGCCGCGGCGGGCGGTGTCACGCTGGGCGGCACGATCATCCCCGGCATCGGCATCCTGGCGGCGGGTTACGGCATCGGCCAGCTGCTCAGCGGCATTGCGCCCGGCAACAAGCTGGTGTCGATGGGCGGCGGTGCCGTGGGCGGCGCCGCGGCCGGTGCGGCGATCGGCTCGGTTGTCCCGGTGATCGGCACGGCGATCGGCGCCATCATCGGCGCCATCGCCGGCCTGATCGGCGGCATGGACAACGACAAGCCCAGCAACAAGACGGCCAACGTGGTCTATGACGATTTCTACAAAGACCCGCGGACGTTCCATCAGAACGGCAAGAAGTTCAGCCAGGCCAATCTCGATGCCGCCACGGGTGCCGGTGCCGCGGTGCGCGATGCCTCCCTTGCCGCCTTCGGCAAATACGTCGACTTCAGCGACCTGCAGCTCAAGTTCGAGATCGGCAGCCGCGAGGGCTCCTATTCACAGCTCTGGCAGGACGGCAAGGATCTCGGCCAGATCCGGGGCGAGACCAGCACCGATGGGGTCAAGTCGATCATCGGCCGCACCATCATCAAGATCAGCGAACTCTATGCCGACAAGCTGCCCGAAGAGGTCACCAAGGCCCTGAGCAAGGTGGACTTCTCGGGTGACATCGACGAAGCGCTGCGCCTGCTCGTCTTCGCCGCCGACTTCAAGGATGCCGTGGACGCCCTGCGCGGCGGCGTCGGCATTGAAGACGACATGCGCAAGGGGATCAGGGACAGCCTCACGGCGCAGATCGATGCGCTGAAGAAGTTCCAGGACGATGCCGAGGAACTCGACCTGGGCGGCGCCACCGCGGCGGTGCGCGAGTATGCCCTCGTTCTGGTCGGGCTGAAGGACGCCAAGACGGACATCACTCAGACCGAGGCCGCCATGAAGGCGCTCGACGAGACCTTCAAGGTGCTGCGCGAGCGGGCGTCCGACCTGGGGCTGACCCAGACCGAGGTCGCCGCGGGCTATGCCGCGTCGATGCAGAAGATCCGCGACAGCTTCGACGACGGCCTCGACCGCGCGATCAACCAGGGCGCCGGCTTCGGGATCTTCGATCAGGTCACCGATCTGCTCAAAGCCCAGGAGATCCGGCAGAAGGAAGCCGCGACGCTCGGCCTCGATATGTCCAAGGTCGCCCGGCTGGCCGCGCTGGAAGTCGCCGCCGCCGTGCGCCAGGCCACCGACGCCCAGCTCGCCGGCATCGCCGAGATCGTGAATGCCAGCGAGAACCTGGGCGCGCAGCTGGGCCTGTCGCTGGGCTTGGTGAGCCGGGCGATCGACGAGCAGATCTCGACGTCCATGGATGCCGCCACCGCGGCGCGCCGATCGGCGGCCGCCTATCGCGATGCCCTGGGCTCGATCAACGACGCGATTGCCGCCCTGAAGACGGGCGACCTCTCGACCCTGTCGCCGGCCGAGATCCTGGCCCAGCGGCGCCAGGAACTGACGCAGACCGCCACCAAGGCCAAGGGCGGCGACCTGGACGCCATGAAGAACCTGCCCGCCGCCGTCCAGGCCTTCCTGGAAGACAGCCGCGCCTACAACGCCTCCGCGCCCGCCTATCAAAGCGATTTCGACTGGGCTTCGAAGCTGCTTCAACAGGCGGGCGTTTCGGCCGGGGGCCTGGCCGGGTCGGCTGACACTCAGGCCGATCTGCTCGATGCCCAGACCCGCGTCCTGGAAGCCATTCGCGAGAACCTGACCGCGCCCGAAGGCCCGAATGCGGCCCTGCTGCGCGAGCAGCTCTCGGCGCTCGATGTCATCGGCAATCTGATCGAGCGGACCAACACCCTTTCGGTCGGCCAGGCCACCTCGGCAACCGGCAAGCTGGGCGATGCCATCCGGGCCGTGCGTGACGTCCGCAGCGAGATCGCAGGCGGCATCGATGTCAACCGCGCGCGGGGTATCACCGGCGCCCTGAACGCGGCGCAGACCGCCCTGGTCGGCAACAACACCGCCGCGGCGACCAGCCTGCGCGGCACGATCGCCGCCCTGCAGGATGTCACCCGCACCGGCCTGGTGGCGGTCGCCCGCGCCGACACGGTGCGCGATGCGCTCGGCCGCGCCACCATCGGCATCACCGGCAACAATTCCGACGAGGCCCGCGCCCTCAAGGGGGTGATCGATGCCCTGTCAGTGGCGACGGCGGATGGCCTGGTCAGCGTCTCGGAAGCCGCGCCGCTCAAGGCCGCGATCCAGGCCTCGTCTCAACTGCTGGCCGGCAACGACACGGCCGAGGGCCTGGCCACCCGCAAGGTGCTGGCGGCCCTGTCGGCGATCACCGATAGCGGGCTCTCCAGCACGGCCAAGGCCGCGGCGGTCACTGCCGCATTGCAGGCGGCCGAGCAGGGCATCAGCGGTCGCACCACGGCCGGCGCGACCGGCATTCGCGAGGTCATCCAGGCCTTGCGGGCGATCACCGCGACCGGCTTGAGCGAGACGGCGGCGGGCGGGCCCATCCGCGAGCGCCTGCACGAGGTGCAGGAGGCTTTGGCCGATCTGCTCGGCGACCAGGTCGTCGCGACCAACGCCACCACCGGCCAGGTGGTGAAGATCCGAGACCTGACCGATGCCCAGGTCAAGGCGCTGCTGGACGGCCTCGACCTGTCCGATGCCCTGGGCAACGCGATCGAGGATCAGACCGGCGAGATCATCACCGGCAATGCCACCACCGATATCCTGGCGCGCCTGGCGCAGGAGCAAGGCGCGGTCAGCGAGCAGATCAAACAGGTGATCGCGGGGGCAATGCCGCCCAGGCCAGCCTGGTCGCCGCGGTCGTCGCCGGCAGCGAGAAGGTCGCGGCGCTGCTGGCGCAATACCTCAAGCTGGACGCCGACCAGCAGGCCATCCTGGATGCCGACGCGGCCCGAAAGGCGCATGAAGCCGCTGTCGCTGCCGCCCGCGCCTCCTATGACGCCCAGGTGAGCGCCAAGGGCGATGCCGCGGCGAAGGGTGCTGGCAACGTGATGGCGCAGACCAGCGGCATCGCCGATGCCGTCGAAGACGGCCACCATATGCGGGCGGTGACCCAGAGCTACGACGGTGCGACCGACACCTTCGGCGAGGTGGTCAAAAACACCGATATCGGCAGCGAGACCAACATCCCCCGCCTGCAGACCGTCGGCAAGATGATCAGCGACATGGGCAAGGAAGTGCAGAAGCTGGTGGGAGGGACGTTGCCCGGCTTCAAGCTGACCATGCGCTCCCAGGGCGTCGGCGGCGCGGATGGCTATGGCATGCGCCTGATCATCAACGCGGCCTCGGGTGGCGAGCGCCGGTTGCTTGTCGATGACCCCAACGATTACGACGGGATCATCGCCCAGTGGCTGGCCAATCTGTCGGGCACCATGGGTGGGCTGGACGGCGACGATCGCAAGGCGATGAAGGGCATCGACTGGAGCGATCCCCAGGCGGGCGTCAAGGCATTGGCCGAGGCGATCGAGCGGGCGGCGCATCCCTTCGTCCCGCCCGTCGCCGCCATGCGCGACGGCGGCCAGGTCGGCAACGGTACGTGGAACGTCGACAGCGTGCTGGCCCAATATGCCGGCGGCGGCACCATCGGCCTGGCTGGTGGCGAATGGGTCACCCGCGCATCGTCCGTCACCGCGCAAACCCGTCCCTGGCTGGACATGGTCAACCGCACCGGCCGGCTCCCCGCCAACGACAACGGCCTTGACGGCATCATCCGCACCCTGCGCCTGGACGTCGGCCGCGACGCCCGGCGCGCGATCGACGCCGCCGGCCGCCAGCCGGTCAACACGCCGATCGCGCTCGTCACCCCGCCGCCGATCGCCGACGCGTCCGCGACGGGCAGCAACGGCGGGGCTTCGGTCGCCGCCGCCGATTTCAATGCCCTGCGCCGGGACATCCAGGCCATGGCCGAGATGCTGCGCCAGGTGGTCGATGTCCTGGTGTCGGGTCAGAACGGCCAGGCCGAGGACAACGCCGAGCTGCGCCGTGAAGTGCATGCGATGACCCGCGAGCTGGCCACCACCAATGCCCAGGTGACCAAGCTGGCGGCCCGGCGAGGTGCGGCATGAGCGCGACCCGCGTCCTGCTCGCCGAGGTGACGGCCACCGATGGGGTTTCGACGAACACCTTCCGGTGGACCGATACCCCGATCCGGCCCTTTGCCGCGACCGATCCCGACCGCGCGAACGCGCTATGCGACCCGCGGCTGCTGGAAGGCGGCGACGTCTCGCTCGACGTCTATGCCGACCTGTCACGGCTCGAAGGCGCCTTGGGTGCCGGCGACCTGGTGGTGAGCAACGCTGATGGCAGCCTGTCGGGTTATCGCACCTGGCGCTGGCAGGACATCGGCATCTATCTCGGCCGGGCGGCGCAGGATGGCACGCCCGATCCCTTCGCCACCTGGACCTGCCTGCTGAAAGGCCGGGTCGAACGGCCGCAATGGGAGGTCCGAACCGATGGCCCGTCGCGCCTGCGCCTGGCGATCCACGACAAGCGCGCCGATATCGAGCAGGACGTGCAGACCCGCCTCTATCTGGGCACCAACGTGGGCGCCACCGGTTACGAGGGCCTGTCCGACGATCTCAAGGGCAAGCCGGTGCCGCTGGCCCTGGGCGACCTGACCAAGGCCAACATCACGCCGCCGCGTGCGAACGGCCCCGCCCAGGTGCTTCAGATCAACGACGGCGGCGACTTCACCACCGAGACGATCCGCGACCGTGGCGGCGATGCGAACCTGGTGCGCGATGCCGACCTGACCGGCGCCGCCTTCGACGCAGCTTCGCCGGTTTCCGGGCACTATCTGCGCGACCGCACCCGCGGCCTGCTGAAGTACGGCGGCGGCCTGGGCGGCACCGTGACCGTGGGCATGCAAGGCACCATCGGGGCTGGCGGCTACACCGCCACCGCACCCGCCCTGATCAAGCGCCTGCTCGAGCGCCGCGGCACGCCCCCAGGCGATATTGGCGCCAGCTTCGGAACGCTCTCAGCGCCCGCCGCCTGCGGCTTGTGGCTGCCCGACGCCACCACCTATGCCGAGGCCATCGGCGCCCTGGCGCGAGGCTTCGCTGGCTGGGCGATCCCCGATGCCGCGGGCGTGTGGCAGGTCGGCCGGCTGACCGCACCATCCGGCCCCGCCGCCCTGACCATCGACCAGTATGCCGTCCGCTCGATCGAGGTCGATGACAGCGAGAGCCTGGTCCCGGCCAAGAAGATCACCGTGCGCTATGCCCGCAATTACACGGTCATGCGCGAGGCCGACCTGGCCGGCGCGGTGATCGGCACCGACCGGGCGCGCGAGCTGGCCGAGGAATGGCGCACCGCGGTCTGGACGTCGCCCACGATCGCCGCGGCCTATCCCAATGCCCGCGAGCTGACAATCGATACGCCCCTGGTTGCCGCCGCCGACGCCCAGGCACTGGCGGACAGCCTCGGCGCCCTGTTCGGCGTCGCGCGGGAGAGCTGGCGCGTGGTGGTCGAACTGGACGAGGTCAGCCTGGGGCTGCGCCTGGGCGACGACTGCGTGCAGCTCGACTATCCCCAGCAGGCGATTTCCGGGCTCTACCGCGTGATCGGTAAGCGCCCCCTGACGCCCGCGCGGCATCTGGTCACTTTGAGGTTGTGGGGCTGATATGGCGAAGGGCGCAATCCTTCACGACAACTTGAGCCTCGATACCGGCGTGGTGCTTTCCGGCGGCACCTGGGCCTTGCCGCTGACCAACCTGCTCGACCCGCGGATGATCGCCCGGCCGGCCCGCTGCACCGCCATTGCCAACCCGGTCAACAGCCGCATCGAGATCGACCTGGGGGCGAACAAGGCCGTGCGCTGGATTGCCCTGTGCCATCACACCCTGTCCCTGCAGGCGACCTTTGCCTATCGCGCCTCGACCACGTCAGGCCATACCGGTGATATCCTCAACGTCGCCTCGCAACTCGTCCTGGGCCGCGTGGTGTCATCGCTCTCGCTGCCCTGGGAAGAGCCCAATTTCTGGACCGGCCAGCCGCGGGTGAAGGACATCGCCGGTTATTCCCGCCACCTGGTCATCCCGCTGGCTGGCGGCACCGTCGCCCGCTATTGGCGCATCGACTTGTCCGACACGGCGAACACGGCCGGTCAGTTCGATATCGGCTACCTGATGATGGGCGACCCGATCGTGGCCGAGTACAACTTCGACCTCGGCCGCTCGCTCAATCGCCGCAGCCGCTCGATCGTCGACGAGACACCAGGCGGTGGCGTGATTGTCGATCGCCGCCGCATCGCCCGGCGCCAGACCATGCAGTGGTCGATGCTGTCGAAAGACGAGGCGATGCGCCTCTACGACATGTCGATCAACCGCGACGTGGTCGACCCTGTCCTGTTCGTTCCCGATATCGACGACACCGGCAATCTGTTCCGCGAAGCCTGGCCCGCCCGCATCACGGGCGGTGGCGAGCCGAGGCGCCAGGATCGGCGCTTCTGGACCCTGTCCCTTGAACTTGAGGAGATCCTCGCATGAGCGGGCTCACCACGCTTGAAGAGGCCGCCCGGCTGCGCCTCGAAGCCTTCTACAACGGCGCTGCCTACAACCCGACCAGCAATGCCGGCGGCATGGCGGCGGGTGGTCACCAGGTCAATTTCGAGCCGTCCCTCGATGACGTCGCCCTGGTCATGAAGGGTGCTGCTCGAATGGCCCTCGAAGTGGCCGCGAGCGCGGTTCAAACGGCGGCCGATGCGAGCAACATCGCGGCCATCGTCGGCGGTACCGGGGGCATCAACCTGACCCCGACCGGCATCCCGCGTATCGCCGTCCTGGGGGCGCTCGCCTTCCTCGACCAGGTGGCGCCCCTGCTGCTGCCGATCGAGACCACCGGGGCCTTGACGATCTCGCCCCACCAGGTGGGCGCGGTGATCTTCAGCAACGGCCATCCGCTCACGCTGCCGGCCTTCGCCTCTTGCCGTGACGGCTGGTGGTGCAAGACCAAGAACATCCACGGTTCCACCGCCGTCTCGGTCGCCGTCGTCGGCGCCGACACGATCGACGGTGGCGCCGGTCCCCTGTCGGTGACGGCCGGCACCGCGAAGGAGATCTATCGCGCCGCCACGGGCTTCAGGAGCATCTGATGCGGATCGCTGCCGGCCAGGTCGCCCACTTCAAGGAAGCGCGGGCGCCGATCGCGACCGACGACTTGAGCGTCGGCGCCTGGTTCGGCTCGCTCTGGCTCGACACCACCACGACGCCCTCGACCATCTACGTCTGCGTGGATGCGGCCGCCGCCGCCGCGGTCTGGTTCGATCTCACGCGCATCCCGGCACACCTGGGCTGGGGCATGCTCGACCTCGTGCGTTTCCACCAATTGGGCAGCGCAGCCTTCCTGCCGGCCGAAGCCTTGAGCACGGCGCCCATCCTGGAAGTCACCAACAGCTTCACCCTGTCGGCGGCCGACAACCGCAAGACCTTCATCGCGATCAGCGGCGCGTTGACCTTCGCCCTGCCACCCGCTGCAAGCCTGCGTGATCCGTGGCGGGTCATCATCAAGCGGGGTGGAGCGACCTCGCTCACCGTCGCCCGTGCCGGCAGCGACACGATCAATCGAACCGCCGCCGACCTCACTATAGCGTCCGAAACCACCGTCAACATCGGCGCCTCCAGCGCCACCAACTACGAGGTGCTTTGATGACCATTCCCGCGCCCGGCCTTACCCTTGAATTCGTCCATGCCGGCATGCTCGACCCGCGCCTGACCTTCAGCCGCGCATCGATCGCCACCTGCATCGGCCAGGACGGCCTGCTGCGCACCGCCCAGGTCAATGAACCACGCATCGCCTATGACCCGGTCACGCGCGAGCGCCGAGGCCTTCAGATCGAAGGTTCTCGAACCAACCTGGCGCTGCGCTCGGAAGAGATCGACAACGCCGCCTGGATCAAGTCGGCGGCGAGCGTCACCGCCAATGCCGTCGCCGGCCCCTTCGGTACCGTCACCGCCGACAAGCTGGTCGAGGCGGCATCGTCGGTGCGACACTACGCGGCGCAGTCGATCGCCTACACCACCGGCCAGGACTATTGCTGGGGCGCGCGCTTGCTGAAGGGCGAGCGCACCCGTGCTCGGATCCGGCTGCCGTCGTCACAGTTCGCGGCCAACTGCTTCGTGGACGTCGACCTGTCGACCGGTGCGGTGACGGCGACCGGCGGCGGCGCCGTGCGCGGCGGCATCCTGCCGGCGGTCAACGGCTTCTTCTATGCTTATGTGGTGGGCACGGCGACCGCGACCGCGTCGGGCAATGCCGAGGTCGAGATGCTCGATGCGCTGGGGGCGTCAGCCTATGCCGGCGACGGCACGTCGGGCCTCTACCTTGGCGGCGCCCAGTGCGAGATCGGCGCCTATCCCAGCTCCTATATCCCGACCACGGCGGCGACGGTGACGCGGGCGGTCGATACCGTGTCGTTTCCCTTTACCGGCATCAGCTTCAATGCGCTGGCGGGTGCCTTCCTCGCCGAATGGTCGGCCGACCACGCTTATCCGACGCAGTCGGGGGTGACCCAGACCTACTACATCGCCACCCTGTCGGACGGGTCGAGTTCGAACACCGTCAACCTGCGCGTCGATGCCGGCGGCACGCCCCGCGCCCGCGTCACCACCGCGGGCGTCGCCCAGGCACAGCTCTCGGGGGCGGTGCTCTCGGCCGGCGCCGTCGCCCGCTGTGCTACGGCCTGGGTGAAGGACAGCGTCGCCGCGGTCTACACCCCGGCGACGGTGGTCAGCGACACAGCGGCGGACATGCCCACGGGCGTCAACAAGCTGACCATCGGCCAGAGCGAGGCGGCCGGCGCGACCTCCTATCTCGACGGGTATCTGCGCCGCCTGAAGTATTGGCCGGCGCGGATCGCCGACGCCGAGTTGCAGTCCCTGGCGGCATAGGCCCGACATGCGCAGCGTTGTCCTGATCTTCGACAGTCCAGAGGCGGCCGCCGCGGTCGATGCCGCGTTGTCGGCGGTGGGCGCGCAGGCCGTGGACCATTGGCTGCGCAGACCCGACCCTTCGAGCGAGGGCGACCAGGGCGAGCGCGGGCCTGGTTCCGCCTTCCTGGCCAGCATCGACCGGATGCCGGCAGCGCTGGCGCCGTTCGAGGTCGCGGGGGCGGACATCGAGCCGGTACCGGCAGGCGGGCTGACCCCGCCGCCGGCCTTGCAGGCCTACCGCCTGGCCCTGCGCGCCGAGGTTGACGTGATCCGCGACAGCCATATCGCGGCGGGGGTTCCGGTCGACCTGGGCGGGGGCTTGGTGTTCACCGTCGACACCAGGAACGACACCGACTTCCGCAATATCCTGGGGCTCACCACCTTTGCCCTGCTCGCCATCACCGCCCAAGCCGAGAATGTGCTGATCCCCTTCCGGGCAGCCGACGACCTGACCAGGCTGCTGACCCCAGAGCAGGTGATCGGGCTGTCTCAGGCGGTCACGATGCGGGTCGCCGCACTCTATGCCGTGGCCTGGGAAGGCAAGGCGGCGATCGACGCGGCTGACACGCACACCGCGCTCGACCTGCTCGATCTCGACGCGGGGTGGCCAACGTGACGGCTGATTTCCTTGGCGGCCACCGGCCGGCGGGGGACGGGGTGTTGACGCACCCCGAACCGCGGGGAGGGCACCCGCACGACTTCGCCAGGCCTCTGCTAGGCCGTCCCGCCACCTGTCGACCAGGCGGGGCCAAGAATGCGGTGATTCGAGCGTGCGCGCTATTAGATGTTGCTGTAATGTTCTCTTGTTCCGGGCGGCTCCTTCGGCCTGCCTGGACGGCATCGAGATCAAGTGCCGCCGTTGCGGCCTGGTCACCCATTTCAGGGCCACGAGCCCGACGCCAGAGCGCCCGCGAGCGTCGGCAGATCTTCATGAAGTCGGCCAAGGGCCTGGTCCCCTACCTCGGCGGTAAGCGCAATCTCGCGAGCCGCATCGTCCCCATGATCGAGGCCATCCCGCATCGCTGCTATGCCGAGCCCTTCGTCGGTGCCGGCGGCATCTTCTTCCGCCGTACCAAGCCGGCCGTGGTCGAGGCGATCAACGATGCCGGCGGCGAGATCGTCAACCTCTTCCGCATCGTCCAGCGCCACCCCAAGGCCCTGCTCGACCAATTGCGCCTCGATCTCCATGCCCGCGCCACCTTCGACCGGCTGCTGGCCAGCAACCCGGCGACGCTGACTGATATCGAGCGGGCAGCCCGGTTCCACATGCTTCAGGGGGCGCGGTTCCGATCTGACCCCACCGATGGCTCCTTCATCAGCAACCCCGCAACCGCGCGCGGCAAGTCGCCGGTGGCCGTGCGCCGGCACCTGCTGGCCTCCCATCGGCGTCTGGCGCGGGTCACCATCGAGCGGCTGGATTTCGAGGTCTTCATCAAGCGCTACGACCGGCCGGACACATTAATTTATGTGGACCCGCCCTATTGGGGCTGCGAGGCGGACTATGGCGACGGCCTGTTCTCGCGGGCGGATTTCGGGCGGCTCGAAGCGGTTCTGAAGGGCCTTCGAGGCCGCTTCGTGCTGTCCCTCAACGACCGCCCCGAGATCCGGCGCCTGTTCGCCTGGGCATCCATCCAGGCCGTCGAAACCACTTACGGCAGCATCCGGCCGATCAAGGCGGCCGAGCTGATCATCACGTCACCCGGCCGCTGATCGCGGCCGGCGATACCCGCTCTTTGACATTGTGAATGACCACCGGGAATGAGACTCGTCTTGTTCCTGCAATGTTCTCATTTTAGGATGGGGCATGGTCAAGGAACCCACCCCATTTTCAGAGCTGCCCCACGGCCCGCTCTGCCCCAGCGATCTGCGGCGATGGGACGTTGTGGTTGTACGGTGCTTGGCCTGCCGGCAGCACCGGAAGGTGCTGAATAGGGAGCAATTCGAGGCGCTGGGGCTCGCCAGCGTCTACTTCAAGGATCTGCGGCCACGGCTGAAGTGCGAGGGCTGCAACAAGAAGGGCTTCGTGGAGCTGCTGCTCGACAAGGTGACGCGCTGATCGTGCGTTAGTCGGTGCCGATCGGCAGGCCGAGCAGGGTCGCTGCCAAGTCGCCCTGCCGATCCGAATTGTCGCCGGCTGGCGCGCTTTCTGGCGGTCGCCAGATAGGACCGCAGTACACACCGAGGTGGCCGGCCCTTGTGGGTATTGGTTGCTACCCCGAAGCAGGCGCTGATCTGGCCGATTTTTCGCTTCGGCTCTGTGCTCAAACTGCTAGGCGTGTGTGCTCAAACTTCTTGGCGCGCTATACATGTCGCCACCGGCGGTTTCGCCCAGATCCGAGGCTGCTGGCCGGCTGGCAAAATAGTCGACGCAGCCGCACGGGGAATGTATTGCCGTTTGCAACGGCTTTGCTAACGTCTGCCTGCTTGGGGAAAACAGGGCTGGTTCGTTGGCGTTCCGGCCGGGGGATATCTGGGGCTGTTTCAAAAGGTGTGCCGTGCGGAGACGCAAACGGCTCGCCCGTGTCACCGAACGGCAGGCCGAAACGGACTTTTCGAAACAATTTCTTACCGTGGCACCGGTGCCCTTGGCAGGGCGCCCCGCCGAGCGGTGCCACGATTTCAGCGCGCACTTGAAGCCGGGGGACGGGATCATGGTCGACGTGACACCAGACAAAATCATGCAGCTTGGCCTGGGCTTCTGGGACTCCAAGACATTGCTGAGCGCTGTCGAGCTCGGCGTCTTCACCGAACTCGCCGCGGGTCCGGCCGACCTGCCGACCTTGCAGGCCAGGCTGAAACTGCATCCCCGCGCGGCGCGCGACTTCTTCGACGCCCTGGTGGCCCTGAAGCTGCTCGAGCGTGACAACGGCGCCTATCGCAACAGCCCCGATACGGATCTCTTCCTCGATAAGGCGAAGCCGTCCTATGTGGGCGGCATCCTGGAAATGGCCAATGCCCGGCTCTACGGTTTCTGGGGCTCGCTCACGGAAGCCCTGCAGACGGGCGAGGCGCAGAACGAAGGCAAAAACAGCGAGGACTTCTTCGCGGCACTCTATGCCGAGCCCGAACGGCTGCGTGGTTTCCTCCGTGCCATGAGCGGCATCAGCGCCGGTGCGGCGCAGGCGATCGCCGCCAAGTTCGACTGGTCGAAGTACAAGACCTTTGCCGACGTGGGTGCGGCGCAGGGCATGGTGCCCGTGGTGGTCGCGCGGGCCCACCCCCACCTGCGCGGCGTCGGTTTCGACCTGCCCGCCGTGCGGCCGGTCTTCGAGGAATTCATCGCCGAGCAGGGGCTCAGCGACCGCATCAGCTTCCAGGCCGGCAGCTTCTTCGACGATCCGATGCCCAGCGTAGAAGTGATCGTGATGGGGCACATCCTGCACGACTGGGATCTCGCGGAGAAAAGGCTTCTGCTCGATAAAGCCTTCGCCGCGCTGCCGAAGGGCGGGGCCGTGATCGTCTACGACGCCGTCATCGATGACGAGCGCCGCGAGAATGCCTTCGGCCTTCTCATGAGCCTGAACATGCTGATCGAAACCCATGGCGGCTTCGACTACACCGGCGCCGACTGCCAGACGTGGATGCGCGAGGCCGGCTTCGTCTCCACGCGCGTGGAGCCATTGGTGGGGCCGGATTCGATGGTGATCGGATACAAGCCTTAGTGAGCTTGTGAAGCGGCGCGATGCCAGCATGGCGGTAGCCCGGATGCGGGCCACCAACTCGTCCGGCGAGATTTTCTTGGTTACACAATGGACGCCGCCCGCGACACAGCCGTGGACGACGCCTCAAGGCCAAACCCGCTAGCCGCCGAGGGGCTGGTCAATTGCCCTTCTTGGCGAAGCGATTGGCGGGATAGCGGAACGGGGGCAGCG
This sequence comes from Oleomonas cavernae, assembly GCF_003590945.1. Lineage (NCBI taxonomy): Bacteria > Pseudomonadati > Pseudomonadota > Alphaproteobacteria > Acetobacterales > Acetobacteraceae > Oleomonas > Oleomonas cavernae. Next base: position 574,212 of record NZ_QYUK01000008.1, on the reverse strand, counting down.
ATTTCGCCTCGCCGCTCGGGGCTTTGGCCGGTGCCTGGGTAGCCTTGGCCGTGGCCTGGGCGGCCTTGGCCGGGGGCTGGGTGGCCTTGGTCACGGGCGGTGCGGCCTTGGCCGGTGCCGGGGCGGCGGCTTTGGCGGGCGGCTGAACGGACGCTGCCGATTTTGCCGGCTTTGCCGCTTTGGCGGCAGGGGCCGGTGCCTTCGCCGGCTTGGGGGCGGTGCTGCCGGTGCCTTTCGGCCCAGCCCGATCGCCACGGCCTGGGTGGAGCGCAGCTTGGCATAATCGGGCGCGACCATCGGATAGTGCGCGTCCAGGCCCCATTTGCGTTTGTATTCTTCGGCCGACAAGCCGTGACTGGCGCCCAGGTGGCGCTTCAGCGACTTGAACTTCAGCCCGTCTTCCAGGCAGACGATGTGCGCCGGCGTAACCGAGTCCTTCACGGGCACGGCCGGGACAAGAACGGCCTCTGCCTTGGGTTGCGCCTGTCCCAATCCGGCAACAGTGTCGTGTATAGCGACGATGACCGATGGCAAATCGGCGGCGGTAACGCTGTTGCCAACACAATAGGCCGATACAAGCTGGGCAAGTGTTGCCAGGGTCAATTGGCTTTCGCCTGTGCCGTTCGCTGAAGTGCCGGGCGACAGTGCCGGCAGATCGTCGGAATTCATCGGGGGGAGACCTCGGAAAACATCATCATACGCCAGCGGCAGGGGCGCGGCGCAACTCATTACTTGCAGGTCTTCCAATATCTATCAACTGCTCGATGGTTGCGGGCAGACTTTCGGGGTGCGTCGTCAGGTGTCGAGCTGAAAAGCCTCGAAGCGATGCAGTTCCTGCTCGATCAGCTTTTTGTGGGTCCTGGCTGAACCGTGGCCGACCCAGGTCCATTGCTGGACCAGCAGCTTGCGCCCCTCGCGATCGGCCTTCAGGTCGACGGCGGCGACGATTTCATCGCCGACCAGCACGGGCAGGGCGAAGTAGCCGAACACCCGCTTCTCCTTCGGGATATAGGCCTCGAAGCGGTGCTCGTAGTCGAACAGCAGGTGCAGCCGCTTGCGCTGGATGATCAGCGGGTCGAAGGGCGACAGGACATGGACCACCGCCGGCGGGGCCGCCTCGGCGAGTGCATCGAGCGCTTCGGGCGGGGCCCAATGTTCCACCTTGCCGGCCCCGTCGACGGCCAGCGGCACCAGTTCCCGGCGCCGGACCCGGCCCTCGATCAACTGCCGGATCGGCGCCTTGCGCTTGGCATCCAGGTGGCAGATCGAATCGAGGCTGACCAGGCCCTGGGCCCGCAGGGCGCGGTCGAGCAGGTAGTTCAGGGTCTGGGTTTCCGAGGCGGGCCGGGGCCTGGCCTCCCAGGCGAAATGCCGCTCCATCAGGTCGTAGGTCTTGAGCATGCCGGCCCGTTCGCTGACGGTCAGGGCGCCGGTGAAGAAGGCCAGTTGCAAGGCCCGCTTCGACGGCTTGCGGCTGGCCCAGGCGTGATCCTTCTCGACCAGGACGTCATCGTCGATATCGCGGATCGAGAGCGGGCCGTCCTTGCGGATCAGGGTCAGGACCTTGCGCAGATCCTCGGGCTTCACCGAACCGAACCAGGTGCCCGGCGATTGCCGGTGGCGCTTCATATCGTTGATGAAGAAGCGCAGGTCCCTGGTCGGGACATAGGACAGGGCGTGGGTCCAGTATTCGAAGACGCTCTTGTCGACGCTCTGGGCCTGGCGCAGGTGCTCGCGCTGATAGGCCGGGATGCGGTTCCACAGGATGTGGTGATGGCAGCGCTCGATGACATTGATCGTGTCGATCTGGACATAGCCCAGATGCTCCACCGCGGCGGTCGCCGCCTGAGGGCCGCTGCCGAAGGGCTCGGGGACATCGAGGCGCTGGGCGCGCAGCCACAGGCGCCGGGCCTGGGTCTTGGTGATCGCGACGGGTTTGCGGGTGGCGCTGGTCATGAGCGAAACCTAGCGGATTCGCCAGCACTTGCGATGAGGCAAAACCTCATGCCCGGGTATCCTGCCCGGGCATGAGGTCTGTGGTTGTCAGGCCACCGCCTGCTGCTTCTTGGCCAGGTCCAGGGCGATGTCGACGATCATGTCCTCCTGTCCGCCGACCATGCGCCGGGCGCCGGCCTCGGCCAGGATGGCGCGGGCATCGACGCCGTAATCCTTGCTGGCCTTCTCGGCATGGCGCAGGAACGAGGAATAGACCCCGGCATAGCCGAGCGTCAGGGTCTCGCGGTCGACCCGCACCGGGCGGTCCTGCAGCGGCCGCACCAGGTCCTCGGCCGCGTCCATCAGCTTGTAGAGGTCGCAGCCGTGCTTCCAGCCCTTGCGCTCGATCGCGGCGATGAAGACCTCCAGGGGGGCATTGCCCGCACCCGCCCCCATGCCGGCCAGGCTGGCGTCGACGCGGATGGCGCCGGCCTGCACGCCGACGATCGAATTGGCGACGCCCAGCGACAAGTTGTGGTGGGCATGGATGCCGCGCTGGGTCTCAGGCTTCAGCACCCGGTCATAGGCCTCGCAGCGCGCGCGGTAACCATCCATGTCCAGGGCGCCGCCCGAATCGGTGACATAGACGCAGGTGGCGCCATAGCTCTCCATCAGCTTGGCCTGGCTCGCCAGGTGATCGGGCTCGATCATGTGGCTCATCATCAGGAAGCCGATGGTGTCCATGCCCAGCTTGCGCGCCGCCTCGATATGCTGTTTCGAGACGTCGGCCTCGGTGCAATGGGTGGCGATACGCACCGACCGCACGCCCAGCGAATAGGCGTGCTTGAGTTCCTCCACCGTGCCGATGCCGGGCAGCAGCAGGGTGGTGATGGCGGCGTGCTTCACCACATCGGCGACCGCCTCGATCCACTCCCAGTCGGTATGGCGGCCGAAACCGTAGTTGAAGGTGCCGCCGTTGATGCCGTCGCCGTGGGCGATCTCGATCGCGTCGACGCCGGCCTCGTCCAGGGCCTTGGCGATGGCGCGGACGTGGTCCAGGCCGTACTGGTGGCGGATGGCATGCATGCCGTCACGCAGGGTCACGTCCTGGATGTAGAGTTTGGTGGTGGTCGGATCGAGGGCCATTATGCGGCGTCCTTCAGCAGCTTGCGGGCGGCGATCTTCTCGGCGGTCTTGAGCCCGGCCGAGGTCATGATGTCCAGGTTTCCGGCATAGGCGGGCAGGTAGTGTGCGGCGCCCTCGACTTCCAGGAAGACGCTGGTCTTGACGCCCTCGAAGGTGCCGTGGCCGGGGATATGCACCGGGTTATTGGCACCGAAATGCTCGAACTGCACTTCCTGCTTCAGGCGGTAGCCCGGGACATAGGCCTGGACCCGCTCGACCTGGGCCTTCACGGCCGCCTCGATGGTTGCCGTGTCGGCGCCCGAGGACAGGGTGAAGACGGTGTCGCGCATGATCATCGGCGGCTCGGCCGGGTTCATGATGATGATCGCCCGGCCCTTGGCGGCACCCCCCACCTGCTCGATGCCTTTGGCCGTGGTCTCGGTGAATTCGTCGATATTGGCACGGGTGCCGGGCCCGGCGGACTTCGACGAGATCGAGGCGACGATCTCGGCATAGTGCACCGTGGCGACGGACGAAACCGCCGCGACGATCGGGATCGTCGCCTGGCCGCCGCAGGTGACCATGTTCACGTTGGGCGCATCCAGGTGATCGTCGCCGTTCACCACCGGAATGACGTAGGGGCCGATCGCCGCCGGCGTCAGGTCGATCATGACCTTGCCCGCCGCCTGGGCGACCGCGTTGTGGTGCCGGTGGGCACCGGCCGAGGTGGCGTCGAAGACGATGCCGATTTCAGGCCACACGGGCAGCTTCTGCAGGCCCTCGATGCCTTCGTGGGTGATGGCGACGCCCAGGCGCTGCGCCCGCTTCAGCCCGTCCGATTCCGGGTCGATGCCGACAAAGGCGGCCATTTCCAGCACCTTGGAGGTGCGCATGATCTTGATCATCAGATCGGTGCCGATATTGCCCGACCCGATGATTGCCACCTTTACCTTTTCACTCATGACCTATCCTCCCGATCGATGTTGGGCGGATGATTGAGCAGGGCGAAGGCACTGGCAATTTACGCCGTCGCCGTTTGCTCATATTGTGAGAGAATGAAAATAGAGCCATCAAGTCGGGAGACGGGGGCCCAGGCGCTGGACCGGGCCCTTGCGCTGTTCGTCGCGGTGATGAAGGACCGGGGCCGCACACCGCTGGGCCAGCTTGCCGAGCGGCTGAACATCCCGATTTCCACGGCGCACCGCCTGATGGCGGCATTCGAGCGCCAGCGCCTGATCACCCGCGGGGCCAGGGGGCGCTATGTCGCCGGCATGGGGCTGGCCGAGCTGGGCCCCGATCGCCGGGCCGTGCTGATCCAGGCCAGCCGCCCCTTGCTGCGCCGGGTCGCGCGGGCGCAGAAAAGCACCGCCCATTTAGGCATTCTCGAGGCCGACATGGTTACCTACCTGGTGAAGGAACACGGCGGGGGCCCTGGCGTCTTCACCCGCGAACTGATGCAGTTGGAAGCCTATTGCACCGGCATCGGCAAGGTTCTGCTGGCGGGCCTCGATACGGCCGCCAGGGAGCGCTACCTGGCGGCGGGGCCGTTCGTCCCCCTGACTGGCACCACGCTGACCGAACCAGGCGACCTGCGCCGCAGCCTGGCGGCGGTGGAGGGGCAGGGCTATGCCATCGACGATGCCGAAATGGCCGAAAACGTCCATTGCGTCGCGGTGCCTGTCCATGACGGCCAGGGCCGGGTCATCGCCGCCATTTCCCTGTCGAGTGCCGATCTCCAGGCACCTGGCACCGATGTGCTGATTCCGGCCCTGCGCGGCTGCGCGGCGGCGATCGAGGCCAAGCTGTTCGGCCAGCCCCAGCCCTGAAACCGGCCCCTCTATCGGTCCCCCCGATCAGGGGGAGTAGCGCCGCACCGCCCCGGTGAACACTGCGGACAACGAAAACGGGGAAACGGTCAGGTAGAGCCCGAGTCACCTCAACGCGAGCGGCCATTCCGCCCGCCACAGGCGGCTTGCGCCCTGCGCCAGGCGAAACAGCCACTGGCCGTGCCCTCCTTGATGACGGGAATGGGGCATGGGTCTGCTCATCAATATCGACAACGGCGGCACGCTGACGGACATCTGCGTCATCGATGGTGCAACCGTCCATCACACCAAGACGATCACCACGCCCTATGACCTGTCGAAGTGCTTCTTCGAGGGCTTGAAGAAGGCGTCCGTCGCGATCTATGGCGAGGAACGGCTCCTCGACCTGATGCTGGCGACCGACCACATCCGCTATTCGACCACCCAGGGCACCAATGCCATCGTCGAAAAGAAGGGCCCGCGCCTGGGCCTGGTCCTCTCCAAGGGCAGCGACGCGGCGATCCTGACCCGCACGGCCCAGACCCGCGACATGTTCGCCGCCCTGGTGGGGCCCGCATCGAGGTGATCGATACCGCGCTGGACGGCGACGCGTTCGACAGCGCCCTGGTCCAGGTGATCAACGGCCTGACCAATGCCGGCGCCAACCGTATCGTGATCAGCCTGGACGGCGCCGATTATCGCGGTGCCGAGCGCCGCCTGAAGCAGGCGATCCTGCGCAAGTTCCCGCGCCACCTGCTGGGCGTCGTGCCCGTGCTGTGTGCCAGCGACCTGGTCGACGACAGCGAGCCCGAACGGCGCGCCTGGTCGGCCCTGATCAACGCCTTCCTGCACCCGGCGATGGAGACCTTCCTCTATAACGCCGAGGGTATCTTGCGCGAATACAAGCACCAGAACCCCCTGCTGATCTTCCGCAACGACGGCGACAGCTCCCGCGTTGCCCGCACCATCGCGGTGAAGACCTATTCTTCAGGCCCCCAAGGCGGCATGGAAGGCGGGCGGGCGCTGGCCGCCCATTACGGCTTCAAGCGGCTGCTGACCATGGATATCGGCGGCACCACCACCGACATCGGCCTGGTCGAGAACGGCGTGCCCCACATCAAGCGCCGCGGCGAGGTCGAGGGGATCGAGATCGCCTTCCCGCTCTCGGAAATCGTCAGCGTGGGCGTCGGCGGTTCCTCGATCCTGAAAGTGCGGGATGGGGTGCTGCATGTCGGGCCGGAATCGACCGGTGGCGCCCCGGGGCCCGCCTGCTTCGGCCTGGGCGGCAAGGAAGCGACCATCACCGACGTCTTCCTGCTGACCGGCCTGATCGACCCGGCGACCTATTTCGGCGGGGCCATGACCCTGGACCGCGACCGGGCCCGCGCCGCGATCGAGGCGAATATCGCCGGCCCCCTGGGCCTCGGCTTCGAGGCGGCGCTGGAAGTGGCCGAGAAAGCCTGGATCGCCAAGGTCGCCGACAGTCTCAAGCAGTTCACCCGCATCGATGCCGACACGACCCTGGCGGCGTTCGGTGGGGCGGGGCCTTTCGTGGTTTCGGCGATCGCCGAGGCGGCGGGTATCCAAAAGGTGATCATTCCCGGCCTGGCTGCCGTGTTCTCGGCCTTCGGCATCGGCTTCTCCGACATCGCCCAAGGCTATCGCCTGATGGCGGCGGTGGACGGGGTGCCGGCCACGGTCGACGAACTGCGCACCCGCGCCGGCCGGGACATGTTCGCCGAAGGCTTCGACATTGCCGAGTGCCGGCAGGAATGGTCGGTGTCCCATGCCAGCGGCAATGACGACAGCCGTCACGCCTGGCAGCCCGGCACGCCCTTGCCGGCCGAGCTGGCGGGCGCGGGCGACCTGGCGGTCGAGCTGCGGGTGGTCAAGGACATCAATCACGCCAAGCTCGTCAACGGCGCGGCGCCGACACCGATCGCCGCGGTGGTTGCCGGCAGTCGCGCACTGACGATGCCGGGCGACGGCAGCGTAACGCTGCCCGTTCACCGGCTGGAAGCGCAGGGTCCCGGTGCCTTCGCCGCCGGCCCCTGCATCCTGGAAGAAGCCTTTTTCACCGCGCGCATCGGCCGCGGCTGGCGTTTCGCGGTGAATTCCAACCGCGACACCCTGCTCAGCCGCGACGCTTGAGGAGACCCGACGTGAAGGTCCTGATCACCGAATACCTGCGCATCAACCTGGACAGCGAACGCTGGGAATGCCGGCGTTGCGACCATGACATCGCGCCGGCGCGCGGCAACTACAAGGAAGGCCTGCTGGTCTACAACCGCGACCCGCGCGAGATCCACAAGCCGCTGCTGGACCCCGCCAAGTACGACTACACCTATTCGCCCAACCCGACCTGGTGCCGGATCCTGGAATATTACTGCCCGGAATGCGGGACCATGGTCGAGACCGAGTACACCGTGCCCGGCCACCCGCCGACCCATGACATCGAGTTCGATATCGACGCCTTGAAGGCGCAATGGTCCAAGCGCAAGGAAGTGGTCAACCGCAACCCGGGCAAGGAACCGCCGAAGCTCGAGGGCCATCATCACCACGGCCACAGCCACGCCCACGCCCCGGCGAAGGACTGAGAAGATGAAGCGCGTTTCTGTCGACATCGGCGGCACCTTCACCGACTGCTTCGTCATCTGGGGTGACCGCTACGTCCAAAGCAAGGCCCTGACGACCAAGCACAACCTTGCCCAGGGCTTCAACGAGGCGCTGGACTTCGCCTGCCGCGAGGTGGGGACCACGCGCGACGAGATGCTATCGCAGGTGGACTCGGTGCGCTATGCCACCACGCTCGGCACTAATGCCCTGATCGAGCGGCGCGGCCCCAAGATCGGCTTGATCACCACGGCCGGCTTCAAGTCGGTGGTGCCCCTGTCGCGCGGTCGCGGCTATGGCGAAGGCCTGTCGATGAAGCAGCAGCAGGATATCCCGAATGCCGAGCGGCCCCACCCGCTGGTGCCCATCGAGATGATCCGCACCGTGCGTGAACGCATCGATTACAAGGGCGAGGTGCTGATCCCGCTGAACGAGGACGACCTGCGCCGTCAGATCCGCGACCTGGTCGATGCCGGGGCCGAGGCGCTGGTGGTGACCCTGGCCAATTCGGTGGTCAACCCGGTGCACGAGCTGCGCCTGCAGGAAATCTTCGTCGAGGATTATCCCGAACACATGCTGGGCGCGATGCCCCTGCTGCTGTCGCACCAAGTGGCGGGGCGCAAGGGCGAGTATGTCCGCTCCATGTCCACCATCATGGATGCCTTCCTGCACAAGGCGATGTATTTCGGCCTGTCCTCGCTCGAACGCAACCTGCGCAGTTCGGGTTACACCAAGCCGATGCTGGTGGTGCACAATTCCGGCGGCATGGCCCAGCTCAATTCGACCGACGCCTTGCAGACCGTGCACTCCGGCCCGGTCTCGGGGATTGCCGCGGCCGAGCATCTGGCGCGTCAGGCCAAGCTCGGCAACGTGGTGGCGACCGACATGGGCGGCACCAGCTATGACATCGGCCTGGTGGTCGACGGCGGCGTGAAGTTCTACGACTTCCAGCCGACCATCGAACGCTGGCTGGTCTCGGTGCCCATGGTCCACCTGGCGACGCTCGGCTCCGGCGGCGGTTCGATCGCCCAGCACAACCGCATGTACGACACGGTGCAGTGCGGGCCCAAGAGTGCGGGTTCCGATCCGGGGCCTGCCTGCTACGACCGTGGCGGCCTGAAGCCCACCGTGACCGATGCCGACCTGCTGCTTGGCTATCTCGATCCGGCCAACTACGCCAACGGCTATATCAAGCTGAACCCCAAGCGGGCGCGCCAGGTGATCGAGGACGAGATCTGTGATGTCCTGGATCTGGACCTGATCGAGGCCTGCAAGCTGATCAAGCGCACCGTCGACCTCGACATGGCCAATGGCGTCGCCACCGAATTGCGCACCTTCGGCTATGACCCGATGGAATTCACCCTGCTGACCTATGGCGGCAATGGTCCCTTGCACGCCTGCGGCATCGCCAAGGGCCTGGGGATCGGCCGCATCCTGGCGCCGCCGTTCGCCAGCGTCTTCTCGGCCTGCGGGGCGGGTAACTTGAGCCAGCTCCACATTCACGAAATGTCCACCTTCACGGTGATGTTCGACGCCAACACCAAGCAGCTCTTCACCGACTTCGACCGCTTCAACGCCATGGTCGAGGAGTTGGAGCGGCGCGGGCGCGAGGACCTGCTGCGCCAGGGCATGGCGGTCGAGGCGATCCGCTATCGCCTGGAACTGGACATGCGCTATGGCAATCAGCGGGTGCAGACCGCGGTGGTGACCGACCTGCACCGCCTCACCGCGCTGGAAGACGTGGTGAAGCTGATCACCCAGTTCCACCGCTCCTACGGCGATCGCTTCGGCGAGGGCAGCCAGGCGGCGGAGGCGGGCGTGCGCATCAACACCGTGCGCGTCTGCTCCTATGTCGAGATCGACGCGGTCGATTTCGAGAACATCCATCCCGGCCAGAAGCGGGTGCCGGCGCCCGAGCCGGTCGGCCATCGCTCCTGCCATTTCGTCGATCACGACAAAGCAATCGATACCGCGGTCTATGACGACAAGGCGCTGGAACATGGCGTGGTGCTGAACGGCCCGGCCATCGTCACCACCAGCCACACCACCTACCTGATCGAGCCGGGCTGGCGTTTCGAGGCCGCGGCACAAGGGGCCGTCTGGTTCACGCGGATCGACGCGTGACCGGCCCGTACGAAGACTTGGGAGAGCAACCATGAACGTCATGCCCGGAATTGCCACGCTGAGCGTCGGTGACCGCAAGCTGCTGCAGGACTTCGTCGACGAGCATCAGCTGTTCTACGGCCCCGACCCGGCGATCATGCGCAGCCACAAGCTGGAACCGCGCAGCGCCATGGAAGAGGCGGCACTGGCAAGCCATACGGACTCGCACCTGTTGAACCAGGTGCGCGGCCGGGTGATCTCGGCCCTGGCCGAGAGCTTCCGCATGATCGAGCAGATGGGGGCGGCGCCGGGCGCCAAGTGGGGCGACCTGGTCACCGGTGTGTTCACCGCTTCGGGCGACCTCTCCGACATTTCGCCGGCCGGCATCGTCACCTTCGCCGGCGTCTGCCAGTACCCGATCAAGTTCATCAACAAGTACTGGAGCAAGGACGAAACCGTCGGCGTGCGCCACGGCGACGGTTTCATCCATAATGACTCGCGTTACGGCGGCATCCACAATACCGACCAGAGCATGATCATGCCCGTCTATCACGAGGGCGAGCTGGTATGCTGGGTCTCCTCGACCATTCACGAGGGCGAGAACGGCGCGATCGAGCCGGGCGGCATGCCGGCCAAGGCGGAATCGCGCTGGGACGAGGGCCTCAAGATGAGCCCGTTCCGCATCGTCGAGAATTTCCAGGTGAAGCGCGACATCCTCACCTTCCTGCAGAACTCGGTGCGCGATCCCAAGCTTCAGTACGAGGACGTGAAGGTCAAGCTGCATGCCTGCATGCGGCTGATGGACCGAGTGCGCGCGGTGATTGCCGAATTCGGCAAGGATGCCCTGGTCGCCTATCTGCGCCGGAACCTGGAAGATACCGAGGCCGAGGTTCATCGCCGCATCGAGGAAATGCCCGACGGCATCGTGCGCTTCAATTCCTGGATCGACTCGACCCTGCGCGAGCCGGCCCTGCTGAAGATCGCCTGCGCCGCCCGGGTGAAGGGCGACTGCCTGACCATCGATTTCCGCGGCTCCTCGCCCCAGCTCTCCAACCGCTCGGTCAATGCCGTGCTGGGTTCGACCAAGGTGTGCTTCCTCACCGGCCTGTTGCAGAACATCTGGCCCGACCTGCCGCATAACCAGGGCGTGCTCGCGGCCCTGGATTTCGAGACCGACCCGAACTCGCTGATCGACGCCAACAACGACGCGCCTTGTGCGATGAGCCTGTTGCCGATGTTCCGCACCATCACCATGTCGACGGTGGCCTTCCCGAAATTCCTCTACGGCCTGCCTGACGGCGCCAAGGCCCGCGCCACGGTGACCCTGGCCGCGCAGTACAACCAGCCCGCCACCTTCGTCTATGGCGGCCTGACCCAGCACATGGACGTGACCGGCAATTTCTGCGCCGACATCAACGGCAACGGCCAGGGCGCGCGCGAGAACCGTGACGGCGAAAGCAGCGTCTCGCCCCTGTTCGGCTTCATGTGCGACACCGGCGAATACGAACTGGCCGAGGAAGAACTGCCCATGGTGCGCCTGATCGCGCAGCACCTGGCGCGCGACCGGGTGGGCTGGGGCAAGTATCGCGGCGGCCTGGGCTACGAACAGATGGTCTCGGCCCGCGGCACGGCGATGTGGGGCTTCATGACCGGCCAGTCCGGATCGTGGTTTCCCTCGGCGCCCGGCCTGTTCGGCGGCTATAGCTGCCCGGCCTATCCGATCGCCAAGGTCAAGGACATCAACGTCTTCGACTGGTTCAAGGGCCAGGGCAACGCCAGCCGTTTCCCCTATGACATCCTCGAACTGATGAACGAGCAGCCGATCGAGAATGCCCGCTATGTCACCGCCAATGCCGGCATGACCTTCGAGCTGGTCGAGGAAGGCGAGATCTACATGATCTGCCAGGGTGCAGGCGGCGGTTACGGCGATGTGCTGGACCGCGATCCCGAACTGGTGATGAAGGACCTGCGCGAAGACCTGATCACCCATGAAAGCGCCTGGGACATCTACCGTGTCGTCTACAGCCGGCGCACCCTGCTGGTCGACGTGAAGGCGACCGACGAGGCGCGCGCGGCGGAGCGTGCCGCGCGCAAGGCCCGGGCCAAGCCCTATGCCGCCTTCGTCAAGGACTGGGTGACCGAGGGGCCGGCGGCGGATCTGCCCTATTTCGGTTCCTGGGGCGATCATTCGGTGATCCTGGCCACGCCGGGCAAGGCCCGCCAGGAGATGGACGCAGGCGCAATCCAGCCCGTGTTCATGCCCGACCCGCGCGAGGTGCGGATCGCCGAGCTCGAGGCCCAGGTCGCGGCCCTGAAAGGATGACCGGCATGGGGGCATTCCGCGATCGGCTGGCGGCCGGCGGGCGGCAGCCACGCTGGCTCGACTATACCGATTATTGCGGGCGCCTGCTGGCCGGGGGCGCCATCCCCTGGGGCGATGTCACGCGTCTTGTCGACTGGCACCGCAAGGCGCAGGGCCTGCTCAAGTCGGACGTCGCGGCCCTGCCGCTGCGGCCGCTGGTCGAGGCCTGGCTGGTCAGCCATGGCGACCTGCGCGAGGCGCTGGCCGGCCGCCGCCGCCTGCTCTATCCGCTCAAGACCCTGCTGGCGGACGAGGCCATGCGTGGCCATGTCGCCAGTGCGCTCGACGGCCTGCGCCGGACCCATGCCGGCCTGCCGCTGGCCCTGGTCCTGCCGTCGCCGCGCCATTTCATCCAGCTTGCCGCCGCCTGGGCCGGGACGGCCGACGCGGACGAAGCGATCGAGAACGACGACGCGGACAGTGCGTCGATGTATCTGGCCGATTTCCTGCGCGCCTTCGGCGATGCCGGGATCGACCTCCTGCTGCTGGAGGAGCGGCCGGGCGAGCCGGTGTCGCGCGAGGGCATTGCCGCCTATCAGGCGGTCTTGAACATTGCCGGTCACTATCGCTGGGAGATCGGCCTGCGGCTGGGCGGCGCGGCCGACGACCTTGCGGGGGGCCTGGCCGGGATCGATTTCCTGATCGCGCCGCTGCCGGTGCCGGGGGCGGCGACCGGGCTGCAACTGCCCGGCGGCTTCTGGACCGAGGCGGATGCGCCGATGCCAGGCGGCGGCGGGGATTTTCTGTTTGGCGCCATTCCGGCGGATGCGCGGCCCGAGCTCGTGCTCGAACGGCTCGCGGCATTGCCTTGAAAAACGGGAGGGGGCTTGCCATGGTGAAGGAAGGGGACCTGTTGTGGACGCCGTCGCGGGCCTTTGTCGAGAACTCGAACGTTACGCAATATCTGCGCTGGCTGCGTGACAACCGGGGCCTGAATTTCGCCGACTATGATGCGCTGTGGCGCTGGTCGGTGACCGAGATCGAGGCCTTCTGGGAATCGCTGTGGGATTATTTCGAGGTTCAGTCGTCGCGGCCCTATGCCCGGGTGCTGGACCGCCGGGTGATGCCGGGTGCGCGCTGGTTCGAGGGCTCGCGCGTCAATTATGCCGAGCACATGCTGCGCGCCGAGGGCGACGGCAATGCCCCGGCCTTCCATCACATGAGCGAGACCAGGCCGCTGGCCACCATGAACCGGCGCGAACTGGGCCGCCAGGTGCGGATCGTGGCGACGCAGTTGCGCGGCCTGGGCGTGGCGCCGGGCGACCGGGTGGTTTCCTACATGCCCAACATCCCCGAGACGGCGATCGCCATGCTGGCGGCGGTGGCGATCGGTGCCGTGTGGTCAAGTGCCGCCCCTGAGTTCGGCGTGACCACGGTGATCGAGCGCTTCTCGCAGATCGAGCCCAAGGTGCTGTTCGCCGCCGACGGCTATCGCTTCGCCGGCAAGGATTTCTCGCGCATCGCCGAGGTGAAGCAGATCGTGGCGGCCCTGCCGTCGCTGACCTGCGTGGTCTGGTTGCCCTATCTGGACGAGGCGGCGGCCGTGCCGCCCTTGTCGGACGCGATCCTGTGGCGCGAACTGCTCGATCATTCCGACGTGCCGCGCCACCTCTTCGCCTATGAGCAGGTCGCCTATGATCATCCGCTGTGGGTGGTGTTCTCGTCCGGCACGACGGGCCTGCCCAAGGCGATCGCGCATAGTCACATCGGCGCCCTGCTCGAGCACCAGAAGCTGAGCCATTTCCACCTCAACCTGAAGCCGGGCGGGGTGATGTTCTTCTACACCACCACCGGCTGGGTGATGTGGAACATCGTGCTGTCCGGGCTGCTCGCCGGCGCTGCCGTGGTGCTCTACGACGGCAGCCCGGTCCATCCCGAACCCGACGTCTTGTGGAAGATGGCAGCCGAAACCGGCACCACCTGTTTCGGCGCCAGCCCGACCTATGTCCAGATCCTGGAGCGCAAGGGCCTGGAACCGGGCAAGACGTTCGACCTGTCGCGCCTCGACTCGATCCTGCTGGGCGGCTCGCCGGCGACGCCGGAAAGCTTCGCCTGGTTCTACCGGGCGGTGAAATCCGACCTGTGGCTGACCTCGCAGAGCGGCGGCACCGAGATCTGTTCGGGCTTCGTCGGCGCGTCGCCCACCTTGCCCGTCTATGCCGGCGAGATCCAGACCCGGATGCTGGGCATGGACGTCCATGCCTGGTCCGACGACGGCCGGGAACTGGCCGATGAAGTCGGCGAGCTGGTGGTAACCAACCCATTTCCGTCGATGCCGATCTTTTTCTGGGGCGACACCAAGGGCAAGCGCTATCACGAATCCTATTTCGATGTGTTCCCCGGCGTGTGGCGCCACGGCGATTTCATCAAGATCAATGGTCGCGGCGGCTGCTACATCTATGGCCGTTCGGACTCGACCCTGAACCGCTACGGTGTGCGCATCGGCACGGCCGAAATCTACCGGGCGGTCGAGCAGGTCGACGAGGTGCTCGACAGCCTGATCGTGTGCTGCGAACTGCCGGGCGGAAACTTCTACATGCCCTTGTTCGTCAAGCTGAAGCCGGGATGCGATCTGACCGATAGTGTTCGCCTGGCGATCAATGCCAAGTTGCGCGCCGATTGCAGCCCGCGCCACGTCCCCGATGAAATCCACCAGGTGCCGGACGTGCCCTATACCCTGACGGGCAAGAAAATGGAGATCCCGGTGCGCAAGATCCTGATGGGATGGGCGCCGGACAAGGCCGCCAGCCGGGACGCCATGACCAATCCGCCGGCGCTGGATTGGTATATTGCGCTGGCGCAGCGGCGGCAGCGCACGGCTGTTGCATAGGGGGTGGCCCCGATATACCGAACTGTTGGTACCTATTCGGGAGAATGTATGCTCGAATTTTCGGGGTGATCTCCCATAATGGGACACTGACTGGTTGGGGGAGGAAAGGCCGAAATAATCGGCCATCGGCGGTGCGCAGCACCGTTCGACCATCAGGGCCTGGATAACGATAACCGAGACAACATCGGATTGGGGCTGCAATGCTCGTCAGGACCAAATTTCTGCCGCCGAGTCTGTTGACCAACCTCGTGCGTAGGAAAAACCTCGAAGATTATTTCGAGCACCTGCCCGCCTATTCGGTGACGCTGGTGCGCGCGCCCGCCGGCTTCGGCAAGACCACCCTGCTGGCCGACTGGCGCAAACGCCTGCTGTTCGACGGCAGCCGGGTCGCCTGGCTCAGCCTCGACGAACACGACAACGAGCCGGCGCAATTGCTCAGCTACCTGCTGGGCGCGCTCGACCAGGCGTTCGAGAACGATCGCGCGGTGACGACCTCGTTTCTCTCCGCCTCGGGCAACCTTGCGCCCAATCTGGTCGCCGGCTTCATCGTCAACGAGGTGCAGCAGCTCAGCGACGATATCTATGTCTTCCTCGACGACGTGCATGATCTCAATGCCCCCGCGGCGCTGTCGATCCTCTATGACCTGATCCATTACGCGCCGCCCAACCTGCATTTCGTGCTGGCCGGCCGGCCCGCCATCCGGCTGGGCCTGTCGCGGCTGAAGGTCCAGGGCCGGGTGCAGGAAACCGATATCGCCGAGATGCGCTTCGACATTTCGGAAGCCATCGAGTTTTTCCGCCTGCGCGGCCACGACCTGCTGCGCCTGACCGACATCGACACGCTGAACCAGGCGACCGAGGGCTGGGTCGCCGGCCTGTGCCTGGCCAGCCAGTCGCTGGCGCGCAAGAAGAACGTCTCGGAATTCGTCGAGACCTTCTGCGGCCAGACCAAGGAAATCACCGATTACATCCGCGACACCGTGTTTCGCCAGATTGACGAGGAGGATCGCCGCTGGCTGGTGCGCATTTCGATCTTCTCGCGCTTCTGTCCGGCCCTGTGCGACGAGGTGCTGGAACGGGCGGATTCGGCGGCGCGGATTGCCCGCCTGGTCGAGGAGGTGCCCTTCATCATTCCCCTGGAGGGGGCGGAAGGCTGGGCCCGGCTGCATCCCCTGCTGCGCGAATTCCTGGCCGGCGAGGTGAAGCTGCTGGCCCATGACGAGTTCGTCGGTCTGCATCGCCGGGCGGCACAGTGGTTTTCCGCTCGCGAGGCGATTTCCGAGGCGATCCACCACGCGATCGAGGAAGGCGATTCGACCTGGGCGATTCAGCTCATCGCGCGCCAGTCGCGGCGCATGGTGGAAAGCGCCCAGATCCTGCTGCTGATGAGCTGGTACGAACGGCTGCCCAAGGAAGCCTTCGCCAAACGTCTGGACCTGGCGGTCGATGTCATCTGGGCGTTGAGCCTGTCGATGCGCATGGACGAGGCGGGGGCCGCCATCGCCGAGGTGGAGAAGGCGCTGGCCGAACGTCCCCAGCCGGACGACACGGTGCGGTGGGAATTGCAGGCGGTGAAGGCCGCCTACTACACGCTGAACGATCGCGGCGAAGGCCTGCAGGTGGCCGAGGAATGGCTGGCCAACGGGCCGCGCAACGACCAGTTCAAGATCGGCGCGCTGGCCAATGTGGTCACCTACAACCGCAACATCCGGGGCGAATTCGACCGTGCGCTTGAGGCGCAGTTGATCGGCGAATCCTGGCCCATGGCGGAGCGCAGCCACTTCACCATGATCTATGCCGATTGCTGCATCGGCACCGCCCACGAGCAGCGTGGCGAGTTCGACAAGGCGCGGGAACATTACGAGATGGCGCTGCGCCGGGGCGAGGAAATCGGCGGCCGCCGTTCGGTGCCGGCGGCCTTGCCGGCCTCGTGTCTTTCCGGGTTGCTTTACGATCAGGACGATCTCCTGGGCGCGCAGAAGGTCTTGGCGGGACGGTTCGACATCGCCTGTTCACGCACACCGCCGAGCTTTAGCGCGCGCGGGGCGATCTCGCTGGTCAAGGTCCATGTCGCCGATGGTGACATGAAGCGGGCGCTGGAGCGGCTGGACCGGCTGGAGGCGATCGCCAATCGCCTGGGCTTTGCCCGTATCGTGGCCGGTTGCCTGGCCGAGCGCCTGCATCTTGCCCTGCTGGCCAACGACTGGCGCCAGGTGCGTCACTGGACCAATCGTTTGCAGGCGCTGCGCCAGGCCGAGAATCCGGCACTGGGCCGCACCGCGGTCACCCTCACCAACGAGATCATCCGCCTGGGCGAGGCGCGGGCCGACCTGATGCTGGGCGAGGCCAAGCGCAGCCTGGGCTTCCTGCAGAATTACCTGGCCGAAGCCGAAGAATTCGATCGTTTCGGCGACCAGGTGACCGGGCGCATCCTGCTGGCCAGCGCGCTGTGGTCGACGGGCAGCCAGGATGAGGCGGTGGGGGTGTTCCAGGCCGCGTTGTCGATGGCCTTGCCCAAGCGATACCGCCGCGCGTTCCAGGATCAGCGGATCTATGTCCTGCCCCTGCTCAAGGCGTTGCAGACCGGCCTCGATGCTGCCGGCCTGTCGCCCGAGGAGAAGGCCTTTGCGGCCGAACTTCTGCAAGGCCGCGGCGACACCGGCGCCAAGCGTGCCGAGGTGGTGAACTTTACCGAGGTCGGCCGGCCGACGCGCATCCTGCCCGAACGCATGGCCGTGCTGCAGGGCGAGGCCGAGAGCGATCAGAGCCTCTACCAGCAACTGACCGCGCGCGAACGCGAAGTGCTCAGTTGCATGGCCGAAGGGCTGACCAACAAGGAAATTGCCGCGGCGCTGGCGATCGCGCCGGAAACGGTAAAATGGTACGTCAAGCAGATCTTCCTGAAGCTTGGCGCCAACACCCGCACCCAAGCGGTGCGCCAGGCCCGCCGCGCCCGCGTGCTCTAGCCGCCGCCTTCCCGGCCATCGCCCCGGCCATGCCCGGGTGATGGCCGCAAGGGCCCCAGCCCGATCCATGCCCACCCCCGATCCCCCTCCGAATGGGGGGAGGATGGCCTTGCGCTCTGTCGCACGCTGAGCCTGCAAAACGCTGCGGGTCTGCATCGGACCAGAGGCGCCACGGTCACAACGGCAGGGCCCGGGACCCCTAGGGGCGGCACCTGCGACGGGGGAAACGCAATGAGGCGTCGGGTCGGCAGTCATGCCGCCACGGCGAGGTACGCCCTCGCCACTGCAACGGACATCGTCGAGCAGGTTACATGCTCCAGCGGGCGCCGGCAGCTCGCTGCGGAAGGGAGCTCAGTCCAGTGAAGATCACCCGCCATTCCATCGCGCAATTCGTGATGCAGAACCGCCTGCTGTCCGTCGCCGTAATGATCGGGATTACGATCTTCCTGGGCCTGGGCCTGCGCAATGTCGAGCTGCGCACGATCTTCTCCGACCTGCTGCCGTCGGACCACCCTTACGTCCAGACCTTCAAGGATCACCCCAACTTCGGCAACCCGCTGACCATCACCCTGATGGTCAAGCGCAAGACCGGCACGATCTATAATATCGATACCCTGCAAAAGGTCTGGAACATGACCCGCGAGGCCGATCTGGCGCCCGCGGTCGACCACGACCAGGTCCTGTCGATCACCACCGAGAAGGCGCGTTATGCCGAAGCGGTGCCGGACGGCATCGATACCCAGCCGATCATGGGCGATACCGTGCCTACCACCCAGGCCGATATCGACGAATTCCGCCGCCGCGTGGACATGGCGCCCAACGCCCGCGCCTTCCTGATCTCCGACGACGAGACGGCGACCATCATCACCGTCACCTTCATCGAACGCCTGCTCGATTACGGCGCCACCTTCGAATACATGCAAGGCTTGGTGGAGCGTAACCGCGACGCCAACCACGAGGTCTACATGGCGGGCCAGCCGGCCCTGACCGGCTGGGTCTATCACTATGAACACCAGATGCTGTTCATCTTCGCGGCCACGGTCTGCGCGCTGATCCTGTGCCTGATCGTCTACATGCGGAACATCATCGGTGTCGTCGTGCCCCTGGGTGCGAGCACGATCGCCGCCCTGTGGGGCTTTGGCTTCGTCGGCTGGTTGAACATCCCGATCGAGCCGCTGATCATGGTGGTGCCGCTGCTCCACGTCGCGCGCTCGTTCAGCCATTGCGTGCAGTTCATCGAGCGCTATTGCGAGATCCTTCACCATGTGAAGAACAAGACCAAGGCGGCCGAAATCGCGCTCAGCGTGATGATGGTGCCGGGCACGCTGGGCATCGTCACCGATGCCGTGGGCCTGTGCCTGATCGCCGTGGCACCCATCCCGGTGATGGAGCGCCTGGCCCTGTTCTGCGGCTTCTGGGCCTTCATGCTGGTGCCCACCAACATCTTCCTGACGCCCCTGCTGCTGTCCTACCTGCCGACGCCGCGCAACATCCTGAAGATCACCGGGCGTGACGGCGACCGCGGGGTCCATGTGATGATCCGCAACCTGCTGCGCGGCCTCTCCACCTGGACCTTCGGCAAGCGGGCACGCTTCACCACCGTCGCCGTGCTGATCGTCGCCGCCTTCAGCATCTGGCAGACCGCCCATGTGAAGATCGGCAACCCGGTCGAGGGCAGCAACCTGTTGTGGGAAAACAGCCAGTTCAACACGGCGGTCGCCCAGATCAACGATCACTTTCCGGGCTTGAACACGCTCGAAATCGTGCTTGAGGCCAAGAATCCGATCAATCCCAACCGGGTGGCGCGCCAGGCCGAAACCATCGCGACCATGGCCCGCATCGAATATTTCCTGGAACAGCAGGAGAAACCGCCGGTCGCCACCCTGGCCTTCGCCGATTACCTGCCCGAGGCCAATCGCCTGTTCGCCGGCGGCAACCCGAAATGGTCGCCGCTCGATCCCGACGATGCCTCCGTGGGCGCCGCGGTAGGGGCGTTGATGGTGGGCACCAGCCCCAAGGCCTTCCTCCATGTAACCGATTTCGAGCAGCAGAATTCGACTGTCTCGCTGTGGTACAAGGACAACAAACAGGAAACGGTCGACCAGGCGATTGCCCAGGCCCAGGCCGCGGTCGACTTTGTCGGCTCCGACCACCCGGATTTCCGCATCCGCCTCGCCACCGGCACCATCGCCCTGCAACAGTCGGTCAACGACGCGGTCGAGCACTACCACTGGATCATTCTGGGCCTGCTGAACCTGGCGATGTTCGTGAGCTGCGCCTTTGCCTATCGCTCGATCGTTGCCGGCCTGATGCTGCTGGTGCCCGTGAACCTGTCCAACTTCTTCCTGACCGCGGTCATGGTCGAAATGGGCATCGGCCTCGACATCAACAGCCTGCCGATCACCGCGATCGGCATCGGTGTCGGCATCGATTACGGCATCTACCTGCTCAGCCGGATCTGCGAGGAATTCCAGGGCCACAAGGAATATGACACGGCGATCCTCGCCTCGGTTGCCACCACCGGCAAGGCGATCTTCTTCACCGCCACCATCATGCTGCTGGGCATCCTGCCCTGGTACTTCCTGTCGGAACTGAAGTTCCTGGCCGACATGGGCCTGCTGCTGGTCATGGTCATGCTGATCAACATGGTCATCGCACTGATCGTGGTGCCCCTGCTGGTCTGGCTGGTGAAGCCCCAGTTCATGACCCGCGACGACCTGCTGGTCGGCGAGGGGGTCGATCTTTCCGCCTATACGGTTGACGAAAAAGAACTGTCGACGCTGGCCGCGGCCCAGTGACGAAGCAACGCTCAGGGAGGACTGTAACCATGCACATTAAGAAATACGACTTCGACTACTCCAGGCGCCTGTTTCTGGAGCGCGCGGCCAAGGGCATCGTCGGTGCCGGCGTGCTCGCCCCGCTGTGGCCGACCATCGCCAAATCGGGCGACGCCACGACCGCCTACCCTGAAGAACTGCGCTCGATCAGCGCCTATACCAAGGGCAAGCTGAAGCCCGGCGACGTGCTCACCGCCGACAATGTCGATATCGTGAAGGACCTGCTCGACCCCATCGCCTACCGCCAGGTGAAGGAAATGGGCCGGCGCATCACCCTGGTGGAGACCACCAGCGACGTGACCAAGCTGTTCCCGCACGAATATCTGGAAGCCACCCTGAAGAACAAGGGCAAGGCCAAGCTGGACGGTTCGGGCAATACCTTCAACGCCGACGGCAAGCCGTGGATCGGCGGCAACCCGTTCCCCGAGCCCAAGGACGGCGTGGAAGCCTTCGCCAACCTGACCTTAAGCTGGGGCCGCCACGATCAGTCCTTCTACGCCGTGCGCGACTGGGACATTTCGCCCGGCGGCACCACCTCCTACCAGTATGATTTCTGCTGGGCCGAACAGAACACGACCTGCCTGGTCAACAATCCCGACGGCCCCTATTGGGCAGGCCACGAGGACAAGCTGCGTTACCAGTCGGTGTTCTTCATCGGCCCCAACGACGTCAAGGGGACCTCCTTCGTCAACACCTGGTATTACGACCAGGCCAAGTTCCCCGACCTGTTCGGCTATCTCCCCGCCTTCAAGCGCGAGCGCCGGTTCCCCACCAACCAGCGCTTCGAGCCGCTGGTGCCCGGCATCACCATCTTCCTGTCGGACGCCTGGGCGGCGGGCGACCCCATGCTGACCTGGGGCAACTACAAGGTGATCGGCAGCAAGCCGCACCTGGGTTCGGTCTCGCAGAACTGGATGGGCGACGATCCCAACTGGGAGCGCAAGGTCCATGGCGGGCCGAAGGGCGAGACCTTCTTCGACACCTACATGGAGCTGATCCCCGAGGTGATGGTGGTCGAGGCCGAGCCGGTCGGCTATCCGCGCTCGCCGGTGGGCAAGAAGCGGGTCTGGATCGACGTCCGCAACATGATGTTCGTGGCCTATGTCACCTATGACCGGCGCGGCGAAATCTGGAAATCCTTCGAGCCCGGCTTCAGCCAGTACAAGACGGCCAGCAACGTCGTCATGGACGGCAAGAACCCCGGCTGGTCGTGGACCCATGTCCACAGCCACGACATCCAGTCGAACCGCATGAGCCGGTTCGTCCAGGCCAAGAGCATCACCGGCGGCTACAACTCGTCTTGGAACCAGGGCAGTCTCTACGACAAGTTCCTGACCATCCAGGCGGTGCGGCGCCTGGGCGCCTGATCGGGCTTGGTCGCCGGCAGCGCATTGCTGCCGGCGATCTCAGGGGAACGGAAACGATATGACACGTTTGACAAGCCTTCTGGCGGCATCGGCTGCGGCGGTCCTGGCTGCCTCGGTTGCAACCGCCGGCGCGCCGCCGGCCACGACACTCGACGTCCTGCGCGCGGGCACGGCCCATGAGGCGGTCTATTGCATCGATGTCCAGGGCAAGGAGGCCCTGGCGGTCGGTGCCCCGGCCCTGTTGTTCGAGAGCAATGACGGCGGCCACGGCTGGCACAAGGTCGAGCACGGCTTGACCGTCTCGGCCCTGCTGGGCTGCTCGCTGAAGCAGGGCGTCGGCCTGGTGGTCGGCCAGGCCGGCACTATCCTGCGCCGCGAGAAGGGGCAAACCGCCTGGACTGCGATCGCCAGCGGCTCGACCAGCCGGCTGTTCGATATCGACCTGAATGCCAGCGGCCAGGCCGTGGCGGTCGGTGCCTTCGGTACCGTGCTGCGCTCGGGCGACGGCGGCAAGAGTTGGACCCAGGTCGCCATCGACTGGGCGGCCTTCAACCCCGAAGGGCTGGAGCCGCATCTCTACGGCGTGACGGTCGATGACGCCGGCGCGATCACCGTGGTTGGCGAGTTCGAGTTGATCCTGCGCTCCACCGATGGCGGTGCGACCTGGAGTGCCGCGCACAGCGGCGAGGCCTCGCTGTTCGATCTGGCGATCGGTCGCGATGGGATAGGTTACGCGGTGGGGCAAAAGGGCACCGTCCTGCGTACCAGCGATGGCGGGGCAAGCTGGGCGGCGGAACGGACCCCGACCCAGGTCAACCTGCTGGGGGTGAAAATCAGGGATGACGGGGCGGTGCTGGTAACCGGCATGCGGGCCCTGTTGCGTGGCACCAAAGGCGGGTCCGACTGGGCCGTCGCCACCCCCGGCGATGTCGCGACCACCTGGTATCAGGGCGTTGCCGCCGGCGGCAACACGCAATGGATTGTCACCGGTCACAGGGGGCGGATCGTCGAACTCGCGCCATAACGTGGAAATTGTCGAAGTCCAGAATGGATTGACATTGGGGAGGGGCACATGCGGGAGAAGAAACTCCTTTACAAGCTGATGGCAGGGGGCGCTGCGATCGGCATGATGACGCCGGCGCTCGGTGTCGATTTCTCGTTCTCCGGTTTCATCCGGGAAGAGATCGCGTTCAAGGTCAGTGGCCAGGAGAACCAGAACAACCAGGGGGGCAACCCTTACAACAATGTCCCCGTGCCCCTGTTCCCGCACTCGATCGGGCCGCTGCTGGGCCTCGTCCCGGCGCCGGTTCTGGGCCTGTTGCCCGTCGATCTGGCGACGGGCGAGCGCAAGATCAAGAGCGACAGCAACGCCCTCAACATGCTGGCGACGCGGCTCGAGCTCAATTTCGGCGCCAAGTTCACCGACGACCTCAGCGCGACCGTGCGCCTGCGGGCCTTCTGGGACACCGGCCTCTATGAGAACTACGGCGATCCCAACTTCTTCGAAGTGCCGTTCACCGGTAACCGCGGCACGCCGCTCGAGGTCACCGGCCAGAATTTCATGGTCGATTTCCCCGATGCCTATGTCGACTATGCCACCGGCCCCCTGTTCATCCGGGTGGGCAATCAGCAGATTGCCTGGGGCGAGGCGATCTTCTTCCGCGTCCTGGACGTCACCAACGGCCTCGATCTGCGCCGCCACCTGGTGCTGGATCCGGCGGGCGAGGAATATTCCGACAAGCGCGTTCCTGGCCTCGGCATTCGCGCCTCCTATCAGGTGACGGACGAGTGGGAGCTGGAAGCCTTCGTTCAGAAGTTCAACCCGTCCATCCTGCCCAACCCCAACACGCCCTACAACATCATCCCCGATCAGTTCACCGTGCATCAGCGCGAAGGCTATGATGCGGTCGACAACATGTGGAATGTCGGCGGTCGCATCCGCGGCCAGTTGGGCGACATCGGCCTGCAATTCATCGCCGTCAACCGCCGCAATCCCGACGGTGTCTTCCGCTGGACGAAATCGGGCGTCAATCGTGACATCCCGGTCATTCCCGGTAGCGGCAACAGCCTGAAGGATACCCCCTTCGAGGTCGATCCGACCGGCGTGCATTCCTCCCGGGAATGGTATGATTACGCGGGTGACGTCCGCCTGGACGGCACCCAGGGCCTCAATGCCGCCATCGACGATTTCCAGCCCGCCACCGGCAACCTGCTGGCCTTCAATGTCGGCAACAACATGATGCTGGCCGAGACCGAGCTGGACCTGTTCTTCGCCCTGTCGGGCGGCCTGCGGGGCCATATCGAGCGGGTCTATCCGCAGGAGAACGTCTTCGGTTTCGGCATCAACTATGTTTTCTCGGGCGAGCCGGACACCATCTTCGACCAGCTCATCACCCGCTTCGAGATGACCTATACGCCGGACAAGAAGTTCACCAACATCACCCTGGGCCAGGAATTCATCGAGAAGGATGAATACACTATGGCCCTGATCTTCGAGAAGTATCAGCGCTTCTTCGACGACTTCCCGGCGACCTACATGGTCCTGCAAGCCCTGCACAAGTCCCAGTCCGACATCTTCGGCCGGGCGCTCAGCGGCTTCGGCGGCTCGGTCAACCACACGCCGGACGGCATCGACAGCTATACCGCCGTTGCCTTTGCCGCCCAGCAGCCGTTCCCCAACCTGATCTGGCGGGCCGATCTCGCGGTGCTCTACGACATCGAGGGCGGGGTGCTGATCCAGCCCGGCATTCGCTGGCGCCCCAACGACAAGGTCGGGGTCGATCTCTACGGCACCTTTGTGGTTGCCGACGACGACAACAAGAACGCGCTGTCCAGCATCGAATACGCCGACGAGGTCTTTCTGCGTGTCAGTTATCAGTTTTGATCCGGCTCCCCCGGACAACTCGGGGAGGGCGGACGGTGCGTAACCCCGTTCGCCCTCCCGATCTTTTCGGGGTGAGGGGCGGCTGACGCGACGGCAAGAGGCGGCAAACAGGGGGTGTGGCTCATGAGTGCAATGCGGATGACAAACCTGCTGCTGGGTTCGGCGGTGCTGGTCTCGGCCAGCGCCGCGGCAGGTCTTGGCCTTGGCCAGGATGCCGAGCCCGTGTCGGCGAGCGCCGGCCAGGATGGCGGCCCGGTCGCGGTAGCGGGCACCAGTTTCGTGCTCGAAGGCTTCGGCGGCGGCGACGACAACGGCGCGATCTACGGCGGTGCCGGCAGTATCGCCATCCCCCTGGGCGATCGCGGCGGCCTGCAGGCCGATGCCATCGCCGGCGTGGCGGGGGGCGATACCGGCTTTGGCGGCGGCGCCCTGCAGCTGTTCTATCGCGACCCGCAGCGTTTCTCGGTCGGCATCGCCGGCGGCGGCTACGCCCTCGACTCCGTGTCGCAATACGCGGTCGCAGGCTTTGCCGAATTCTATCTCGACACGATCACGCTCGAGGGCATGGTCGGGTACCAGGGCGGCGATATTGCCGACAGCTGGTACGGCCGGGCCGGCTTGTCGGTCTATGCCACGCCCAACCTGCGCCTGGGCGCCGGCGTGCGCTATGACGAGGTCAGCGAATGGGCCGGCGATGTCCAGGTCGAGGCCCTGCTGGGCAATTCCCCCGGCCTGTCGCTCTATGCCACCGGCGTGTTCGACGACGACGGCGCCCTGGGCGTCGCCGGCGTGCGCTTCTATTTCAACGCGGGCGATGATCTGCTCGCCACCGACCGCACCAAGCAGGCGTCGGACGGCCCGACCCTGTTCGAGCGTCATCGCTACGGCACGCGGCCCAATTTCATCACCAGCGATCCGGGCTTCGGCCTGCGCCAGATCGCCCAGGCGGCCGGCGCGCTCAATGGCGACAACGACGGCTTCGGCAGCCTGTCGCCCGGCGAGGGCGATGCGGCCGGCGCGAGCAGCGCGGCATCGTCCAGCACGGCATCGGGCAGCACGGCATCAGCGCTCGGCGGCAGTGGGGTGGCGGGCGAAGGCCTGATCGATTCGGTCGACACGCTGCTGGGCGATCTCGGCAGCCAGACCGCGCTGGAGCCGGTTACCGGCCTGGTGCAAAGCCTGGTCGATCCCGCCGGCGGCGTGCTAGCCCCCTTGACCTCGCAGCTCAATGCCGCGACCGCCATCGATAGCGGGCCGCTGGGTCCCCTGACCAGCGCCCTGGCCGCACCGCTGGAGACCTTGGGCGAGGCGTTGAATCCGGTCGTCGCCACCCTGGGCGACGGGCTGGGGACTGCCAGCGGCGGCTTCCTGGCTGTCGGCGGGCCACTGACCGGTGTGCCGTTGGTGGGTGACCTGCTGGGTGCCGTGACCGGCTCGTTCCTGGCGGGCGGTGCCGATGCCAAGACCGAGACGACCTTGAGCCTGGTGGGCGGCCTGCTGGGCGGTTCGATCGAGAACGCCACGGGCGGCCCCCTGCTGGGCGAGTTGGCGCCGCTGGCGGACGCCATCGGTCCCATGGGGCCGTTTGCCGATGTGCCGATGATCGGCGGCCTGCTGCGCGGGGTGCTGGGTGGTCTTGTTGAGTGAGTAGAACAACAAAGGGAGCGACAAGCATGAGGGATAGGGGCAATGGCAGCAACAGATGGTGGAGCATCGCCTTAGGCGCGACCGTGGTGGTCGCACCGGTGATGTCGGCGAGAGCGGTCGACATCTCGTTTTCGGGCTTTGTGCGACAGGAGGTGGCAGCGGGGATCTCGGGCGACGAGAATCCCTTCAATACCCAGGGCAACAAGTACAACGGCGTCACCGTGGCGCTGAATCCGCTGATCGCCGGCCTGCCGACGACGGCGACCCGGGCGGCCCGCAGCACGGACAACGATTTCAACCTGTTTGCGACGCGGCTGGAACTAAACCTCGACGCGGCCTTCTCGCCGGATCTCAAGGCGCATTTTACCCTGCGCGGCTACTACGACTGGAATGTCTACGACGACAACGGCGACACCAGTTTCTTCGAAGCGCCGATCCGTGGTGATGATCGGGGTTCCTTGCTGGAAATCAATGACAACGACTATATGGTCGATCTGCCGGCGGCCTATCTCGACTATTCCAACGGGCCGCTGTTCATCCGGGCCGGCAATCAGCAGATTGCCTGGGGCGAGTCGATCTTCTTCCGCGTTCTCGACGTGCCCAACGGCCTCGACCTTCGCCGCCATCTGATCCTCGATCCGGCGGCCGAGGAATTCTCGGACAAGCGGGTGCCGGCCCTGGGCATACGGACCTCCTACCAGGTGACCGACAATTGGGAGATCGATGCCTTCGTCCAGCAGTTCAACCCGTCGATCAATGCCAATCCGTCGACACCGTACAACGTGATCCCGGACCAGTTCACCGTCCATGATCGCTATCACGAGGTCGATGGGTCGTGGAATGTTGGCGGCCGTCTGCGTGGCCAGATGGGGCCGCTGGGCGTACAGTTCATGGCGACCAGCCGGCGCAACCCGGATGGTATCTATCGCTGGACAAAATCAGGCGGCAGTGCCGATCTGCCGGGCTTGCCGGGTTCGGGCGCCGTCCTGGCGGAAACGCCGTTCCAGGTCGATCCCATCAACGGTGTCCTGTCGGCACAGGAATGGTTCGACTATGCGACCATGGTCCGGCTCAACGGCACCGCCGGGTTGAACGCCGCGGTGGATGATTTCCAGCCGTTCACGGGCCTGCTCGGCGCTTTCAACGCCGGCAACAATCATGCCTTGGCCGGTCAGGAACTCGACACGTTTTTTGCCCTGTCCGGCGGCCTGCGCGGCCATATCGAACGGATCTATCCTTACGAAAACGTCTTTGGTTTCGGGGCCAACTACGTCTTCGAGGACGAGCCCGACACGCTTTTCGATCAGCTCATCGCGCGGATCGAAATGTCCTATACGCCGGACAAGAAATTCACCAGTCCGTCTCTGTCGCAAAGGCCCATCGAGAGCGACGAATGGACCTTGGCCTTGGTGCTCGAGAAGTACTACCGCTTCACCGATGAATTCCCTGCAACGTACATGGTGTTTCAGTATCTCCACAAGTCCGAAAGCGACCTATTTGGGCGTAATCTGGACGGTTATGGTGGCACCGCCGAACGGGATCCTACCGGTGTCGATGGCTATAACGCCTTCGCCCTGGCGATTCAGCAGCCGTCGCCCACGCTGGAATGGCGGTTCGACCTGACCGTGCTCTACGATCTGCGTGGCGGGGCCCTGTTCCAGCCGGGTGTGAAGTGGAAGCCGGACGATGCCTGGCAGGTCGATCTCTACTCGTCGATCATCACGGCGTCGGACGACAACAAGAACGCGCTCTCGACCCTCGACTTCGCCAGCGAGGCTTTCCTGCGCGTCACGCGTCAGTTCTGACAGGCTTGGGGGCGGGGCATGCATGTCATCAAGTACGATCACGGCTTTTCCCGCCGTCACTTTCTGGGCCAGGCGGCGAGGGGTATCCTCGCCGCCGGTGTCCTGGCGCCGTTGTGGGCGACCATCGCGGCACGGGGCACGGCCGCCGCGGCCTATCCCGACGAGCTGCTGTCGATCGATGCCTACACCAAGGGCAAGATCGCCACGGGGCACGAGATCACGGCCGACAACGTGGATCTTGTCCGCGATCTGCTCGATCCCATCCGCTATGTCCAGATCAAGGAGATGGGCCGCCGCCTGAAAGTGGTGCCGGCGACGACCGAGATCATGAAGTTGAGCCCGTGGGAGTATCTCGAGGCGACCCTGCGCAACAAGGGCCAGGCCCAGTTCGATACGACCGGCAATGTCGTCACCCGGGAGGGCAAGCCGTGGATCGGCGGCAACCCGTTCCCCGAGGCCAAGACGGCGCTGGAAGTCTTCGCCGGCCTGACCTTGAGCTGGGGCCGGCACGATATTTCCAACTATGCGATCAAGGAATACGACCTCGATCCCGACGGCACCGTCGCCTATCTCTACGAATCCCTGTGGGTCGAAATGGCGCCGGTGGGGCGGGTGGTGCTGGAGCCCAAGCCCTATTTGCCGGGCCACGAGGACAAGCTGCGCTACCAGTCGATCATTTTCCCCTGGCCCAACAATGTGAAGGGCACGGCCTTCCTCAATATCTGGCCCTACGACCAGACCCAGTTCCCCGAACTCTATGGCTACCTGCCGGGTTTCAAGCGCATCCGCCGCTACCCCACCAACCAGCGCTTCGAGCCGCTGATCCCGGGCTCCGACCTCTACCTGTCGGACGCCTGGGCCGCCGGCGATCCGTTCCTGACCTGGGGCAACTACAAGATCGTCGCCCGCGGCCCGGCCCTGGCCGCGCTGTCGCGCAACTGGATGGCGGATCAGCCCAATTGGGAACGCGGCGTCCATGGCGGGGCCAAGGGCCAGTCGTTCTGGGATACCGCGGTCGAGCTGGTGCCGGAAGCGGTGACGATCGAGGCGGAACCGGTGATGTTCCCGCGGGCGCCGATCTCGAAGAAGCAGGTGACCTTCGACCTGCGCACCATGCTGCCCATCGGCATGATCAGCTTCGATCGGCAGGGCAAGGCCTTCCGCTCCTTCGACGGCGCCTTCTCGCTCTATGACGAGGGCGGCAAATCGGTCATGGACGGGGCGCATCCCTACTGGTCCTGGACCCATGTCCATGCCCACAACATCCAGACCAACCGCATCACCCGCCTGCAGCAGGTGAAGAAGATCACCGGCGGCTACGAGACGGTGACCAACGATCCCGACTCCTATGACCGCTTCCTGACCCAGAGCGCCATGGTCCGCCACGGGTCATGATGCAAGCGATCCCTCTCCTCCGAGGGGGAGAGGGCTAGATCGGCCATTCAACTCGCCGCGAAACCACCGTCGACCGACAGTTCGACACCGGTGATCCAGCCGGCGGCGTCGCTGGCCAGGAACAGCACGGCTTCGGCGATATCGGCGGGGCGGCCCAGCCCTAAGGCCTGTCGGGCATCGAAGGTGGTCGAGGCGGTCTGGGCGTCGGGCACGAAACCGATGGCGACCAGGCCATCGACGGCGGCATGGCCCATGTCGGTCATGATCAGGCCGGGATGGATCGAATTGACCCGGATGCCATAGCCGAGGTTGGCGCATTCGACCGCCGCGGATTTGGTCATCAGGCGCACCGCGCCCTTGGAGGCGCAATAGGCGAAGAAGCCGGGGAAGCCGCGCAGGCCGGCAATCGACGACAGGTTGATGATCGAGCCGCCGTGGCCGGCGCCGCCGCCCGGGCGCATGGCCAGGATCGCCTGCTTGATGCCGAGGAACACGCCGGTGGAATTCACCCGCATGATGCGCTCGAACGTCTCGACCGTGGTGTCGACGATGGGACAGACAGCCTCGATGCCAGCATTGTTGACGACGATGTCCAGCCCGCCGAAGGCCTTGATCGTGGCATCGATGGCCTGCACCCAATCGGCCTCGAGACTGCTGTCCTGGTGCAGGAATTTGGTCGTGGCGCCGTCGGCCGCGAGCTGGGCCGCGGTCGCCTGGCCCAGTTCGTCGCGAATGTCGGTGAGGACCACCGTTGCCCCGGCCGCCGCCAGAACCCTGGCGGTCTCGGCGCCCAGGCCGCGGGCAGCACCGGTGATCAGGGCGACCTTGCCGTCGAGACGGTGGTTGTTCGTACTGTCCGTCATGATTGTTTCCGTTCCCGTTCTTGGCTGGCCCGCCCCATGACGGCGATGCAACACACAGCATCCCAATCTCGGCCGGGGCGGTGGTGCCGGCACCCCCCACGGATGGGGGGCCGTTGCCAGCGCGGCCATGCATGCTGGGGGCCGTCAAGGGAGGCGGCAATGCCACAACTACAATCGGAACTGTTGTTCACCGTCTTTGCCGGCCTGGCGCCGCCGATCGATATCGGCCCGTCCGGGGCCGGGCATATGCTGCCTGTCTATGTCACCGGCGGGTCGTTCACGGGGCCACGCCTGCGCGGCAAAGTGCTGCCGGGCGGCGGCGACTGGCTGCGCCTGCGCGCCGACGGCTCGGGCGCGATCGATGTGCGCATCTGCCTGCAAACCGACGACGGCGCCACGATCTTCGTGAGCTATGGCGGCCGGCTGGTCATCCCACCGGAAATCTTTGCCCAGGTGATGGATTTCGGCGCGGCCCAGGCCGTCGACCCGTCACGCTATTATTTCCGCACCAACCCGCTGTTCGAGACGGGGAGCGCCGATTACGCCTGGCTGAACAATGTGGTGGCCGTGGGCCAGGGGCGCATCGGCGACGGCGGTGTCACCTACGAGGTCTTCGCCATCACCTGAGGCACGCAGGTTCGCCCGGCCCGCGGGAGGCTCGTGCCGGGCCGGGCGAACGCACTCAGGGTTCGCTGCCGATCTGCACCATCAGCTTGCCCTGGTTGGCGCCGGTGTACATCGAACGCAGGGCGTCGACGGCATTGTCGAGCCCGTCGACGACATCGACGCGGAACTTGAGCCTGCCCTCGCGCAGCCAGGGGATCAGCTCGGCCCAGGCTTCCCCGTAGCGGGCGAGGTAGTCGAGCACGACGAAGCCCTCGATACGCAGCCGCTTCATGATCACGTTGTGGAACATGCGCGGTCCCGAGCCCTGCAAATGCCCGTTGTTGTAGGTCGAGATCAGCCCGCACACCACGACCGTGCCGCCCAGCTTCATGTGGCTGAGGCTGGCGTCGAGGATATCGCCGCCGACATTCTCGTAGAGCAGGTCGATGCCATCGGGGGCGTGGTGCTTCAAGGCCGCCAGAACATCCTCGGCCTTGTAGTCGATGACGGCGTCGAGCCCGGCCTCGTTCTTCAGCCAGCCGCACTTCTCGGCGCCGCCGGCGATGCCGATGACCCGGCAGCCCTTGATCTTGGCGATCTGCGCGGCGCACGAACCCGCGGCGCCGGCGGCGGCGCTGACC
This sequence comes from Oleomonas cavernae, assembly GCF_003590945.1. Classification (NCBI taxonomy): domain Bacteria; kingdom Pseudomonadati; phylum Pseudomonadota; class Alphaproteobacteria; order Acetobacterales; family Acetobacteraceae; genus Oleomonas; species Oleomonas cavernae. The sequence goes on along the minus strand of NZ_QYUK01000008.1, from coordinate 542,428 downwards.
ACCACCGTGCTGCCCGGCTGGGGCCGGCCGACATCGAGCAGGCCGAAATAGGCCGTCGGCCCGGCAATCGCCAGGGCGCCGAAGGCCAGCGGCAGAGGAATGCCCTCGGGCCGGTCCATGGGCATCAGGCCGGTGCCGTCGCTGACCAGGTATTCCGACCAGTGGCCCAGGCCCATGGCGAGCTGGCCGGTCTTGAACGCGGGGTTCCGGCTCTCCATCACCTGCGCGAGGGTGAAGCCCAGCATCGGCGCGCCCAGGGGGACCGGCGGCATGTACATTTCCTCGATGTCTTCCATCCACAGCCGGTTGGTGGCATCGAGCGAGAGATAGATGTTGCGCAGCAGGACCTGGCCCTCGGCCAGGGGGGCGATGGTCTCGGTCTGCACGCTCAGGCAGCCGTCCTCGATGTTTTCCTGGGGCCGGCGGTCCAGCCGCCAGAACCGCGAGGTCAACTGATTGCTCCCCAGATTGCGTGCCGTCGCTTCCATAAGCCCCTCCACGGCGGGTCTGACACCCGTCTTTCACCCTGCGATCTTGGCCGAGGCCGCGCCCAGGCGATCCCCCCAAATGGTGGGGGTGAAAGCCGGCCTCGGGCAAGCGGGTGATCGACAGCCCGCCCCGGCATTGGTATGGCTACAGAACCAATGAGGCATCAGGAGAGGCGATGGAAGCCGATGCGATCCAGCAGGCGCTGATGGCGCCGATCAGCCCGGTTGCCGCCCACGAACTGGCGACGGAGCAGATCAAGCGCTGCATCCAGCTCGGCCTGTTCCTGCCCGGCGAGAAGCTGCCGCCCGAGCGCATGCTGGCGGAGCGGCTGTCGGTCTCGCGGTCGACCCTGCGCGAGGCCGTCCGGGTTCTGCGGGCGGCGGGCTACCTGTCGGTGCGCCGCGGCGCTGCAGGCGGCCTGATCGTCCACGACGCCCATGTCGAGGATCCGGCTGAGCTGCGCGCCTGGATCCGTACCCAGCGCGCCCACCTCAACGAACTGCTCGACTACCGCATGGTGATCGAGGGGGCGGCGGCCGAATTCGCCGCCCGGCGGCGAACCGACGAGGATCTGGCCCGGATGGAGGCCGCCCTGCAGCGCATGGACCGGTCGAAGGACGCGGCGCTGGCGCAGACAGAGGCGGCGGCCGAATTCAATGCCGCCGACACGGTCTATCACCTGGAGGTCGCGGCGGCGGCACGCAACGGCATGCTGCGCAAGGCGGTCGAAGACATCAGGCGCGAAATGTACCTGCCGTTCGGCGGCTTCTTCGTGCGCACCCGCACCGATGCCGATGTCTATCACCGCAACATCTACGATGCCATTTTCGACCGCGACGACGCCCGTGCCGGCGAGATGATGCGCCTGCACATCGACCTGACGCGCAAGGCCATCATCACCTTCCTGGATGCCGACCGGCTCAGGGGATGACCCGACGCCGGCGCAGTTCGGCGAACATCCGGGCGAACATGTCCTCGCTGTCGACGATATCGGCAAAGCCCGCCTGGCGGATCTTGGTGGTGCTGGAGATCACGTCGAAATCGCAGCGGAAGACGAAATCGCCGAAGCCCCAGGCCGCCGCCCGCTCGTAGGGAATGGGGGTGAGCCCATATTTCGCCACCACCCGGTCCCACACCGGCGCCTTGTCGGCCATGAAGTCGATCAGGCGGATCGTCTGCGGTTCGCCCACCGCCATGTCGAACATGGCCGCCAGCTTGGGCCAGAGCCGGTACCAGCGGAACAGATCGCCGTTGGTCACGTTATAGGCCTGGTTCGGCGGTGCCTGCGTCGCCGCCCAGGTGGAGGCGCGAGCCAGGATCCCGGCATCGGTCACCTGGGCCAGGCGGCCATAGCAGTCGGGCGTGCCGGGAAAGCGCAGGGGCCGGCCCAATTCCCTGGAGATCGCGGCATAGACGGCCAGCACCATGATCAGGCTCATCGGGCTGCCCACCGCGAAGCCGCAGACCACGTCGGGCCGCAGCACGCAATAGTCCCAGGCCTTGCCCTTGCTGTTCTCGGCCAGCCAGTCTTCCTGGTCGTAGTAGAAATTGGGCGGCATGTGGCGCGGGTCGTCCTCGCGCGCCGGCGTGGTGAAGGGCCCCAGGTGGACGCCGTAATACTTGGCGCCCTCGTACAGCACGACGCGGGCAAGGCCGGCCGCCTCCACCCCCGTCACCAGGTTGCGCAGCAGGGCCAGGTTGACCGCCACCTGGTCCGCCGGCCGGGCATGTTCCTGGTAGGCCGCGTGGAAGATGTAGTCGACCGGGCCGAGGCCGGCCAGCACCGGGCGCGCCGCCGTCTCGTCCAGCAGGTCGACGGGGACGAAGCGCGCGGCCGAGGGAAAATCGGCGCTGCGCCTGGACAGAGCGATGATCTCCCAGTCGTCGTGCGCCGACAGGTGATCGACCAGGTTGCGCCCGATCACCCCCAGGCCGCCGGACACGATCGCCCGCTTGCGGCCCTTGCCTGATTCATTGCTCATTCGCACTCTCATTCATCATAACCCCCCTCCTCACCCCACCCTCTCCTCTCGAGAGGAGAGGGCTACTTAGCTCCCCTCTGCCCTTCAGGGCGGAGGGGTCGGGGGAGGGGGCAGGGCCAAAGCTCAAGCAGCCGCGATCTCATAGTCCTTGGCGATGGCGACAATCGCTTCCTTGAAGGCGTCCACCGTGCGGTCGAAGTCTTCCCTGGTGGCGATCAGGCCGGGCGCCACTTCGATGGCGGTGCCCGCGGCGCCGACCAGGACGCCCAGGGACTTCATCTTGTCGGCGATGGCCTTGACCATCCTGGGCTCGGGCAGGGCCTTGGTCTTCTTGTTGCTGGTGAAATCGACCGCGTGCCAGTGGCCGATCCCCCGGATGTCGCCCACGCTGGGCAGGTCCGTCAGCTTGTCCTTGAGCGCGGCCAGGAAATAGACGCCGTTGTCATAGGCCTTGTCGATCAGGCCTTCCCGCTTCTTGATCGCGATCACCGCATTGGCGGCGGCGGCGCAGCCGGCATGGCCGCTGAAGGTGTGGACATGGCGGAAATGGGGGATCGCATCGGCGATCGCCTCGGTGGTCATCACCGCGCCCATGGGGGCATAGCCGGCGGTCAGCGCCTTGGCCATGGTCATGATGTCGGGCTCGATGCCGAAATGCTCGGTTGCGAACCAGGCGCCGGTGCGCCCGAAGCAGCAGATCACCTCGTCGATGATCAGCATGACGCCGTATTTGCTGCAGATCTCGCGCACCCGCTGCCAATAGGCCTTGGAGGGGATCTGGGTGCCGTTGGCCTGCATCACCGGCTCGCCGATGAAGGCGGCGACCAGTTCCGGCCCCTCGTGCAGGATCTGCTGCTCCAGGTAATTGGCGCAGAACTCGAAATACTCGTCCTCGGCCATGCCGAACGGGTTGCGGTAGCAACTCGGGTTCGGGATCTTGCTCACCCCCGGCATGGCCGGGTCGGGCGTGTTGGCGACCGACAGGTGGTTGGTCAGCGCCATCGCCCCGGCCGTCGCCCCGTGATAGGCGTTCCAGCGGGAAATGATCTTGTAGGCATGGGGCTTCTTGCCACTGCCCACCTGGTATTGCTTGGCGATCTTCACCGCCGATTCGACCGCTTCCGAGCCGCCCGAGACGAAGAAGGCGCGCGACAGCTTGCCCGGGGTGAGTTCCGCCAGCGAGCGGGCCAGCTGGACCATGGGCTCGGTCACGATCGAGACCGTGCCGGCATAATGCATCTTGACCATCTGGTCGTACATCGCCCGGGCGATTTCCTGGTTGCCGTAACCCAGCGAGTTCGCCCGCGTATAGGCGCTGATCATGTCCAGGTGCGGCTTGCCGGCGCCGTCGATGATGGTGAGGCCCGTCCCCGAGGCGACGATCGCCGGCCCGTCGCGCTTCACCTCGGCGGCATCGATGATCGGGAAAATGCAGTGATCGATCGCCTGGGCAGCCAGATCGTTCTTCAGCACGGGTGTCAGCATGATCGCCACTCCTTGATCGGGCTGCGGGCAGCCGGTTGTGATGGGCCGGTCTTGGAAGAACCATCCGCCGCCGCAAAGGTACGGTCACGGGACCGCCCGTTTTACTTCGCGGCGCCGCGTCAATTCATGTCGCGGCAGTGCAGAATTTTCCCTAATTCCTGATCCAGCCATGTCAATCAGCCTGGACAAGCCGATTGCCTTCTCAAAATAGCAGCGCCGATTTTCGGGGAAATCATTATCTTTCCAGGGCTTTCCACCTTTTGGTGGAGCGGTCCACCGAAAGGTGGATGGCCAATTCAAGCCGTCATCAATCATTCTTTTGAGGAATAGGCATTCCGGCCGACGGGTCCATGCGACCAAAGTCTGCGGTGCGGATGGTTGATGGCGGGATCTTATTGGTCTGAAAATCAGGACTTTGGCAATTCCAGGCTGGCGAGGGCAAGGCGGTGAAGGCACTTCGGAAGGCGGATATCGCGGAAATGCTGGCTGTCTCGGCCCCGGCCGAGCGCCCGCCCGAGGCCGAGCCGTCGGCGGCATCCGGCATCGTGGTCGACGGCCTGACCAAGCAGTTCGGCGGCATCTATGCGGTGCGCGACGTCTCGCTCGAATGCCGGGTGGGCCAGATCGTCGGCCTGATCGGGCCCAACGGCGCCGGCAAGACCACGCTGATGAACCTGATTTCCGGCACGCTGACCCCCACCGGCGGCGCCGTCTATCTCGACGGCAAGGTGGTCAGCGCAACCTCGCCCGCCGCCTGTGCGGAAGCCGGCATCGCCCGCACCTTCCAGAACATCCGCCTGTTCAAGCGCCTGACCGTGCGCCAGAACGTCGAGGTGGCGCGCATCACCCGCCGGCGCCTCGCCAGGGGCGCGGAAAAGGCGCCCAGCGTCGACGAGATCCTGAAGCTCCTGGGCCTGGACGGCATCGCCGAGGCCAAGGCCGGCACCTTGCCCTACGGCCACCAGCGCCGGGTCGAGATCGCCCGCGCGGTCGCCCTGTCGCCCCGCGTGGTGCTGCTGGACGAGCCGGCCGCCGGCATGAACGAGCAGGAGTCGCGGGCGCTCATCGGGTCCGTCCAGTTGATCCGCGACCGCTTCGGCTGCGGCGTGATCGTGATCGACCACGACCTGAAATTCATCATGGAGGTCAGCGAGTACCTCTACGTCATGCATCTGGGGGAAGTGATCGTCAGCGGCATCCCCGACGAGGTGCGCCATGACGAGCGGGTGATCGAGATCTATCTGGGCCGCAAGGCCCGCAAGTAGGGGCCGGTTTCCAGGGGTTCTGTGGGCTTTATTCGAAGAGGGGTTCCAATGAAGAAGGTATGCGCGCTCTCGCTGGCCGTGGCGCTCGGCGCATCGGCCTTGCCGGCGACCAACGCCGCTGCCGCCGACGATATCATCATCGGTTACGCCGCCGCCATCACCGGCCTCTACGCGCCCTATGACAGCGTCGACGGCGCCAAGTGCGAGATCGACCGGATCAACGAGAAGGGCGGCGTGCTGGGGCGCAAGCTGCGCCTGGAAGCCCGCGACATGAAGAGCGATGCGATCGCGTCCGCCGCCGCCGGCCAGGAACTGATCGACCTGGGGGCCACCGCGATCCTGTCGCCGCCGTCCGACGATACCTCGATCCCCATCGCGGCCCTGGCGGCGCCCATGGGCATTCCCGTGCTTTCGGTCGCCTCCACCCAGGTGCAGTTCCCCGCCGCCCAGCCCGAGAATGCCTATCTCGTGCCCTATGGCGACAACCTGTCGGCCGCCGCCGCCGCCGAATACGCGATCAAGCTGGGCTATAAGAATGCCGTGCTGATGATCACCCGCGATATCGGTAGTTACGGCCTTGCCCTGCCTGAATATTTCGGCGACGCCTTCACGCACCTGGGCGGCAAGGTCCTGAAGAAGATCAACTTCAACACGGGCCTTTCCGATTACAGCGCCCAGCTCGCCGAAATCCAGGCCATGGATCCCAAGCCCGATGTCATCTTCGGCGGCTTCATCACGCCCGACGGCGGCGTCTTCCCGCGCCAGTTCAAGGCGGCGGGCCTGGGCAGCATCGTCTTCATGGGGACCGACGGCTATGACGACGCCGGCATCCTGAAGATCGCCGGCGACTCGGCCTCCGCGATCAAGTTCATCACCCACGGCTTCCCCACCCCGGGCAGTGCGCTCGAGGAATTCTACGCCGACTGCACCAAGCGCGGTTACCAGATCCAGAACATCTTCTTCGGCCTGGCGGGCGAGGGGGTGCTGATCATCAAGACCGCGATCGAGAAGGCGGGCTCGGCCGAACCGGCGGCGGTCAATGCGGCGATCAAGGAGATCACCGACATGAAGGGGATCACCACCGACGAGATCACCTTCAAGGACCGTGGCGGCGTGCCGATCAAGCGCATGGCGATCGTCGAGGTGAAGAACGGGGCGTTCAGCCTGGTCGATCACATCCTGCCGCAATACGTGCCCGCACCCTGATGCTGGAGCTTTCCAACATCGTCGTCCAATACGGCGTGGTGAAGGCCGTCAGGAATGTCAGCCTGAAGGTCGGGAAGGGCGAGATCGTCGCCCTTCTCGGCCCCAACGGCGCGGGCAAGAGCAGCCTGGTCTCGGCCGCCGTGGGCATCCTGCCGGTCGCCGCCGGCGCCATCAACTTCGACGGCACCGACATCACCAAGAAGCCGGCCGAGGCGGTGGTGACCATGGGCCTGACCCTGACGCCGGAAGGCCGCCGCGTCTTCGCCGATCTCTCCGTCGCCGAAAATCTTCGCCTGGGTGCCGCGATCCGCAAGGACAAGGCGGGCATCGCCGACGATATCGACCTGTATCTCAAGATGTTCCCCATCCTGGGCGAGCGCTATCGCCAGACCGCCAAGACCCTGTCAGGCGGCGAGCAGCAGATGCTGGCCATCGCCCGCTCGCTGATGTCGCGCCCCAAGATGCTGATGCTGGACGAGCCGTCGCTGGGCCTTGCCCCGCGCATCGTCGACCGCATCTTCGACCTGATGGTCGAGCTGCGCAAGACCGGCCTCACCATGCTGGTGGTCGAGCAGAACGCGACCGAGGCCCTGCGCATCGCCGACCGGGGCTACATCCTGGCCAGCGGCCAGCTCGTCTACGAGGGCGAGGCCAAGATGATGGCCGAGTCCGAGGACCTGATGGAAGCCTATCTGGGCGCCGGCGTCCATTGACGCCAGTCCACGTGTGAGTGGGGGAGTGGCATGGAGTATTTCGTCCAGCAGGTCATCAACGCGCTCAGCGTCGGCAGCGAATATGCGCTGCTGGCCCTGGGGCTGGCGATCGTCTTCAGCATCATCGGCCTGGTGAACTTCGCCCATGGCGAGCTGATCACCGTCGGCGGCTATGCGATCTTCTTTACCGCCTCCGTCTTCCTGCCGTCGCCCTGGCTCGCCCTGCCGATCGCCATCGCGGGCGCCATGGTGGCTGCCGTGGTGTTCGAGAAGGTGGCCTTCCGCTACATCCGGAATGCCTCGACCAATACGGGCATATTGACGGCCTTCGGCGTCAGCATTGTGGTGCAGAACGCCTTCATCATCTTCGTCGCCACGCGGCCCAAGCCGGTCGAGACGCCCGGCTGGCTGTCGTCGATGGTCGAGGTCGGTTCCTATCGCCTGCCTGTTCTGCAGATCCTCGAGACGCTGGTCACGGCGATCGCCATCGGCGCCCTGCTGTTCGTGCTGAAGAAGACCACGGTGGGCATGGCCATGCGCGCCGCCTCCAAGGATTTCATCGCCGTGCGCCTGATGGGCATCAAGGCCAACTCGGTGATTCAGGCGGCCTTCGTCCTGTCGGGCTTCCTGGCCGGCCTCGCCGCCGTCTTCATCATCAGCCGGCGCGGCGCGATCGATCCCTTCATGGGCTCGGTCCCCGTGCTCAAGGCTTTCGTCGCCTGCGTCCTGGGCGGTCTCACGTCGCTCCAGGGGGCGGTGGTGGGCGGCATGGCGCTGGGCGTCTTCGAGGTCATGCTGCAGGCCTTCCTGCCGCAGGAGGTGACGGCCTTCCGCGATGCCATCGTCTTCACCGCGGTCGCGGTGGTGCTGGTCGTATTCCCCGAGGGCCTGCTGGGCCGCAAGGTCGAACTGGGAGACAAAGAGGCATGAGTCTGTTCCTGCGTACCAGTGTCAATGCCGCTTTGCCGATCCTGCTCCTGGTGCTGTTCGGCGCGATCGTGCTGCTCTTCGCCGAACCCTTCCAGGTGCGCATCGCCTATGCCTTCTTCATGAACCTGACGATCGCCGTCGGCCTGCAGGTCTTCATGGGCAATTCGGGCGTGGTCAGCTTCGGCCATGTCAGTTTCATGGGCATCGCCGCCTATGCGGTGGCCCTGCTCACCATCCCGCTGTCGCTGAAGAAGACGCTGATCCCCGACGCGCCCTTCGGCCTGCCGGAGATCCATCTCGACGTGGCGCCGGCGGTGGTCGCCGCCTTGCTGATCACCACGTCGATCGCCTGGGCATTCGGCTTCGTCCTGAAGCGCCTGGGCGGGGCGGCGGCGGAAATCCTGACGCTGGCGCTGCTGGTCGTCAGCTATGTCGTGTTCAACGCCTGGATCGACCTGACGCGCGGGCCCCGCTCGCTCTACGGCATTCCCGTCGCTTCCAGCCTGCCCTGGGCCGTGGCCGCCAGCGCGGTGGCGATCTTCGTCGCCAAGATGTTCCGGGATTCGGAAGGCGGCCTTCAGCTTCGCGCCTCCAGCGACAACCTGCTGGCCGCCCGCGCCATGGGCGTGCCGGTCGAGAGGCTGCGCCATCGGGCCTGGGTGATCAGCGCGGGGCTGGTCGGCCTGGGCGGGATGCTGCATGCGACCTACCTCGGCACGATCGGGCCCAACAGCTACTACTTCACCCAGACCTTCCTGATCATGGCCATGGTGATCCTGGGCGGCATGCGCAGCGTCTCGGGCACCATCGTCGGCACCGCGCTGATCTCGGCGGGCTCGGAACTGGCGCGCATCCTGGAGAACGGCCCAACCATCCTGGGGCAGAAGCTGCCCACGATGTTCGGCCTGACCGGTTTTTTCCTGGGCGCCGTCATCGTGCTGTGCATGACTTTGCGCCGCGACGGCATCCTGGGCGACGACGAATTCGAGGATATCCTGCGCAACCGCCGTGCCCGCAAGGCGCAGGGCGCGGCGCTCGCCGCCGACCAGCCCGCCTCGTGACATCCACCCGAAGGTGGATGGGCGCGGTCGCGTGCTGGGAATATGATTGGTTACATAGATCATTGGCCCACCGAAAGCACGGGAGTCAACCATGTCGCTCAATCACCTCCCCGCCGATGCCACGCCCGAACAGGTCGCGGCCTGCATCAACCGTGACGGCTATGTCATCGTCGACGAACTGGTCCCCACCGCGCTGATGGACCGCATCGGCGAGGAGATGGGGCCCTACGTGAACGATTCGATGTTCGGCATCGACAACATGCTGGGCTTCAAGACCAAGCGCACGGGCGCGCTCATCGCCCGCTCGCCGGCCGCGCGCGAGCTGGTCATGAATTCCACCGTGCTGGGGGCCGCCGGCATCGTGCTGGAGAAGGCATCGGCCTTCCAGCTCCACCTGACCCAGATCATCAGCGTCCATCCGGGCGAGCCGGCGCAGAAGCTGCACCAGGACGAGGTCGCCTGGGACTTCTTCCCCTTCCCCCTCGACTACAACATCCAGTGCAACACGCTCTGGGCCATGACCGACTACACCGAAGAGATGGGGGCCACCCGGGTCGTGCCGGGCAGCCACCTGTCCGAGCGCAAGAAATACACCCAGGAAGACACCCTGCCCGCGGTGATGAAGCGCGGCTCGGCCCTGTTCTACACCGGCAAGATTTTCCACGGCGCCGGTGCCAACAAATCCGACCGCCTGCGCCAGGCGATCAACATCACCTATGCCGTGGGCTGGGTAAGGCAGGAGGAGAACCAGTTCCTCACCACCCCGATCGAGATCGCCCGCACCTTGCCCGACGACCTGCTCAAGGTCATGGGCTATCAGCTCGGCTGTTTCTCACTGGGTTACGTGCGCGATGGCGAGGATCCCATGGTCGCGATCCGCGAGCCCGACAAGCGGGTGCCCTACAACTGCGGCATCCTTCAGGACAACGCGAAGAACCGCAAGGCGCTGCAGGGTTTCCTGCGCGACGTCGAAATGGCCGAGCCTGCCGAATAGAGGAGTGGACCCATGGAAGTCGCCCCCCACCTGCCCCCTGACGCCACGCCCGGGGATGTCGTCGATTCCCTGCGCAAATACGGCTATGCCATCGTCGACGAACTGGCCTCGAGCGAGCTCATGGACCGCATTGCGGCGCAAATGAAGCCCTATGTCGACCGCAGCCTGCACGGCGACGACAATTTCGTGGGCAAGCTGACCAAGCGGACGGGCGCCATGATCGCCCGCTCGGCCGCCGCGCGCGAACTGGTCATGAACCCGACGGCCATCGCGACGGCGGGCAAGTTCCTGTCCCATGCCTCGGCCTTCCAGCTTCACCTGACTCAGGTGATCAGCGTCTTTCCCGGCTCCAAGGCGCAGCCCATCCACCGCGACCAGGTCGCCTGGGATTTCTTCCCTTTCCCGCAGGACTACGAGGTCCAGTGCAACCTGCTGTGGGCCATGACCGACTATACCGAGGAAATGGGCGCCACCCGCGTGGTTCCCGGCAGCCACCTGATGCCCGACAAGGAATATGCCGTCGAGGAATCGATTCCGGCGGTGATGAAGCGCGGCTCGGCCCTGTTCTATACCGGCAAGGTCTATCACGGCGCGGGTGAGAACAAGTCGGACACGATTCGCCAGGCGATCAACATCACCTACGCCGTGGGCTGGGTGCGCCAGGAGGAGAACCAGTACCTGGCCTGCCCGCTCGAGGTCGCGCGGACCCTGCCCGAAGACCTGCTGAAGGTCATGGGCTATCAGATGGGCTGCTTCGCCATGGGCTACGTGGGTGACTTCGAGGATCCCATGACCGTGATCAAGGAACCCGAGGTCCGCGCCGTCTTCAATGTCGACATGCTGCAGAAGAAATCGGGCGAGGCGCAGGACGCCGCCATGCTGCTGCGCGGCGGTCAGGCCGCCTGAACGAGCGAGAATGTGATGATCACCACCAGCAATCCCGAGAGCGGCTATTTCGCGGCCGATGTCTTCGACGCCTTCTCCTTCTCGCAGTCGCTGCGCGCGGGCAATACCGTCTATTATTCCGGCGTGGCCCCCCTGCGTGGCACGCTTGCCGCGATGGAACTGGTCGGCAAGGACGACATGAAGGCCCAGACCGCGTTCGTCCTTGGCGTGCTCGGCGACTGCCTGGCGGCCGACGGGTTCACCTCGTCCAACCTGGCCGCCCTGACCATCTACACGACCAGGCTCGCGGACCTCATGGAGGTGTGGGGGCCGCTGTTCAAGGCCTTCGTCGGCGACCACCGGCCGACCACCACCCACCTCGCGGTCAGCGGCTTCGTGCATCCCGACCAGATGCTGGAAATCACCGCCATCGCGGTGGACGCCTGATGCTGACGCCGCTGACCGGCCGCAGCGTCATCGTCACCGGTGCCAGCAAGGGCATCGGCCGCGGCATTGCGCGGCGCTTTGGCGCGGTGGGCGCCAAGGTGCTGGTAGTCTCGCGAAACCTGGCCGAAGCCGCGGCGGTTGCCGCCGAAATCGTCGCCGCCGGCGGCATCGCCAAGGGCTTTGCCGCCGATGTCTCGGTCACCGCCCAGGCCCAGGCCATGGCGCAGGCCGCGATCGAGCTGCACGGCACCATCGATATCCTGTGCGCCAATGCCGGGATCTTTCCCATGGCCAGCCTCGACACCATGACCGAGGCGGACTTCGACCATGTCCTGGGCACCAACCTGAAGGGCACCTTCCTCAGCGTGTCCGCCTGCCTGCCCACCATGAAGGCCAGGCGGGCCGGGCGCATCGTCTTGACCTCGTCGATTACCGGTCCCTACACCGGCGTGCCGGGGCAGAGCCACTACAGCGCTTCCAAGGCAGGGCAACTGGGCTTCATGCGCGCGGCCGCGGTCGAGCTGGCGCCCTGGGGCATTACGGTGAATGCCGTGCTGCCGGGCAATATCCTGACCGAGGGGCTGGCCGGCCTCGGGCCTGACCACGTGAAGGCGATGGAAGCGTCCGTGCCGCTCAAGCGCCTGGGCACGGTCGACGACATCGCCAATGCGGTACTCTACCTCGCCTCCGACGAGGCGGGCTATGTCACGGCCCAGTCGATCATCGTCGACGGTGGCCAGATCCTGCCCGAGGGCGGCGTGCTCGCCCCCGATATCGACGCCGCCTGACCCCGCAGGCCGGATCGCCGGATGGCGATCCGATGGCACGATATTTGCGGGTTATTCCCGATAAAAACATCCGGCTAAGGAGGAGCCCCAGTCGAGCGGCGTCCGCGGACGGCAACCGCCGATATTGGTCGAGGAGTTTCCCATGCTGCTGGCAGATGACCACATGTCCACGGCCATGGTCAGAGAGGCCCTCCAGTTCAGTCGTTCATCGCTGGATGCTTCCGCGACCGTGTTCTTCTGGATCGAGGATCGCAAGAGCATTTCCGGTGTCGAAATGGTCGGCATGCCGGAAGACCTGATGGACCGCTACCTCGGCGGTATGAATATCTATGACCCGCTGAATATTTTCGAACTGCTCAACAGCGAAAAGAGGATCGCTGTTCTTGAACAGGAACGTTGTCGCCGCTCGGCGGATGACAACCGCATCTATGCGGAGTTCCTGGGTTCTTACGGCCTGGTCGACGAGGTCGACTTCCTGTTCTGGCACGATGGCGCGCCCTTTGCGTTCCTAGGTATTCTGAAGCGGCCGGGCGACCCGCCGTTCTCGGCCAATGTGTTCGACTGGGAGGCCATGCGTGGCTACCTCGAATTCAATTTGAAGATGCATTCGAGGATGCGCCGCCTGCGCCTGATGACGGCACTGGCCAAGCAGTATGGCTTGACCCCGCGGGAAATCGAGGTCGTGGGCCTGCTCAATAATGGGGCATCGAATCTCACCATCGCGCAGATTCTGGGCATCGGCGTCGCGACGGTGAAGACCTACATCATCAACATCCTGAACAAGCTGGGGGTGGAGAGCCGCGCCGCCATCGTCGCCTTCACCATGCGCCTGCAGATGCCTTGAGCCGGTTCGGGCGCCAATGCCGGCCCGGTGTCGAGCTTTGCGCCAAGCATGACGGAATCCGGCCCGCCGCCCGCCGGCGGGCAGGCTATCGTCTTCGTGGCCCTGGTCATGGAGCGTGGCGATGCGGACGGACGCGGTACGAGACATCATTGCCGATTGGCGGGTTTTTGCCACGACGCATGCCATCAGGCACCTGACCGTTGCCCCCGGGCGCGTTGATGCCGCCTGGAGCGACGGCCGCATCAGCCCGTTTCATGCCGATTGGCTGCGCGACAACTGCCCCTGCGCCGATTGCGTCCAGCGCCTGACCCGCGAGCAGATGTTCGAGATCGCCGATGCACCGACGGACCTTGCCGTCGCCGGGGCGGTGCTCGACGGCAACGGCGATTTGAACGTCCGCTGGAGCGACGGTCATGACAGCCGCTATGGGGCGGGCTGGCTGCGTGCCAGTGCCTATGACGAGGCCTCCCGCGCCGAACGGCGCATGGCCGATGCGCCCCTGCTGTGGCAGGCCGGGGCGCCCGTGCCGCGCTTCCCCTATGGCCGATTGATGGCCGACGACGGTGCGCTGCATGGTTGGCTGGTAACCTTGCGCGATCGCGGCCTGGTTCTGGTCGACGGCGTGCCGACGACCCCGGATACGGTGGCGACGCTGGCGCGGCGCATCGCCTTCGTCCGCGAGACCAATTTCGGTGTGATCTTCGACGTGGCGTCGAAGCCCAAGCCCGACAGTGCCGCCTACACCGCCGTCAACCTGCCGCCGCATACCGACCTGCCGACCCGGGAATTGCAGCCCGGCCTGCAATTCCTCCACTGCCTGGTCAACGAGGCGACCGGCGGCGAGAGCATCTTTGTCGACGGCTTTGCCATCGCCGATGCCCTGGCGCGGGAGCACCCGGCGGATTTCGCCCTGCTGACCACGGTGCCGGTCGCCTTCTGGAACAAGGACGACCGGACCGATTACCGCTTCTCGGCGCCCGTCATCGCGCTCGACCCGGTAACGGCTAAGGTGGCGGAACTGCGCTGCGCCAACTTCCTGCGCGGACCGCTCGATGCCCCGGCCGAGGTGGTCGCCCCGTTCTACCGCGCCTATCGCCGCTATCAGGCGATGACGCGGGATCCGCGCTTCCGCGTCGTCCATCGGCTGGAAGCAGGCGAAATGTGGGTGTTCGACAATCGCCGGGTGCTGCACGCCCGCACCGAGTTCGATCCCGCGAGCGGCGCCCGCCACCTGCAGGGCTGCTATGTCGACCGGGACGAATTGCTCTCGCGCATCCGGGTGCTGGCGCGGGGCGGGCCGGCAGGCGACGCCTGATCGACCTGGCCGCCCATGCCGGCGGGCAGTTCATGGCGATCCTGGCGGGGCGGGCGGCCGAAGCGGGCGCGGTAGGCCCGCGACAGGCACGAGGCCGACGAGAAGCCGGCGGCCATGGCGATGTCGACCACGCTCATGTCGGTCTGGCGCAGCAACTGCCGTGCCCGCTCCAGCCGCAGGCGCATGTAATAGGCCGAGGGCGTGGTGGTCAGGTGCAGGCGGAACAGCCGCTCCAACTGCCGGGACGACACCCCGGCGACCGCCGCCAACTCGTCATTGCCGATGGGCGCCTCGAGGTTGCGCTCCATGACGTCGACGATTTTCAGGATGCGCGAATTGGTGACGCCCAGGCGGCTGGACAGTTCCATGCGCTGATGGGCGCGGCGGTCGCGGATGCGGTCGTGGATGAACTGTTCCGATACCGCCACCGCCAGGTCGGCCCCGTGCTTGGCGCCGATCATGTCCAGCATCATGTCCAGTGCCGCGGTGCCACCGGCACAGGTGATGCGCCCCGGGGCGACCTCGAACAATTCGTCGGAGACCTCGATCTCGGGAAATTCCTCCTGGAAGCCCGAGACCGCCTCCCAATGCATGGTGACCCGGACGTGATCGACCAGATGCGCCTTGGCCAGCAGGTGCACGCCGGTATCGAGCGCGCCCAGGGTCAGGCCCTCCCGCGCCAGGGTGCGCAAGGTCCCCAGCAGGCGCTTGGTGGCGGCCACCTGCGGCTCGAAACCGGCGACGGTGAACAGGGTGGGCACCCCCTTGAGCGCGGCGACGGGGCCTTCGACCATCAGGCGCATGCCGTTGGACGCCTCCACCGGTTCCCCGTCGCCCGAGAAGGCATGCCAGGAAAACAGCGGGCGGCCGGCCAGGCGGTTGGCCACGCGCAAGGGTTCCACGGCCGAGAAGAAGGCCATCATCGAGAAGCCCGGGATCAGCAGGAAGCCGATCGGCTCGGGCCCGGAACCTTCATAGGGCTGGTACATGGTGCGATCGGTAACCCCGCCGGCCGACTTGGTGGCCATGTGCCGATCACCATAGCGCATCACAGATGGTCGCGCGCAAGACGCCGCTGCCAGTTGCGGCGGTGGACGACGTCGCCGTTCTCCCGGGCGATGAGGGTGCCTTCGATGATGAAGCCGTCGGCCTGCGCGGTCAGGCTAGTGGTGGTCTCGATTTCGATCCGCCAGCCGTCGCGGCCCATCTCGTAGGTCTGGTCGATGACCGATGTGGCGGACAGCGGGTCGTCGGCCTGGATGGTGAGGGACCGGCGCAGGGAATGGTTCACGCTGGTGTCGATCTCGTCGAAGCGCAGCAAGCCCTCGCCGAACAGGCCGCCCTCGCCGACGGTGACATAGGTCGCCACGCCGCTGAGCAGGTCCAGCGAGGCAGTGCGTTCCAGGTGGCTGGGCATCAGCATGGTCTGCGGCGTGGCCGGGCCGCGGGCGGGCGGCGCGAAGGCCGGGGCGATTTCATCGGGATTCGCCGCGCGGCAGGGCAGGACCAGGCGGCTGGCGCCGGTCTCCAGGCTCAAGGTCGCCCGGTCGCGGGCGGGCCAGACCAGGGGCCAATAGGCACTGGACAGGCTGAGACGGATGCGGTGGCCCGGCGCGAAGCGGTGGCCGCAGACCTTCAGGCGCACGGCGATGGTCTCGGGCCTGCCCGGATCCATCGGCTGCGGTTCGCCTGAGCCGTGGCGGTGGGTGAGGTTCAGCACGGCATAGCTGACCCGCAGGGACGAGCCGTCCGGCGCCACGTCGCACAGGCGGGCGGCGAGTTGGCCCTGGGGCAGGTCGCTGCTCAAGGTCAGGGTCAGTTCGGGATTGCCCAGCACCTCGACCGCCTCGGCCAGGGGGGCAGTGTCGAAGACCACGGACAGGCCGTCGTCGAGGCGCTGGTCCGCCGGCATTTCGCCGGCAACGCCGGTGCCCATCCACTCGCCGGCGGCCATGCCCGTCCACAGGGGCGAGCGGATGGAAAGATTGGCGGGGGCCGCGGGGGTGGCGGCAAGACGACCCGGGGCCAGATGCCAGGTGCGGGGGCTGATCGCCGGGCTGGGCCAACGCGGCTCGCCGACCCAGCGGCCGTTCGCGTCGGGCTTGCTGGTCGACGGTGCCTGCCAGTCCTCGACAAAGGCGCGCAATTGCGGCTCGGCCATGATGCCGGTGTCGGCACCCTTCAGCCAGTGATCCCACCAGCGCAGGGCTTCCTGCAGGAAGCCGATAGAAGGGCCGGGGGCGGCGTCCTGCGGGTAGATATGGGCCCAGGGGCCGATCACGCCTAGGCGCGGCACGGTCAGGTGTTCCAGCAGGCGGGGCACGGCATTGGTATAGGCATCGGCCCAGCCGCCGATGGCGAAGACCGGGCACTGGATCGCGGACCAGTCCTCGCACACCGAGCCATGGCGCCAATAGGCATCGCGCCGCTGGTGCTTCAGCCACAGGGCGGGCCAGAACGGCATGTGTTCCAGCCGCTCCAGCCATTGCCGGCGCCAGTCCTCGCCCACCAGGGCCGGATCGGGCGGGCGGCCTTGATAGGCCAGCATGATGCTGCCCCACCACAGATTGTCGTTGAGCAGGCAGCCGCCCATGTAATGGATATCGTCACTGAAACGATCATCGGTCGAGCAGACGGTGATGATGGCCTTGAGCGCCGGCGGCCGGCGCGCCGCGACTTGCAGTGCGTTGAAGCCGCCCCAGCTCTTGCCCATCATGCCGACATGGCCGTTGCACCATGCCTGCTGCGCGATCCAGGCGATGACCTCGAGGGCGTCGTCCTGTTCCTCGACCAGATACTCGTCTTCGAGCAGGCCCTCGGACTCGCCCGAACCGCGCATGTCGACGCGGATCGCGGCATAGCCATGGGCCGCGAAAAACCCATGCATGGGCTCGTCGCGGCCGCGGGTGCCGTCGCGCTTCCGGTACGGGATATATTCCAGGATCGCCGGCACCGGGTGCGCTTCCCCGTCCGGCAGCCACAGGCGCGCGGCCAGCCGGGTGCCGTCCTTCAAGGGCACCATCAGATGTTCGATCACGCTCATGCTCGTGCCTGGTTACGTGCCAGCGCCTCGTCCAGCCAGTCGGTGCGCATTTCCGGCACCGAGGACAGCAGGCGCCTGGTATAGGGGTGTTCCGGCTGGTCGAAGATCTCCGCCGTCGGCCCTTCCGCCACCATGCGGCCCTTCAGCATGACCACCACCCGGTGGGCGACGCGGCGGACGGTCCCCAAGTCATGGGTGATGAACAGATAGGACAGGCCCAGGTCGTCCTGCAACTGCCGGAGCAGTTTCAGGATCTCCTCGGCCACCAGCGGGTCGAGGGCGGAGGTGACCTCGTCGCAGATCACCAGGTCAGGCTCGACGCCCAGCGCCCGGGCAATGCAGACGCGCTGCTTCTGCCCGCCGGACAATTGCCCCGGCTTGCGCCCGGCGAAATCCTGGGGCAGGCCGACCATGTCGAGCAGTTCCGCCACCCGGCGCTTGAGCGCGGTGCCCGAAAGGCCGCGGGTGAAATACATCGGCCGGCCGATCACTTCCTCGATCGGCTGGTGCGGGTTGAGGGCCACGTCGGGCAATTGGTAGATGAGCTGGATGCGGTTGCGCGATTCGCCCCGGCGCTCCTTGTAGGACAGGGGCAGGTCCGCGCCCTTGTAACGGATGGCGCCCTCGCGCCGGGCCAGCAGGCCGACGATGGCATAGGCAAGCGTGCTCTTGCCCGAACCCGACTCGCCGACCACGGCGACGGTCTCGCCCCGGCAGACGTCGAAACTCACATCGTCGACGGCCTTCAGGGTGTTGTAGCGCACGGTGACGTGGTCGAGTTCCAGGACGGGCACGCTGCGCACCGTCTCCGATGTGGTCGGATCGACGCTGCCGGCGGCCCGGCGTTCGGCGACCAGGGCGCGGGCATAGTCGGTGCTGGGGTTGGTCAGGATCGTGGTGGTATCACCCAATTCCACCATCTTGCCATGGCGCAGGACCATGATCCGGTCGGCCACCTGGGCCACCACGGCGAGGTCGTGGGTGATGTAGAGGGCGGCGGTGCCGTGCTCGCGGATCAGTTTCTTCAGCAGCGCCAGCACTTCGATCTGGGTGGTGACGTCCAGCGCCGTGGTCGGCTCGTCCAGCACCAGCACGTCGGGCCGGCACGACATGGCCATGGCCGCCATGGCCCGCTGCAACTGCCCGCCCGAGGCCTGGTGGGGATAGCGATCGCCGAAATGCTCGGGATCCGGCAGGTCCAGGGCCTTGAACAGCTCGATCGCCCAGGCCCGCGCCTCCAGCGGGGTCGCCAGGCCGTGGCGTACCGGGCCTTCGACGACCTGATCCATCAGGGTCATGGCCGGATTGAAAGCGGCGGCGGCACTCTGCGCGATATAGGCGACACGGGCACCGCGCATGCGCCGCCGGCCATCGCCACCGGCACCGCGCAGCTCGGTATCGCTCAGGCGGATGGTGCCGCCCGAGAGGCGGCAGCCGGCCCTGGCATAGGCCAAGGCCGCCAAGCCGATGGTGGATTTGCCGGCCCCGCTTTCGCCGATCAGGCCCAGCACCTCGCCCCGGGCCAGTTCGAGGTCGACACCGTCGACCAGCACCGCACCGGACGCCGCCTCGACCCGCAGGCCCTCGATGGTCAGGATCGCCTTGTTCATGGACCTAAAGCTCCATTTGCACGCCGCCGGGGCGGGCGTGGAGCGACAGCATCCAGTCGACGATCAGGTTGATGCCGATGGTCACCAGGGCGATCGCCGCCGCCGGGAACAGGGGGGCATAGCCGCCGAAATTGATCGCCTGGGCATTCTCGCGGACCATGCTGCCCCAGTCGGCATCGGGCGGCTGGATGCCAAGCCCCAAGAAACTCAGCGAGGCGATGAACAGGAAGGTGAAGCAGAAGCGCATGCCGAATTCCGCGATCAGCGGCGGCATGGCGCTGGGCAGGATTTCGCGGCGGATGATCCAGTCCAGCCGCTCGCCGCGCAGTCGGGCGATCTGCACGAATTCCATCACCGAGATGTTCATGGCGACCGCGCGGGCGAGGCGGAACACCCGCGTCGAGTCGAGCACGGCGATGGTGCCGATCATCACCGGGATCGAGGTGCCCAGGACCGACAGGACCATCAGCGCGAAGATCAGCAAGGGCACGGCCAGCAGGATATCGACGATGCGCGACAGGATCGCATCGGCGACCCCGCCCAGCGCCGCCGCGGTGAAGCCCGCCATGGTGCCGAGGGCAAAAGACAGCAGGCTGGTGGCGAGCGCTATGCCGATGGTGGTGCGGGCACCCCAGACCAGGCGCGAGAACATGTCCCGCCCGACCGCATCGGTGCCCAGCAGGAATTCGCCGGCCGGGGGGTCCCAGACGCCGCCGACCAGGTCGGCCTCGCCATTGGGCGCGACCCAGGGGGCGAACAGGGCGGCGAGCACGATCACGGCGAGGATTGCGATGCCGATCCAGGCGCTGGTGGTGGGGCGATGCTTCATGGGCCGGCCCTCAGCGCTTGTGCCGCAGACGCGGGTTGACCAGGATCGACAGCACGTCGGCCAGGGTGTTCAGGGTAACGAAGGTGGTGGCGAACATCAGGCCGCAGGCCTGCACCGTCGGCAGGTCGCGCTTGGAGACCGCATCGACCATCAACTGGCCGATGCCGGGATAGACGAAGACGACCTCGATCACCACCACGCCGACCACCAGATAGGCGAGGTTGAGCGCCACCACGGCAATGATCGGGGCGGCCGCGTTGGGCAGGGCGTGACGCACCACGACCCGGCGGCGGCGCAGACCTTTGAGCGTCGCCATCTCGATATAGGGCGAGGACATGACGGCCAGGATCGAGGCCCGGGTCATGCGCATCATGTGCGCGGCCACGACCAGGGTGAGGGTGATCGCCGGCAGGGTGGTGACGTAGAGCCGCTCGAGGAAGCCCATGGTGTGATAGACCGTGGCCAGGCTGGGCAGCCAGCCCAGTTCCGAGGCAAAGATGATGACCAGGACATAGGCCACGAAGAATTCCGGCACCGAGATCGCGATCAGGGTCGAGGTGGTGGCGACCCTATCGACGATGCCGTCGGCCCGGATCGCCGCCAGGATGCCCAGCCCGACGGCGAGGGGCACGGCCAGCAGGGCGGCGTATGAGGCGAGGAACAGGGTATTGCCCAGGCGCGGCAGCAACTCCGCCGCGATCGGCCGGCCGTTGGCCAGCGAGTTGCCGAGGTCGCCCTGAACGGCACCCCACAGCCAGTGGAGGAAACGCAGCCAGGCCGGCTCGTTCAGGCCCAGTTTTTCACGCAGGGCGGCCAGCGTTTCCGGCGTTGCCTGCTGGCCCAGCAGGGCGCTCGCCACGTCGCCCGGCAGCATCTGGGTGCCGAGATAGAGCAGGGCCGACACCGCGAACAGTGTCAGCAGCCCAAGCCCTATCCGTCCGGCGACGAGGCGGAACATGCGGCGTCCTTCTCAAAAAGCCCTGTCTCGTCGTCCCGGCGCGAGGCCGGGATGACGAGTCGAGGGGGCAGGGGTTACGCCTCGATCCAGACCTTCTCGCCGATGCGCTGGCCCATGAAGTCGAACATGGGATGCGGTCCCATGCCCTTCACCCGGGCCGTGCCGGCTTCCAGGTAGTCGATGAACATGGGGATCAGGGCGCCGCCGTCGTCGGACACCAGGCGCTGCATCTCGCCGTACATGGTCTTGCGCTTGGCCTCGTCCAGTTCGGCCCGCGCCTCGATGAGGAGCTTGTCGAAAGCCTCGCTCTTCCAGGCCGTGTCGTTCCATTTGGCATCGGACTTGTAGGCGATCGAGAACATCTGGTCCGGCGTCGGCCGGCCACCCCAGTAGGAGGCGCAAAAGGGCGCCTTCATCCAGACATTGTCCCAATAGCCGTCGGACGGCTCGCGCTTCACGTCGAGGGCGATGCCGGCCTTGGCGGCGGTCGCCTGGAAGATCACGCCGGTATCGGTGGCACCGGTGAAGGCGGCCTCGGCCACCGCGAGCTGGAACTTCGGGTCGGAAACCCCGGCTTCCTTCAGGTGGAACTTGGCCTTGTCGGGATCGTAGGTATGCTGGGGCAGGTCGCCGTTGAAATAGGGGCTGGTGCGTGGGATCGGGTGGTCGTTGCCGATTACGCCGTAACCCTTCAGGACCGTGTCGATCACCTTCTGGCGATCGATCGCGTATTTCAGTGCCAGGCGCAGATGCTTGTTGGAATAGGGGGCCAGGGTCGTGTTCATGACCAGGCAGGCATGCTGCCCGGCCGAGGAGCGCACCACCTGCACGCCGGGCTTCTTGGCCAGCAGGTCGACGGTGCGGGCGTCCAGCCGGTTGATCAGGTCGACCTGGCCCGAGAGCAGGGCATTGGTGCGCGCCGCGGTATCGTTGATCACCAGGGTCTCGATGCCGTCGACATGGCCGCAACCGGCCTTCCAATAGCTGCCCTGCTTCCTGGTCACCGCGCGCACGCCGGGCTCGAAGCTCTCCAGCACGTAGCCGGCGGTGCCGATCGGCTTGGCCCAGTCGGCGAAGCCGTTGGGCACCACCATCAGGTGATAGTCGGACAGCAGGTAGGGCAGGTCGGCATTGCCGGATTTCAGCGAGACCAGGATCTGGTTGGCGTCGAGCTTCTTGATGTCGACGATATCCTCCAGCACCGCCTTGGCGGCCGAGGTGGTGTCGCCCCGGTGCAGGTTGATCGAATAGATGATGTCGTCGGCGTCGAGCGTCTTGCCATTCGAGAAGGTAACGCCCTTGCGGACATTGAAGATCCAGTCGATGGCGCCGGGCTTGGCTTCCCAGGACTCGAGCAGTTCGGGCGTCGCCTTGTTGTTGGCGTCGATCTCGACCAGGCCGTTCATGAGCTGGTAGCCGATATTGGTCGGCACCCAGTCGGTATAGGTGCGGGGATCGAGGCTGTCGGCGGTGGCGCCGCCCGACATGCCGATCTTCAAGCTGCCGCCGGCCTTGGGCGTGTCGGCGCGGGCGGGCCTGAGGCCCAGGAGCGAGACCGCGCCGACCAGGGCGGTGCCGGCGAGGAAGGTGCGGCGATCGAAGCCGGTGCTGCCGAATGCGTCAGGCTTGGTCATCTTCTAGTCCCCGTGTCTGCCTATTGCGGCGCCACAAACCCACGTTGGGGCCTGCGCATGGTCGAATGGTAGGCACGGTTGGGCGGATCGATCTGACGGGAAGCGACCTCGATCTTTGCCCGGGGCGACATTGATCAATTTTCCTGCGCGCTCAGCCTCGCCTTCACAAATTCGACCATCCGGTCATAGAGGGCGGCCGCGGTCGGGCTTGTCCGCATGGCCCGCAAGCAGCCGTGGACGAGGCCGGGGCCGAGCCAGTACTCCCCGACTCCCCGCACCGCGCGCAGCCGTTCGACGAACAGGCGGGCGTCGTCGCGCAAGGGATCATGCTCGGCCGCCAGGGCCAGGGTCGGCGGCAGGCCGCGCAGGTCGGCATGATCCAGGGCAAAGTCGTAGGGGCCGGGCGGCCGGCCGGCCAGATAGGCTTCGCGGCAGGCCCGCATCTCGGCCAGGGTCAGCATGGGGGCCCCGGCTTCCTCGACCGCGGCGGGCAGCGCCGGCTCGAACCCCAGGCAGGGATAGATCAGGGCGAGCCCCTGGATCTTGCGCGCGGCGGGAGCATCGCGCAGGGCCAGGGCGACACTGGCCGACAGGCAGCCGCCGGCACTGTCGCCGGCCAGCACGACGGGGCCAGGCAGGTCGCCGTCGAGTGCGGCCCGCGCGACGGCCAGGCAATCCTCGAAGGCGGCGGGGGCGGGGTGTTCCGGGGCCAGGCGGTAGTCGACGGCAAGGACCGCGGCGCCAGTATCGGCGGCCAGGCGCGCCGTGACCAGATCATGGCTGTCGAGCGAGCCCAGGATGAAGCCGCCGCCGTGCAGGTAGATCACGGTGCCGCGCGGGGCGCCGGCCTGGTAAAGGCGCAGGGGAACCGCCCGATCGGGCAGGTCGAGGGCATATTCCGTGGTGGTGACGCCGGGCGGCCGGGGCGGGGTGAAGGCGGCGCACAAGGCATCGTAGCGCCGCCGCGATTCGGCAATGGACAGTGCCTCCGCCCCCGGCGGATAGAAGCTTTGTGAGCGTTCGACGAAAGCCGCGATTTCTGGTTCCAGCATGGCGTTTCCCGATTTTTCATTGGGGACTGTGGCGTCGCGTGACCCGCAGTGTGGCACGCTGCGTAAAATCGATCATACCAAAAACGACATGGGGCCCGTGTCGCCTGGGGCAAAGTGATGGTCGGTCGCCGTCAAGGGGCCGCTGTCGGCCGCCCCTATCATCAGGTCCAGTGCCCGAGGGGAGTGGACCCATGAATTTCGATGTCTTCGTCACCTGCGCGGTGACCGGTGCCGGCGATACCGCCGACAAGCACCCGGACCTGCCGGTGACCCCGGCCCAGATCGCCGATGCGGCGATCGAGGCAGCCAGGGCGGGTGCCGCCATCGCCCATATCCACGTTCGCGACCCCAGGACCGGCAAGGCCGCCCGCGATGTCGCCCTCTATCGTGAAGTGGTGGAGCGGGTGCGCGCCAGCGATACCGACGTGGTGCTGAACCTGACCGCCGGCATGGGCGGCGACGTGATCTTCGGCCAGGGCGAACGGCCGCTGCCGCTCGATCCCGCCGGCACCGACATTATCGGCCCGCTGGAGCGCCTGGCCCATGTCGAGGAACTGCGGCCGGAAATCTGCACCATCGATTGCGGCACGATGAATTTCGCCGCCGGTGACTACGTCATGACCAACACGCCCTCGATGCTGCGCACCATGGCGGCCAGGGTGCAGGACCTGGGCGTGCGCCCGGAACTGGAAGTGTTCGATACCGGCCACCTGGTGTTCGTGAAGCAGTTGATCAAGGAAGGCCTGCTCGACGATCCCGTCATGATCCAACTGTGCATGGGCATTCCCTATGGCGCCCCGGACGACCCGCTGACCTTCATGTCGATGGTCCACCAGATACCGGAGAACGCGGTGTTCAGCGGTTTCTCGATCGGACGCCACCAGTTACCTTTCGTCGCCATGGCGGCGCTGGCCGGCGGCAATGTCCGGGTCGGACTCGAGGACAATATCTATCTCGATAGGGGCGTGCTCGCCTCCAACGGGCAACTGGTGGAACGGGCGGTGACCATCCTGAAGGCGATGGGCGCCCGTATCCTGACCCCCGCCGACGTGCGGGCGAAGTTGAAGCTGGTCAAGCACTGAGTAGGCGTTGAGGGAGAGCATCATGGCGATCAAGAGGGCCGGCATCGTCGGCGGCGGTGTCATCGGGGCCGGTTGGGCCGCGCGCATGGTCCTCAACGGGATCGATGTCCAGGTCTTCGATCCCGACCCTGAGATCGCGCGCAAGCTCGACACCGTCATCGCCCATGCCAGGCGCGCCTATGGCAAGTTGTTCCCCGGCCTTGCCTTGCGTGAAGGCACGGTCACCATCGCGGCGACGGCGGAGGCCGCGGTGGCGGGCGTCGATTTCGTGCAGGAAAGCCTGCCGGAGCGCGAAGATCTGAAGCGCCGGGTGCTGGCCGCGATCGACGCGGTGCTGCCGCCTCATGTGGTGATCGGCTCCTCGACCTCGGGCCTGCTGCCCACCAGCTTGCAGGCCGACATGGCCCATCCCGAACGCCTGGTCGTGGGCCACCCGTTCAACCCGGTCTATCTGCTGCCCCTGGTCGAGATCTGCGGCGGCGAGAAGACCGGTGCTGCGGCCAAGGAAACCGCCGCGGCCTTCTACTCCGCGATCGGCATGCACCCGCTCCACGTCCGCAAGGAAATCGACGGCTTCATTGCCGATCGCCTGCTGGAAGCCCTGTGGCGCGAGGCGCTGTGGCTGGTCAACGACGGCGTCGCCACGACCGAGGAGATCGACGACGCGGTGCGTTACGGCGCCGGCCTGCGCTGGTCCTTCATGGGGACTTTCCTGATCTACCGCCTGGCCGGCGGCGAGGCGGGCATGCGCCACTTCCTGGCCCAGTTCGGCCCGGCCCTGAAACTGCCCTGGACCAAGCTGGAAGCCCCGGAATTGACCGATGCCCTGGTCGACGCGGTAGCAGGCCAGTCGGATGACCAGGCCAAGGGCGTCTCGATCCGCGAACTCGAGGCCCTGCGCGACGATTGCCTGGTCTCGGTCCTGGCCGGCCTGCGCAGCGAGGATTACGGCGCCGGTGCCGTGGTCAAGCGCCATCACCAGGCCCTGATGGCCGCCACCGCACCGGTCTCGAAGGCGCAGGCTGCCGATGGCCTGCTGGTGCTGCACGAGGTTACCGTGCCGGCCGACTGGATCGACTACAACGGCCACATGACCGAATACCGCTATCTCCAGGTCTTTGGCGACGCCACCGACGCACTCTTGCGTCATATCGGCCTCGACCAGGCCTATCTCGCCGCCAAGGGCTCCTACTACACGGTCGAGACCCACATCATGCATCGGGGCGAAACCAAGATGGGCGAGGGGCTGCATGTGGCGACGCAGATCCTCTCAGTCGACGCCAAGCGCCTGCACCTGTTCCACCGGATCGTCCGCTCACGTGACGATTTCTGCGTCGCCAGTGCCGAACAGATGCTGCTGCACGTCGAGGCGGCAAGCGGCCGGGCCGGTGCCGCCGGTGCCCAGGTGCTGGACCGGCTGACCACCATCTGCGCGGCGCACCAGGGGCTGCCCAAGCCGGCAGGGACGGGGCGCGCCGTGGGCGCCCCGCGGTGACGCCCGGCTGATCGGGCGGAACCGGCCCTACTTGGCGAAAATCTGCGACAGGTCGGCGAAGGCCTTGAACTCCAGGGCGTTGCCGGCCGGGTCCAGGAAGAACATGGTCGCCTGCTCGCCGACCTGGCCCTTGAAGCGGACATAGGGTTCGATCACGAAGCTGGTGCCGGCTGCCTTCAGGCGCTCGGCCAGGGCTTCCCAGGTCGGCATTTCCAGCACGACGCCGAAATGCGGCACCGGCACGTCGTGGCCGTCGACCGGGTTGTGGTGGGCACTCTCGGCCGCGGCCGCCTTGGGCTTGTAATGGGCCACGATCTGATGGCCGAACAGGTCGAAATCGATCCAGGTGTCGGCGCTGCGCCCCTCCGGGCAGCCCAGGACCGTACCGTAGAAGTGGCGGGCGGCGGCGAGATCGTCGACTGGAAAGGCGATGTGGAAAGGGGTGAGGGCGGTCATCGGGGGGGCCTTGCGTCAAATCGGAAAAGCGTCTCATCGAAGCGCCAAGGGGCTGGCAAAGACAAGCGACTTCTCAACGCCAATCAATGAGTTAAACTCATTGACCATGCCGACGACACGCCTCCCCTCCCTCAATGCCGTGCGCTGCTTTGCCGTCGCCGGCCGGCACTTGAGCTTCACCGTGGCTGGCGCGGAGCTTGGCGTGACCCAGGGCGCGGTAAGCCGGCTGATGCAGGCGCTGGAGGCCGACCTGGGGGTGGCGCTGTTTGCCAAGCAGGGCCGAAATCTCATCCTGACCACGGCCGGCGCCGCCTATCACCGGGAGGTCAGCGAAGCGATCGGCCAAATCGCCGTCGCCAGCCGGGCGGTGCGCCGGTCGGTCGAAAGCAACGTGCTCTCGATCAACGTGCTGCCCACATTGGCCATGCGCTGGCTCATCCCGCGGCTGCCGGCCTTCCAGGCGGCCCATCCCGATATCTTCGTCGACCTGACCGCCGGCGACGGCCCGATCGACCTGTCCACGGACCGGGCCCAAATTGCCATCCGCTTAGGGATTCCGCCATTCGGCGATGTCGTGGCCGAACGCCTGATGGTGGAGGAGGTGGCCGCCCTGTGTGCGCCGTCGCGGCTCGGCCCCGGCGGCAGGATCGAGGCGCCGGCGGGCCTGTTGCGTCACCCCTTGCTCCATCACGCCACGCGTCCGGGCGCCTGGCGCGAGTTTCTGGCGCCCTTCGGCCTGGAACCGCCCGACAAGGTGCCGCAACTCTCCTTCGAGCATTTCTTCATGCTGGCGGAAGCGGCGGCGGCGGGCATGGGCATCGCGCTGATTCCCCTGTTCCTGGCCCAGGGCGAACTGGCCGCCGGGCGGCTCGTCATGGCCACGCCGCAGACGATGAAACCCGCCCACGCCTATTATCTGCTGCACCGGCGGGAGGCCGGCCGGCAGCGCGCCGTTCGCCTGTTCAAGGCCTGGATTGCCGACGAAGCCAGGCAGACGCCGACCGCGGCGGCGGGTTGACCGGCAAGGGGCTCGTGCACCGGCTCGGGCACGCTATGATGGGGCAACGCGATGGAGGACCGCCTTGTCACCGGAAGACCTGTTCAATCTCGATTTCTGTACGCTCGATGCCCTGATCGCCGCCCATGGCGCGACCCAGCCGCGCCACACCGCCCTGGCGCAGAATGACGAAGGCCTGGATTACGGCGGCCTGAACGCCCGGCTGGACCGTATCGCCGCGGCCCTGCAGCGTGACGGCGTCGGCAAGGGCGGGGTCGCGGCGATCTGTGCGACCACATCCATCGCCTATGCCACCGCCTTCCTGGGCACCCTGCGGGCCGGTGCGGCGGTGGCGCCGCTGGCGCCGTCGTCGACGCCCGAGAGCCTGGCCGACATGCTGGCCGATTGCGGCGCCGGCATCGTCTTCCTCGACGCCGGCGTGGCGCAGCTCCTGGCCCCGGTGGCCGATCGCATCACGGCCCGGCGGGTGTCGCTCGACGGGTCTCCTGCCGGCCAGCCGCTGGAAGACTGGCTGGCGCCGGCGGGCCGGTTGCCCACGCCGGTCGAGATCGGCCCGGGCGATCCGTTCAACATCATCTATTCGTCCGGCACTACGGGCACGCCCAAGGGCATCGTGCAGCCGCACGGCATGCGCTGGAGCCAGTTCCGCCGCGTGGTCTTCGACCGCGACTCGGTCACCCTGGTCTCGACGCCGCTCTATTCCAACACCACCCTGGTCAGCTTCCTGCCCACCCTGGCCGTGGGCGGCACTGCCGTGCTGATGGCGAAATTCGATGCGGCGGCGTTCCTGGCGCTGGCAGCCCGGCACCGGGCGACCCACGCCATGCTGGTCCCCGTGCAGTATCGCCGGATCATGGCGCGGCCCGATTTCGACACCTACGACCTCTCCAGCTTCCGGCTGAAATTTTCGACCAGCGCCCCCTTCGCGGCCGAGCTCAAGGCCGACGTGCTGAAGCGCTGGCCGGGCGGCCTGGTCGAATACTACGGCATGACCGAGGGCGGCGGCACCTGCATGCTGCTGGCCCACGAGTATCCGGGAAAGTTGCACACGGTCGGCCGGCCCGTGCCCGGCCATGACATCCGCCTGATCGACGACGAGGGCCGGGAAGTGCCGCCCGGCGAGGCGGGCGAGGTCGTGGGGCGTTCCGCCGCGATGATGGCCGGCTATCACAACCAGCCCGACAAGACGCGGGCGGCCGAATGGCTCAGCCCCGAGGGCTTCCGCTACATCCGCACGGGTGACGTCGGCCGTTTCGATGCCGACGGCTTCCTGACCCTGCTGGACCGCAAGAAGGATATGATCATCTCGGGCGGCTTCAACATCTACCCCAGCGACCTGGAGGCGGAGCTGGCGGCTCATCCGGCGGTGCTGGAGAGCGCGGTCCTGGGGGTGCCCAGCGAGGCCTGGGGCGAGACGCCGGTCGCCTATGTCGTGGTGCGGCCCGAGGCGACGGTCGAAGCCGAGGCCCTGAAGGCCTTCGCCAATGCCCGCCTGGGCAAGACCCAGCGCCTGGCCGATGTGCTGATCGTCGACAGCTTGCCGCGGAGCGCGATCGGCAAGATCCTCAAGCGGGAACTGCGCGAGGCCTATGGCGCCGGGGGCGCACGCTAGGCCGCAGCGCTCGACCGTCGACCCGGAATCGCTCAAGCTGTCGCGCGTCGAAGGGTTGCTTCACCAGGAGTCCGCCAATGCACTATCTCCACACCATGATCCGCATTCGGGATCTGGATGCCTCGCTTGCCTTCTTCTGCGATCACCTGGGCCTGCGCGAGGTGCGCCGCATGGAATCCGCCCGGGGCCGTTTCACGCTGATCTTCCTGGGCGCGCCCGACGATCTGAGCGGCGACGGCCAGACCTCGCCGCTGGTCGAGCTGACCTACAATTGGGATACTGAAGACTATGGCTCGGCCCGCAATTTCGGCCACCTGGCGTTCGAGGTCGACGATATCTATGCCACCTGCGCCAGGCTCGCCGCGGCCGGCATCACCATCAACCGCCCGCCCCGCGACGGCCACATGGCCTTCGTCCGCTCGCCGGACCTGATCTCGATCGAATTGCTGCAGAAGGGCGAGGCGCTGGCCCCGGCCGAACCCTGGGCGTCGATGGCCAACACGGGGGTCTGGTGAGGGCGGGGCCAGGGCCATCGGGAAGGTTGCCCCTATTTTCGCTCAGGACGGCGATCACCGAGGCGCCGAGCGCGAGACCGGCCTGATGTCCGGCAGCCGGGCGACGAGCGCGGCGAAGAGGGCGCCGCGTTCCGCCAGGCTGGCGATGGCGATATGTTCGCGCGGGCTGCAGGTGTCCGTGCAGACCGGGCCGAGACCGTCCAGGGTCGGGCGTCCCAGGGCGGCGGCGAAGCTGCCGTCGGAGCCACCGCTGGTGGTCAGCGCCGGGGCGCCGACGCCGAGCGTGGCGGCACCCTGCGCATAGATTTCGTAGAGGGCGTCGCCGGCGGCCCGCGGAAACGCCGGGCGGGTGAAGCCGCCCGTTGTCGTCAGGCGGATGCCGTCGTGGCGGCCCTGATCCAGGATAGCCGCGATTGCGGTCATCAGGCGGGTGGCGCCGGCGGCGTGGGCGCTGCGCAGGTCGACGTGCATTTCGGCGTGGTCGGGCACGACCTGGCGGGCAGAACCGGCGCGCAGGATGCCGACGGTGACGACCGTGCCGGCGGCAAGGTCGGTCAGGGCCTCCATGGGGGCCACGAGGGCGGCGAGCGCTTTCAGCGCGCTGCGGCCCGCCTCGGGGTTCACCGCCGCGTGGGCGGCCTGGCCCCGCGCCTCGACGATCAGGGCCCCGACGGCGCCCCGGCCGACGATGACGCCGCCGCCGGGCCTGGCCGGTTCCAGGACCAGCACCCAGTCCGACCGGGCCGCTTCCCGCTCGATATGGGCGCGGGATCCGACCGATCCCAGTTCTTCGTCCGGCACCAGCAGGCAGGCAACCTCCGCGAGACCCTCGAAGCCGGCGGCGAGCAGTTCGCGCAGGGCGAACAGGGCCATGACTAGGCCGCCCTTCATGTCGCCCACGCCAGGGCCATGGGCATGGTGACCGTCCTGGGCGAAGCCCCACGTCGCGGCAGTGCCCGCCGGCCACACGGTGTCGAGGTGGCCGAGGATCAGCAGGCGGCCCCGGCCGGGGAACAGGCGCCTGAGCAGGCGCAGGTCGCCGCGGCCGGGAACCGCGCGGCGTTCCTCGATGAAGCCCAGGGCACGCCATTCCTGGGCGAGGCGGGCGCCGACCGCGTTC
Organism: Oleomonas cavernae; assembly: GCF_003590945.1. Classification (NCBI taxonomy): domain Bacteria; kingdom Pseudomonadati; phylum Pseudomonadota; class Alphaproteobacteria; order Acetobacterales; family Acetobacteraceae; genus Oleomonas; species Oleomonas cavernae. The sequence goes on along the minus strand of NZ_QYUK01000008.1, from coordinate 511,600 downwards.
ACGCCCGCGATGTCATGGGAGCCGGAGTCCTGCTGCACCAGGGCCTCGAGCAGCGTCAGCATGTCGGGGGTCCGGGCGCGCAGGCGTTCCAGGAAAAAGCTTGGCGTCATGGAAGGATGGCGCCCCCGCCGCGACGGGGGCGCATCCGTCAGGCGGCGGCGACGTCGCGCAGGATCAGCCACTGGCCGTCCGGCGACAGGGCCGCGTTCAGGCTGGGATGATTGACCCAGACGTTGGAGCCATGGGTCAGGAAGACATAGGCGCCGCTTTCCTCCAGCATGTCCTGGGCCTTGATGAAGTCGGCCGTGCGCTGCTTGTCGTCCAGCTCGTAGGTCGCCTTGTCGTTGATCGCGTCATAGTCCTTGTCGCACAGGCGCTGCCAGTTCCACGAACCGACCTGCGAACAGGTCAGCCAGGTGGTGGCCCAGCTCGCGTCGGGCGGGGTCGAGAACTCGACGATGAACATCTGGGTATCCTTCCAGGCGTCGCCATGGGATTCCATGAACTGTTCCTCGAAGGCGCCGCGATCCATCGGGTTGACCTCGATCTCGATGCCGACCTCCTTCAACTGGGACTGGATCACCTGGGCCATGGTGATGCGGTCGGTATCGGCCGGCAGGTCGAGGCGGATCTTCAGATTGGTGGCACCAGCCTCCGCCAGCAGCTTTTTCGATGCCGCCGGGTCAAAGGGATAGATGTTCTTGCTGCGGTGGCCGGGGACCGAGGGCGGCACCGTGCCATAGGCGACGGCCGCCTCGCCGAAATAGGCGGCCTGGATCACCGTGGGCACGTCCACCCCCTGCTGAATGGCGCGGCGGATCTTCAGGTCCTTCAGCTTGGGATGCTCGACGTTTATGCCCATCCAGATGTATTTGAGCGCCGGCAGGGCCCGCATCTGGACATTGGGATCGGCGGCTGCCTTCATCTGCGGGATCGAGCTCATGGAGACCTTGGTCACGTCCAGGTCGCCGCTCTGGAAGCCGATCTCGGCGGTCTTCAGGTCCGTGATGGGAACCAGGTGGATCTCGTCGAAATAGGGCTTGTCGCCGGCCCATAGTTCATTGCGCACCAGGATCAGCTTCTCGCGCGGCAGCCACTGGCCGATCTTGTAGGGGCCCGACGTCGCGAACGGGTCGGTGGTCATGGTGTTGTTGTTCTTTTCCAGCGCCGCCTTGCACACGATCAGGCCCGAGCCGTGGGGCAGGGTGCTGCGGAACAGGGGCGGGAACGGCTTGGTCAGGCGGATGATGCCGCTGTACTTGTCGATGATCTCGACTTCCTTCAGCGGCGCCCAGTCGGTCTGATAGCCGGCATTGTACTTGGGATCGCCGATCCGCTCGTAGGAGAACTTGACATCGGCCGAGGTCAGCTCGCCAAAGCCGTTGGTCCATTGCAGCCCCTTCTTCAGGCGGAACTTGATGGCCACCGGGTCGGTCGCATCCAGTTCCTCGGCGGCATCCAGGCGCCACTCCCATTCGGTGCCCGACTTGTATTGGATCAGGCCCTGGAAGATCGCGAACATCGCGGTTTCTTCCCACCAGCCGCTGCGGTTGGCCGGATCGATGACCGAGATGTCCTTGTCGTTCTGCACCCGCAGGATCTTGCCCTGCGCCGCGAAGGCGAGGCGCCCCGACGACATGGCGGCCACGGCGCCCGCGCCGAGGACGGATGCGCCGACCAGAATCTGACGCCTGTTCAATTGAAACTCGTTCATGCCCCGACCTCCTTGCAATCACTCGTTGGATGAAGCGCCGGCGAGCCCTCGTCGCCGGTTTGCAGACGTTGCCAAAGCACCCCGCGCACGGGGCGGCCGACACCGCTGATGGGGATCAATTCCTGCGGACAGGGGGAGCAGACGACCACGAGGCCGGTAAGCGCACGCAACTCGACAAAGTCACCGGGCCCGGCGGCCGAGGGCCGGTCGCTCAGGCGCCCGTCGGCGTCGACGGGAATGTCCATGAACAGGTTCCACGGGCAGGGCACCGTGACCGCCTCGCCCAGCAGGCGGCGGTAGTTGGCGCTGCAATTGGGATGGTCGTCGCCCAGGCCCAGCGCTGCATAGCTGCGGGCGTCGCAGGCGGCGCACAGCGTGTCGTGGCGGCCGGGCGAGGTATCGGCGGTGATCTGGAACAAGGGCCGTCGCCGGTTCGAGATCAGGACGTCGCCCACCTCGAAGAACAGCTTGTAGAGCTTGTCCCGGCAATGCTCCATCGACAGGCACTCGTGGATATCGCCCTGGATATGGGCCCAGGTGTCGACCACCTGCTGGCCCAGGTGGTTGACGATGCGCAAGCGCTCGCCGGCCTCGAGCGCGACCGCGGTCGCGCGGCCGGGGGAATTTCGCCTGATGCGACGAGGCAAGCCGGGGGGGCTGGCGGCATCATCGCATCAGGCCTCCGCCGCATGATACGCAACGGCGAAGTGGCAACTGGCATGGTGATCGGGCGCGACCTCGGCCGCCTGCGGCGTCTGCGTGCTGCAGATGGGCTGGGCGGCCGGACACCGGGAATGGAATTCGCAACCTGTCGGGCGGTGCCACAGGCTGGGGATCTCGCCACGGATCGGCGCGGCGGCATGGCCCGGCTCGGCCGTGTGGGCAGCGAGCAGGGCCTTCGTATAGGGATGGCTGGGCGCCTTGAAGACGTCGGCCGTCGCACCGGTCTCGACCAGGCGGCCCAGGTACATGATACCGACGTAATCGGTGACGTGACGGGCCACCGCCAGGTTGTGGGTGATGATCAGGTAGCTCATGCCCAACTCGTCCTGCAGATCGCTCAGCAGGTTCAGGATGTCGCCCTGCACGGACACGTCGAGGCCGGCGGTCGGCTCGTCGGCGATGATCAGCTTGGGCCGCAGGGCCAGCGCCCGGGCCACGGCGATGCGCCGGGCCTGGCCGCCCGAGAGTTCATGCGGGTAGCGGTCCAGGAAATTGGCCGGCAGGCCGACCATGTCGAGCAGTTGCCGCGCCTCCTGCCGGCGGTCGAACCGTTCGGCCCGGTGAATGGCCAGGGGTTCGGTGATCAGGGTCTCGACCGTCATGCGCGGGTTCATGGCCGCCACCGGATCCTGGAAGATCAGGGCGACGTCGCGCCGGATCAGGCGCCAGGGACCGTCGCCATAGCCTTGCGCGTCCGCGCCGTCGATGCGGACGATGCCGCTGGTCAGGGGCACCAGGCCGACGATGGCGCGGCCCAGGGTGGTCTTGCCGCTGCCGCTTTCGCCCACCAGGCCGTAGGTTTTGCCGGCGGGCAGTTCCAGGCTGACGCCCGCGACCGCATCGATCCGGTAGGGCCGGCCGGCCACCTTGGCGCCGAGCCAGCTTCCCGCCTTGTACTGGACGACCGCGTCCTCGACGTCGAGCACGATCATGATGCCAGCCTGTGACAACGGGCCCAGCCGCCGCCGGCACTGGCGACGACGGGAGCGGGGGTTTGCACGCAGGCGGTGCAGGCGGTCGGGCAGCGCGGGGCGAAGGCGCAGCCGGCCGGCAACTCGTGCAGGTCGGGCACCGTGCCGCCGATGGTGGGCAGGCGGCGGGCGACGTCGCGCAGCATGGCCGGATCGCATTCCAGCAGCGCCCGCGTATAGGGGTGCTGGGGTGCCGCGAAGATCGAGGTAACCGGGCCGATCTCGACGATCTCGCCCGCATACATCACCGCCACCCGGTCGCACAGGGCGGCGACCAGGCCCAGGTGATGGGTGACAAAGACAATGGCGCCCTGAACCATCGAGCGGGTCTGCCGCAGCAGGTCGATGATCTGCGCCTCGGTGGTCGCATCCAGGGCGGTGGTCGGCTCGTCGGCGATCAGCAGGGTGGGATCGGTCAGCAGGGCGGCGGCGATGGCCACGCGCTGGCGCATGCCGCCGCTCAGCTCGAAGGGATATTGCCGCAGGCGGTGCTCAGGATCGGAAATACCGACCCGGGTCAGCATGTCGACGGCGCGAGCCTTCTTCTCGCGCCGGCTCAGCTCCCGCTTGTGGTGCTGGACTTCGACCAGCAGGGTGCCGATGGCAACCACCGGGTTCAGCGCGGTGAAGGGATCCTGGAAGATGCTGGCGATGCCGTCGCCGCGCAGCTGGCGCCGTTCCCGCTCGCCCATCGCGGCGATGTCGCGGCCCTCGAAATGCAGGCTGCCGTCCAGCCGGGCATTGGCGGGCAAGAGGGCCATCATCGAGCTGATCAGGCTGGACTTGCCCGAACCGCTTTCACCCACCAGGCCCAGGACCTCGCCACGCTCGACGGTCAGGTCGATGCCGCGCAGCGCATGCACGGGGCCGTGCGGGGTCAGGTAGTCGATCGACAGGCCCTGGATGTCGAGCAGCGGCGTCATGGCGTGCCGCCGTTCTTGGGGTCGAGCACGTCGCGAATCGCTTCGCCTAAGAAATTGAAGCCGATGGTGGCGATCACGATCGGCAGGCCGGCGGCGGCGACCAGGTACCAGGCCTGCTGGATGAAGGAGAAGCCGTCGTTCAGGATGCTGCCCCAGCTCGGCGTCGGCGGCTGGGCGCCCAGGCCGATGAAGGCCAGGCCGGATTCGACGGTAATGACTGTGGTTACATCCATGCACACCAGGACGATCAGCGGCCCGAACAGGTTGGGCAGGATATGGCGCAGCAGGATACGGCCGGGCGACGCGCCCATGGCCCGCGCCGCCAGGACGTATTCGCTGCGTTTGAGGACTTGGGTCTGGCTGCGCACCATGCGGGCATAGCCGGGCAGGGTGAAGACCACCACGACGATCACCACCGTGGTCAGGCTGGGCCCCAGCAGGGTGACCAGGGCCAGGGCCATGATGATCACGGGCAGCGACTTGACCGAGTCGAAGAGCAGCAGCAGGGCGGTATCGACCAGGCGCGGGCCATAGCCGGCGATGAGCCCAAGGACCAAGCCACCCGCCAGCGAGAAGGCCAGCGCACTGGCGGCGGCGACCAGGGCGGTCTGGGTGCCGAAGATGATGCGCGACAGCACGTCCCGGCCCAACTGGTCGGTGCCCATCAGGTGCGCCAGGCTGGGCGCTTGCAGCCGCTCCAGCACGTTCAACTTGATCGGGTCGTAGGGCGCGATGAGCGTGGCGAACAGGGCGGTGAACAGCAACAGGCAGACGCAGGCGACGCCGAAGGCACCTTCGGGGCGGCTGATCAGGGCGCGCAGAAAGCGCACCGTGCTGCCGTGGGCGCGCGGCTGGGTCAGGGTCGTATGCAGTTCAAAGTGTGCCACGGACACGCGGATCCAGACGCGCGACGGTCAGGTCGGCGATGATGGTACAGACGACATAGCAGGCGGTGGTAACCAGCACGGTGCCGCTGACCACCGGGAAATTGCGCGAGATCACCGCCTCGTAGGTCAGCTTGCCCAGGCCCGGCCGGTTGAAGATGATCTCGACCAGGACGGCACCCGACAGCAGGCTGCCCACGCCCATGCCAAGGATCGTGATGGTGGGCACGATGGCGATGGGCAGGGCATAGCGCAGCAGGATGCGCGCCTCGCCGACGCCGAAGGCGCGCAGCATGCGGACATGGTTCTCGCCCAGCACCTCGATCATCGAGGCACGCACCAGCCGGGCCAGATAGCCGACCCAGCCGAAGCCGATCGCGAAGGAGGGCAGGATCAGGTAGACGAGCTGGCGGCCGAAATCGTCGGCCGGCCCGGCCCCCAGGGCGGGCAGCCATTTCAGCTTCACCGCGAACAGGAGCAGGCCGTAGATCGCCACCACGAAGGCGGGCAGGGCGATGCCGACGGCGGAACCCGCGCCGATGATGCGGTCGGCCAGGCGGCCCCGGCGCAGGGCCGACCAGCAGCCCAGGGGAATGCCCAGCAGGATGGCCCAGCCGATGCCGGCGCCCGCCAGCTTCAAGGTATTGGGCAGGGCATCAAGCACGATGGTGGAGACCGGCCGCCGGCTCCACACGTCGAGCCCCAGGTCGCCGGTCGCGGCATTGCCGATGAAGCGGACCAGTTGCTCGCCCACCGGCTTGTCCAGGCCCATGCGGGCGTGGAGTTCGGCGCGCATGGCCGGTGTCGCGCGCGGCCCCAGGGCCACGGTCGCCGGGTCGCCGGGGATGACGTAGACCAGGCCGAACAGCAGGGTCATGGTAACGATCATGATTACGACGGACCAGCCCAGGCGCTGCAGCGTGTAGGCGATCATGGCTGCCCGCCCCCGCGCGCGGCCCCTGCCGGCAGTTGCCGGGGCGGCCTGAAGAAGCCGCCGATCGTATCAGCCTGATGGGTCATCCGTCGGAATACGCCCTTCACGGAGGTGGCCTGCGGGAACAAGGAATACGGTATATGACATGCTGCATGCTGCATACATTTTTCTGCGGCATCGCACCAAATTCGCGGCACTGCGATCGTCGTCCGATTGCCGCCCGCATGGCAATCAGTACGACCGTGTCGGGTCGACGAGATTGCGCAGCGGCAGGCCGCTCAGGCGCCGGTGAATATTGTCCATGAAGATGTCCAGGGTGCGCGGGATATAGGTCACCGGATCGTCGCAGGAGACATGCGGCGAGATCAGCAGGTTGGGCGCGTCCCACAGGGGCGAGTCCGGCGGCAGCGGCTCGGGCGTGGTGACGTCCAGCACCGCGCCGTCGAGGTGGCCGCTGGCCAGCGCCTCGATCAGCGCCTCCTGCACCACCAGGCCGCCGCGGCCGAAATTGGCGAAGCCCGCCCCCTTGCGCAGACGGGCGAACATGGCGGCATCCATCATGCCCTTGGTCTGCGGCGTCAGCGGCGTCGCCAGCACCACGAAATCCGCCTGGGCCAGGGTCGCCCCCGCTGCTGCCGGCGTGATCACGCTGTCGAAGCCGTCGACCGGCTGGGCCGACCGGCTGATGCCGGTGACCTTCAGGCCCAGGCGCTTGCCGCCGCGGGCGATCGCCGCACCAATGGCACCCGTGCCGAAGATCGCGGCGTGGCGGCCTTCGATGGTCGAGCTATAGGCCTTGGACCACTGATGGCGGCGCTGGGCGGTGGCGAAATGCGGCATGTGGGTGTGCAGGATCAGGAACACCATGGTCGCCCATTCCTCGACCTTGGGTGCGTGCACGCCGCTGGCATTGGCCAGGGCCACATGGGGCGGCAGCCAGTCGAAGGGCAGCAGGTGCTCGACCCCGGCGGAGGTCAGTTGCAGCAGGGAAAGCGCACCCTTGCTGGCGCCGACCGTCTCGCGTGGGAAGCGGAAGCCGACCATGCCGAAGGACTTGTCCATCATGGCGGCGAAGGACGGATCGTCGATCGGGCAGACGGTGGCCTCCATCGGGGGCAGGGGCACGGTGGCACGGGCCCGCGCCTCGGCCACCTGTTCCGGTGTAACCCAGAAGATCGGCTGCTGCTCCGGCGCGCGGGCCAACAGCAGGTGCAGGGCCGCGGTCATGCTGCGTTGCCCTTTCGTTGTGCGTCCTTCGACAAGCTCAGGATGAGGAAAGTCTTTGTGGCAAAAAGGCTCTCCTCATGGTGAGCCTGTCGAACCACGCAGGTCATCTCCCCCACCCTCATGATCGCACCACCCGGTCGAGCACCCAGTTGCCCAGGGTATGGACCAGCGGCTCGAGGTTGGAGAAGCGGCCCGTGCGCGCGAAGGGCGAGGACAGCCCATGCTGCTGCACTTCTGAGATTACATTATCCTCCGGGATCGAGCGGTCCCAGCGCCGGTAGTAGCGCTGCACGACTTCCTCGAAATCCTCGCGGGCGACGGTGGATCTGGGGAAGCACGAGCCGGCGCGCAGGTGGATCTTCTCCGGCCCGGCGGGGTACATCTCCAGCCACCACATGCAGTCGAAGGTGAGCGCCAGCATGGTGCTGGGATAGATCAGGATGTAGTAGGTGCCCTCGGCGCTGGGGCCGCTCAGGCTCGGGATATAGGGGAAGCCGGTGTCGCCCACTTCCAGGGCCCGGCTGCCTTCGTGGCGGGTATAGAGGCCGCACCACTCGCCCGTACCGAACACCGGCGGGTTGACGTCGCGCTTCTGCAACTGGATCGTCTTCGCGTGCACGGTGGGCACGTGATAGGACTCCATCGCGTTCTCGACATAGATCTTCCAGTTGCAGGCGACGTCCCAGCTCTTGATCCGCACCGTCTGCATGTCGTCGAGCGCGTAGGGCGCCAGGAGCTGGGGCAGGTCGCCCAGGAAATCCTCCAGTGGTGCAGCTTCGGGGTCGAAGGTCAGGAACAGGAAGCCGGCCCAGGTCGCCAGGCGGAAACTGTCCAGGCCGTAGTCGTCCTTGGCAAAGCCGACCGTATCCTCCATCTGCGCGGCGCCGCGCAGCCGCCCGGTCAGGTCGTAGGTCCAGCTGTGATAGGGACAGCGGATGGCGTTGGCCTTGCCTTCGCCGTCCAGCAGCCGCGCGCCGCGGTGGCGGCAGGTATTGGCGAAGGCGCGGATCTCGCCATCCTTGCCGCGCACCACGGCGATGGGCACGCCCACCAGGTCCAGGGTGAAATAGCTGCCCGGTTCGGCCAGCATGTCGGTGCGACCGATGAAGTTCCAGACCTTGCCGAAGATCTCCGAGACTTCGCGGCCATGGAATTGCGGCGAGGTATAGCACCAGGGCGGCAGGGTGTCGGCCTCCAGCACCGGGCGGCGGAAGCCGGCGAAATGGGCCGGATCGAAAGGATCGGCGGGGGCGCTCCACTGGGGTTTCATCATGCCTCGACATCTCGCGGAAAGCAGCGATTCCATTCACGGGAAAACACGGGCTGGTCGCCCTCGAGCGCGGTCAGGGAACTGGTCAGTTCCAGCAGGTTACCCGCATAACGCAGGCGGGTGCTGGTGCGGATGGTGACCTTCCAGCCCGGCCGTTCGAACCAGGCCTCCCGCTCGATCGCGGTCTGCGCACTGGCGGGATCATCGGCCTTGATCGTGTAGCGCTCGGCCCCCTGGCCGCCGAAGCGCAAGGCGCCCAGGCGCGTCGTCGGCCGGTCGAACAGCACGGCCAGCGTGGTCTCTCCGCTGGCCAGGTCCTGGGTGACCAGCCGCTGCGAGCGTTCCGGCGTCACGGTCTCGTAGGGGATGGGCGGCGCCGAAACGGCCGGGCCGAAGACAGGGGCCATTTGCTCGATCTCTGGCATCCGCAGGGGCAGGGTGAGGGCACTCTCGGCGGGCCACAGGCGCCAGGGCGCATGCGCGGCTTCGGGCCAGGCCAGCGGCCAATAGGCGTTGGACAGCGCGAGACGGATACGGTTGCCGGCGCCAAAGCGATAGCCGACGGCCTTGAGCGGGAATTCGAGGTCGAAGGGGGTATCGATCGACGGCGCCTTCAGCCGCAGCAGCCCATAGGTGACGCGCGACGACCGGCCATCGGGCGTCACCTCGCACAGGCGCGCCGCCAGGGTTGTGGCCGGGGTGGTCATGGCCAGGCGCAGGGTCAGGATGGGCGCGCCCAGGATATCGAATGGGGCATCCAGGGGGCCGGTGTCAAAGCACAGGCTGCGGCCGTCGTCGGGTCGCTGGTCCGATTGGAATTCCGGGCCTTCGCCGCCGCCGTCCAGCGGGCACCATTCGCCGCTGACCAGGCCGCAGTCCTGAGGCGAATCCACCAATACAGGCGCGGCATCGGACGCATCGGCCTGAAGCGTTCCGGTGCCGAAATGAAGTCGGTGTTGCCCGCCGGCAATCGGCCAGCGATCGAGCGCGGCCCACCGCCCGTCGATGCGCAGGCACTTGGCATCGGCCTCCAGCTTCTCGCCGATCCAGACCTGCAGCAGGGTCTCGTCGCGCACCGGTGCCGGATCCTCGCGGTCGACCAGCCAGCGCCGCCACCAGGCCACGCATTCCTGGAGGAAGCCGATGGCGGGGCCGGGCATGCCGAAATTCGGATAGACGTGGGTCCAGGGCCCGATCAGGCCCCGGCGCGGCACGTCGAGATGGGTCATCAAGCGCAGGATCGCGTCGGAATAGCCGTCGGTCCAGCCGCCCACGGCGAAGACCGGACACTGGATGGCGGCGTAGTCCTCGCAGACCGAGCCGTGGCGCCAGAAGGCGTCGCGGGAAGGGTGGGCCAGCCAGGATTCCAGTGGCGGGGCGATTCCCTCCAGCCGTTCCTGCCACATCTCGCGCCAGCGCTCGCCGACCTGGGCCGGATCGGGCGGGCGGGCGATCTGGGTGAACAGGCCGGCGCCCCAGGAGATCCCGTCGTTCAGCAGGCAGCCGCCCATATAGTGCACGTCGTCGCGGTAGCGGTCGTCGGTCGAACAGGCGGTGACGATGGCCTTCAACGCGGGCGGCCGGCGGGCGGCGATCTGCAAGGCGGCGAAACCGCCCCAGGAGATGCCGATAAGGCCGACCGCGCCATTGCACCAGGGCTGGGCCGCGATCCAGGCGATGGCGGCCACCGCGTCGTCCTGTTCGTTCGCCAGGTATTCATCGGTCAGCACGCCGTCCGAATTGCCGCTGCCGCGGATGTCGATGCGTAAGGAGGCGATGCCATCGGCCGCGAAATAGCCGTGCATCATGGAATCGCCGACCGCGGTCGCATCGGTGCAGCGATAGGGGATCCACTCGATCACCGCCGGCACCCGCACGTCCCCGGCCGGCTGCCACAGGCGCGCGCACAGCCGGGCGCCGTCGGGCAGCGGAATCCAGATCTGTTCGTGCGGATGGGGGTGATCGAGGGATGAAGTCGGCTGCATGTCGGAACTCGTACACCTCGCAACGCGGACACTGGGCAACGCAAACACTGGCCTGCCACTGCCAAGCATATTGCACGGCACCATTGAATGTGTACAGTATGCAAAATCGTGCTGCGTTCGAAAAATGGAGATTGGCGATGTCGTCGGTTGCTTTGAGTGAGGCCGTTCACCATGTCCCCGCCACCGCCCGGCCGCTGAGCCCGCGCGAGATCGCCGCGTTCGAGCGTGACGGCTACGTGGTCGTCCCCGGCATGTTCACGAATGAGGAAATCTGTCCCCTGCGCGATGCCTGCTTGGCCGATCCCACGGTCGGCGGGCGCCTGCGCGCGGTCGCCGACAGCAGCGGCAATGCCCAGGACGTCATCGGCTGGACCGAGTTCTCGAACGACTACGTGGGCGTGATACCGCGCATCTCCCGCCTGATCGCCGGCGCGCAGTCGCTGCTGGGCAAGCCCAGCTATCACTGGCACTCCAAGCTTTCCATGAAGGCGCCGCACACCGCCGGGCGCTGGGACTGGCACCAGGACTATCCCTATTGGTACGACGAGGGCTGCTTGTGGCCCGACATGCTGACCGCCATGATCGCGGTCGACCGCATCACCCAGCAGAACGGCTGCGTGAAACTGGTCAAGGGCTCGCACCTGCTGGGCAGGGTCAACCATGTGCCGATCGGTGAGGCGAACGGCTGCGACCCCGAGCGCCTGGACCTGATCATGAAGCAGTTGCCGACCGTGCCGGTGGAACTGGAGCCGGGCGACGTCTGCTTTTTCCACGCCAATGCGCTGCACGCCTCGGGCGCCAACGAATCCGACTTCCCGCGCACCATCCTGCATTGTTCCTACAACACGATCGAGAATTCCCCCTTCATCGAGGAAGGCCAGGAACACCATCGTTACAAGCCCTTCACGACCCTGCCGGACAGCGTGCTGGCCGACCGCCTGTGGGACACGGTGTTCACCAACCACCGCTTCAACGGCACCACCGGCGACGGCAAGAAAAACAGCTACGGTTACAAAATCATCAGCCGGAAGTGACCGCCGGTGCCGACGGGCCGCCCCCGGCGCGGCTCATCGGCGCTGGACAGGGCTTGGTTTGCTGGTACGATGTATACCGTATGCGGTGTGGGGTGTATCGATGGGACTCATGACGCGGGCCGAGTATCGCCGCAGCTTGGGCGATGGGCGACAGGTCTGGATCGGCGGCGAGAAGGTCGACGATGTCACGCGCCATCCCGCCTTCGCGCCCATGGTCGAGGCGGTCTCGCAAATCTACGATCTGCACAATGATCCCTCGCTGCGCGAGATCATGACCTTCGCCCTGCCCCAGGGCGGGCGCGGCTCGCGCTTCTACAAGATCCCGGCCAGCCGTGAGGACCTGATCCTGCGCCGGCAGATGACCGCCACCGTGCTGGACCGCGTCTGCCCGACCATGGACCGTTTCGGCGACGAGACGGTGACCCCGCTGTTCGTGATCAAGGACCGGGGCGACCTGCTCGACCGTTTCGATCCGCGCTACCGCGCCAATGGCGAGGCTTGGCTGAACCGCCTGCAGCGCGAAAACCTGTTCATGACCAGCGGCAATACCGATCCCAAGGGCGACCGCTCGAAACAGCCTTTCGAGCAGGATGACCCGGATCTCTACCTGCGCGTGGTGCGCGAGACCGATGCCGGCATCGTCATCGCCGGTGCTAAGTTCGAGACCGGCGCGCCCTATGCCCATGTCGCCTTCATCAAGCCGACCGTGGGCGCCTGGGTGGAGCAGAACCGCGACTATGCGGTCTCGTGCATCGTGCCGTTGAACGCACCCGGTGTCCGCCACATTTGCCGCATGCCGCACCATGCGGGCGGCGGCGGCCGGGCCGACAGTTTCGAGCATCCGCTGTCGGCCGGGTTCGACGAGATCGACACGCTGATCGTCTTCGACAATGTGCTGGTGCCCTGGGAAAACGTGATCTTCAGCCGCCAGCCCGAGCTCGCGGCCCTGATGCGCAGCGAATTCGCCCGCTGGGCGGCCCAGGGCTACCTGACCCGCTGCCTGGCCAAGGCCGACCTGCTGGTGGGCACGGCGCTGCTGGTGGCCGAACAGTCGGGCACCATCAAGCTGCCGCCGATCCGCTCCAAGATCAGCCAGTTGATGGTCTTCAAGCAGACCATCCTGTCCTTCCTGCTGGCGGCGGAGACGGCGTGCGAGACCACGGTCTCGGGCTATGTCATGCCCAACCAGGCGATCCAGAATGCCGGGCGCATCTTCTGTTCCCAGGGTTACAACGACATGGTCCACCTGCTGCGCGAGATTGCCGGCGGCCAGGCGGTGATGCTGCCCGACCGGGCCATGCTGATGAACCCCGAGATCGGCGCCGACCTGCGCAAATATTTCCGCGCCGGCGAGCATGACGCGGACGATCGCCTGCGGGTGCTGCACCTGGCGCGCGAACTCTCGGCGTCCGGCTATGCCGGGCGGACCCAGGCCTACCAGCTTTTCGCCGAAACGCCGATCTTCGCGCAGGAAGCCGCCCTGTTTGCGACTTATGATAGGGATCGGTCCATCACCCGTGCGCGAGTCGCCGCTGGCCTCGATCGGCTGGAGAGCCTCGCGCCCAACGGCGAGGCAGCATGACTTCGGCAAATCCCTGGCGCATCCAGACGGCCAAGACCAACTCGGCCCAGGCCTATGAACGGTTGCGCCGCGCCATCATCGAAGGCGAGTTCAAGACCGGCGAACGCCTGACCGAGGCGGCGGTGGCCGAACTCCTGGGCGTCAGCCGCACCCCGTGCGCGAGGCGTTCGCCCGCCTGACCAAGGACGGCCTGGTCCGCAACACCAAGGGGGCGGGGATCGAGGTGGTCGACCCGCGCCAGGAATTCGTCGACATCTATTATATCCGCGAAATGATCGAAGGCTGCGCCGCCCGCCTGGCCGCGATGCGCGCCAGCGCCGAGCAGATCGCCCGCATCGAGGCCCTGGCCCAGGCCAGCCGCGACACCGACCCGGCGGATGTCGAGGCCCGCGCCACCCTCAATACCGAATTTCACCTGACCATTTCGGCCGCGGCCAATGCCCCGCGCCTGGACCGGCTGATCAGCGATTACCGCGAGCTTTTCGCCAGCCCCCATATCCTCAAGGCCTATTCGCCCAGCGAGACGCGCAAGGCAGTGGACGATCACGCCCATATCGCCGAGGCGATCGCCCAGCGCGATCCCGACGGGGCCGAGAAGGCGATGCGCGACCACCTGCGCGGGGCCTATGCCATGCTGCTGAAAGCCAGCGACGAGGACGCGGCGGCGGAAGCTGCCGCCGGCCGGCGGCGAACCAAGCGCAAGCCGTGATGCGACGCGGCGCAGACCGGCGGCGGTCCTTACGCGTTGTCGGGATCGAGCGCCCATTTGCGGCATTTCTCGGCCTCGCCGGCCCAGGCCGGGACCAGTTCGCGCAGCCGCTCCAGCGGCGCCTCCGCCATATCGATGCGCAGGTTGGCATAAGGGAAGGGATCGGCATCCACGACCAGCAGGGCGGCGGAGCGCAGGGGCTTGAATTCGCCGCCCGCGGCAAGCCCGCCCATCAGCCCGGCGACCAGCCGCTCCTCCAGGCTGCCGCCGGCCACCATGAAGGCGTCGATGACGGCCTGTGGCACCGCTGGTGTGGCAAGGATATTGCCCAGCGCCACGGCGCCTTCGCCGCGCGCCTCGGCATGGATGCCGCTGCACCGCTCGCCATGATAGGTCGCGATGCGGCCCTGGGCGTCGATCACCGCGACCTGGCGCCATTCGGGGAAGGCGGTTCCCGCCACCGCCCGGTCGAGCGCCGCCTGGGCGCCGGCGCCTTGTGTCAGGGCCGCGAGCGCGGCCGGGCCGATCATGGGATCGGTGCGGTTCTGGGTGGCGACTGCGCCGGCGCGCGCCAGGGCAAAGGGCACGCGGCCGCCGACGGCCAGGCTCGACGTCGCGGTCGCGATGCCCATCCGTCCGGTCGAAGCGCAGCGCGCGAGCAGGGAAAACGTCATCGCCGGACCTCGAGCAGCATCGTCTAGTAATGGAGTAACCTGATGAATGTCGTCAAGGACGTGGTGTCCCGAAAGATCGCGATCGACACCGAACAGGAGGTTCGCCTCAATCTGACGGCGGTCTACCGGCTGCTGTCCCATTTCGGCATGGACGACTTGATCTTCACCCATGCCTCGGCGCGGATCCCGGGCGAGGATGCCTTCCTGATCAATCCCTTCGGCCTCATGTTCCGCGAGATCACGCCGGAAACCCTGGTCAAGATCGATTACGAGGGGCGCATCCTGGGCCGCGACACCAACCCGGCCAATGCCGCGGGCTTCGTGATCCACAGCGCGATCCTGAAAGACCGCCCGGACCTCGACTGCGTGATCCACACCCATACCAGGGCGGGGGTGGCGCTTTCCTGCCTGGCCGACGGCCTGATGCCGATCAACCAGTTCGCCATCGAATTCTACGACCGGATCGGTTACCACGATTACGAGGGCATCGCCTTCAACCTGGACGAAGGGCCGCGCCTGCACCGCGACCTGGCACAGAACGTCGCCCTGGTGCTGCGCAACCACGGCCTGCTGACCGTGGGCGCCAATATCCCGGCCGCCTTCTATTTCATGTACTACCTGGAACAGGCGGCGCGGGTGCAGATGGATGTGCTGGCCAGCGGCCGCAAGATCGTCGAGCCGCCGCTGGAGGTGGTGAAATCCACCGCCCGGCAATATACCAGCGCCTTCAACCCGCCGGCTGCCGGCCATCGCATGTGGCCATCCCTGCTGCGCCTGCTCGACCAGGTCGATCCGGGCTGGCGCGGGGCCTGAAGGCAACACCCTCACCGAGCGTGATTGATCGGCAGGCCTTCACTCGCCCCATTTGAAAATGGGGGCGAGTGGGGGACAAATCGCGCAAGAGAGCGATTTGCCCGATCGGGATTATTCCAGATTTCCCTCTAAGTGATTGGTGCCCCAGGTCGGACTCGAACCAACACGCCGTTGCCGGCAACAGATTTTGAGTCTGCCGCGTCTACCATTCCGCCACTGGGGCACCGGGCGGGCCTTCGCGCCCGGTAGAGGCGGCGCGAGGCGAGGGCGCGATCATAGCGGGCGTTTTCCGCCGGTCAACCGGGTAAGTCATGCCGTTCAACGCCCAATTCAGGCCATCTGAATGCCGCGATTCTCCTTAAGGATGATTTTTGGGGTTCTGTTCGCTATAAGGTGATGCGGGCCTGAGAGTGTCGGGAAAAGAAACCAGCCATGACCAACATCACGACCTACGACAACGCCGACAATCTGTCCGACGAGATGCTCGACCAATTGCTGGACAACGGTGAAGTCGTCGCCTTCACCTCGACGTTCATCCGGGTTCGGGCGGTGATGCCCGGCATCGAATATATTTTCGACATTACCGGATATGGGCTTCACGCGAACGACGACGGTACCCTGGCGGGTACCGTCACCGGTATCAAGGACCAGTTCAACGGAAGCCCGACCTTTGACATGTCGGGTTTTTCGTTGGACGGCGAGCAATTGCTGACGCTGCTCGACTCGGCCGACCCCTCTGCCTTGGAGAAAGAGATCCTCAAGGGCAACGACACGCTAACGGCCGCGTCATCCGCCGACGAGATTTTCGGCTACCAGGGGAACGATGTCATTCGTGGCAATGCGGGCAACGACACGCTGGATGGCGGCACCGGCAACGACACGCTCTACGGCGGCACCGGCAATGATCGCTTCATTGTCGACTCGGCATCGGACTCGGTGCGCGAGGACCCCAATGCCGGCTTCGACACCGTGGAATCTTCCGTCTCGTTCACCTTGAGCGCCAATGTGGAACAACTGGTTCTCGTCGGAAGCGCTGCCATCAAGGGCACCGGCAACACCTTGGCAAACACGATCGTGGGCAACGCAGCGGCCAATGTCATCGCCGGCGGCGAGGGCAACGACAAGCTGCAGGGCAACGGCGGCAACGACACGCTTGCAGGTCAAGCCGGCAACGACGATCTCGACGGCGGTGCCGGCGGCGACACGATGAAGGGCGGTGTCGGCGACGACAGCTATCTGGTCGACTCCGCCAGCGACAGGGTCGTGGAACTGGCCGGTGAGGGAACCGATATCGTTATATCGAGCGTGAGCTTCGTGCTCGGTGCGGATGTCGACGACCTGACCTTGAGCGGCAGCGGTGCGCTCGACGGAACCGGCAATGCCCTGGCCAACCGGATCGTCGGCAACGGTGCTGCCAATGTTCTGCGGGGCGATGCCGGCGACGACACGCTGAGCGGCGGCGGCGGCAATGACGAACTCGACGGCGGCACCGGCGCCGACAAGATGGCGGGCGGGGCCGGCACCGACACTTTCGTCGTGGATGCCGCCAGGGACACGATCAGCGAAGCCGCGGGGGCGGGACGGATACCGTTCACGCCACCGTGAGCCACACCTTGAGCAGCAACGTGGAGAACCTGATCCTCGTCGGCACCGCCTCGCTCAAAGGTACCGGCAACGGCGCAGCGAACCTGCTCGACGGCAATGCCGGCGCCAACACCCTGTCGGGACTTGGCGGCAGCGACACCATCGAAGGCGGCGGCGGCAGGGATACGCTCTACGGCGGGGATGGCCGGGATTACTTCGCCTTCAGCCGATCCGACGGTCCCTCGGGCCAGGACCGGATCATGGATTTCGAGGATGGGCTCGACCGGTTGAAGATCGTGGGCGGCCCCGATTCCTATGCAAGCTTCCTGGCCGGCGGTGGCAGCATTGTCGCCAGCGGCGCCGACGTCGTTGTATTCATGGATGCCCAGCGCCAGGATTATGTGCGGCTCGTGGGTGTTGATTTGGCCGAGATCGGCAGGGGCGACTTTCTGTTCGCCTGATGCCAACGGGCGGGCAGTTGAGAGACAACGGAAGCATGTTGAGGCATCGCCTCTTGTCCCGCCTCGCCGGTCTCGGCCTTGTCCTGCTGGCCCTCGCCGCCGCCCGCCCCGCGGCGGCGGAGCCGGCGCTGTGGGTGGTGCGGGACGCGGATTCGACCATCTACCTGTTCGGCACGATTCATGTCCTCAGGCCACAGATGGAATGGCTGTCGCCCAGGCTGGAGGCGGCGCTCGGCGATTCGTCGGAATTGTGGCTGGAGACCGATGTCGGCTCGGGCGTGGCGACGGCCTTCAAGCTCCTGCGTTACGGCATGGATTTCTCGGCACCGCTGTCGTCCAAGCTGACCCCGGTGCAGCGGGAGCAACTGGCGCAGGCCGCGGCGGCCGCCGGCATGACGGTGCGATCGTTCGAGGCGATGCGGCCCTGGCTTGCCGCCATGGTGCTCTCCACCGTGCCCGCCATCGCCGACGGCTACGACGACAAGGCGGGGGCCGACAGCACCCTGCAACGGATGGCCAAGGAAGCCGGCAAGCCCCTGCGCATCCTGGAGACCGACACCCAGCAATTGCGCTTTTTCGCGGATCTGCCGCCGGACGTGGAAATGGCCATGCTGGCCGACGTGCTGGCGCGCGGGCCGATGCCGGTCGAGGCGCTGGACGAGATGGCGCAGGCCTGGGCCGCCGGTGACCAGAGCGGGGTGGAGAACGCCTTCAAGGAGGAGGAGTTCTCGCCCGACGGGGTTCTCTACGATGTCCTGATCCGCCGGCGGAACCTGGCCTGGGCCGATCGGATCAAGACCATGATGGACGGTGCCGGCACCAGTTTCATCGCCGTCGGCGCCGGCCACCTGGTCGGCCCGGACAGTGTCCAGGCGGCCCTGGGCAAGCTGGGTCTCAACGCGGAAAGGCTTTAGTCGGCGCATCTGCGCTGCTATGAGCGTGGCGGGCGTCGGTCGCCTGGGAGAAGCTTCAAGATGGATCAGTGGATCGTCGACGTGATGGCCCGGTTCGGCTATCTCGGCGTGTTCTTCCTGATGGTGGCGGAGAATGTCTTTCCGCCCATCCCCTCCGAGGCGATCGTGCCCTTTGCCGGCTTCACCGCCGGCCAGGGCAGCTTCGACCTCGCCACGGTCGTCGTCGTCGCGCTGGCCGGGTCGCTGGTCGGCAACCTGCCCTGGTTCTTCGCCGCCCGCTGGTTCGGGGCCGAGCGGCTGCTGGCCATCACCGCCCGCTTCGGGCGCTTTTTCTTCGTGCGGCCGGACGATGTCACCGCCGCCATCACCTGGTTCGACCGCCATGGGCCCTGGGCGGTGTTCCTGGGGCGCCTGGTGCCCGGCGTGCGCACCCTGATCTCGATCCCGGCCGGGCTGTCGAGCATGGGCTTCCTCACCTTCCTGCTCTATTCGGCCCTGGGTTCGGTGATCTGGATCGGTGTCCTGGCCTATCTGGGCTTCACCCTCCAGCAGAATTGGGGCGTGGTGGAGCAGTCCTTGAGCGGTACGGGCGGCATCGCCATCGGTATCGTGGCCCTGGGCCTGGTGGGCTGGCTGGTCTGGCGGCACCGGCGCAAGGCCCGGGAGCGGCGGCAGCCATGAGGCGCGCCCGCAATATCCGCCTCGCCGGCCTGGTGATCCTGCTCGGCTCGGGCGCCCTGCTGGGCGGGGCGCTGGCATTCCAATACCTGGGCGGCCTTCCCCCTTGCGAATTGTGCATCTGGCAGCGCTGGGCCCATGGCGCGGTACTCGCCGGCGCGCTCGCCGCAGTGCTGGCACCGCGACCGATTGCCGCGTTGGGGCTGGCGATCGGGATTGCCGGGCTGCTCTGCGGCGTCGGCATCGCCATCTTCCATGTCGGCGTCGAGCAGGCATGGTGGCAGGGCCTGGCCAGTTGCGGCGCGACCGGCACCCCGGCGACCTCGGTCGACGACTTGCTGGCCGCGGTGGAAGCCGCCCCGGTGGTGCGCTGCGGCGACGTCGCATGGTCCCTGTTCGGCCTGTCGATGGCAGCATGGAATGCCATCGCCTCCCTAGTGCTGGCGATCGTGGCGACGGTGCTTGCCCGCCGGCGTGCCTGAGCGTTGAGGAATGTGGTCATGAGCCAGAGCGCGCCCGAACTGGAAACCGCCGGCCGGCGCCTGCCCGGTGACCTGGACAAGGCTGAGATGATGGACCGCATCATCCGGGTCGATCATGCCGGCGAATTCGGTGCGGTGCAGATCTACAAGGGCCAGCTCGCCGTCCTGGGCAAGACCGCGTCGGCACAGACCATCCAGCACATGGCCGAGCAGGAACGCCGGCACCTGGAGAAGTTCGAGGCCCTGGTGGTCGAGCGCGGGGTGCGCCCCACCGCCTTGCAGCCCTTGTGGACCGTCGCGGGCTTCGCCCTGGGCGCCGTCACCGCGCTGATGGGCGAGAAGGCGGCCATGGCCTGCACCGCCGCCGTCGAGTCGGTGATCGACCAGCACTATGCCAAACAGGCCGACGTGCTCGGCCCGGACGAGGCGCCGCTGAAGGCGGTGATCGAGGAATTCCGGGCCGAGGAAGCCGAACACCACGACACCGCCATCGCCCGCGGTGCCGAGGAGGCCCCGGCCTATCCCCTGCTGAGCGGCCTGATCAAGGCCGGCAGCCGCGCCGCGATCTGGCTGAGCGAGCGGGTCTAGATCTCGTCCTTTTCCACCACCTGGCGGGCGCCGCCGCCGTCGGGCAGCAGGAAATGGCCGTGGGCGGTGGCGATCGGCCGGGTCGGGTCGTCCTGCCAGGCCTCGACGCGGACATTGGCGACGCGGCGGCCGTGCTTGGCGACGATGGCACGGGCGAAGGTGTCGCGCGGCCGGCCAGAGCGCAGGTAGTCCACCGTGATGTCCACCGTCTTGGGCAGGCCCGGGCGCTCCATGTCGGCGATCAACTGGATGATCGCGGTCATTTCCAGAAAGGCGCCGATGGTGCCGCCGTGCAGGGCGGGCAGGCGGGTGTTGCCGATCAGATGTTCGGCGAAGGCCATGTGCGCGATCACCCGGCCCGCGTCGTCGGTGGTGGCGGTGACGCCCAGCAGCTTGGCAAAGGGGATCGCCTGAAGCAGGTTCTGCAGCCCGCCGGCATCGAGCGGCTGGGTCAGCGGCAGCCCGGTCATGGCTTGTTCGTCCTCAGGCGCCATGGCCGTGGTCCTTCCTGTCCAGGTCTTTCGCCGGCGCGCGATTGGCCCCCAGCATGAAGGTCGAGACCGAATGGGCGATGGCATCATCCCTGTCGCCGTGATGGGCGAGCGCCCGGATGAAGGCGATGTTGCGGGTCAGGCGGTAGCATTCGGCATCGACGATGACCGCCTCGCCGGGGGTGGCCGGGCGCAGGTAGTCGATGCGCAGGTCCAGGGTCGCGATGCTGGTCATCGCCGGCAGGGCACAGATCACGGCACAGCCGCAGGCATTGTCGATCAGGGCGGTGATGATGCCGCCGTGCAGGACGCCGGTATTGGGATTGCCCACCAGGTCGGCGCGCCAGGGCAGGCGGATGCGGGCGCGGGCCGGGCCGACCTCGACCACCTCCATGCCGGTGGCGACCGAGAAGGGGATGGTCGACAGCAACATGTCCTTGTTGTCGCCGATCATCTCGCCGATGACCTTGGGGCGGGCTTCAGGCGCGGTCATCGGGTTCTTTCTCCTGGGCGGCGGCCGGCGCCGGGGTGAAGCGTGCGAGCATGGCTTCGATACGGTCGAGATCCCGGTCCTTGAAGTTGACCTCGGACTGGGCGAAGGGAATTTCGATGTGGCGTTCGCGGAACGTCCGCTCGATGGCGTACATGATTTCCGAGCGGACGAAGATGCCGTCCTCGATATTGGCGATGAAGAAGCGCAGTTCGAAGTCCAGCGAACTGGCCCCGAAATTCTGGAAGATCACCCGCGGCTTGGGGAACGACAGCACCGCCTTGTGGGTGCCGACGATCTCGATCAGGATCTTTTCGACCGCTGCCGGGTCGGAACCGTAGGCGACGCCCACCGGGATATCGATGCGACCCAGCTTGTTGCGCAGGGTGAAATTGGTGATCGATTGCGAGATCAGCTCGCCGTTGGGCACGATCACCGTGGCCCGCTTGAAGGTCTCGATCTCGGTGGCGCGGACGTTGATCCGCTTCACCGTCCCCTCGTAACCGCCGACGATCACCCAGTCGCCCACCTTCACCGGCCGTTCGACCAGCACGATGAGCCCTGAGATGAAGTTATTGACGATGTTCTGCAGGCCAAAGCCGATACCGACCGAGAGCGCGCCCGCGATGATCGCGATGTTGGAGAAGTCGATGCCGGCGGTCGACACGGCGATGACCAGGCCCAGCGTCGCCCCGGCATAGCCCGCTGCCGAGCGGATCGAGTTCTTCACCCCCGTGTCCAGCCTTGTCTGCGGCAGGATGCGCTTCTCGAGCAGGCGCTGCGCCATGCGGGTGACGCGCAGGGCGACGATGAAGACGATGATGCCCAGCAGGATGTCGGCGAAGGAGATGGTGAAATTGCCGATCTTCACCCCGCTCAGGCCGGTTTCCAGGAAGTCGGCGATTTCCTGCGTGGGCACGCCGGCACTGGGCAGGAAGGCCAGGAACAGGCCGATCGCGATCAGGATGTTGAGAAAGCCGGCGATCCAGAAGTGAACGATGCGGCCTGAATCCTCCGACACGCCCAGGGCCCGGCGCACCTGCTTGAGGGGGCCTGAGTCGGCGGTCAGCATGGCCGAGGTCAGTTCGCTCACCAGGGTGGTGAGGCCCGAGAAGGCCGCGAACAGGGCGCAGGCCAGGACGACATTGCGGGTGAGGAATTCCGACAGGTTGTAGTAGCCGGCCAGGGCCGTGACCGGGATGGTCAGCACCACCAGGCGCAGCAGCCGCCGGGCGGTGACGTAGAGGCGCGGGTCGACCGCTTCGCCGCTGGCGTTTTCGGCCGCCATGCTGGCCTCGCTGCGATACCAGGCCCGGTCGCCCAGGATCGGCCACAGGCCGAGCGCGATGATGGAAAAGCCGAACAGGCTGAGCAGGCCGGCAAAGGCCGTGCCGGCATCCGCGACGTCCAGCGCGATCCAGATGAAGCTGTTGATGCCCAGCATCACCGCCAGCAGCTTCAGGCGATCGTCCAGGGTGTCGGCACTCTCCTCCGACAGGGGGGCCACGCGCCATTGCGGCTGATGGGGTTGCAGCGCGACATGGGCAAAGCCCGCGATCACCAGATAGATCGAGAAGCCCAGCGCCAGGCCCCTGGCAACCTCCTCGAAATCGCCCAGCAGCAGGCCGTGGACCTCGAAGGAGAGCAGGATCGAACCGATGGCCAGCACGGGATTGACGCAGGAGGCGAGCCCCCGGCGGTGGCGGCCAGGACCCGTCTGGTATAGGTCGGGGCCTCGATGTCTGCCCGCGGCCCGCCCTTGCGCAGCAGCCAGCGCCGGATGGGCCAGCCCATGATGCTGGCGACCACGATCACCATCAGCACCGTGGGCCAGGCGTCGCGGACTTTCGCGGGCGTCCCCTCGGTTTCCCACCAGGTGACGGGCGAGACGGCGGCGCTGGTCAGCGCGTCGATCATCTGGGGAATGCCCTCTTCCCACAGGCCTAGAGTGAAGGGTGACATGCCCCGGGCCATGATCTGCTCGGCGATGCGCTTGCGCACCGTCTCCGCCGCTTGCAGCATCTGGGCATCGGCGCGGGCGGCAATCACCGCCGCCCGCTTGGCCCGGCCGTCGAGATCGGCGATTTCGCCGTTGAGGGCGGCCCGTTGCCGGGCGACCTCGGGCGCTTCCTTGGTGGTGTCGTCGGTGGGGGCGGGACCCAGGGCCTCGAGCAGGCGGCGCTTGTCCTCGACTGCCGTATTGGCCAGGTCTGCCGCCGCCGTCGCGGCGTTGCGGATGTCCTCGACCTGCGACCTGATCGCGACCAGGTCGGCATCGCTCAGGCCGGCATCGGCGATCCGGCCGGCGATCCTGTCGAGCGTGTCGGTCCACAGGGTGATCTGGCTGTTGAACTGCCGCGAATCCATCGGCGGCGGCGCCCCGGCCAGCGCCTTGTCGGCGGATTCCTGGGCGAACGCGGCGCCGGGGAGGACGGACAGGAGCGCAAAGGCGACGAGCAGGCGGGCCAGGAAGGGATGACAGAACAGGCGCGGCATCGACAGCTTTCGCAAGGCACCAAACCGGGAGGACACTAACGGTGCGCCGGGCAGGCGACAAGCGGCGCATCGGCGGGCCGAACCTGCCGCAGGGGAATTCAGGCGACAGCGCCCGAGGCTTGCGGGCACCGAACGCTATGCCAGGATGCAGCCCTTGGCCGCGGCGTGCCGGGGCCTGAGCAACGAACGGTAACGATTGGAGGGAGAAGCCATGTCCGTGGACGATGCAACCGGGCGCATCAGCGTCGAACGGCGGGGCCAGGTACTGTTGATCGGGCTGGACCGCCCGGCCAAGCGCAACGGCCTGACGCCGGAAATGTTCGAGGCCTTGAACGACGCCTACACCCTCCTCGAAGACGACCCGGCACTGTGGGTTGGCATCCTCCATGCCCACGGCGACCATTTCACCGGCGGCATCGACCTGCCGCGCTTCGCCGCCCGGATGGCCGACGGCGGCGACTTGCCCCATGCCCCTGACAAGGTCGATGCCTTTGCCCTGCGCGGCCGTCCCCGCACCAAGCCGGTGATCGCCGCGGTCAAGGGCATCTGCTTCACCGCCGGGATCGAGCTGATGCTGGCTGCCGACATCGTCGTTGCCGGGTCCGATTGCCGCTTTGCCCAGATCGAGCCCAAGCGCGGCATCATGGCGACCGGCGGCGCCACCTTCCGCTTCGTCGAACGGGCCGGCTGGGGCAATGCCATGCGCTGGCTCCTGACCGGCAGCGAATTCGGCCCGCAGGAGGCGCAGCGCATCGGTTTCGTCCAGGAGATCGTCGAGCCCGCCGGCGTCCTCGACCGCGCCCTGGAAATCGCCGGCGAGATCACCGACAAGGCGCCGCTGGCGGTGCGGGCGACACGGCGCAATGCCATGACCTACGCCCTCGAGGGCCAGGCGGCGGCAATTGCCCAGTTCCGCGAGATCCAGCAAACCCTGGCCCGGTCGCAGGATGCCCGGGAGGGTGTCATGTCCTTCATCGAAAAGCGCCCGCCGGTCTTCAGCGGGACCTGAGGGACAACGATCGGTTTGACGCAAGCGTCATTTTCGTGATCATGGCGGCCGGGGAGATAGACCATAAGGGGAGCAAGGCCATGGCCTTGCTTGTCGCTCGCCCAGGCCGGTGCCGATAAACTCGCCGTCATGCTGTGACCGTGCGAAGGGCGTGTCCGTGCCCGTGCAAATGGTTATCATCTGCTGTCGCGGCCGGGGCTGGCCATGATTCACGGTGGCGCGCCGCCGTGACGGGGTAGAGGGACGGAAGGGCGCATGAGGACGGATACTGCAGCAGCCGCGGTCGACCTGGAGGACATCGGTGCCGAGGACGAGCCGATGTCGGGCAAGCGCGCGGCCACCAAGGCGCTGAACCGGGCCCAGATCCTGGCCGCCGCGCGGGAGGTTTTCGCCGAGCTGGGCTATGAGGGCACCACGGTGCGCGACATCATCCGCCGCACCTCGCTCGCCTCCGGCACCTTCTACAACTACTTCCCGACCAAGGAGGCGGTGTTCCGTGCCGTGGTCGAGGACAGCGCCCGCACCGTGCGCCAGCGCCTGCGCGTCGATCGCCGCGGCGCCCGCACCTTCGAGGAATTCTGTCTGCGCGCCTATTTCACCTATTTCCGCTATGTCATCGACGACCGCCCGACCTATGACCTGATCCGGCGCAATACCGCCGCCATCGCCAGCGTTTTCGACAGCCCGGAACTGGCGGAAGGGCGCGACGAGTTGCGCGAGGATATCGCCGATGCGGTCGAGCGCGGCCTGTTGCCGGCCTCGACCGATGTCGACTACCTGACGCTGGCGGTCCAGGGGATCGCCGTCAACCTGGCCGGCCGCATGATCGAGGCGGGCGATACCGATGCCGAATATGCCGCGCGCTTTGCCACCGGCCTGCTGACCGGCGGGGTCGGCCGCGCCGCCGGCGTCGGCCGCCGCCGGCAGGATATCTAGGGCGTACCAGGGCCAGCAGACTTGATAGGGAGCAGTGTTGTGGGTATCCGTCGGACATTCGAGAAATACCTGGTCGCCGGTCTGGTGCGCCTGCCGGAAAGCTGGCTGCTCAAGATGTCGGGCGGCGCGCCGCTGACGGCGGAGGGCAAGCGCCTGGACACCCAGTTGCAGTTCCTGCTGGCCCTGGCCGCCAAGCGGCCGCGGATCGACCAGTTGCCGGTCGACGGCGCCCGCCAGCTCTACCGCGACATGGCCTACAGCTTCGGCGGGCGGGCCCGGCCCATGTCCCGGACCGAAGAGCGGCGGGTGGCCGGCCCCTACGGCGATATCCCGGTGCGTCTCTACGTGCCCAACGGCCTGCCCCAGGGCCCGGCGCCGACGCTGGTCTGGTTCCATGGCGGCGGCTTCGTCATCGGTGATCTGGAAAGTTACGACCTGCCCTGCCGGCAGCTTGCCGACCAGGCGCGTTGCCAGGTGCTGTCGGTCGAATACCGCCTGGCGCCGGAACATCCCTTCCCCAGGCCGGTCGACGAGTGCCTGGCGGTCTGGCGCCATGTCGCGGCCAATCCGGCCGACTATAACGCCGACCCGGCCCGCATCGGCGTGGGCGGCGACAGCGCCGGCGCGCACCTGTCGGCGGTGATCAGCCAGCAGGCCAGGCTGGCGGGCGAACCGCTGCCCCGTCACCAGTTGCTGATCTATCCGGTCACCGACCTGACCCGCGAATGGGCCTCGCACACGACCTATGCCGAGGGCTATCTGCTGACCCGCGACCTGATGAATTATTTCATGTCGAAGTTCCTGCCCGAGGGGACCGACGTCGCCGATGTCAAGGTCTCGCCCCTGCAGGCGGCCGATCTCTCGGGTCTGCCGCCGGCAACCCTGGTGATCGCCGGTTTCGATCCCCTGCAGGACGAGGGACGGGCCTACGGCGATGCGCTGGCCCGGGCGGGCGTCCCGGTAAAAGTGTTGAATTACAACACCTTGACCCATGGCTTGATCTCCCTGGCCGGGGTCGTCAAGGCAGCCGACGGGGCCATGGCCGAGATTTCGGCGGCGGTGCGGGCCGGCCTCGGCGCCTGAGGCCATTGTCATCGTTCTGCAATATCGATATTTTGTCACCCGACATAGAGGGGATGGCGGGGTGATGCGGGCATTTTTGCGACTGATCAGAAGGATCGAGCGGTTCATCGTCGGCCTTCTGGTCAAACTGCCGGAACGCGTCCTGCTGCTGCTGTCGGGGGCGCGGCCGATCAGGATCGGCAGCCGGACCCTCGACCCGCAACTGCAATTCCTGCTCAAGCTGATCTCCTATCAGCCGCGCATGGAGCGGGTTTCGCCGGTCAAGGCACGGCTGCTCTACAACCGCCTGGCCAGCACCATGGGCGGCACGCCGCGCGCGGTCGAGCGGGTCGAGGAACTGGCGATCCCCGGGCCGGCCGGCGCCTTGCGGGCGCGGCTCTATGTTCCCCATGGCGCGGCGCTGCCGGCGCCGATGCTGGTGTTCTTCCATGGCGGCGGTTTCGTCGTGGGCGATCTCGATGATTACGAAGTGCCGTGCCGGCTGTTGGCCGACGAGGCGAAATGCCTGGTGCTGTCGGCCGAATATCGCCTGGCGCCCGAGGCCCAGTTCCCGGCGCAGAGCGACGATGCCGAAGCCGTGTGGCGCTGGGCCAACGCGCAGGCGGCGAGCCTGGGGGCCGATCCGCAGCGGATCGCCGTGGGCGGCGACAGCGCCGGCGGCCACATCGCCGCCGCCCTGTCGCAGGTTGCCGAAAGCCGGGGGGCGCCGCGGCCCAAGCACCAATTGCTGATCTATCCGTCGGCCGACATGACGCAAGCCTGGCCCTCCCTCGACCTCTATGCCGAGGGCTTCATGCTGACCAAGCCGCTGCTCGAGCATTTCATGGGCAGCGTGCTGCCGGCCGGCGCCGATGTCGATGATCCGCGGGTAACGCCCCTGCGCGCGCCGAGCCTGGCGGGCCTGCCCTCGGCGACCGTCGTCCTGGCCGGCTTCGATCCGCTGCAGGACCAGGGCCAAGCCTATGCGCAAGCCATGGCCGCCTCGCAGGTCCCGGTGAAGACCCTGATGTACGAGCGGCTGATCCACGGTTTCGTGTCGTTCCCCGGCACCGTCGAGAGGGCCGACAAGGCCATGCGCGAGATCGCGGCGGAATTGAAGCTGGGCCTCGCCGCCTGAGGTCCCGGCGGGCGGCAGGATCGCGGCTGAGACCAGGCGCATATCGTAACCCAGGTCGTCATCCCGGCCTTGAGCCGGGATCTTGTGACGTTCGAGCGCTGAGAACTCTGGTCCCGAGATCCCGGCTCGAGGCCGGGATGACGAAAGTGGGGGGCTACTCCGCCGCCTTTGCGGCCCGCGGCCCGAAATAGGGGGCGCGGCTGGCACGGGCAGGGTGGCGGCCCTGGAGCCGGGCGGCGAGGTGGCGCTGGATCAGCCACACCGGCTCCTCCAGGTGGCTCAGGCGGCCGCGCACCGCCTTGGCCGATTTCAGGCCGCGCTGCACCCCGGCGTTCACCACCATGTCCTCGCAGTGGAAGGCGCGCAGCATTTCCGTCTCGCTTGTCAGCGACGCCTCGAAATCCGCTGCCGCCATGGCCGCCTTCGAGACCAGCGTGGTGGTCAGCAGCGTGCAGCGATCGGCGGCCACGGGCAGCAGGCGGTACCACAGCACCCGGTCATGGGTGGTCAGGAACATGAAGCACGGATGGCCGACGAACAGCCCCCATTCGTGGGCCTGCTCGTCGCTCAACCCTGGCACGGGCGCAAAGCCCGGCACCTTGTCCCCGCCGGCCGCCGCCGCGGCCAGTTCGCCCCGCAGCTTGTCGGTATAGGGCAGGTGGGCCTGGATGAAGTGGGGATGTTCCGGCTCGCTCCAGGTCGCCTCGCCGGGCATGGAGAGGTTCAGGGTTTTGCTGTGGGCGCCGATGTGATGATAGGACTCCATCCAGTTCTCGATCATCACCTTCCAGTTGAACGGGCAGTCCCAGGCCATGTCGATGGCGATTTCCATCTCGGCCACCTGCCACGGTGCGATCGCCCGGGCAAAGTCGGCATATTGCTGTTCCAGGGGTTCGGCCTGTCCGTCGAAATTGACGAAGACGAAGCCGTGCCAGACCTCGCTGCGGAAGCTGGCCAGCGGCCAGTCCCGCTTGTCGAAGCTCGCCGCATGCTGCATCTGGGAGCAGCCGCGCAGGGAACCGTCCAGGTTATAGACCCAGCGATGATAGGGGCAGACCAGCAGCCCGACCTTGCCGCTCGCGGGCGCATCCGGCATGATGTCCATCGCCCGGTGGGCACAGACGCGGGAGAGCACGCGGATCTCGCCGGCCTTGTCGCGGACGACCAGCAGCGGTTCGTCGAACAGGTCGAGCGCCAGATAGCTGCCGGCGGTCTTGAGCTGCGAGACATGGGCGAGGCACAGCCAGCCGCTTTTCAGCACCGCCTCCCGCTCCAGGGCGAAGTGGGCCTCGTCGGTATAGGCCGCGGGCGGCAGGGTGATCGCCTGATCGAGCGGGCGGGCCGCGGTGGCGATCACGTCCTGCCGGATGGCGTCGAGCGCGGCCATGGGACCCTCACAGGCCGAATTCACGACGCACCGCCGCCGCGATCAGGGAGACGTGATCGTCGATCAGCCACTGCCCCTTCTCCGCCGTGGAGCCCTGGGCGCGGGCCAGCACGCCGGAGGCCGGCACCATGCCGGGCGGCACCGGCGTGCGGTCATAGGTGGGGAAGCGGGCCGGGCCGTCGCTGGGGACCTTTTCCATGTCGACCAGGTCGGGCCGGACCACCAGCATCATCGAGGTTTCCAGCAGGCTGGCATGTTCGAGATCGGTCCCGGGAAATCCCTCGGGGAACAGGCGGTCCAGGGTTTGCCGGTGGACGAAGTCCCAGTATTCCAGGCGCATGGCCGTGACATCGTCGATCCCGTCGCGGCGCAACTCGCGGATGGCAAGGTCCAGCCCCTCGATGATCGGCCAGGTATTCTCGAAATGGCCGTTGACGATGACGAAGCGGCGCACGCCGTGCAGGCCCAGGTCATGGACCACGTCGCGGACCACCAGGCTCAGGGTATGGGCGGCCAGGCTGGTGGTGCCGGGAAACGCCTGGCCGCCGCCCGAACGCGGCTGCGACTTGTAACCATAGGGGATGGTCGGCGCGACCAGGCCGCCCACCTCGGCCGCGACCTTGGCCGCGACATGGGTGGGCAGGTAGACGTCGACCCCCAGCGGCAGATGGGGCCCGTGCTGCTCGGTGGCGCCGACGGGCAGGAAGAAGGGGACCTTGGCCCGGGTCTTGGCGTCGAATTCGGGCCAGGTGATTTCCGCCATGAAGACGCTGTCGGTCATCGGGTACTTCCTTCAGTGCATCGCGGCGCCGCCGTCGACGCCCAGACATTGGCCGGTGATGAAGCCTGCCTGCGGGCCGGCCAGGAACAGGACCGCGGCCGCCACCTCGGCCGGCCGGCCGATGCGCTGCAGCGGGTTGGACAGGTCCATGGCCCGCACCGCCGCCGGCTGGTTGGCGAAGTCGAGCAGGGGGGTGTCGATCGGGCCGGGCGCCACGGCATTGACCAGGATGTCGGGCGCCAGTTCCCGCGCCCAGGACCGGGTCAGGGACAGGATCGCGCCCTTGGTCGCGGCATAGGCCGATGAGCCGGCACGGCCCAGATAGGCCAGTTCCGAGGCGATGTTGATGATCCGGCCATCCTTGCCCATGTGCGGCAGGGCCGCCTGGGTGACCAGGATGGGGCCGCGCAGGTTGACGGCGATGGTGCGGTCCAGGGCCTCGAGGGTCAGGCTGGCCAGCGGTGCCGGCAGTTCGATCCCGGCGCAATTGACCAGCACGTCGATCCCGCCCAGTTGCGCGGCCGCACTGGCAACGCCCGCCGTGATCGCCGCGGGCGCGGCCAGGTCGGCGGCGACGATCTCGAAACCCGCCCCCCGGCCATTCTCGAGGTCGAGGCCGATCACCGTGGCCCCGGCGGCGGCGAAGGCTTGGGCGATGGCCTGGCCGATGCCGCTGGCGGCACCCGTGACCACCGCGCGCTTGCCTTGCAACCCCTCGCCCATCACGCAAACTCCCACAGCACGACCGTCGGCCAGCATGTCGGCCGCGGCGGACGCAGCGAAGCCGCAAAAGGTCAATGCCGATCATTGATCAGATTAATGAGTGCGGGCAGACTGCGAGCGCCGGAGGCACCGACGTTGAGCAGTAAAATTCCCCGGGTCGACACCAACCTGTTCCAACGGATCGACCTCAACCTGTTTCGTATTTTCCTGGAAATCTCGCGGGCGGGCGGGATCGGCGCCGCGGCGCGCCGGCTGAATGTCCAGCAGCCCAGCGTCAGCCTGGCGCTGAAGCGGCTGGAGGGGCACCTCGACGCGGTGCTGTGCAGCCGCAACACCAAGGGCATCGTGCTGACCCCGGCCGGGCGCGTCGTCGCCGCCTTTGCCGAGCGGATTTTCCAGCAGGTGCAGAGCCTGCCGCCCTCCGTCGCGGCGGCGGCCGGCGAAATCGAGGGCCTGCTGACCATCCGTGCCGTCTCGGGCGTGGTCTCGCCCGAACTCGATGCGACGCTGGAGGCGATGTACCGGCGCCATCCGCGCATCCGCCTGCATATCGAGATCGCCCCGCACCGGCTGATGCTGGAAGCGCTGCAGAAGGGCGCGGCCGAGGCCTGCATCTCGTTCGACAGCGCGCCCCGGGCCGACCTGCTGTACGAGCCCCTGATGCGCGAGCGCCAGCAACTCTATTGCGGGCGGTCGCACCCGCTCTACGGCGCCCATGTCACCAACCCGGAAAGCCTGTTCGACCAGCGCTTCATCGTTGCCGGCCTCGACGAGCCCGACGATGTGCGCCACTTCCGCCAGCGCTATCGCTTAGGCGAGGTTCCGGTGGGCGAGGCCGAGAACCTGACCGAGGCCCAGCGCATGATCCGGTTGGGCATCGGCATCGGCTTCCTGCCCACGCCGGTGATCGAGGATACGGCGCGCCGCCAGGAGTTCTGGCCGATCCTGCCCTCGGCCATGCTGCCCAACTACCTGCTCTACCTGATCACCAAGCCGGCGGCGCAGCAGACCCTGCCGACCCAGCTTTTCCTGGCCGAGATCCGCCGCCGCCTGGCCGCCCGCGGCGGCCCGATCTGAGAGGGCTCGTGGCGGGCCGTCAGGCGAGGCGGCTGGTCACGGTGCCTTTGGCGACCAGCTTGCCGTCGGGGCCGGCCACCTCGATTTCGCTGATCACCGTGTCGCGGCCGGCACGCAGGATGGTGCCCTTGGCCGCCAGGTCGACGCCGTTGGCGGGCCGCAGATAGTTGATGACCAGCGACGACGTGGAACCCCTGGTGTGGCGGGCCGGATCGGCGGCGAGCGTCGACAGGCCGGCGCCGGCAATGTCGATCAGGCTGGCAATGGTGCCACCGTGCACCGTCTCGCCCACGGTCACGTTCCCGGGCGAGAAGGGCAGGGCCAGTTCGATCGTGTCGCTGCCCACCGCGGTGAGCGTCACGCCCAGTTTGCGGGCCAGCGGCGCGCCGGTGATGATGGCTTCGATGAAGCTGCGGGCGGGGGTTTCAAGCGACATGGGTTGCTCCTGACCTGATGGCCACAGCGTCGCGGCACATCCGGCCAGGGGCAATTACCCGTCAGGTCATCGCGCGCCGAATTTCCAGCCCACCTGGAGACCGAAGGCGACCTCGCTGAGGCTGACATCGGCATTGCCGCCGCCAAAGCTTGCCGGGATCGAGTTCTCGCCTTCAACCGTGGTCTTGGGGGCATAGAGGCCGTAGGCGCTGACCTCCAGGCCGCTGGGTGCGCTCCAGGTGGCGCCCAGGGTGAAGTGATGCTGGACGACACCCGGGGCCAGGATGTTGAAGAAGGTCTCGCCTTCCTGCACCGGCTGGGTGGCATAGGCCCAGCCGCCGCGGATCTGCCATTCCGGCGTGATCTGGTAGTTGGCGCCCAGGCGGAACACGGTCACGTCGTCCCAGCCAAAGCCGGGCCCGTCGCTGGAGCCCAGCGGCTTGCCGGCAAACAGGCTGTTGACGCTGTTGCCGACCGCGCTGACGTCGGAATATTCGATCTGCTGGATCTCGCCCACCAGGTCGACGCCATGGGGGGCGTGGAAGGCGACGCCCACGCCATAGTTGGCAGGTGCGTCGAAATCGCCCTGGTCGGCGAACAGGCCGGCATACTTGTCGAATTCCTCAGCCCAGGTCTTGGATTGATAGGTGGCGCCGACGGTCAGCCAGGGTGTGATCTGACCCAGATAGCCGATCCGGAAGCCGTAACCGAAGGCATCGTCGTTGCCCTGGTTCGAGACATGGGCCGGATCCTGCGAGAAGCCGGCGAACAGGCCGATGCCCTTGGCGTTGAAGCGCTGATAGGCCAGGTTGAACGAGACCCCGATGCTGTGCCCGGGCGCCACCTCATAGGCGATGACGGGCGAGACGAAAAGCTGTTCGAAGTTGACGCCGGCCTCGCCGGTCGCACCGAACCGGGCATAGGGGTTCTGCTCGTAGGTGGTGTTCATGCCACCGTTGCCGTAGACGGCAATGCCGACCGCCAGCCCGTTGCCGATCTGCTGGACATAGCCGATCTCGGGAATGAAGAAGTCTTCCTTGCCGCTGCCGTCGAAGGTCTGGTCCGGGCCGGCCAGGTTGCCGTTGATCGAGGCTTCACGGTCGGGCCGGAACCATTCCACGCCGATATCGACCCGGTTGCCCAGCACCGTGGCCGAGGCCGGGTTGCTGGCAATCGCCAGCGAATCCTTGGGGTAGGCGATGGCGGCGCCGCCGATGCCCTTGGCCTGGGGGCCGATGCCGTTCGAGAAATAGCCGTCGGTCGCCAGCGCCGGAACGGCGGCGGCCAGCAGCGCGCCGAGGCTGGCGCCGGCCAGCACGATCCGGCCTGGGCGGGGAGTGAGGCGGTGGTGTCCCATGATGCACATCCTTGAAGGCATTTACGCAAAAGCGCGCTAGCGAATGTGGTTAAAATTTTCAAACAGTGATTATTAGTCAATTAAATAAATATAACTTTAATATATTGTTAAATATACGTGTGCGGATCGCCACAGCGCGATGAAGGCCGTAATCAGTCTGGCAGCAGGGACTCGGTGTTACCGGCCAGGTAGTAGGCGAGCAGGCCGATCCACTCGCGCGCGGCCTGGGTCGAGACCATCAAGGTCTCGCCCGGGGCCAGCGGTTGCCATGGCCCATCGGGGGACAGGGTGGCGGGGCCGACCGGCCAGGGGATGATCGACCAGCCGGCACCGCGGAACACGCCCACGGCGCGGGGCATGTGCATGGCGCCGGTGACCAGGAGCCAGGGCCTGCTGGCGATATCGCCCGCCAGTTCGCGTGCCCGCGCCTCGTTCTCGATGGTGTTGCGCGGCTGGTCGTCGAAGCGCACCCGGTCGGCATCGAAACCGATCTGTTCCAGCAGGGTGCGGGCGAAGGCCGCCTCGACCTTCTCGACCGTGCCCAGCCCGCCATAGCCGCCGGCATAGATGATCGGCGCGCCGGGAAACCGGCGGCCCAACTCGACCAGGCCGAAAATCCGCTCGCCCTCGCCAGCGATGACGGGCATGTCCCAGGCGATCGACCGATCGGTGTCCAGCGCCCCGCCCAGGACGACGATGCCGGCAATCTCGGCCGGCAGTGGCGGCCGCGCCGGATAGCGTGTCTCGAGGAGGCTGCCCGCCCAGGGGCCGAGCGGGGTGGCCCCGGCGACGATCAGGATCGAGGCCGAAGCCCACAGGGCCGCCATCGCCAACCGCCGCCGGCCGGCAAGGCGCGCGGCCAGGGCCAGCACCGCCAGCAAGCAGGCCAGGCTGGCCGGTGCCGCGACGATCCAGAACAGCTTGGCCGCGACAAAGAACATCGAGGTCTCAGGTTCTTCTGAAGGCGAGTGCCGCGAGCCAGCCGATGCCGGCCGCGATGAAGACGGCGCTGAGACCATAGAGCACGGGATAGTTGAGCGCCGCCTTGTAGATCCAGCGTTCGATGCCCGTCTTGTCGACGAACAGGGCCGAGGAATTGGCGCCGATCAACTCGCCGTCCTTGAACAGATAGATCTCAGCCTTGTAGCTGCCGACGGGGACGTTCGACGGGAACTGGAAGGTGGCACGGAACAGGCTGGGGCCGACGAAGGTGACCGGCTGGGTCATCAGCGGGTAGAGGCCCTGGCGGGCTTTCAGCCGCAGGAGGGCGGTACGGAAGGGCACGGCCTCGCTCGCCTCCTCGGACGTCTCCGACAGGCCGCGCACCTTCAGCTTCAAGGCGCTCAAGCCGATCTGGTGGCGGGCGAAGGCACTGGCTGCATTGATCTCGGCCAAGGGGCGGGTGGCCGCCACGGCATAGAACGCGGGCACGGCTTCAAAGGGGTGGGCATCGGTGTTCATCCAGATGCCCGCCACCTGCTCCTTGCGGCGGACGCGCAGGCCCTGGTCCGGGCCGCGCAGCACCACCACCACGTCGCGCTTGCCCGGGCCGTCGGCCACCACCGCGCCGAAGACCAGGATCGACGAACCGGTGAAGCTGGAGGTGATGGCGATCAGGCGTTCCGACAGGTCGGTCATCAGGCTGTCGGCCCGCGCCGTCAGGGGGGACAGGAGGCACAGCAGGAGAAGGCAGAGGCGCCTCATAGCCGTGCCCCGATCAGGCTGAGCGAGAACAGCTCGGCCGGTTCGGCCAGCAGGTCGTAGGCCAGCCGGATCCCCACCGACAGCACCAGTAGGCTGAGCAGGATGCGCAATTGCTCGCCCTTCAGCCGCAGCGACACGCGGGTGCCGAATTGCGCGCCGATGACCGAGCCGAACAGCATGATCATGGCGAGCAGGATATCGACCGACTGGTTTGCCACCGCCTGCAGGAAGGTGACAGAGGCGGTGACGAAAATCACCTGGAACAGCGACGTGCCGATGACCGCCTGGGTCGGCATGCCCAGCAGATAGATCATGGCCGGCACCAGGATGAAGCCGCCGCCCACGCCCATGATGGCCGACAGGATGCCGATGCCGAAGCCCAGCGCCAGCGGCACCAGCGCGCTGATATAGAGGCGCGACTTGCGGAAGCGCATCTTGAAGGGCAGGCCATGCACCCAGCTATGCTGGTGCAGCTTGCGCCGCCGGGCGGTCCCGCGCCGCTGCTTCCAGATCGTGCCCGCCGACTCGATCAGCATCAGGCTGCCGATGGTGCCCAGGAACACGACATAGAACACGGCGACGACGACATCGACGGTGCCGGCCTTGCGCAGGGCCGCGAAGGCCCAGGAGCCGAGGCCGGAGCCGACCAGGCCGCCGGCGGTGAGCACCAGGCCCATGGGAATGTCGACCGAGCCGCGGCGCCAGTGGGCGATCACGCCCGAGACCGAGGTGGCCACCACCTGCTGCGCCCCGGTGCCGACCGCCACCGCCGGCGGCACGCCGATGAAGATCAGCAGCGGCGTGATCAGGAAACCGCCGCCCACGCCGAACAGGCCCGACAGAAAGCCGACCGCGCCGCCCAGCCCCAGAAGAAGGAAAACGTCGACCGACAATTCCGCGATGGGCAGGTAGATCTGCATGAGCGACTCGAATGCGCCGGCGACGCGTGGTGGGCGATTATGGGCGCCCGTTTCGGGGGTGGCTAGGCGGGATTGGGGCCATGGCACACGGCTTCGACGTTGTGGCCGTCCGGGTCTAGAACGAAGGCGCCATAATAGTTGGCATGATAGTGCGGGCGCAGGCCCGGCGCGCCGTTGTCCTTGCCGCCGGCGGCGAGGGCCGCCTCGTAGAAGGCATCGACGCTCGCCCGGTCGGGCGCGGCGAAGGCGATGTGCATGTGCCCGGCCGGCCGGCCGCCGCTGGAGATCCAGAAGAACGGCTTGCCCTGGGTGCCAAGGCCGACGTGGGCCTCCGCCCCGGTCTGCTCGACTGTCACTTCCATGATCACATCGATCCCTAAGGGGCCAATGCGGCCAGGTAGAAGGCCTTGAGGCGGGCAAGGTCCGATACGGCGAAACCCAGATGATCAAGCATGGCTGTTCTCCTTGTGTTAGCCCTCTCCGCCCTCAGGGGGAGAGGGTTGGGTGAGGTGGGCGTCGGCGTAGGGCGTGCTCCTGCCCGTTCCACCACCTCACCCTCCCCGTCGCTTCGCGCCGGGTCCCCTCCCTCTCCCCCGCAAGCGGCGGAGAGAGCGCAAGACTTGGCGAAATCATGTCGACCCCGGCAAGGCGGCGGCCATCGTCGCCAGCAGCCAGTCGCGGAACAGCCGGGCGGGCGCGGACAGCCGTCGCCGGGGCGGGGTGACGATCCAATAGGCGTAGCACGGCATGGCCCGCGGGGTGAGGCGGATCAGCCGCCCGGACCTGAGGTCGTCGATATCCAGCACGGAATCCCCCAGGGCGATGCCCGCCCCCAGGGCGGCCGCCTCGATCGCCAGGTGCGTGTCGTGCAGCATCAGGCCGGGAGGCGAGGGCGGTTCGCTACCCTCGCCGTCGACCAGGGCAAACCAGCGCGACCACAATTCGCCGTCCTCGTGGACCAGGGTGAAGCGCCGCAGGTCGTCCGACGTCGGCTCGGGCGGCAATTGCGCGGCGATCGCCGGCGCTGCCACCGGGTAGACTTCCACCCTGGCCAGAAGCTGGCTGTCGACCTCCGGCCAGCTTCCCTGGCCATAGCGCACGCCCAGGTCGACGCCTTCCGCCGCCACGTCGACCAGGCGGTTCGACGGGTCGAGCACGATCTCGACTTGAGGCTGCGCGGCCTGGAAATCGCTCAGCCGCCGCAGCAGCCAGCGCTGGGCGAAGACCGGCTCCAGGGTCACCGTGATGCGCTTGCCCGCCTGTCCGGGGCGCTCGGCCGCCGTCGCCTGTTCCAGGGCGTCGAAAGCCGGCACCAGGGCGGCGCCGAAGCGCCGCCCGGCCAGGGTCAGGCCCACGCCCTTGGCCCGGCGCTCGAACAGGGTCACCCCCAGCCACAGTTCCAGGTCGCGGATGTGCCGGCTGACCGCGGCATGGCTGACGTTCAGCTCCGCCGCCGCCTTGGCGAAGGACTCGTGCCGGAACGCCGCCTCGAAGGCGCGGGTGGCATTGAGCGGGGGCAGGTGACGCGACATGGGGGAAGCGTAACTTTTCGTCACGCTTGACGCAACCGATCGGCGTTTGAGGGGCCTGGGGAACGCGCTCATCTTCTGGCCATCAGCACAGGAGGTGCGTCATGTTCAGGGCCATTTTGCAGATCTTCGGCGATGTCGTCGCACAACTGACCTTCCAGCCCCGGGCCCAGGTCAGCCAGTGGCGGAAATAGTTTCCCTAGAAGAAATTTATATTCCTATCTGTTGACGAGCGGGGCGCCCCAGGCTATGAAGAACCCAGTGGTTTCAAGCCTGGGGCGCGCTCATGTGCGGCATCGTCGGACTGTTCATCAAGGATCGGAAGCTCGAGCCTGATTTGGGCGCCATGCTGGTGACCATGCTCGAGGTGATGAGTGACCGCGGGCCCGACAGTGCCGGCTTCGCCGTCTATGGCGAGGGCCGGCCGGACCGGCTGAAACTGTCGCTGCGCGCACCCGCCGGCACCGACTTCGACGCCCTGGCGGCGGCGCTCAGGGCGGCCGTGGGCAACGATATCGGCCATGTCGTCCGCGATACCCATGTGATCATCGACATTCCGGCGGGTACGGAAGCCGCGGTGCGGGCGGCGCTGGCCGCCGGCCATCCCGGGATTGCCGTGGTCGGCGCGGGCACGCGCATGGAGATTTTCAAGGAAGTGGGCCTGCCCGGTGACGTGGCGCGGCGCTTTGCCTTGAGCACCATGACCGGCAGCCACGGCATCGGTCATACCCGCATGGCGACTGAATCGGCTGTTACCACCAACGGCGCGCATCCCTTCTCGACCGGGCCTGACCAGTGCCTGGTCCATAACGGCTCGCTGTCCAACCACAATGCGGTGCGCCGGGTCCTGATCCGCGAGGGCCTGCGCTTCGAGACCCAGAACGATTCGGAGGTCGCCGCCGGTTTCCTCACCCACCGGCTGGCCAAGGGCGAGGCGCTGGGCGATGCCTTGACCTCCACGCTCGATACGCTGGACGGCTTCTTCACCTTCGTGGTCGGCACGGAATCGGGTTTTGGCGTGCTGCGCGATCCCATCGCCTGCAAGCCCGCCGTGATGGCCGAAACCGAATCCTACGTCGCCTTCGGTTCCGAATACCGGGCATTGGCCGACCTGCCCGGCATCGCCAATGCCCGGGTGTTCGAGCCCGAGCCGGCGACGGTCTACTTCTGGGAACGTGCAGCATGACCTTGCCGCTGATGGAGCACACGATCGACCTGGGCAGCGCCAGCGTACGCGAGCTCAATGCAGCACTTCACAAGGTCGGGCCCGACGTCAATCAGCGGCTGTGGCGCGTGCTCAACCCCGGCGGCCGGCATTCGGTGGCGGCCGGCGTCGATGCGGCGCTGACGATCGAGATCGACGGCCATGTCGGCTACTACTGTGCCGGCATGAACAAGCTGGCCAAGGTGATCGTCAACGGCAATGCCGGGGTGGGCGTGGCCGAGAACATGATGTCGGGCATCGTGCATGTGAAGGGCGACGCCAGCCAGGCGGCGGGTGCTACCGCCCAGGGTGGGCTGCTGATCGTCGACGGCAATGCCTCGGCCCGCTGCGGCATTTCCATGAAGGGCGTCGACATCGTGGTGAAGGGCGGCATCGGTCACATGTCGGCCTTCATGGCGCAGAGCGGCTCCCTGACCGTGCTGGGCGACGCCGGCGAGGCGCTGGGCGATTCAATCTACGAGGCGCGGCTGTTCGTGCGCGGTTCGGTCGCCAGCCTCGGCGCCGACTGCATCGAGAAGGAACTGCGCGACGAGCACAAGGCCATGCTGTTTGCGCGGCTGAAAGCGGCCGGCCTTAACGGCGCCGTCGATGTCTCGGATTTCAAGCGCTACGGTTCGGCCCGGCAGCTCTATCATTTCCATGTCGACAATGCCGGCGCCTACTGAGGTTCAGCGGATGATCACCACCCCACGCAAATCCGCGACCTTCGACGATTACACCCTGTCGGAGATCCGCCGGGCGGCGGCCACCGGCATCTATGACATCCGCGGTGGCGGCGCCAAGCGCCGGGTACCCCACCTCGACGACCTGCTGTTCCTGGGCGCCTCGATCAGCCGCTATCCGCTGGAAGGCTACCGCGAGAAGTGCGGGACCAATGTGATCCTGGGCAGCCGTTTCGCCAAGAAGCCGATCGAGCTGAAGATCCCGGTCACGGTCGCGGGCATGAGCTTCGGCTCGCTCTCGGCCCAGGCCAAGGAGGCGCTGGGGCGCGGCGCCTCGGCCATGGGCACCTCGACCACCACGGGCGACGGCGGCATGACCCCGGAGGAACGCGGCCAGTCCTCGATCCTGGTCTATCAATACCTGCCGTCGCGCTATGGCATGAACCCGGACGACCTGCGCAAGGCCGACGCCATCGAGGTGGTGGTGGGCCAGGGCGCGAAGCCGGGCGGCGGCGGCATGCTGCTGGGCCAGAAGATCTCGGCCCGCGTCGCCCAGATGCGCAACCTGCCCGAGGGCATCGACCAGCGTTCCGCCTGCCGCCACCCCGACTGGACCGGGCCTGACGACCTGGAGATCAAGATCGAGGAACTGCGCGAGATCACCGACTGGGAAAAGCCGATCTATGTCAAGGTCGGCTCCGCCCGGCCTTATTACGACACGGCCCTGGCGGTGAAGTCGGGTGCCGACGTGATCGTGCTCGACGGCATGCAGGGCGGCACCGCGGCGACCCAGGAAGTGTTCATCGAACATGTCGGCATTCCCCTGCTGGGCTCGATCCGGCCGGCGGTGCAGGCGCTGCAGGACTTGGGGCTGCACCGCAAGGTGCAGTTGATCGTCTCGGGCGGGATCCGCAATGGCGCCGATGTCGCCAAATGCCTGGCGCTGGGGGCCGATGCGGTCTCGATCGGCACGGCGGCGCTGGTGGCGCTGGGCGACAACGACCCGGTGCACGAGGCTGAATACGCCGCCCTGGGCACCACGGCCGGCTCCTACGACGACTGGCACGAGGGCCGTGATCCGGCGGGTATCACCACCCAGGACCCACTGCTGGCCGCGCGCCTCGACCCGGTGAAGGCCGGCCGGCGCCTGGCCAACTACCTGGCGGTCCTGACGCTCGAGGCGCAGACCATCGCGCGCGCCTGCGGCAAGAGCCATGTGCATAATCTGGAGCCCGAGGATCTGGTGGCGCTGACCGTCGAGGCGGCGGCCATGGCGCGCGTGCCGCTGGCCGGCACCGACTGGATTCCGGGCGCGGGGCAGTATTGATGACAGCGGGGGGCGTGGGCGTATGGCGATCGATCTGGTGAAGGCGGCCAAGGACAAGGGCATCAAGTATTTCCTGATCTCCTATACCGACCTGTTCGGCGTGCAGCGCGCCAAGCTGGTGCCGGCGGCGGCGATCGGCGAGATGTCCAAGGCGGGGGCGGGCTTTGCCGGCTTTGCCACCTGGCTGGACATGTCGCCGGCCGATTCCGACCTGTTCGCCGTGCCCGATCCCGACAGCCTGATACAGTTGCCCTGGAAGCCCGAGGTGGGCTGGGTCGCGGCCGACCTGTGGATGGACGGCAAGCTGGTGGAACAGGCGCCGCGCACGGTGCTGAAAAAGGCGATGGCGGCGGCCAAGGCCCGGGGCTTCGAGATGAAGACCGGGGTCGAGTGCGAATATTTCCTGCTGACCCCCGATGCCGCCGGCATTTCGGACGCGGCCGATAGCGCGGCCAAGCCGTGCTACGACCAGCTCATCCTGATGCGTCGCTACGACATCATCACCGAGATCTGCGATGCCATGCTGGCGCTGGGCTGGAAGCCCTATCAGAACGATCACGAGGACGCCAACGGCCAGTTCGAGATGAACTGGGAATATGACAACGCCCTGTTGACCGCCGACCGCCATGCCTTCTTCAAATACATGGTCCGCTCGATCGCCGAGAAGCATGGCCTGCGCGCCACCTTCATGCCCAAGCCCTTCATGAACCTGACCGGTTCCGGCTGCCACATGCATGTCTCGCTGTGGAAGGGGGCGAAGAACGTGTTCGTCGACAAGGCCGACGAGCTGGGCCTGTCGCAGACCGGCTATCATTTCATCGGCGGGGTGATGGCGGAAGCCCAGGCGATGTGCGCCCTGACCAACCCGGCGGTGAATTCCTACAAGCGCATCAATGCGCCGGTCACCCTGTCGGGCGCCACCTGGTCGCCCAATACCGTGACCTATACCGGCAACAACCGCACCCACATGATCCGCATCCCCGATGTGGGCCGCTTCGAGTTCCGCCTGGCCGACGGTGCCGCCAACCCCTACCTGCTGCCCGCCGCGGTGCTGGTCGCGGGCCTCGACGGGATCGAGCATGCCCGCGATCCCGGCAAGCGGCTGGACATCAACATGTACACCGAGGGCCACAAGGTGAAGGGCGCCAAGAAGCTGCCCCTGAACCTGCTCGACGCCCTGCGCGCGCTGGAGAAATCCAAGGTGCTGGCCGACGGCCTGGGCGAGGGCTTCATCTCGTCTTACCTGAAGCTGAAGCACGACGACTGGAACGCCTATTCCCGCCACCTGACCCAGTGGGAACGCGACACGACGCTGGATTGCTGAGGATGTTTTCCAACCTCGTCATCCCGGCGAAGGCCGGGATCCACTGTCGTGGAACACTGGGGCGCACCCGTATTGCCACCACCGTGGATCCCGGCCTTCGCCGGGATGACGCAAGCAGAGCATGATGCGTTACTCCGCCTTCGCCATCCTTGCCAACGCGCTGACCGGCAACAAGCGGTGGCGGCCGGCGTGGCGTGATGCCTCGCCCAAGCCTGCCTATGACGTGGTCATCATCGGCGGCGGCGGGCATGGGCTGGCGACGGCCTATTACCTGGCCAGGGAACACGGCATCCGCAATGTGGCGGTGATCGAGAAGGGCTGGATCGGCGGCGGCAATGCCGGGCGCAACACCACCATCATCCGCTCCAACTACCTCCTGCCCGGCAACATCCCGTTCTACGAATTCTCGATGAAGCTGTGGGAACGCCTGGAACAGGACCTCAACTACAACACCATGGTCAGCCAGCGCGGTGTGTTGAACCTCTACCATTCCGATGCCCAGCGCGATGCCTATGCCAGGCGCGGCAATGCCCTGCGCCTGCACGGCGTAGATGCCGAACTGCTCGACCGCGACCAGGTGCGGCCCTTCGTTCCCTTCGCCGATTTCGACAATGCCCGCTTTCCCATCCAGGGCGGCCTGCTGCACCGGCGCGGCGGCACGGCGCGGCACGATGCGGTGGTCTGGGGCTATGCCCGGGCGGCCGACAGGCTGGGCGTCGACATCATCCAGAACTGCGAGGTGACAGGCTTTTTGACGGAGGGTGAAACCATCACCGGCGTCGAGACCAGCCGCGGGCCGATCCGGGCGGGCAAGGTGGGCCTGGCGGTGGCCGGCAACACCTCGCGCGTGGCAAAACTGGCCGGGCTGCGCCTGCCCATCGAATCCCATGCCTTGCAGGCCTTCGTCTCCGAGGGCATCAAGCCGCTGATCGACGGCGTGGTGACCTATGGCGCCGGGCATTTCTATGTCAGCCAGTCCGACAAGGGCGGGCTGGTCTTCGGCGGCGATATCGACGGTTACAATTCCTATGCCCAGCGCGGCAATATGCCGGTGGTGGAGGATGTGGCGGAGGGGGCATGGCCCTGATGCCGGTGATCGGCCGGCTGCGCCTGCTGCGGATGTGGGGCGGGATCATGGACATGTCGATGGACGGCAGCCCGATCATCGACAAGACGCCCAGGCCCGGCCTCTACCTCAATGCCGGCTGGTGCTATGGCGGCTTCAAGGCGACGCCGGCGTCCGGCTTCTGCTTCGCCTGGACCCTGGCCAAGGACGAGCCCCATGGGACGAGTGCCGCCTATCGCCTGGACCGCTTCGCGACCGGCCATCTGATCGACGAGAAAGGGGTCGGCGCGCAGCCGAACCTGCATTGAGATGAAACTGCCCTGTCCCTTCTGCGGCCTGCGCGACGCCCATGAATTCAGCTACCTGGGCGATGCCGGCCCGCACCGGCCGGAAACGGCCGAGGGTTTCCACGACTATGTCTATCTGCGCGACAATCCGGCGGGCCTGCTGCAGGAACTGTGGTACCACGGCCAGGGCTGTCGTAGCTGGCTGGTGGTGGAGCGCGACACCCTGGATCACAGCGTGACCGGCGCCCGGCTGGCCCGGGGCGGCCGATCATGAGCCGGCGTCTTGCCAGCGGCGGCCTGATCGATCGTGGCACCGCGCTGGGTTTCAGCTTCGACGGCAAGGCCTTCACCGGGCATGGCGGCGATACCCTGGCCTCGGCCCTGCTCGCCAATGGCGTGACCCTGGTCGGCCGCTCGTTCAAGTATCACCGGCCGCGCGGTATCGCCTCCGCCGGGCCGGAGGAGCCCAATGCGCTGGTCGAACTGCGCGGCGGCGCGCGGCGCGAGCCCAACAGCCGTGCCACCATGGTCGAGCTTTACGACGGCCTCGAGGCCGCCAGCCAGAACCGCTGGCCAAGCCTGAATTTTGATGTCCTGTCGGTGAACCGCCTGGCGGCGCCGTTCTTTGGCGCGGGCTTCTATTACAAGACCTTCATGTGGCCGGCCGCCTTCTGGGAGAAGCTCTACGAACCCGCGATCCGCCGTGCCGCCGGCCTGGGCCGGGCGGCGACGCAGGCAGATCCCGACA
Organism: Oleomonas cavernae; assembly: GCF_003590945.1. Taxonomy (NCBI): domain Bacteria; kingdom Pseudomonadati; phylum Pseudomonadota; class Alphaproteobacteria; order Acetobacterales; family Acetobacteraceae; genus Oleomonas; species Oleomonas cavernae. The sequence goes on along the minus strand of NZ_QYUK01000008.1, from coordinate 467,276 downwards.
CTTACGAAAAGGCTTTCGCCTTCTGCGATCTGCTGGTCATCGGCAGCGGTCCGGCCGGCCTGATGGCCGCGCTGGCTGCCGCGCGGGCCGGCAAGCGGGTGATCCTGGCCGAGGAAGATCACCGCCTGGGCGGGCGCCTGCTGGCCGAGACAGCCGAGATCAATGGTATGGCGGGGTTGGATTGGGCCGCACAGGCGGCGGCCGAACTGGCCGCCGCGTCCACGGTTACGGTGATGCCGCGCACCAGTGTCTTCGGCGTGTTCGACCACGGCACCTATGGCGCCCTGGAACGGGTGGCGGATCACATGGCCCTGCCGCCGCCGTTCTGCCCGCGCCAGCGCCTGTGGCAGATCTCGGCCAAGGCGGCGGTGCTGGCGGCGGGCGCCACCGAACGGCCGATCCCTTTCGGCAACAACGACCGGCCGGGGATCATGACCGCCGGTGCGGCGCGGGCCTATGCCCGGCGCTTCGGCGTTGTCGTGGCCGAGCGGTTGGCGGTCTTCGCCAATAATGATTCCGCCTGGAGTGCCGCCGCGGACATGGCCGCCGCCGGGGTGAATATCGCGGCGGTGATCGATGTGCGCGAGACGGTGGATCCGGCCTTGGCCGCGCCGCTGGCGAAACTGGGTGTCGAGGTCGTTCTGGGCGGCCGGGTGATCGGTACGGCCGGCAAGCGTCTGAAAACAATCGAGCTCGTCGCGGGCGGTGCCCGGCGCAAGATCGCGGTCGACGGCCTTGCCGTCTCCGGCGGCTGGTCGCCCAACCTGCACCTGACCAGCCATCACGGCGGCCGGCCGGTGTGGGACGCGGCGCTGGCCGCTTTCGTCCCCGGCAAGGCACCCCCTGGCCTGATCGCCGCGGGTGCTGCCGCCGGCAAGCTGACCCTTGCCGCCTGCCTGGCTGACGGTGCATGGGCGGCGGCATCGGCCCTTGGCATCGAGGCGGGCGCCGTGCCCAAGGCATCTGATGAGCCGGCGTCGATCCGCGCCTTCTGGCTGGTCGAGGATGGCAAAGGGCCGGCCTTCATCGATTTCCAGAACGATGTCACCGTGAAGGACATCACGCTGGCGCATGCCGAGGGTTTCCGTTCGGTCGAGCATCTGAAACGTTACACCACGCTGGGCATGGCGACCGACCAGGGCAAGACCGCCAATGTGAACGGCCTGGCCGTGATGGCGGCGCTGACCGGGCAGGGCATTGCGCAGACCGGCACCACCATGTTCCGCCCGCCCTGGACGCCGGTCGCCATCGGCGCGCTGGCCGGGCACCATCGCGGCAAGGATTTCCGTCCCACGCGGCTCACCCCCACCCATGAATGGGCCAAGGCGCAGGGCGCGGTCTTCGTCGAGGCCGGCCCGTGGCTACGGGCACAGTATTTCCCGAAAGCCGGCGAGCGCGACTGGCTGGCCACCGTAACCCGGGAAGTGCAAACCGTGCGCGGCAGCGTCGGCTTTTGCGATGTCTCCACCTTAGGAAAAATCGATATCCAGGGGCCGGACGCCGCAGCCCTGCTCGACCGGGTCTATATCAACATGTTCTCGAGCCTTGGCCTGGGCAAGGCGCGCTACGGCGTCATGCTGCGCGAGGACGGCATGGTCATGGACGACGGCACCACGGCACGCCTCGCCTCCGATCACTTCGTCATGACCACGACGACGGCCAATGCGGTGAAAGTGTTCCAGCACCTGGAATTCTGCCTGCAGGTGCTGTGGCCGCAACTGGACGTGCAACTGACCTCGATCTCCGATCAATGGGCGCAGATCGCCGTGGCAGGACCGAAATCGCGCGAGACCTTGGCCAGGCTGGTCGATGCCCGGTTCGATATTTCCAATATCGCGCTGCCCTATATGGGCGTGCTGGAACTGACGGTGCTGGGCGGCATCAAGGCACGGCTCTTCCGCCTCTCCTTCTCCGGCGAATTGGCCTACGAGCTGGCGGTGCCGGCGGCCCAGGCCCCGGCCGTGGCCGATGCCCTGCTGGCGGCCGGTGCCACGCCTTACGGGACCGAGGCGATGGGCGTGATGCGCATCGAGAAGGGCCATCCGGCCGGCAACGAACTCTCGGGCCAGACCACGGCCATGGACCTGGGGCTGGGGCGGATGATGTCGGCCAAGAAGGACTTCATCGGCAAGGTGATGGCCGATCGCCCGGGCCTGACCGATCCCCGGCGGCCCAGCCTGGTGGGCCTGCGCCCGGTCGATCCCAAGGCGCGCCTGCGGGCCGGTGCCCACTTCATTGCCACGGGCGCGCCGGCGGATGCGGCCAACGACCTGGGTTACGTGACCTCGGTCGCCTATTCGCCGCACACCGACACCTGGATCGGCCTGGGGCTGATGGCGGAAGGTGCCACGCGCCTGGGCCAACAGGTGCGCGCGGTCGATCCGGTGCGTGGGCTGGGCGATATCCTGGTCGAGGTTTGCAACCCGGTGTTCGTCGATCCGGCGGGGGAGCGGCTCCGTGCTTGAGACCGCGCAGATCTATGGCCGTCATGGTGTGGCCGAGGGCCTGGCCGGTGTCACCGCGGAGGTGATCGAAGGCCTGTCGATCGCCAGCGTGGCCGAGCGCCGCCACGGCGCGGCCGGCCTGGCCGAACTGATGGCGATCAATTACGGCCTGACCCTGCCCAGGCGCCCGGCCCATGTCGGTGCGGGGGCACTGGGGGCAGTGGCGGTTGGCCCCGGGCGCTGGCTGGTCCTGGGCGCGCCGCCCGATCTCGGCCGCAGCCTGCATGGCGTTGCCTCAGTCACCGAGCAGAGCGACGGCTTCGTCCCGGTGACCCTGTCGGGTCCGTCGGTCTTGAAATGCCTGGCCAAGGGCGTGCCGCTGGACCTGCATGCGGCTGCCTTCCCGCCCGGGAGTGCCGCGACCACCATCGTCGCCCATATCGGCGTCACCCTTTGGTGCCTTGACGCGACGCCCCGTTTCGCGCTTTTGATCGCGCGCAGCTATTGGGTGAGTTTCATGGCTTGGCTGATTGCCAGCGGTGCCGAATTCGGGATCGAGGTTGTTCCCGCCAAGGGACGAGGTTGAGGGGCGGCGCGGCGCGCGCTCTTCCCACCACCCCGGATTCTCAATCTAGCCGACGAGCAAACCATGTCCGCCCATGACGCGATTCTGACCCTGTCCTGCCCCAACCGCCCGGGCATCGTCGCCCGGGTATCGACCTATCTGTTCGAGGTCGGCGGCAATATCCTGGAGGCGCACCAGTTCGACGATACCGAAACCGGGCGCTTCTTCATGCGCGTGGTGTTCAACCAGGTGACCCCCAAGGCCAGCTTCGCCGAGGTGCGTGCGGGCTTTGCCGCCATCGCCGAGGAATTCGGCATGAACTGGGGCCTTCGCCAGCGGGGCGAGAAGCGCAAGGTGATGCTGCTCGCCTCCAAGTTCGATCATTGCCTGGCCGACCTGCTCTATCGCTGGCGCATCGGCGAGATCCCGATGGAGATCGCGGCGGTCGTCTCCAACCACCCGCGCGAGACCTATCCCCACCTCGATTTCGACGGCATTCCCTTCCACCACATGCCGGTCAGCAAGGGAACCAAGCTGGAACAGGAATCGGCGATCTGGGCCCTGGTCAAGGAGACGGGCACGGACGTCGTGGTCCTGGCCCGTTACATGCAGGTCCTCTCGGACGGGCTGGCGGCCAAGCTGACCGGGCGTTGCATCAATATCCACCATTCCTTCCTGCCCGGCTTCAAGGGGCCAAGCCCTATCACCAGGCCCATGCCAGGGGCGTCAAGCTGATCGGGGCGACGGCGCATTACGTCACCTCCGACCTCGACGAAGGCCCGATCATCGAACAGGACGTGGAACGCATCACCCACCACGATTCGGCCGAGGAACTGGTGGCCAAGGGCCGCGATATCGAGCGTCGCGTGCTGGCCCGCGCGCTGGCCTACCACCTGGATGACCGCGTCCTGCTGAACGGTCACAAGACGGTGGTGTTCCGGGGGTAGTAGCCCTCTCCGCCCTTCAGGGGGGAGAGGGTTGGGTGAGGTGGGTCGATGGCATAGAGTGAGATCTGTCCCGGCCCACCACCTCACCCTCCCATTGCTGACGCAATGGGCCCCTCCCTCTCCCCCGCAAACGGCGGAGAGGGGACTCGACCTACCGGATCAAAATCGCCCTGAAATCGTTGACATTGGTCAGGGTCGGGCCGGTCACCACCAGGCGGTCCAGCGCCGCGAAGAAGCTGTAGGCGTCGTTGTTGTCGAGGAAGGCGCGGGCATCGAGCCCGCGTGATCTTGCCTGGGCCAGGATATCCTGGCCGATCCAGGCGCCGGCATTGTCTTGCGAGCCGTCGATACCATCAGTGTCGCAGGCGATGGCCGACACGCCGGCCAGGCCGTCCAGGCGCAGGGCCAGTGCCAGCAGGAATTCGGCATTGCGCCCGCCGCGGCCATGGCCCTTGACCATCACCGTGGTTTCCCCGCCCGACAGCAGCACCGCCGGCCGGGCCACCGGCGCACCGTGGCGGGCGGCACTTTGGGCGATGCCGGCCATGACCGTCGCCACCTCGGTCGCAATACCCTCGATGGCATCGCCCAGGATCAGGGGGGTGAACCCCAGCGAACGGGCATGGGCCGCCGCGGCATCCAGTGCCATCTTCGGCGTTGCCAGCATATGGATCTCGCCGGGCAACACCTGGGGTAAAGTGTTCGCCCTGATCGCCGTGGCAAGTGCCGGTTCCACCTCGATCCGATGGCGGGCCAGGATGCTCAGCGCCGCCTCGACCGGCGTCGCATCCGGGATGGTGGGGCCGGAGCCGATGATGGCCGGCTCGTCGCCCGGCACGTCCGAGATCAGGTAGGTGATGCAGCGCGCCGGCTGGGCGGCGGCGAGCAGCCGGCCGCCCTTGATCGCCGACATGGCCTTGCGCACCGCGTTCATCTCGTCGATCGCGGCACCGGATTTGAGCAGGGCCTTGTTGATGCGCCGCTTGGTCTCCAGCGTGATGCCGTGGGCGGGCAGGGCCAGCAGGGCCGAGGCCCCGCCCGAGATCAGGCAGATCACCAGGTCGTCGGCCCCGGCCCCGGCTGCAAGCGCCAGGATGCGCGCGGCTGCGCGCTCGCCCGCCGCGTCGGGCACGGGATGCGAGGCCTCGACCACCTCGATCGATCGTGTTGCCGCGCCATGGCCGTAACGGGTGACGACCAGGCCCTCGCAAGGGTATTCCCAGGCGGCCTCGAAGGCCTGGGCCATGCGGGCGGCCCCCTTGCCGGCACCAAGCACGATGGTGCGGCCCCTAGGCGGCGGTGGCAGGCGGCCGGCAAAGCGGCCGTCGGGCAGGGCGGCGGCCAGGGCGGCGTCGAACAGGCCGCGCAGGATCTCTTTGTCGCCGGTCATGCCGGGGTGACGCAATTGCGCGGGGCACCGCGCCAGAAGGCATCGACATTGTCGATCAACTGGTCGGCCAGGGCCTGGATCGCCTCCTGCGCCGCCCAGCCGACATGCGGGGTGACGATCACATTGGGCAGCTTGGCCAGGGCCATCAGGGGATGATCGGGCGGCGGCGGTTCGGGCGTTGCCACATCGATGCCAGCGCCGGCGACCTGGCCCCGGGCCAGGGCCTCGCCCAGTGCCGCCTCGTCGATCAGGCCGCCGCGCGCGGTGTTGACGATCAGCGGTTGGCGCGCCATCAGGGCGAATTCGGGGCCTGCGATCAGGTTGCGGGTCGCCGGCGTCAGGGGCAGGTGCAGGGTGAGCACATCGCTGGTGCGCAGGACCGTCTCGAACGGGGTGCGGTCGGGCGGCACCTCGCTTGCCCCCTTGCGGCCGGCGAAGATCACCGTCATGCCGAAGGCCTGGCCCAGCCTGGCCACGGCCTTTCCTAAGGTGCCGCCGCCGATGACGCCCAAGGTCGAGCCGGCGAGATCTTTCATGGGATAGTCGAAATAGCAGAACTGCCCGGCATCCTGCCAGCGGCCGTCCAGCACCGACTGGCGATAGGCGACGATGCTGCGGCGCAGGGCCAGGATCAGGGCGAAGGTGTGTTCCGGCACGGTGTTGACGGCATAGCCGCGGATATTGCTGACCGTGATGCCGCGCTCGGCACAGGCCTTGAGGTCGACATTGTCGGTACCGGTGGCGGCCACAGCGATCAGTTTCAGCTTTGCGGCACCGGCGATCGCCTCGGCCCGGACCGGTACCTTGTTGGTGATGACCACGTCCGCCTGGGCGATTTTTTCCGCGACTTCCGCCGCTTTGGTCCGCGGATGGAGGGTCAGCTCATGGGCGAAATCCGGCGCCCGCAGCCGGGTCTGGGGCGAAAGCGTGTCGCTGTCGAGGAAAACGATGCGGGGCAGGGACGTCATCGGCAGTGGCCCTTGAGATGGACTTTGTCCGCACCGTGCGGGCTGGCACGGTGCGCAACAAGCCCAGGATCGTCAAGGCAGCCAAGCGTTGGCGTTAGAGCGCATCGATCTCCGGCGCGGTGCCGCTGGCGAGCGGGGCGCCGTCGTCGAACGGGGCCAGCCAGTCGATCACCATCGGCCGGAACCGGGTCAGGCCCTTGTAGTCGATGATCTCCGGCGGCAGGTCGCGCAGCACCCGGTGCAGCCGCCTGGCATATTTCGGCACCCGGGCCAGTTCCCGCACCGAGGCGAGGTAGCAGCGGATGCCGAACAGCACGCCGTTGGAGCGTGGCAGGCGGAACAGGGTCTGCAATTCGACCCTAAGGTGCACTTTGTCGGCCACGTTGTCGGGCGTGATCGTGGTGCGGTCAGGCCCCCACACGGGGTAATTCTCGGGCGAGGTGTCCAGGCGCGGGTTGATGGTCATGGTCCAGTTCAGGCGCCGCACCGGCCGGCCGTATTGCAGGCGCAGCAGGTATTTCAGCGCCCGGTCGAACACCCCGATCGGGTGGGCCAGGGGCACCGGCCCATGCCATTCGTGGAACGCCATGCCCAGGTCGACGTGCAGCGACCAGTCGGCCTGGGTGGTGACCATGCCGCCGTCCATGAACAGGTTGTCGTCGCGCTGGTCCTGGATGGTGAAATCGCCCTGGGCCTGGCGGGTGATGTATTCGAACGGGCCGCAGGGCAGGGTCGCGGCATCGCCGAAGGTGAAGGCCTGGGTGATGCCCAGCGGCCGGTTCACCCAGGTCCAGCGGTCGCCCTCACGGGCCAGCGAAAACTGCGCGGGGTAATCCGTCGCCAGGCTCTCCATGATCAGTTCCAGCGTGTCCCATTCCGCCGTAATCATGTGCGGCAGCACCTGGCAGCGTAGTGGATCCTGTTCCAGCACCAGGGCGCGCTCGTGGCATTCGGCGATGTAATGCTCGTCGACATCGAAGACATGGTCGTAGGCGGCGGTCGGCCCGCCGCGGACATGGGGCTCGATGTTCACCGCATACATGTAGGCGTCTTCCGGGAACGGGAAGGGGAAGCGCAGGAGGGCGGCATCGCTGTTGCGATAGGAAAAGTCGCCCCGGAAGGTTTCGGTCGGCTTGAAGATCAGGCCCATGCAAGCCTCACAGGTCGATGACGAGGCGCGGCCCCTTGGCACGCGACACGCAGGTCAGGATCAACTTGCCCGCTGCGTGTTCCTCGGCCGACAGGAAATCGTCGCGGTGATCGGCGACTCCCTCCAGCAGGGGCAGGCGGCATTCGCCGCAGGCGCCCCCACGGCACAGGCAGGGGGCATCGATGCCGGCGGCCTCGAGGGCTTCGAGCAGGCTTTGCTCCGGCCCCACGGCGATTTCGATGCCGCTCCTGGCCAGCAGCACATGGAACGGGGCGCCGCCCACCGCCGTTTCGCCGAAGGATTCGGCATGGCGCTTGGACGCCGGCCAGCCCAGATCCGAGGCCGTGGAAAGTACCTGGTCCATCAGGCTGTGCGGCCCGCAGGTATAGAGGTGGGTGCCTAGCGGTTGCCGGGCCAGCAGCGCCGCCAAATCGAAGCCGCGGCGGGTGGGGTGCAGGTGGATCGAGCGGGCCCCGAAGGGTTCCAGCAGGCGGGCAAACACCGGCATGTCTTCCGCGCGGCACAGGTGGTGCAGCTCGAAAGGGCTGCCGCGCTGGCGGAACTGTTCCAGGTAGGACAGGAAAGGGGTGAGGCCGATGCCGCCGCTGACCAGCAGGTGCTTGCGCGCGACGTTGGAGACGGCAAAGAAATTATTGGGCATGCCGGCTTCGACGATGGTGCCGGCCCCCACTGCCTCGTGGACGAAGGCGGAGCCGCCGCGCGACTGGCTGACCCGGCGGACGATGATGGCGTAGTGGTCGCGGGCATCGGGCGGCGAGGTCAGCGAATAGGCATTCCGCCAACCGCGGGTGGGACCTTTCAGCCGCAACTGGATATGGCCGCCGGCCCCGGCCGATGGCAGGGGGCCGCCGTCGGCCGCCTCCAGCACCAGGCGTTTCAGGCTGTGCCCCAAGGGTTCGGCGCTGCGCACCTTCAAGGTCAGGGGGCCGTGGGCGATCACGGGAAGACCTCCTCGACGGGGGAAGGTCACCCGGCACTTCAGAATCGATCTGCACCCCCATGAAGGCCGCCAGCCGCTTGGAGAAATGATCGCGCACCAGAAGCTGGGCACCGCAGCCGCTGCAGGCGACGATGTTGGTCACAACCTCGTCCGTGACGGCCTTGCAGTGCACGCAGATCACCCGCCGCTTCAGCGAGCCGGCATGGGCGACAAAACATTCCCCGGTGCTCAGCCCAAAGCCGCGGGCAAGTGCCGCGACATCCCACAGGAATGGCTCGGTGCCCACGGCATAGAGGCGGAAGCCGATGCTCTCATCCTTCAGGCGGCGTTCCAGGCTGGCCATCAGATGGGCATTGGAGCGGAAGACGTGCCGGCGCGGCAGGTTCTCAGGCGCCAATGGGCTGGACAGGGCGCGGCTGCTGCGCGTGATGGTCCAGGTCTCGACCGCGTCGAGCCCGCCGCCATCCTCGGCCAGGCTTTGCGCCGGCACCGTTTCGCCGTCGGTCACCAGCAGGTGCCGCCGGCCGCTCTCGTCGCGGCGCAGCCGTTCATAGCGGGGCCGGCTGGGGATGGTGTCGGCCATCATGCGCGGACCCGCGTCTTCTCGGGATCGTAGTGCGGGAAGCGGACGACGCGGGCGGCAATGCGCTTCTGCTGGCCGTCCAGCTTGCCGATCTCCACCGTCCGGCCCAGATCGGCATAGAGCGCATCGACGCGGGCCAGCGCGATGGTCCGGCCCAGGAGGGGTGAACGGGCGGCGCTGGTCACCACGCCGATCTGCGCCCGGCCGATGTGGAGGCAGTCGCCATGGCCGATAGCCTCGTTGCCGGTGATCTCCAGCCCCACCAGCTTGCGCAAGGGGTTGGCGCGCCGGCGGGCCAGCGCCGTCTTGCCGACATAGTCCTCCGCCTTGTCGGCGACGGTGAAGCCGATGCCGGCCTCGAACGGGTCGGTCTGGTCGTCGAAATCGTAACCGGCGAAGACTAGGCCCGCTTCGACCCGCAGCATGTCCAGGGCCGAGAGGCCCAGCGGGGCCAGGCCGTGGGGCTTGCCCGCTGCCCAGATCGCATCCCATACCGCGACGCCATCCTTGGGATGGCACCAGATCTCGAAGCCCAGTTCACCGGTGTAGCCGGTGCGCGAAACCACCACGGCCGGGCCCTGCGGCCCGCCGATGCGGCCGATGGTGAAGCGGAACCATTTCAGTTCCGTGATGCTGGCCTGGACAGGCGGGGTCCAGATCACCTGTTCCAGGACGGTGCGGCTCAAGGGGCCCTGGACGGCCAGGTTGCCCAGTTGATCGGTCGAGGATTTGACCCAGGCTTTCAGTTCGTGCTGTTCGGCCAGTTGGCGCAGCCAGACGCCCAGGTAATCGTCGCCGCAGACGACGCGGAAGTTTTGCAGCCCAAGGCGGAAGATGGTGCCGTCGTCGATCATGCCGCCGTGTTCGTAGCAGAAGGCGGTATAGACCACCTGGCCCACCGCCAGCTTGGCCAGGTTGCGGGTCTGGGCCTTCTGCAGCAGGGCTTCGGCATCGGGACCGATGACTTCGAACTTGCGCAGGGCCGACAGGTCCATGACCACGCAACGCTCGCGGGCCGCCCAGTATTCGTCGATCGGGCCGTTGCCGGCATAGCAGTCCGGCGTCCAGAAACCGCGGTAATCGACCAGGTTGCGGGTCAGGACGCTGGTGCGGTCATGGAAGCCGCTGGTCCGGGTCAGGCGGGGAATGGCGTCGGGCGTCATGCGGTGGGCATTTCCCTTGGAGAATTCCTGCGCCTTGTCGTAGATGCGCACATGAATGTCGGTGGGCATCCAGGCATTCGACGGATCGATATCGTCGGGACAGGCCGAGGAGGCGCAGACCAGGTCGGTCATGGCGCGGAACAGCACATAGTCGCCGGGCCGCGACCAGGGTTCGTCCGACGACAGGCGGTTGTCGGACCCCATGGCGGTATTGAAGAACAGGTTGATCGCCGGCCAGCCCTTGCGCGGGGCGATGCCGTAGGGGGCCAGCGCGCCGTTGAAGTTGTCGGAGCAACTGGGATGGCCGGGATAGCCCATGTCCTCGTAATACTTGGCGGTGCAGGCCAGGGCGAAGGTGTCGTGCCGGCCCACCGTGTCGCGCACCACCTCGACCAGCGGCCGCATCCGGCCGTCGAAGAATTTGGACAGGAGGCCGGGGCCGGGATAGGCGGCGCCCAGCAGGGTGGTGGTGGTGGTGGCGTCGATGCCGATCTCCTCGCCATCGTCAAGCCGTGCGGCATCGAAGGCCAGGAAGTCCGAGCATTGCTTGCCGTCGACGTCGATCACCTGGATATAGTCGCCGGCCGAAACCTTATAGGCGCTGGCGGTGGCGGCATCGATGTGCAATTCCGCCTTGACCCTGCCCAGCGGCGGCGGCAGGGGCCGGGCATTGGCGCCGTGCCGGGCGATCTCCACCACCAGGTCGGTGGGCGGGGCCTGTTCGTCCGGCGCCATGTCGGCGCCGGGGGCCGAGATCACGACGGTGGAGGCGGTGGGGGCCTCGAGGGTGACGCTGCTGCCGGGGGCGGTTGCGCCCGTCAGCAGGCGCTCGGGCAGCGGGCCGAGATCGCCCTCGAGGACGACCAGCCCGGCCGGCTGCAAGCCCTCCGCGTCGCGGATGGTCAGGCGGTCGCCGGCCCCCAGGGTGACTGCCATGCTGGTCCCCCCGGCGACGCCGAACCGCTCGACCATTGCCATGGTCAGGCAACCTTCTGCTTGTCGTCGGCCAGGAGTTTTTCGGCAAGCTGGCGGCGGCCCTCGGCATCGAGCTTCTTGATCTCGTTGTCGAGGACGCGGTGGTTCACCGACTTGTTCCAATAGTCGAGCGAGCCAAAGCCCAGTAGCGAGGCCTTGCCCACGAACTGGCGCAGCACCTCGTTGGTCGGGCCCATGACCCAGCCGGCCTTGCCGTCGCGCAGATAGCGTTCGATCTGCAGGGCGGGGCGGAAGCCGGTGCCGCCGCAGGCATGCAGCATCTTGTCGGTGACATGGGCGACATTCTTGGCCGCCATGAACTTCACCTGCCACATCCAGTGCAGCAAAGTGGCGCGGGGCAGGGCGTCGAGGTCGGTATGCACCGACCAGTCGCAGCCATTGGTGACGTCGTCCAGGGCCTTGGCCATCTGGAAGACGAAGGCGCGCGAGGCGTTGGTGTCCATGATCGCCTCGCCGACATAGTCCTGGATGGTCGGGTAGTCGGCGACGCGCATGCCCACGTCGTTGTGGGTCTTGCGGGTGGTGTGGCGCTTGGCGATGTCGATCACGCCGAGCGCGATGCCGTTCCAGCACGATGACGAGCACAGCAGGAAGAACGGGTCGACCGCCTCGTCGTTCGAGCGGGCGCCGTCGCCGGTCGGCCCGACCAGGGCATCCTTGGGCAGGACCACGCCGTTGACCTCGATCGGGCCCGACTGGTTGCCGCGCAGGCCCAGGCCGTCCCAGGACGAGGGATCGGACTTAACCGCATCGGCGGGGATCAGGAAGCACGACAGGTCGGAATAGTCGCCGGCGAAATCCGGGCTGGTGGTCTGGACGATGTACCAGTCGGCAAAGCCGCCCGAGGTGGTCCACGACGCCTTCTTGAACACCTTCCAGCCGTCGCCATGGCGTTCCGCCTTGGACGAGATCGGGTACCAGAAGTGGGAGCCGGTTTCCGGGTCGGAATAGGACAGGGTGCCGATCAGCACATCCTTGTCCAGGCGCTTGAGGATATCGGTCAGGCGGGCATTGTCGTGGTGGCGCAGCAGGGCGGCGGCGGTGGCGCCCAGGTGCATGGTGTAACACATGGCGGTCGACGGGCAGCCATAGCGGGCAATGGTCTCGACCACCATGGCGGCGCAGGTGTGCGACTCGCCCAGGCCGCCCAGTTCCTTAGGCACCAGCAGGCCCAGCAGGCCGAGTTCAGCCATCGCCTCGAAGTTCTTGCGCGGGTAGGTATAGGTCTTGTCGCTTTCGATCGCATTGTCGCGCATCGTGGCCGCGCAAAGCTCGATCAGCCTGGCCTGCAGCGCCTTTTGCGCATCGTTCAGCACCCATTGCGGGTCCCATTCGAAGCCAAGACCCCAGAACTCTTCCCCACCCCAGGTCTTCGTGCTGCTCATGGCCGGCTCCTTGCCGTAGCGATATTCGTTGGAAAAAATATTTATCCTTGATCAACTTTTGGCGCAAGGCAGAAGTGCCTGTCCGCGCAGCGGGCTCGGTGAGGGGCCGGTGCGCGTCGCCTAAAAATTAGGCAATCCGAATCCAAGGTCGTCGAGCAATCGTCCGGAATGATGAATTACGCGCGGGATATTGCGTAGAGAGAAAAATACGTTACCGTGAAGAAAGTATCTCGTGCCGCGTCTCAAGGGGGCTTCATGCCGTTGAGTTGGAGAACATCCGTCCTCGCTGATCGCCATCTGGCGCTGGGCTCGAAGCTCGAGGACTGGAGCGGCATGGGCACCGCCTGGACCTATGCCAAGGACATGGGCGACGAGCACGTCGCCATCCGCACCAAGGCCGGGCTGATGGATGTCTCGGGCCTGAAGAAGATGCACCTGGTCGGCCCCCATGCCCAGGCGGTGATCGAATACGTAACCACGCGCGATACGTCGAAGATCTATCCCGGCAAGTCGGCCTATGCCTGCATGCTGAACGATGCCGGCCATTTCACCGACGACTGCATCCTCTACCGCACCGGGCCCAATGCCTGGATGGTGGTGCACGGCACCGGCACCGGGCACGAGGAACTGACCAAGGCGGCCCAGGCGCGCAATGTCGCCGTGCTGTTCGACGACGATCTCCACGACCTGTCGCTGCAAGGGCCGGTGGCGGTGGATTTCCTGGCCGGGCATGTGCCGGGTATCCGCGACCTGCCCTATTTCCATCACACCCAGACCCGGCTGTTCGGCAAGCCGGTGATGATTTCCCGCACCGGCTATACCGGCGAGCGCGGCTACGAGATCTTCTGCAAGGGCGCCGACGCACCGGTGATCTGGGACACGATCCTGACGCAAGGCGCGGGGATGGGCATCGTGCCCTGCTGCTTCACCGTGCTCGACATGCTGCGGGTCGAAAGCTATCTGCTGTTCTACCCTTACGACAATTCGCAGATGTATCCCTTCGCGGACCAGCCGCCGGGCGACACGCTGTGGGAACTGGGCCTCGATTTCACCGTCAGCCCCGGCAAGGTCGGCTTCCGCGGGGCCGAACAGCACTACAAGCTGAAAGGCCAGGAACGCTTCAAGATCTTCGGCGTGCTGATCGAGGCGGACGTGGCGGCGGACGCCGGCGACGAACTGTGGAGCGGCGGCGCCAAGGTCGGCGTCGTCACCTGCGCGATGACCTCGAAGCTGACCGGCAAATCGATGGCCATCGCCCGCCTCGACGTCGCCGCCGCCGTCCACGGCACGCCGCTGGAGGTCAAAGGCGCCAAGCTGAGCGCCAGCGCGACCGCGCATAGCCTGCCCTTCGACGATCCGGGCAAGAAGAAGCGCAGCGCCGTGGGCTGAGCCTGGCTTACTGTTGTGCCAGTCGCGCCGCCTGCCCGTCCGCGATCCAGCGGGCGAGGCGGCGGCGCTCCTCGATCGTCATCTCAGTGATGTTGCTCGGCGGCATGGCGTGGGTCCACACGCTGATCACATAGATCTCCTCGGCATGGGCGGCCACATGCTCGGGCGTATCCAGCAGCACACCCTTGGGCGGCGTGATAATGCCGTCCCACACCGGTTCGCGGGCATGGCACATGCTGCAGCGGGTCGAGACGATTTCGCTGGCCTGGGCCAGGGTGACGGCCTGCGCCGAGACAGCGGGTTGTGGCAGGAAACCCGTGGTCGTGGTCGGGTCGGCCGGCGTGCCGCGGCTCAGCGCCACGATGATCAGGGCGCAACCGCCGGCGATCCACCAGGTCCACCAGGGGGCGGGCAGGCCCTTGTGCATGGTGTTGAAGAAATGGCGGATGGCGGTGCCCATCACGATCAGGAAGGCCAGGATCAGCCAGCTCTGCGCCGCGCCATAGGCCAGCGGGTAATGATTGGCGATCATCACGAAGACCACCGGCAAGGTGATGTAGTTGTTGTGCATCGAGCGCTGCTTGCCGATGCGGCCCAGCCGCGGGTCCGCCGTGCCGCCCGCCAGCAGCACCTTCACCACCTTGCGCTGGTTGGGGATGATGATCATCAGGACATTGGCCGCCATGATCGTGCCCATCAGGGCGCCGGCCTGCATGAAGGCGCCGCGGGCCGAGAAGAACTCGGTAAAGCCCCAGGTGACGGCGACGATGAAGCCGAAGCCTACCAGGCCCAGCCAGGCCTCGGAACGGCCGATGGGCGAGCGGCACAAGAGGTCATAGACCGCCCAGCCCAGGACCAGGGAGCCGACACTGATGCCGATCGCGGCCCAGGGCGACAGGTCCATCACCGCCTTGTCGATCAGGTAAAGCTCGGCGCCGAAATAATAGACGAAGACCAGCAGGGCGAAGCCCGAGATCCAGGTGGCATAGGCCTCCCATTTGAACCAGGTCAGCTCGTCGGGCATGTTGGGCGGCGTCACCAGGTACTTGACCATGTGGTAGAAGCCGCCGCCGTGGACCTGCCAGGCCTCGCCATAGGCGCCGGGCGGCAGGCCCTCGCGCGGCTTCAGGCTTGAATCCAGGTGAACGAAATAGAACGAGCTGCCGATCCAGGCGATGCCGGCGATGACGTGGAGCCAGCGCAGGCCGGCGCCGATCCAATCCCAGACAATCGGGTCCATCACCCCTCCGCGCGCCGTCACGCATTTTGCACCGCAGCATCGTTGCAGTTGCGTTACGCAAAGAAAACCTTTTCACTGACCATATCATCTTCAAAAATATCAGAAGAATAGAGGCTGGGCTCTTGGCGCTGATCGAAAATATCCGGGTCTTCGTCCGTGTGCTGGAACTGGGCAGCCTGTCGGCCGCCGGCCGCCACATGCGCCTGTCGCCCGCCGTGGTCAGCCATCGCCTGCAGCAGTTGGAAGCCCATCTGGGCGTGCGCCTGCTCAACCGCACCACCAGGCGGGTGAAGCCGACCGAGCACGGCTCCGCCTTCTACGAGGCGTGCCAGGATGTCCTGGCGACCCTGGAACGGGCCGAGGCGACGGTGGCCGATGCCGGGCGCCTGCCGCGCGGCACCTTGCGCATCACAGCGCCCTTGGGCTTCGGCCGCCAGATCCTGGCGCCCATCCTGCCCGATTTCCGCGAGGCCCATCCGGAAGTCTCGGTCCAGCTTCGCCTGTCGGACCATGTGCTGGACCTGCTGGCAGAGGGCATGGATGTCGCCCTGCGCATGGGCACCCTGGCGGATTCGAGCCTGATCGCCCGCAAGATCGCCGACTGCCCCCAGGTGCTGTGCGCCGCCCCGGCGTATTTGAAGCGCCACGGCACCCCGGCCGAGCCGGCGGACCTGCTGAAACATGCCTGCCTGATCCTGCGCCTGCCCGGCGCCCGGCCGGTGCGCTGGGTCCTCTCCAGTCCCGACGGTCCGGTAACCTTGGCCGTCTCCGGCCCGGTCGATGCCGATTTCGGCGAGATCCTGACCGAATTCGCCCTGCGCGGCCACGGCGTGGTGATGAAGCCCCTGTGGGAAGTGGCGGATTATCTGCGCGACGGCCGCCTGGTGCCGGTATTGCCGGACTTCCCGCCGCCGCCGATTTCGATCTCGGTGGTCTACCCCCATCGCCGCCTGGTCGCCGCCAAGACCCGTGCCTTTGCCGATTTCATCCTCGACCGCGGCAGTGCCGCCATCCTCGAGGCGATCGGCGAGGTGGCCGAGCAGAAAGTCTCGGCTGCCTGAACCTAAAGCCCTCTCCCCCGCAAGCGGCGGCGCGGGGCTTATGGCGACAGCACCGCCAGTAGTTCCGCGGCGACCAGCGCGGCGATGACCGCGGGGCGCTTGTCGCGGACGTTGCGGCCGCCGATCGGGCAGGTCAGCCGATCGGCCAATGCCGGATTGTAGCCCTCGTGGCCGAGGTGGCGGATGAGGCGGGCGCGCTTGGTGGCGGAGCCGATCATGCCGACATAGGCGAGGTCGCCGCGCGCCAGGGCAAGCGCGGTCAGGCGGAAATCCAGCGGGTGGTCATGGGTCATCACCAGCACGGCGGAACCTGGCGGGGCGGCGGCGATGGCACCCTCGAGATCGCCCGCAACGGCGCCCTCGGCCGCCTCCGCGCGCTCGTCGAACCAGTGCAGGACCAGCGGCAGGGGCCTGAGCGCCTGGGCCAGGGCGGCGCCGACATGGCCGGCCCCGAACAGCAGGACGGTGGGCCAGCCCGCGGCCTCCTCGCGTTCCGCCGCCTCGACCTTGTCGGCCAGGGCGGCATCGACCCGGTCCAGGCTGAGCAGGACATGGCCGCCGCAGCACTGGTCGAGCGCCGGACCCAGCGGCAGGCTCATCAAGGCATGAAGCTCGCCGGCCGCAATCATCTCCCGGGCCCTGGCGATGGCTGTCCATTCCAGGCGCCCGCCGCCGATGGTGCCGTGAATCGCCTCCGTGGTGACCAGCATCATCGTGCCGGCATCGCGCGGGGTCGAGCCTTGCGCCTCGCGCACGCTCACCAGGATCGCCGCGGCACCTGTCGCCGCCAGCGCGCGGACGAGCTGTGCCAGCGCCGTATCCAAAGGCTGAGTTCGGCTGAGCAGACTAGCCGGGGTGCTTTAGTGCCTGCAGCATCGCGGTATCACTTATCGTCGAGATGCGCAGATCTCTGTCGCGAATAATTTCTTCGATTTTTAGATCGAGTGCCGCCGCCGATGCATTAACGAGAGTGTTGCTTCGCGAAACGACGACCGGATCAAGCGCTACCGGCTCAACCCGCAAAAGCGAGGTTTCCGGTTGACCGATACGGACAATGTTTAGCTTCATGTTACTCCCTCCAAGGGGCTGAACGGCGCCAAACCACGCAATCATCGACCACGCCACCCTGGGACCGCAATCGCGGTCAAATGGTGTACAAAACGCTATCCAGGTCAGGCCAAAACGATCAATTTCTCCACCGCCGTTTTGAATATTGTCTTCGCATGGTCGGAAATCAAGTCGATGACTGCTTCGAGTTTTGCCGAGGTCGGTCCGATTCTATCATTGCCGTCCAGCACAGCAACAAATTGGACCTTGCCGTCACCGCCCAATATCGGCACCGAAAGTGACCACATTAAGTTTGGCCAAATCAGCTTTCGCAGTTGCCTATTCTCGGGCCCTTCAAGTGAGCCAATCGGCCACTCCGGTGCCTCGGCCCAACCATCCGGCATGACGGTAAAATAGCGCTCCTTCTTATTCCAGGCCTCGCCGACAAAAGATCCGTCGATCGGTAGAAGCAGGGCTTCGTCCGTATCGGTTTCGAAACCGACGCCATGTCGCAGGCGTAGTGACCTAGTATAGCCGTCTTCAAGCATAGCGACAGCGACGCGAACGCGCCCGACGAAAGCGCCGGCAGCGAAAACCTCAACTGTATCCCGAAATACCTGTATGGCAGCGTCCCGTAATCTTCCACAAGCCTCATGCAGGATTGCAGGGTTGGCAAACAGGTTTGTGCCGATGTCCGCGGCGGCGAAAGCCGTAGCATCTGCGACCAATTTCATAACGGCATCACGGCGAAGATCGAACTCGAGAAGGCCGGTTTCTGTCCTCATCTTAACAACTTCGAGCCGACCGATTGCACGTTTGCTCAGAAAAGACGACCCGAATACCGCTGTCCGGAGGATTTGACGAATCCACTGGAATCCGTCGGCGTCGGCGTCCAGCGACCTGTCATTCCCTTCAATCTCTATCGCAAAGGTGTAGGCGTCGGGGTCGATCGCTCGCATTTCGTCAAACGGCCACGCCGGCAGGTTAGAGACGAGCCCTCCATCATAGTAGTGCTGACCCTCGATCTTCCAAGGCCGGAAGATGGCAGGTATACAGATTGATGCCGCAACTGCATCAGCGACGGGTACGTTCGGGGTAGTGTCTGCGGAAAAAAGCGTCATCCGCCCCCCAGTAATGTTCGTTGCGACGATCATCAAATCTGGCCGGCCTGTTTTCGGCCCGAAATCTCGAAAGCAGACGATGTGATCAGGCGAAGCCGGCGCTATCCGAAGACGCAACAGTTCTGCAAAATGGTCGCGGAAGTGATCCAGTGTTGCAACGCCAAGAATTACTCGGCTGAGAACAAACAGAAGCAACGCAAAAATTGCGGCAAATAGCACCATGCCAATCCGGTTGTCTTCGAACATGGCGTTAAACAGCGCACCAAACGACAACAGAGTTGCAACGAGGTAAAGCCGCGGGAAATACGGAATCTTGGATGCTGCAAAAACTATTGCCTGAATCTTTCGCCAGTTCCAGCGGCCAAGTAGATCAAGGGCATCGCGCATCTGCACTGGCTGATCGTCGAGCAACGTCGTCTTGGCGATTGGATCGACCAAGTCATCGGCTGCGTACCCCGCCGCTTTCAGCGCCGCGATGATCGCGCCCGCAGAGGTTCCGGCAAATCCCTTAAACAGAACATTCTTGGTTTCAAGAAATTTGAGTGCGCCGATATGCACCAAGCCTTTGGCTCCGCCGCCTTCAAAAGCGACATATGCACGCAACTGAGTCATGGGCGGACGGCTTCCTTTGTCGACCAAGGGTGAGATGGTGTCCTGTGTCATTTTAGGGGGCGAGTCCGAACCCATAGAGGTCTACGAAAGTATTCTATCGTAAAAGGAGAATGTTAATAGGAAAAACCATTTAAGAGGGATTTTTCAGCGCCTCGATGGTCGCCAGTACCCGCTCGGGTGTCGCCGGCGCGTCCAGGCGCGGGCAGACCTTGTGATCGGCGACGCTGGCGATGGCGTCGGACAGGGCGTGCAGCACCGACATGGCCAGCATGAACGGCGGCTCGCCCACGGCCTTGGAGCGGAAGATGGTCTCCTCGGCATTCTCGTGCGCGTCGAGCAAGGTGACCTCGAAGTGCATCGGCCGGTCGCCGCAGGCCGGGATCTTGTAGGTCGAGGGGGCGTGGGTGCGCAGGCGACCCTTGTCGTCCCACCACAATTCCTCGGTGGTGAGCCAGCCCATGCCCTGGACGAAGCCGCCCTCGATCTGGCCGATGTCGATGGCCGGGTTCAGGGATTTGCCGACATCGTGGAGGATATCCACCCGTTCCATCCGGTATTCGCCGGTCAGGGTGTCGACCGCGACCTGCGAGCAGGCGGCGCCATAGGCGAAATAATAGAACGGCCGGCCGCGGCCCGATGCCCGGTCCCAGTGGATCTTGGGCGTCTTGTAGAAGCCGCTGGCCGATAGCTGGATGCGGGCGGCGTAGGCCCGGCGGACGAAATCGGCAAAGCTCAAGGTCTCGCCGCCGATCTGCACCATGCCGTCGGCGAAGGCGACCTGCGCTGCCTGCCCCTGCCAGCGTTCGGCCGCGAAGGCGGTCAGGCGTTCGCGGATCGTGCGTGCCGCCGCCTGGGCGGCCATGCCATTGAGGTCCGAGCCCGACGAGGCGGCGGTGGCGGAGGTGTTGGGCACCTTCGAGGTATCGGTCGCTGTGATGCGCACCGACTCTACCCCCAAACCGAATTCGCTGGCCACCACCTGGGCCACCTTCACATGCAGGCCCTGGCCCATCTCGGTGCCGCCATGGTTCAGCATGATGCTGCCATCGGTATAGACATGCACCAGGGCGCCGGCCTGGTTGTAATGGGTCGCGGTGAAGGAGATGCCGAACTTGACCGGGGTCAACGCCAGCCCGCGCTTGATCACCGGACTCGTGGCATTCGCGGCATGGAGCGCGGCACGCCGCTCGGCATAGCGGCACTTGGCCTCCAGTTCCGCGATCAGGCGGGGCGCGACATTGTCCTCGACGGTCTGGTGGTAGGGTGTGACGTTGCGTGTATCCTGGCCATAGAGGTTGCGCTTGCGCACCTCCAGCGGGTCGAGCCCCAGGTGGAAGGCGATCTCGTCCATCACCCGTTCGGCCAGGACCATGCCCTGCGGCCCGCCGAAACCGCGGAAGGCGGTGTTGGAAACCGTGTTGGTCTTCAAGGGCAGGGAGGTGAGCCTTACGGCTGGGTAGTAATAGGTATTGTCGGCATGGAACAGGGCGCGATCGGTGATCGGGCCTGACAGGTCGGCCGAATAGCCGCAGCGGGCGGCGAACAGGCCTTCGATGCCCTGCACCCTGCCGTCGTCGTCGAAGCCGACTTTGTAGTCGATCTCGAAATCATGGCGCTTGCCGGTCACGATCATGTCGTCGTCGCGGTCGGGGCGCAGCTTGGCGGCGCGGCCGGTCTTGCGGGCGACCAGGGCCGCCAGGCAGGCGAAGATATTGCCCTGGGTTTCCTTGCCGCCGAAGGCCCCGCCCATGCGCCGCATCTCGACGCTGACGGCATGGGAGGCGACGCCCAGGGTGTGGGCGACCATGTGCTGGATCTCGCTGGGGTGCTGGGTCGAGCACAGCACCCGCATCTCGTCACCCTCGCCGGGAATGGCCAGCGCGATCTGGCTTTCCAGGTAGAAATGCTCCTGCCCGCCCACGGTCAGGCGGCCCTCGATGACATGGGGCGATGCGGCGATGGCGGCGGATGCCTCGCCCCGTGCCAGGGTCATCGGCGGGGTCACCAGGGTGCCGCCCGGTCGCGCCGCGGCGATATCGGTTACGGCCGGCAGGTCTTTGTAGGTTACCCTGGCCAGGCGGGCGGCGAGGCGGGCGGCATCGCGCGTGGTCGCGGCGACGACGAACAGGGGATGGCCATAGAACAATACCTCGTCGCGGGCCAGGATCGGCTCGTCATGGGCGTGGATGGGGCTGATGTCGACCTCGGCGGGCATATCGGTGCCGGCCAGCACCAGCACCACCCCAGGGGCGGCGCGCACCGCCGACAGGTCCAGATGGGTCACCTTGGCATGGGCCCGTTCCGACAGGCCCAGGGCCAGGTGCAAGGTTCCGGCGGGGTCGGGAATATCATCGACGTAATGGGCGGTGCCGGTGACATGACGCGCGGCACTCTCGTGCGGCGTCGGGCGATGGACGGCAAGGTCAGGCATGGTCATGGCTGATCTCCCGCTTGTCCCACAGCCGTGTCTCGACACCGCTGTCGTCCGCCTCGGCCAGCAGGCGCAGCAGCAGGTTGCGCGCCACCGCCATGCGATAGTCGGCCGAGGCGCGCATGTCGGTCAGCGGCGTGAAATCGGCGGCCAGCGCATCCATCGCCGTCTCGATCGCGGCGCGGTCGAGACGTTTGCCGGTCAGGGCCGCCTCGGCGCTGGGGCTGCGCTTGGGCGTCCCGGCCATGCCGCCATAGGCGATGCGCGCGGCGACGATACGGTCGTGATCGAAGGTCAGGCAGAAGGCGCCCAGCACCGCGGAAATATCCTGGTCGAAGCGCTTGGAGATCTTGTAGGCCTTGAACACGGTTTCGGGGTGCGGCCGGGGGATCGAGATCTTCTCGACGAATTCGCTCAGGCCCCGGTCCTGCTTGCCGTAGTCGAGGAAGTAGTGCTCGATCGGCAGCACCCGGCGCATCGCCCCGGCCCGCAGATGCAACCTGGCCCCAGCGCAATTAGCATGGGCGGGGTATCGCCGATGGGCGAGCCGTTGGCGACATTGCCGCCGATGGTGCCGGCATTGCGGATCTGGGTCGAGCCCAGCCGGCGCAGCACGGCGCCGAAATCCGGCCACAGGCGGGCCAGTGTCTCCAGCGCGTCGCTGTAGGTGACGCCCGCCCCGATCTCGATGCCGGCGGGGGTTTCCTCGATCCGGGCAAGGTCGGCCGCGCGGCCGATCCAGACCAGCGGCGTGGGACGCTTCAAGTGTTTCGTGAACCACAGGCCGACGTCGGTTGCACCGGCGACGATGGTCGCCTGGGGATGGTCGACCAGGACATCCGCCAGCGCGTCGCCGTTGGCGGGGGCGAAGAAGCGCCGGCCCTTGCCATCGCTCAAGGCCAGGTGGGCGCCATCGTCCAGGGCGCGCAGCCGGGTCAGGGTCTGGCTTTGCGCCAGATCGAACTGATCGGGTGCCGGCGCGTCGGCCAGGTCCCGCGCGGCGCGCGCGATGGGGGCATAGCCGGTGCAACGGCACAGGTTGCCGGCCAGGGCCTCGTCGATATCCTGGTCGTCCGGCGCGGCCAGATCCGCCTTGGTCATGGCAAACAGCGACATGACGAAGCCCGGCGTGCAAAAACCGCATTGCGAGCCATGGGCATCGACCATGGCCTGCTGCACGGGGTGCAGGGTGCCATCGGCGGCGGCCAGATCCTCGACGGTGATCAACTGGCAGCCGTCCAGGGTGCCCAGGGGCTGGATGCAGGCATTGACCGCGCGGTAGGTCAGGTGGTTGCCCTCGCCGGGGCGCGCCACGACGACGCTGCAGGCGCCGCAATCCCCCTCGGCACAGCCTTCCTTGGTGCCGGTGCGCCGTTCGACCAGGCGCAGATGATCGAGCACGGTCGTGGTCGGCTCCATCACCTTGATCTCGCGCAGTTCGGTGCCCAGCAGGAAGCGCAAGGTATCGCGGCTGGTCATGGCTCAGCTTCCCCGATAGGTCGAGAAGCTGTAGGGCGAGACCAGCAGCGGCACATGATAGTGCTGGCCGGCATCGGCGATGCCGAAGCGGATCGGGATCACGTCGAGGAAGGCCGGCTCGGGCAGGGCGACGCCGCGCGCGCGGAAATAGGCGCCGGCCTCGAAGACCAGCTCATAAGTGCCGGGACCAAGGCGTCACCCGCCAGGATCGGCCCGTCGCAGCGGCCGTCGTGATTCGTGATGGCGCTGACCAGCAATTCGCCAGCACCTGCGGCCGAGAGGCGATAGAGCGTGATCTTCACCCCGGCCGCGGGCACGCCGTGGGCGGCATCCAGCACATGGGTGGTCAATCTGCCAGCGCTCATCACGTCACCCTCTAAGCCTTTCCCATGGTGGCGGCGGGGGCCGCA
Organism: Oleomonas cavernae; assembly: GCF_003590945.1. Taxonomy (NCBI): domain Bacteria; kingdom Pseudomonadati; phylum Pseudomonadota; class Alphaproteobacteria; order Acetobacterales; family Acetobacteraceae; genus Oleomonas; species Oleomonas cavernae. Next base: position 443,934 of record NZ_QYUK01000008.1, on the reverse strand, counting down.
CCGGGGGAAGGCTGGATTTGCTCAAACATCTTACAATAATCGCGAATGATCGCCCCATCGCCTTGGGCCCAACAGGCATTAAGATGCGGGCAGACACGGCAAGAGAGCGTTTCATGACCTGGCAGCCCCCGCGCGACCTGATCGGCTATGGCCCGACGCCGCCCAAGGCCAATTGGCCGGGTGGTGCGCGGATCGCGGTGCAGATCGTCCTCAACTACGAGGAGGGCGGCGAGAATTCGATCGAGAACGGCGACGCTGCGTCGGAGGCTTTCCTGTCCGAGGTGGTGAATGCCCAACCCCTGACCGGCGTGCGCCACCTGTCGGTCGAATCGATCTTCGACTATGGCGCGCGGGTCGGCGTGTGGCGCCTGCTGAAGCTGTTCGAGGCGAAGAAGGTGCCGGTGACGGTGTTCGCCGTGGCCCTGGCGGCGCAGAAATACCCGGCGCTGATCCGCGCCATGGTCGACGCCGGCCACGAGATCGCCAGCCACGGCCTGCGCTGGATCAACTACCAGTATGTCGAAGAGGCGGTGGAGCGCGCCCATCTTCAACAGGCCGTCGAAATCCTGACCCAGGTCGCCGGCACCCGGCCGCTGGGCTGGTACACCGGGCGCACCGGCCCCAATACCCGGCGCCTGGTCGCCGAACACGGCGGCTTCCTCTACGACGCCGATGCCTATGACGACGAACTGCCCTATTGGCAGGATGTGGCGGGCAAGCCCCTGCTGATCGTGCCCTATACGCTCGATGCCAACGACATGCGCTTCATCAACGCCCAGGGTTTCGGCGAGGGGCAGCAGTTCTATAGCTATCTGAAGGACAGCTTCGACACGCTCTACAAGGAAGGCGCGGAGACGCCGCGCATGCTCTCCATCGGCCTGCATTGCCGGCTGGCCGGGCGGCCCGGGCGCTTCGCGGCGGTGGAGAGGTTCATCGACTATGCCCAGTCCCATGAAGGGGTCTGGTTTGCCCGGCGGGTGGATATCGCGCGCCATTGGCACCAGTACCACCCGGCGTGACCCATGGACCGTGATGCCTTCATCGCCAGGTTCGGCGGCGTGTTCGAACATTCGCCCTGGATTGCCGCGGCCGCCTTCGATGCCGGGATCGGCGATTATTCGGCTGAGGGAATCCACGCGGCGCTGTGCCGGGCGCTGGAACCGGCATTGCATGAGGCGAAGCTGGCCTTGCTGAACGCCCACCCGGATCTCGCGGGCAAACTGGCCCTGGCCAAGGGCCTGACCGCCGAATCGACGGCGGAACAGGCCGGCGCCGGCCTGGACCGGCTGACTCCGGCGGAACTGGCGCGCTTCACCGCCTTGAACGAGGCCTACAAGGCGCGCTTCGGCTTCCCCTTCATCATCGCGGTCAAAGGCCTCGACAAGCACGCCATCCTGGCCGCGTTCGAGGTGCGCGTGACGAATGCACCGGAAGTCGAATTCGCCACCGCCCTGGAACAGGTAAAGCGCATCGCGCTGTTGCGGTTACGCCAGATGCTCCCCTAATCACCAGCAGAGCCCTCTCCTCCCCGGAGGAGAGGGTTGGGTGAGGAGGGTGGCTGACATGAGCGAGATCTGTCCCATCGACCACCTCACCCTCCCATTGCTGCGCAATGGGCCCCTCCCTCTCCCCCGCAAACGGCGGAGAGGGGACTTTCACCGCGGCCGTCTGGCGTTCGGCGTGTGGTTCGTCTCCCATTCCTCGACGCTCAACCTGGCGAGGTCGAAGATGTCGCGGGTGGTGGCGTAACCGTTGCCGCCCAGACGGGCGATGGCATCCAGGGCCTTGGGGTCGATGTGCTTGCGCGCCACATTGATCACCCGCTCGTCGTAATGGGCGGCGACCACCTGGCCCAGGACGATGACATCCTCGCCCACCGGAATGGTCATGTAGAGGCGGCATTCCAGGGCGGCGGGGGCCTCAGCAATGCGCGGGCAAGGCACCTTGGTGCCGGGCACCGTGGTCAGGCCGGCCTCGCGCAGTTCGTCGATGCCGGGGGCGAAGGTGGTGGCGGTCACGTTCATCTTCTCGGCCAGGTCGTTCGAGACGATGTTCACCGTGAAGGCGTTGGTCGCGGCGATATTGGCCGGCGTGTCCTTGGCCTCGCCGCCGGGCCGGCTGCCTAGGCCCAGGGCCACGATCGGCGGTGCTGAACACAGGGCGTTGAAGAAGCTGAACGGCGCGGCATTGACCCGGCCCTGCGCGTCCACCGTGGTCACCCAGGCGATGGGCCGGGGCACCACCGTGCCGATCAGCAGCTTGTACTGGTCCTGGGGGGAGAGGTCGTCGAAATCGAAGGTCGCTGTCGCCACAATGCGCCTCAGGGGGAAAGATACGCGAGACCCCCACTATAGGACTTGGGCAGCGGTGGGGCGAGTTCGCCCCGTTTCGAGGTTTTGAGATTCAGGCGGACCAGGGATTCGACCAGGGTCACCGCGGCGGTGACGCCTTCGACCACCGGCGCGCCGATGGCCCGCGAAATCTCGGCCGCCAGATCGGCCATGCCGGCGCAACCAAGGACGATGGCGCCCGATTCGTCTTCCCGCAGGGCGGCGCGGCATTCCTCGATGATGCGGGTGCCGGCGTTGGAGGCGGGGTCTTCCAGTTCCAGCACCGCGATGTCGGTTGCGCGCACCTTGCGGCAGAAACGGGCCATGCCGTAACGCTCGGCCAGGTGTTCGGCGATGCCCTTGGTCCGGGCCAGGGTGGTGACGACGGAAAAGCCGGGCGCGATCAGGCTGGCCATGTGCATGGCCGCCTCGGCGATGCCCACCACCGGGCCGTTGGCCAGCTCGCGCGCGGCCATCAGGCCGGGATCGCCGAAGCAGGCGATGATGTAGCCGTCGAAACCTTGGGCCTCGCCCGAACGAATTTCCTCGAGCAGGCCGATGGTGGCGACCGCCTCGTCATAATGGCCCTCGATCGAGGCCGGCCCGCCTTGCGGCGACACCGCCACGATTTCGGTGCCCGGCATGGCCACCGCACGGGCGGCGGCGGCCATCTTGTCGGTCATCGACCAGGTGGTGTTGGGGTTGATCAGCTTGATGCGCATGGCGCCACGCTATCACACCCCGCGCCCGGCGTCGGAGCCCTTGCCCGCCCGCCGGCGCTGGACATAGACCACGCCGTAGAGCGCGGCGGTGATCACCACGATCGACAGCAGGGTGGTGACCGTGCCCAGGGCATAGAGCACGGGGGTGGTGACGCTGGTGGTCATGCCGTAGATCTCCAGGGGCAGGGTGTTGTAGCTGCCGGTGGTCATCAGGCTGCGGGCGAATTCGTCATAGGACAGGGTGAAGCCGAACAGGCCCACCCCGATCAGCGAGGGCAGCAGGATCGGCACGGTGACATGGCGCAGGGTCTGCCATGGGCTGGCGCCCTGGTCCCGTGCCGCCTCCTCGAAGGCTTTGTTGAAGCGGTTGAAGACGGCGAACATGATCAGCAGGCCGAAGGGCAGGGTCCACGTCAGGTGCGCGCCCAGCGCCGAGGTGTTCCAGGCCGGCTCGATCCCCAGCACGTTGAACATCAGGCCGATCCCCAAGCTGACCAGGATCGAGGGCACGATCAGGCTGGCGATGGCGAGATAGAACAGCGGCGTCGAGCCGAAGAAGCGCCGCCGGAAGGCAAGCCCGGCCGAGAGCGAGATGGTCACGGTGAGGATGGTGACGATCAGGCCCAGCAGCAGCGAGCGGGACAGCGAGCCGCCGAAATCGCCCACCGCCTGCTGCTGGAACAGCCGCCCGAACCAGTGCAGCGAGAAGCCGTTCATGGGGAAGGTCAGGCCGCCGTCCTCGCCCTGGAACGACAGGATCATGATGGTGATCGTGGGCCCGTAAAGGAACAGCACGAACAGGCCGAAGAAACTGGCGAGCGCCCAGAAGGCCAGGCCGCGGCGGGTCTCACGCATCGCTCACAGCTCCTTGCGAATGTCGACGACGCGCAGCATGGCGGCGACCATCAGCAGCACGATGATCAGCAGCACCACGGCATTGGCGGCGGCGGCGGGGTATTGCAGCAGGGAAATCTCGTTGGCGATCATCAGCCCGACCGAGGCGCTCTGCCCGCCCGACATCAGGCGCACCGTGATGAAATCGCCCATCACCAGGGTGACCACGAAGATCGTGCCGATCAGGATGCCCGACTTGGTCAGGGGGATGATGACGTTGACCAGGGTCTGGAAGCCGCTGGCGCCGCCGTCGCGCGCCGCCTCGATCAGGTTGCGGTCGATGCGCATCATCGAATTGAAGATCGGCACCACCATGAACTGGGCATAGAGATAAACGAAGGTGAGGATCACGCTGAAGTCCGAGAACAGCAGGAATTCCAGCGGCTGGTCGGTGACGCCGATGCCCTGCAGGGCCTGGTTCAGGATGCCGTTGCGCCCCAGGAACGGGATCCACGAAATCATGCGGATGATGTTCGAGGTCAGGAACGGGATAGTGCAGATCAGGAACAGCGCCATCTGCGCCGTCGCCGATTTCACGTGGAAGGCCACGAAATAGGCGACGGTGAAGCCGATGACCAAGGTGAACAGCCAGACCAGCACGGCATATTTGATGGTGTTGAGATAGGTCTTCCAGGTGACCTGCGAGGTCAGCAGATCGATATAGTTGGTGAACAGGAAATCGGGGTAGATCTGGACACTGTCATAGTCCCAAAAGCTGACGATGACGATGGTCAGGATGGGGATGACCAGGAACACCGCCAGCACCAGGCCCAGCGGCATCGCCTGAAGATAAGGCGCGATGGCGCCGAGGCGAAAGCGCCTGCGTTTCGGCACGGCGATGACTGCGGTACTCATGGTCTACCCCCAATGCATCCCGAATGGTGATCGTCATCCCAGCGAAAGCTGGGATCCATTGCCGTGAAGGGGCGGGATCGGGTCGAGCCTGCCCCTTCGATGGATTCCGGCTTTCGCCGGAATGACGGCGGTGTAGGTGCTCGTTCAGGCGGCGATGAACTCGTTCCACTTCTTGATCATGTAACGATCCTCGTCCATGACCGAGTTCCAGCAGGCGACCGCCCCCATACGCTCGACGAAGGCGCCGCCGTCGCGCACGGCACCGGCCTTTTCCATCACCTTGCCTTCGGGGCTGAGGATGTCGGCGGCGGCGGGCTTGCCTTCCATCCAGAAGGCCCATTCTTCCGGCGACATGAATTCCTTGGCGGTGTCGAGCACGGCCGAGTAGTAACCCTGGCGGTTCAGGTAGGCGCCGCACCAGCCCGACAGGTACCAGTTGATGTATTCATAGGCACAGTCGAGCTCGAGGCCGCTCAGGTGCTTGGCGATGCCAAGGCCGCCGCCCCAGGCGCGGTAACCTTCCTTGAGCGGCTGGTAGACGCAGGGAATGCCCTTGGAGCGGACGGCAGCCACCGCCGGCGACCACATGGACTGGATGATGACCTCGCCCGAGGCCATCAGGTTCACGCTCTCGTCGAAGCTCTTCCAGAAGGCGCGGAACTGGCCGGCCTTCTTGGCCTCGGTCAGCACACCCATGGTCTTGTCGATCTCTTCCTTCGACATGTTGCCCTTGTCAGCATATTTCCACAGGCCCGCGGATTCGCAGACCATGGCCGCATCCATGATGCCGATCGAGGGGATGTTCAGGATCGAGGCCTTGCCCTTGAAGGCAGGGTCGAGCAGGTCCTTCCAGTTGCTGATCGGGCGGCCCACCAGGTCGGGGCGGATGCCCAGCGTGTCGGCGTTGTAGATGGTCGGGATCAGGGTCATCCACTGGGTGGGTTGCTTGGCGAAGGCCTTGGCCTCCGGCGACTCGACAAAGCTGACGGTGTGCGGGGCGGTGCCCTGGGCGATCACCGATTCAGGCGTCAGCTTGCCGGTGACGAAGATAGGCACGATCTTGTCGAAATACTTGATCTTCTTCACGTCCATCGGCTGCAGGCCGCCGGTCGGGAAGACCTTCTTACAGATCCAGTATTCGATGTCGGCGATGTCGAAGGATTTGGGCTGGGTCACCGCGCGCTGGGTGATCGCGTCGGAATCGAGTGCGGTCATGGCCAGGGTGAAGCCCAGGTCGGACTTCACCTTGTCGGCGATGGCATTGAGGTTGGACACGCCGGTGCCGAACTGGCGCAGGGTGACGTCCTTGATGTTCTGCGCCCACAGGGTGGGGAAGCCGGTGATGGCGCCGCTGCCGATCGCAGTGCCGGCAAGGGCGGCGCCGCCTTTGAGGAAGCTGCGGCGGGAAGGCCCCTTGCGACGTGACTTGGTGCTCATGGTCGGTTCTCCTTGGGTCAAATCAGGCGGTCAACGGATGGGCGTGATCGGCGCTCCACCGGGCGGTGACCCGGTCGCCGATTTCCAGCGGGCTGGCGAAGAAGGCGGCTTCGTCCACCACCACCGAGAATTCGTCGGTCAGCGCGGTATCCAGGCGCAGGTGCACGGCGGCGCCGTGATACTCCATGGATCGCACGATGGCGCTGACGCAGGTGCCGTCTACCACCATGCCCTCGGCCGCGGGGATCAGGCTGATGCGGTCGCTGCGCACCGCGACCTGGCTGCCGTCCTCGACCTTGATCACATTGTGGCCGCCGATGAACTGGGCGACGAAGGCGGTGGCCGGGGCGTTGAACACGGCGCGGGGCGGGGCGGCCTGTTCGATGCGGCCGTCCTTCATGATCACCACCAGGTCGGCCAGGGCCATGGCCTCGCCCTGGCTGTGGGTAACATGGATGAAGGTGATGCCCAGTTCGAGCTGCAGGCGCTTCAATTCCTCGCGCATCCGGTCGCGCAGGAACGGGTCCAGCGCCGACAAGGGTTCGTCGAGGAGCAGGACGGAAGGCCTGGTGATCAGGGCGCGGGCCAGGGCCACACGCTGCTGCTGGCCACCCGAAAGTTGCGCCGGGAGACGATCGGCATAGCGGTCCATGTGGACCACGGCCAGCATCTCGCGCGCCTTGGCCCGGCGCTCCTCCTTGGCCACGCCGCGCATCTTCAAGGAAAAGGCGACATTGTCGACGCAGTCGAGATGGGGGAAGAGGGCATAGCTCTGGAACATCAGGGCGGTGCCGCGCTTCACCGGCGGCTCGTCCTCGACCTGGCGGTCGCCGATGCGCAAATAGCCGTCGCTGATCTCTTCGTGCCCGGCGATCATGCGCAGGGTCGAGGTCTTGCCGCAGCCGGACGGCCCAAGCAGGCAGCAATAGGTGCCCGGCGGGATCTTGAGGTCGATTCGGTCGACGGCGATGGTGCCGCCATAGGATTTGGTAACCCCGATCAACTCCACACTGCTGTCGTCGCGTACCGCCATGCCCCCGCCTCCGCACAATCGATGGGCCGATTGTGCCGGGCCGCCGCCTTATGCGGCAGTGCGGTAATCCGGAATGATTTTCAAAGAATATGAAATGATCAGGGGATTGGGAGGTGGCTAATTTTTAGGCAGATCCAATTATTCCAGCGGCCCAACGGCCGCCTCCACCGCGTCGACGATGGCATTGGAGCGGGCCAGGTCCAGGGCCGTGGCGATTTCGTCGTGGTACCAGCGGTCGCCGTCCAGCGCGGCCGGGATCACCCCGCGGATGGCTTTCAGGGCGGCGCTGGTGCCGGTCCCCAAGGGGTAGTCCTTGGCGATCGGCTCGACCAGGGACAGGGCCTGGGCGGCCATCAGGGCTTCGACCGCGACCACCTGCTCGGTGTTCTCGACGATGGTGCGGGCCTTGCGGGCGCACCAGGTGGAGTTCGAGACATGGTCTTCGGCATTGCTCTTGCCCGGGATCGAATCGACGCTGCCCGGGGTCGCCAGGTGGCGGTTCTCCATCACCAAAGCGGACATCGAGCACTGCACGGTGGCAAACCCCGTATTGAGGCCTCGCTGCCCCGCCAGCAGGTTGCGCGGCAGGCCGTAGGACATGGTGGGATCGATCAGGCGGGCCAGCCGGCGTTCTGATATCGAACTCAGGTCCGCCATCGAAATGCCCAGCAGGTCCATCGCCTGGGCGACATAGGCGCCGTGGAAATGCCCGCCGGAGATCACCGTGTAACCACCCTCGTCCAGCTCGAACATCAGAGGGTTGTCGGTCGCCGAATTGATCTCGGTGGTGACGATGCCCTCGATATAGTCCAGCGCCTGGGCCACCGGGCCGTGGACCTGGGGCGCGCAGCGCAGGGAATAGACGTCCTGCACCCGGGGCGGCGCCTTGCTCCCGGGCTGGCGGGCTTCGTCGGGGAAAATCAGGTCGCGGGCGGCCTGGTCGCAGCGTTTGGAATCGCCGACCAGGCGCAGCACATTGCGCGCCACCTTGGCCTGGCCGGGATGGGGCCGGGCGCGGTGCACACGCGGATCGAAGGCCGCCTTCTCGCCGCGCAGGGCCTCCAGGCTCAGGGCCAAGGTAATATCCGCCAGCTTGGCGATCCGCCGGGCATCGTGGGTCGCGAGCACGGCGAGTGCGAGCGACACGGTGGAGCCGTTGATCAGGGCCGAGGCATCCTTGGCCCCCAGCGGGAAATCGACCTCGAAGCCGGCCTTGGCGATCGCGCTTCGCGCGGGCATGCGCTTGCCCTTGTAGATCACCTCGGCCTTGTCCATGCCGCAGATGGTGGCGGCAAGATAGGCCAGCGGGGCCAGGTCGCCCGAGGCCCCGACCGAGCCTTTCTGCGGGATCACCGGGTGAATGCCGGCGTTGAGAAAGGCCAGCAGGCGGTCGACCACCTCGACCCTGGGCCCGGAATAGTTCGAGGCGAAGGCATTGGCGCGCAGCAGCATGGTGGCGCGGGTGACATCCTGCGCAAAGGGTTCGCCCACACCGGTGGCATGGGCCAGGATCGACTTCTCCTGATAGGCCGCCATGTCGGCCATGGGCACGCGGATTTCCTTGAACAGGCCGACCCCGGTGTTGAAGGAATACATCAGCGGCGCGTCGTCGTTCATCCAGTTGGCGTCGATGAAGGCGCGCGCCTGTTCCAGCTTGCCGCGCGACTGCAGGTGCAGGGCCGCCTTGTCGAAGCGCCCGTTGCCGTTCGGCCGGGCGACCGCCGCCACCTGGCCGATGCTCAGGCGCCGGCCGTCGATCTTCACCGTCATGACTTGTCCTCTCAAAACTGTGCCGCCTCACGAAGCCCGAATTTCCCTCTCCGCCGCGTGGCGTCGGAGAGGGAGGGGACCCGCCGCGAAGCGGTGGGGAGGGTGAGGTGGTCGCGGGGCAGAGCACGCTCTACGCCGTCGACCCACCTCACCCAACCCTCTCCCCCCTGAAGGGCGGAGAGGGCTTTTCGGCATCGAAATTCTTTATAAAGTCCATCAGGACCCGCATCGAGATGTCTGCGTCCTCGATCGTGATCGCCTCGGCCGGATTATGGCTGATGCCCTTCTCGCAGCGCACGAAGATCATGCCCACCGGGCACAGGCGGCTGAAGGCCATGGCGTCGTGCCCGGCGCCCGAGGGCAGGCGCTTGACGGCCAGCCCGGCCCGGGCAATGGCACCGCCGATCGCCTCGACCAGTTCGGGCGCGCAGCGGCAGGCGGCAGCCTCGTGGGTCAGGGTGATGGCGCTCTCGACCCCGCGCGCCTGGGCGATTTCGGCGATGCGCCGGTCGATGTCGGCCACCGCCCGGCGCCGCGCGGCATCGGACGGGGAGCGGACATCCATGGTGAAGCGCACCAGGCCGGGAATGACGTTGATCGCGCCGGGCATGACGTCGACCCGGCCGACCGTCGCCACCAGTTCCGCCTCGGCCCGGCCGCGGGCCTCGACCGCCAGCATCATTTCGGCGGCGGCCGCCAGCGCGTCGCGCCGCAGGTGCATGGGCACCGTGCCGGCATGGTTGGCGACCCCCTTGACCTCCACCGACAGGCGGCTGGCGCCGTTGATCGCGGTGACCGCGCCGACCGCCAGGCCCTCGTCCTCCAGCACCGGGCCCTGCTCGATGTGCAATTCGACGAAAGCCAGGATCTGCTCGCGTTTGCGGGCGATCTGCCCGATGCGGGCGGGGTCGCAACCGAAGGCGACCAGCGCCTCGCGCAGCGAGATACCGTCCTTGTCACGCAGGGACAGGGTGGTGGTATCGAAACTGCCGGCGATGGCGCGTGAGCCCGACAAGGTTACGGGAAAGCGCACGCCTTCCTCGTCGCCGAAGGCCACCACCTCGATGGCAAAGGGGAAACGGTCGCCCGCCTGGTGGAATGCCTCGACGCAGGCGAGTGCGGCCAGGACACCCATGTTGCCGTCGTATTTGCCGGCGTCGCGCACGGTGTCGATGTGGCTGCCCAGCATCAGGCAGGGTGCGCCGGAGGTGGTCGCTTCATAGCGGCCGACGACGTTGCCGATGGCGTCGGTCTCGACCTTCATGCCGGCGGCGCGCATCCAGCCGGCCAATTCGTCGGCGGCGGCCTTGTGGGCGCCCGACAGGAAGGTGCGGGTCAGCTTTCCCTCGTCCTCCGAGTGCCGGGCAAAGGCTTCGAGCCGCTCGTAGAGCCGCTGGCCGAGTGTCAGGTCGTTGACGGTCGGGCGCATGATGTCGAGGATAGGGGGGCCTCGCGCCGGTTGTCTGCCACGGTGATCGGCAATTGACCTTTCGGCAAAATCGAAAGATCGCGGCCCCTTTACGCGGTGGCGGCGATCGTCTTGACTGCGGGCACGAGCGGTAATGGATAGGGCACGGGCAATGGCGGACGGCGTGGTTTTGGTCGATCATCCCCTGGTGCAGCACAAGCTGACCATCATGCGGCGCAAGGAAACCTCGACCATGGGCTTCCGCCGCCTGCTGCGCGAGATCGCCATGCTGCTGGCCTATGAGGTGGTGCGCGACGTGCCGACCGAGCTGATCGAGATCGAAACCCCGATCAAGCGCTGTATGATGCCGCAACTGGCGGGCAAGAAACTGTGTCTGGTCTCGGTCCTGCGGGCGGGCGACGGCCTGCTGACCGGCATGCTGGACATCCTGCCGGCGGCCCGGGTCGGCCATGTCGGCCTCTACCGCGACCCCAAGACCCTGCAGGCGGTCGAATATTTCATGAAACTGCCCCGCGACATCGACGAGCGCCAGGTGATCGTGCTCGACCCCATGCTGGCGACCGGCAATTCGGCGGTGGCGGCGGTTTCCAAGGTGAAACAGGCCGGTTGCAGCTCGATCAAGTTCGTCAGCCTCTTGTGCGCGCCCGAAGGCATCGCCACCTTGAGGGCGGCGCACCCGGACGTGCCGATCTATACCGCCGCGATCGACGAATGCCTGAACGACCACGGCTATATCGTGCCGGGCCTGGGCGATGCCGGCGATCGCCTGTTCGGCACGAAGTAGCAAGCGGAGGGTGGCCATGGCGTACGACACCAGCTTTCTGGAGCGGATGATCGATCAGGCGCTGGGCCGGACGCAAGCCGACCTCGTCATCCGCAACACCCGCTTTCTCAACGTGGCGACCACCGAGATTGCCGAGGGCGACATCGCCATCTGCGGCAACCGCATCATCGGCACCTACGAGGGCTATCGCGGCAAGGTCGAGATCGATGGCCGCAATCTCACCTGCGTGCCGGGCTTCATCGATACCCACGTCCATTGCGAATCGAGCCTGGTGACGCCCGGCGAGTTCGACCGCTGCGTCCTGCCCCGGGGCACCACCACGGCGATCTGCGACCCCCACGAGATCTGCAACGTGCTGGGCACCCGCGGCCTCGACTATTTCCTCTCTGCTGCTGCCAACACCATGCTGGACCTGAAAGTGCAGCTTTCCTCCTGCGTGCCGGCGACGCATCTGGAGACGGCCGGCGCCAAGCTGACCGCCGACGACCTGGTCGCCTATCGCGGGCACAAGCATTCGATCGGCCTGGCCGAATTCATGAATTTCCCCGGCATCTTCTTCAAGGACCCGGAGGTGCTGGCCAAGCTCGCGGCGTTCGACGGCTGGCACATCGACGGTCACGCGCCGATGGTCACGGGGATGGAGCTGAACGCCTACCTCTCCTGTGGCATCCGCAATTGCCACGAGACCACCTCGCTGCCGGAAGCCTGGGAGAAGCTGCGCAAGGGCATGCAGGTGCTGATCCGCGAAGGCACCGTGTGCAAGGACGTGGAAACCCTGGCGCCCCTGATCACCGCCGATACCTCGTCCTTCATCGGCTTCTGCACCGACGACCGCAACCCGCTCGACATTCACGAGGAAGGCCACCTCGACCATCTGATCCGCAAGGCGATCGCCGGCGGCGTGCCGGTGGCCCATGCCTATCGCGCGGCGTCATGGTCGGCGGCGATGGGCTTTGGCCTGCGCGACCGAGGGCTGATCGCGCCGGGCAAGCGGGCGGATATCGTGCTGCTGGATGACCTGGAGACCTGCGCGGTCAACAGCGTGATCTCGGCCGGGCGGATCGTGCGGCCTGACCTGTTCGACGGGCGCGACCTGCCCAGCCCGATCGGCCTCGACTCGATGAAGCTGGAGCCGGTCTCTCCTGCGGATTTCGTCGTGCGCGCCTCGGGCCCCAGCGGCCCGGTGATCGGCATCGAGCCGGGCAAGGTGGTGACGGCGCACCTGACCATGACCCTGCCCTACGTGAACGGCGAGCGGCAGCCGGATGTGGAGCAGGACGTGCTGAAGGTCTGTGTCCTGGGGCGTCACGGCCACAACCGCAACATCGGGCGCGGCTTCGTCAAGGGCTTCGGCCTGAAGCGTGGCGCGCTCGCCTCGTCGGTCGGGCACGACAGCCACAATGTCTGCGTGGTGGGCAGCGATGATGGGGACATGGCGGTCGCCGTCAATCGCCTGATCGAACTGGGCGGCGGTTTCGTCGCGGCGATCGACGGCAAGGTGATCGGCGAACTGGCCCTGCCGCTGGCCGGGCTGGTCAGCCTGAAGCCCTTCGAGGCGGTGCGCGCCGACCTGGTCGCCCTGCGCGATGTCATCCGCGCGCTGGGCTGCCCGCTGCCCGAACCCTTCCTGCAACTGGCCTTCCTGCCCCTGCCGGTCATCCCGCACCTGAAGATCACCGACCGCGGCCTGGTCGATGTCGACAGATTCGAGCTTATCGCAGCGTAGGGAGCGCTGGGGCGGCAGCGTGCGTCCTTCGAGACGCCACGCTTCGCATGGCTCCTCAGGATGAGGAGAATCTTTGTGCCAAAACAAATCTCCTCATCCTGAGGAGGCCGAAGGGCCGTCTCGAAGGACGCACAACGTCTCAGCCGGGCCTTTTGCGCTGGTGCCCGGCGACATAAGTCGCGGCGACATTGCGGTCGTCGCCCATGATCATCAGGACGAACAGCTCCTGTTCCAGGTCGTCCTCCACCGCGGTCATGCGGTGGGCCATGGCCGGGGTGGCGCGGGCATCGAGCACCACCACATCCGCTTCCGAGCCCACGTCCAGCGTGCCGATCTTGTCGGTCAGGCTCAGGGCGGCGGCATTGCCCCTGGTCATCATGTGGAAGGCGTCGAGCGGACGCAGCGTCTGGCGGCGCAGTTGCAGCACCTTGTAGGCCTCGCCGGCGGTCGCCAGCATGGAATAGCTGGTGCCGCCGCCGACATCGGTGGCGAGCCCCAAGCGCACACCGCCTGCGGCCAAACGGTCGCGGTCGAACAGGCCGGAGCCTAAGAAGGTGTTCGAGGTCGGGCAGAACACGGCAATCGAGCCGGTCTCGGCCAGGATCCGCACCTCGTCATCGTCGAGGTGGATCGAATGGCCGAACAGGGAGCGCGGGCCGGTGATGCCGAAACGCTCGTAGACGTGGGTGTAGTGGCGCGCCCAGGGGTAGGTCTGGCGCACCAGTTCGATTTCCTTGTCGTTCTCCGACAGATGGGTTTGCAGGTAGACGCCGGGGAATTCCTGCATCAGCGCCGCCGCCAACTCGAGCTGCGCGTCGCTCGAGGTCAGGGCAAAGCGCGGGGTCACCGCATAGAGCTGGCGCCCGCTGCCATGCCATCGCTGGATCAGGTATTTCGCCGCATCGTAGGAGCCCTGCGCCGTATCCATCAGCCAGGGCGGCGCATTGCGGTCCATCATCGACTTGCCGGCGATCATGCGGGTATTGCGCGCGGCCGAGGCCTCGAAGAATGCCTCGGCCGCGCCGGTATGCACGGTGCTGTAGACCATCGCCGTGGTGGTGCCGTTGGCGAGCAGTTCGTCGAGGAAGAAATCGGCCTGCCACTTGGCGTGATCGGGGTCGGCCAGCCGGCTTTCCTCGGGGAATGTATAGCGTTCCAGCCAGTCCATGAGCTGGGTGCCGAAGGCGGCGATGACCCGGCTTTGCGGGTAATGGATGTGCAGGTCGATCAGGCCGGGCAGGATCAGCTTGCCGGTGTGGTCGTCGATCGGGCAGGCGAGGCCCGGGAGCAGGGCAGCGGCCTCGCCCCGGGCGGTGATGCGGCCATCCTCGACCACCAGGATGCCGTCGCGCACGTAACGCAGGGCATCCGCGCCCGCCACGGCGGGGTCGGCAACAAAATCAAGCAGGCGCCCGCGCAGGGCGCGGCGGGGGGAGGAGGTGGTCATGCGGCCCAACTATTCTGCGTCCTTCGACAGGCTCAGGATGAGGAAAGTCTTTTTGGCATGAAGATTTTCCTCATGGTGAGCCTGTCGAACCACGCAACCATGCCGATCCCATGCTCGTCATTCCGGCGAAGGCCGGAATACATTGAGACGTCGCGTGCTGCCCGGAATGGATCCCGGCCTTCGCCGGGATGACGAACGACGATCAGGCCTGCACACCCTCGACGTACCAGTTCATGCCCAGCAGGTCGCCGTCGGGGATCGACTTGCCCTCGGGGATCTTGACCTCGCCCTTCTGGTCCTTGATCGGGCCGGCGAAGGGCAGGTAGGTGCCGGCGATGATGCCGGCCTTGATGTCGTCGGCTTCCTTGCGCAGCGCCTCGGGCACCGCGTCACCATAGGGCGCCATCGAGAGAAAGCCTTCCTTCAGGCCGTGCCAGGTGTCGCTGGTCTTCCAGGTGCCGTCGAGCATCGCCTGGGTGCGTTCGACGTAATAGGGGCCCCATTCGTCGACGATGGCGGTGAGCTGGGCCTTGGGCGCGAAGTTCTTCATGTCCGAGGCCTGGCCGACGCCGAGGATACCGCGCTGTTCGGCGATCTGCAGCGGCGCCGGGCTGTCGGTGTGCTGGGTCATGATGTCGACGCCCTGGTCGATCAGGGCCTTGGCGGCGTCGCCTTCCTTGCCCGGGTCGTACCAGGAGTTCACCCACACCACCTTCACTTCCGCATCGGGGCGCACCTTGCGCGCGGCGATCGCGGTCGCATTGATGCCCATCACCACTTCCGGGATGGGCACGGAGGCGATGTAGCCGATCTTGCCGGTCTTGGTCAGGCTGCCCGCGATATGGCCGACGATGGCGCGGCCTTCATAGAAGCGCGAGTTGTAGACGCTGACATTGGGCGCGGTCTTGAAGCCCGTGGCGTGTTCGAACATCACCTTGGGGAAGCTCTTGGCCACCTTCAAGGTCGGCTCCATATAGCCGAACGAGGTGGTGAAGATCAGCTTGTTGCCGCTCGACGCCAGTTGCCGGATCACCCGCTCGGCATCCGGGCCCTCGGCGACGCTCTCGACGAAGGTGGTCTTCACCTTGTCGCCGAACTTGGCCTCGATCGCCTTGCGGCCGATATCGTGGCCATGGGTCCAGCCGAAATCGCCCACGGGGCCGACATAGACGAAACCGATCTTCAAGGGGTCGGCGGCGCTGGCCCCGCGCAACGGGCTGGCGGCCAGGGTCAGGCCGGCGGCGGCCGTGCCGAGGAAGGTGCGGCGGTTGATGGGTCGGATCATGGTGGTGACACTCCAGCGGCGTTGAAGGCGAAAGGGTCAGCTTGCAGGCCGGAAAGGTTTGCCCAGACAGGCCGGCGCGTCCAGCCGTCCCCGCCAGGGGCCGGCCGAAATCACGGTGAGGACGATGATGGTAGCAAGATAGGGCAGCATGTTCATCACCTGCGCGGGCACGCCGATGCCGCCCGAGCCCTGCAGGTAAAGCTGCAGGATGGTCACGCCGCCGAAGATATAGGCCCCGCCCAGCACCCGCCACGGCCGCCACGAGGCAAAGGCGACCAGCGCCAGTGCGATCCAGCCGCGCCCGGCCGTCATCCCCTCCACCCACATGGGCGTGTAGGACAGCGAGAGATAGGCCCCGGCCAGGCCGCTGCACAGGCCCCCGAACAGCACGGCCATGTAGCGCACCTTGATCACGTCATAGCCGATCGAATGGGCCGAGAGATCGGATTCCCCCACCGCCCGCAGGATCAGGCCGGCCCGCGTGTGCTTCAGGAACCAGGCAACCGCGAAGGTGATCGCGACGGCGGCGTAGACCAGCACGTCGTGCCCGAACAGCAGCGGGCCGATGACCGGCAGATCGGACAGGCCGGCAATGTCGAGGTGGGCGAGTTTCTCCACCGGCACGCCGATATAGCCGCTGCCGATCAGGGACGACAGGCCGATGCCGAATATGGTCAGCGCCAGGCCGGTCGCCACCTGGTTAGCCATCAAGGTGAGGGTCAGGACCCCGAACACCAGGGCCGTGGCCATGCCGGCCAGCATGGCGGCGACAATGCCCAGGGCGGCGCTGCCCGTGCCCACGGTGGTGGCGAAGGCGATCACGGCGCCGGCCAGCATCATGCCCTCGACGCCGAGGTTCAGCACCCCGGCCTTCTCGGTCACCAGCTCCCCGATCGAGGCGAGCAGCAGGGGGGTGGCCGCGGCAATCACGGTGAGCAGCATGGGCAGGATGGTATCGATATTCATCACACCCCCTCCAACAGCAGCTTCACCCGCCGCACCCGGTAGCGCACCAGGAAATCGGAGGCGAGCAGGAAGAACAGCAGCAGGCCCTGGAACACGCCGGTCACCGCCTGCGGCAGGCCCACCGTGATCTGCGCATTCTCGCCCCCCAGATAGGACAGCGCCATCAGGAAGCCCGAAGCGATGATGCCCAGCGGATGCAGGCGGCCGAGGAAGGCGACGATGATGGCGGTGAAGCCATAGCCGGGCGAGACATTGGGCACCAACTGCCCGACCGGCCCCGCCACCTCGAAGGTGCCGGCCAGCCCCGCCAGGGCACCAGTCAGCAACAGGCAGAACCAGGTGAGCCGCGTGCGGTCGAAGCCGGCATAGCGCGCGGCGGCGGGGGCGGAGCCCAGCGTGCGGATCTGGAAGCCGATGATGCTGCGGGACAACAGCACCCAACCCGCCACGGCAACCGCCAGCGCCACCACGAAGCCCAGATGCAGCCGCGTCTCCTCCCAGATGATCGGCAGCAGGGCCGAGTCCGAGAACAGGCGCGACTGCGGGAAATTGTAACCCTGTGGATCTTTCAGCGGCCCGAACACCATCACCGCCAGGAACAGCGTGGCGACGTAGGTCAGCATCAGGCTGGTGAGGATTTCGTTCACGTTGAAGCGGGTCTTGAGAAAGGCGGGGATCGCCGCCCAGGCCGCCCCGCCGGCCATCCCCGCCAGCGCCATCAGGGGCAGGATGTAGAACCCGCCCTGTTCCCAGAAGGCCAGCGCCACCGCCCCGCCGCACAGGGCGCCCATGGTGAGCTGCCCCTCCGCCCCGATGTTCCAGATATTGGCCCGGTAGCCCAGCGCCAGGCCGACCGCGATCATGATCAGCGGCGCCGCCTTCACGCCCAGCTCGGCCAGGCCGTTCTTGGTCTCCAGGGGCGAGATGAAGAAGTAATACAGCGTCTCCACCGGATCGACGCCCAGGGCCACAAACAGGAAGAACCCCGCCGCCACCGTCGCCGCCACCGCGATGAACGGGGTGAGGTACAGCATGCGGGTGGAGATCTGGCGCCGCGCCTCGATCTTGTAGGCCATCACGCGGCCCCCCGATCAGGAACGGCTTCAGGCACGCCGTGGATGCCGCCCATCAGCAAGCCGATCTCCTCGACCGAGACGGTGGCGGTGGGCAGGGCATCGGACAATTGCCCGGCATTGATCACGCAGATCCGGTCGGTCAAGGTGAGCAATTCGTCCAGATCCTGCGAGATCACCAGGATCGCACTGCCGGTCGCGGCAAGATCGACCAGTGCCTGCTGGATCGTGGCGGCGGCGGCGGCGTCGACGCCCCAGGTGGGCTGTGCCACCACCAGCACCTCGGGCTTTTGCATGATCTCGCGCCCGACGATGAATTTCTGCAAATTGCCGCCCGACAGGCTGCCCGCCGCCGTCTCGGTGCCCGGCGTGCGCACGTCGAAGCGGGCGATGACCTCGGCCGCAAAGCGCCGCGCCTTGGGCCGGTCGAGGAAGCCGCCCCGGATGAAGCCCATGCGCTTGAAACCCGAGAGCAGGGCATTGTCGGTCAGCGACATGTCCGGTACGGCACCGTGGCCGTTGCGCTCCTCCGGCACCGTACACAGGCCCAGCCGGCGCCGCGCTGCCGGGCCCAGGCGGCCCACCGGCTTACCGTCGATCGCGACCATCTCAGCCGATGCCGCCCGCCGCTCGCCCGCGATGGCGGCCAGCAGATCGCCCTGGCCGTTGCCGGCCACCCCGGCCACGCCCAGAATCTCGC
The DNA here is from genome assembly GCF_003590945.1 of Oleomonas cavernae. Lineage (NCBI taxonomy): Bacteria > Pseudomonadati > Pseudomonadota > Alphaproteobacteria > Acetobacterales > Acetobacteraceae > Oleomonas > Oleomonas cavernae. The sequence continues at coordinate 425,483 of NZ_QYUK01000008.1, read as the reverse complement.
CCGCCCGCAGGGACAGGTGAATATTCTTCAAGGGCACGCCATGCGCCATCTCCGGCGCCATGCTCAACCCCTTCACCACCAGGCGCGCGCGGCCATCGCTGCCGCCGGCCTCACGCCTGGCGACGCTGCGGAATTCCGCCCCGATCATCAACTGCGCCATGCTGCGCGCGGTCTCTTGTCCCGGGTCGCAGGCGGCGACCACCTTGCCGCCGCGCAGGATGGTGGCGCGGTCGCACAGCTCCTTGATCTCGCCCAGCTTGTGGGAAATGTAGAGGATCGAGCAGCCCTCGGCCTTCAACTTGCGCAGGGTCTCGAACAGCCGCCCCACCTCCTGCGGCGTGAGCACCGAGGTCGGCTCGTCCATCACCAGCAGGCGCGGGGACTGCAGCAGGCAGCGCACGATCTCGATACGCTGGCGCTCGCCCACCGACAGGGTGTGAACCTCGCGCGCCGGGTCCAGCGGCAGGCCGTAGCTCTCGGACACCTGTTTGATGCGCGCGGCCAGGCCCGCCCGGTCGCGCCCCGGGTCGTCCATGCCCAGCGCCACGTTTTCCAGCACGGTCATCGCCTCGAACAGCGAGAAATGCTGGAACACCATGCCGATGCCGAGTGTGCGGGCGGCATGGGGGCTGGGCACGCTCACCTCGCGGCCATCCCACAGGATCTCGCCGCGATCGGGCTTCAGGATGCCATAGATCTGCTTGACCAGCGTGCTCTTGCCCGCCCCGTTCTCGCCCAGCAGCGCGTGAATCTCGCCCGCGCCGACACAAAACGAGACATCCGCATTGGCGATGACGCCGGGAAACGCCTTGGTGATCCCGCGCAGCTCCAGGCGCGGCTCAGATCTGACGGCGTCGTCAACAGGCTCCATGCGGGTCGCGGTCCCCTATACCCCGGTATCCCGCCAGTGCAGCATATCGCGATGCGGCATGACAACTGTGGTGTGGGACGAGGGACTTTTCGGGGAATGCGGGGGAGTGGGAATATTGCGGTGGCCGATTCGAAGTGAGTCGATAGTCGGAACGCCTTTACTTCAGATACAATTTTCGGAGGTGATCTACGCAGCCTCAGGAAAACTCCATGGCTAACGACGATACTATCCATGCAGGGTGGGATGCATTCATATCGCACGCGTCGGAAGACAAGGAAACTTTCGTGCGGCCATTAGCTAACGCGCTAGTCAGCTTGGGTGTTAGTGTTTGGTATGATGAATTCACGCTCAATATCGGCGACTCAATTTCAGAATCAATAGATCAGGGGCTTAAAAAATCTAGATATGGTATAGTCATTCTTAGTAGGAATTTTATGAATAAATCTTGGCCAAAACGGGAATTGAAAGGATTAGTTGCTTTAGAAATTAGCGGCAGAGGCCGAATTTTGCCTGTTTGGCATGAGGTGGAATACCTGGAGGTGGAACAATTTAGTCCGCCTCTCGCAGATAGTTTCGCGGTGCGAACATCCGATGCGGAGGCGGTTGATATTGCACTTAAAATCCTAAAAGTTATTCGGCCAGATCTCTATGCCGCACATCCGAGGAGCCAACTCGTTAATTTGGCAAACGGTCAAGCCATTGCGGAAATGCAGGATGAATTGGCTAGGCTACGAAGGGATATTTCAGAGTTCCAGTGTCCTTATTGCGGCTCCTATTTGGTAAGTAGTATTCAGGCGCCAATCGACGACCAAGGGAAACATTGGGATACAGTGAGAGAATTCGAGTGCGGCTTTAGCGACTTTGGGGGAGAGAAGCGGCAACTTTGCCCGTCAGATCCCGACTTTCCAATGTTCGACGACTATGAGTTGCTTTTTACTATGGAGATGGGAAATCCAACTCAATGGCTCTGCTATGCGCGTGGCAAAACGGAGGGCTCTCGCGCTGTACGGCTTCCTGATACATTCGGCACAACAAAAGAGGAAGCTTCTGAAGCCATGAGATCCGCTTACCGGAGAAAGGCGAGAAAAATTGATAGTCTTTAGTCTGTGAATATTAGAAATACTGCAAATAATAAAAACTTATAGCATAGTTATGAATCGGAATTGAATTCCATAAACTATTGGTGGAATGAATCTATTCTCAGTGAAATTCATTGAATGCTTTAAGAAGTTTCATGGTTGCTGGCATATTTAATTCGTCTCCAGAATATCTGCATTCATATAGACCTTGTAAATTTGAAGGTAGCTTTGCTCCTTCTTCGACTAATAAAATGAAATTCCTTCCGTAAAGGGCCATTGCGGCGCCTATCTCAATCAGAACATTACCATTTATTTGTGGATGTTCATTCCCGTCTTGATCTTTAATCATGCCCTCTAGGCCGACATGTATAACAGCCGCATGGCATGAACGCATCTCGTCCATAACCTTGTCGGGGACGGGCTTTGCAGCGGTTTCTCGCTCTTGAGCAACGATTGGTTCGAATTTCCCGAATGCAACTAATTCCTTAACCTGCTCAAGGATTTTTTTGTTCTTCCCATGAGTAATAAAAACCCTATTTCCATGCTGTGCGGCCTTTTCCGGCATAGAAATATCTGGATTGGTCGTACCAGGAATGGGATTTTTCCGTGACAACTCCTCTGAATTTGTATGCTCATCTGTAATTTCTTCATCGACATCATTTTTAGGATCGATATTTTCGATGAAGGCTCGGGTATTTAATTCATCAAAAACAAACCTAGTTGACTGCCCTTTTCTTCCAACAACAAGTTTTCCTAAATCCGCTCCCTCCGCAAGCTGAAAAAAGCATACTGCTTGATCATTTAGTATCTTGTCGCTATCTGAGGCGTCTGATTTAAAGTGTTGATGCCAGTGTGTGGCAACTTCGGTTGCAGTGAGAGCCGTTTCCCCTCTATGAATTGCTCTCTCAATGATTGCGACATATGGACTGATAGAAGACACTACCTCCTTTAGGGCGCTGGATCGTCTAGCGCCTTTGTCTTTTGATACAAGGCGACCTCGCTCCGTGAGTCTCATCTTCCCAGCACTTGTTTCTTCTATCAGGCCCCACACCTTTAAAGCTGAAAGCTTGCGACCATCCAGGATTTTTTCGTCCAGGACAGCCTTTGCTTCTGCAGTGTTGGCGCCGGTCGGCTTGGTGATCAGGTATCCGCACAAGGCATCAACATCTGCAAGAGTGGTGCGGATCGGAAGGGCCATTGCAGATGCTCCTCGGCAGATAGTCGATGCGCTCATAAATAAGAGGCTTTTATAAAAATGTCAACAAATTGAGGCGGCGATTGCCTCGATGTCCGCTTCGGCCGCCGGGCGGAGGCGGAAACTCATCGGGCGGCGGTGCGGCCGCCGGTTCGTGCCGCCAGCGCCGCCTCGATCCGCGAGAAGGCTTCTTCGCCATCCACGGCCGGCCCGCTGGCGAGGCCAGCGTCCCATTGGCGGCGTAATTCGTCGATCGCCTGGACGCGCAGGCTGCGGCGGGCCTGCCAGTCGCGCAGGGCCTCGCGCATCACTTCGCTGCTGGAGGCATAGTCCCCGTCCGCCACGGCCTGGCGCACGCTGGCAGCCATTTCCGGGGTCAGGGCGATGCTGATCTTCTCGACCTTGGCCATGGTGAAACTCCTTGTCGCCACGGTAGGAAACTCTACCGCCCGGCGCAAGCGGGGCCGGTCAATGCCGATAGAGGCACCGGGCTCGCGCCGCCATCGCGTAGCGCGATGATGTGGTCGGGTTCCGAGGCGAACCAGGCGAACGAGCCCCAGGCGAGTTGGGCGACGGTTTTCTTGAAGCCGGCGGATTCGCGGTCCTGATAGGCGGTCAGGAAGGCGATGTGCTTGCGGTCGAAGCCGGCGGCATCGGTGAGGGCATAGAGCGCTTCCTGGCGCCTCGCGGTCATGGCGCCGTCGGTCGCGACCACTTCGACGAAGACGATCAGCGTGTCCCGGGTGCCGAGGTCGGCCAGGATCAGGTCGGGCAGGTTCTTGTCGGCCTCGATCTTCAGGCCGATGGCGGCGGCGATCTTCTCGTCGCGCAGCACCACCTTGTTGCCGCTCTCGCTCAGCCACAGGATCGCCGGCTGCGTGAGGAAGGTTTTGGCGAAGACCTCGACCACCGCCTTGGTGATGAAGGAACTCGGCCCCGGTGCAAGTTGCCGGGTTTCGCCATTGGGGAAGGTGACGAGCACGCCCGTGTCGCGGGCGGCGGCCCCGGCGCGAATGATGTTCACCCGGGCCAGGGCATTCTTGCTGAGATGCATTGCCTGAAATTCGCCGATTGCCTGCTCGAGTTGGTCACCCGTCAGGGCGGGATCGAACAGGGCGGCGAAGCCGCGCTTCAGGGCATAGCGCGGCAGGCCGGAGGTCGTCGGCAGGTCTTCGCGCCGTGTCACGGCGCCCACCGCCACCAGGCCGTCGCGCAGGGTTTCATCGCGGATCGGCTCGCGTGTGTTGTCGGCGTACCAGCGCTTGCCCTCGATCTGCCCGCCTTTCCTGAGCACTGCATCGGCATAGGCGAGGCGTTCAGAATCTGCGGATTTTGCTGCCTGCTCGCCGGTCATGCGATAGACATGCACCGGCCCGAGGTAGCGATCGGCGCCTTCCACGGCCCCGATATAGAGGGCCGTGAACACCGTGCTGGCCGCCAATTCACGGACACAATAAGTCCGGTGCGGCGTGCCGTGTGGGAAAATCAACGGCAGGCGCCCGGCCACCAGCTCGCGTGATGCATAGGGTGGCAGCAGGGTCATCCCGCCTCGCCGCCGTAGAGCCGGTGGCACTCCGCCTCGATGCGGTCCTGGGTGGCACCCGCGGCGACCAGTTTACGCAGGATTGCCAGGTCTGCCAGGTCGGGCAGGGGGAGGGATTCCAGCTCGAAGGCGGAGACGGCGACGCTGCCGTTCATGCACCGGAACACCTGGTCCACGATCCGGCTGTTGAGAATCGCGGCGACCACGGCCGGCGGAACTTCAGGCTTGCCCGACGGGCGGATCATGTTGAGGTGATTTTCGACCACCACGCCGCCATGGGCCTGGATGAAGTCCGCAGGCAGTTCCGCAGCGATCAGCCGGCGCGCCTGTTCCTTCGCCGTCGTGCGTTGGAGCAGGACGCAGGGGCGATCGACCAGCAGCCATTCGTCGCCGGCCTCCAGCTTGAAGTAAGGGGCGTGGTTGCGCTTCTGCGCGCGGAAAATGAATTGACCATCAGCCGTTACCGCCTCGGCCCAGATCAGGGGAAAGGTCGCCTTGCCGCCGGGCCTGTCGCGCAGTTGGGGTTTGAAGCGGTTCCACACCAGCGGGCCGGTGGAGACGCCATAGCCCCAATCCGCCAGGCGCGCCGGCATCAACTCCACGCGGGCGATCAACGCGCTGTGCGCCGGGTCCCGCGGCGCCAACCAGGGCGCGGCACCGTCGGCGGGTATGCCGATGGTGCCGTTCCTGGTTACCTGGGCCTCGCTCTCAGTGGTGACATGCAGGTAGTGCACCTGGGCGCGGCGCGGGCCGGCGCCTTTGCGGTAGATCGCCAGCATGGTTTCCTGAAGCACATCCTCGAACACGCCCCGGCGCGCGTGGACGAAGTCGATGGCGACGGGCGGGGCCTGGCCGGCGAGCAGGCGGCGCAGGGCGGCATAATATTGCCCGGCCAGAAAGCTGGTCGGCGTCAGATAGGCGATGAAACCGTCCGCCTTGGCCCAGCGCAGGGCGATGTCGGTGAAAACCCCATACAGATTGGCGTGACCGTAAAGGCTGCGCGCATAGCGGCGGCGTTGATCGGGCGTCAGCGTGACGCGGCCATAGGGCGGGTTGCCGACCACGAGGTCGAAGCTCTCGCCGGGCGGCTCCTCCAAGGCATCGCAGACCCGGACCAGCACCGGCGCCGGCCGCCCGGCCGCCACGGTCAGGTCCGCGAGCAGGATTTCCAGGGCTCCCTGGGCCAGCCCCGCCGCATGAGGGTCCAATTCCAGGCCCAGCAGGCGGGCGGCGATCTGTTGGATGGCGAAAGCAGGCTCACACGGCCCCAGGGCTGCGCGCAGGCGTTGAGCAGCCTGAAACAGGAAGGCGCCGCCGCCCGCGGCGGGGTCCAGGATCCGCGCGGTGCGCCAGTCGAGGCCTTCCGCCGTCACCTGGTCCAGCAGGCGTTGCGTCAGGGCCGGCGGCGTGTAGAAGGCGCCCAGGGCGCTGCGCGTGTTGCCCGGCAACAGGGCGGGGTACAGGCCGGTGACGAGGTGAAGCCCTTCGATGACGGGCAGGGCCGCGGCCGCCGTCCCGATCCCCGCCGCCAGCCGCAGGGCGGCCGGATCGAGCGAGCCTCGCGGGGCGGCGAGTGGTGTACCGAGTACCAGCAGCGGTGCCGCTTCGGCGGCAAGGGCCTCCAGGGCGCGGCGGGCAAAGGTCACGGCCTGACCCACCCTTTGCGCTTCGGGAATTGTTTCGGCCCAAGCCCGCGCCAGCAGCCGCATGCGGCCGAGTTCGACGCGCGCAACCTCTACCGACGCCACGTTGAGATTGGCGGGCCGCGCTTTGACCGATCGCCTGGTCCCCATTGAGATCCCCCGAATCATGCGCAGGCCAAGTCAGCTTAGCGCCGAGTTCGCGAACGATGAAACCACCGGTAAATGTTCCATATTTGTTCTCGTGACAGAGTGCAAGAGGTTGTGAGATCCGGCAAGGCCTTTCACGCAAGCGTGCACCACCTATCCCCCGCCCCCAACCTCCCCTAAGCTGCCTCGCCAAGGCCCCAGAGGTTCGCTTATGCCCTCCGATCACGGTTCCAATCGTCGCCCGTCTCACCTCTTCTATCAGTCGCGCCTGCGCCGCCCGGCGGTCGATCGGGCAGAGGGGATCTATCTGTGGGATCAGGACGGGCGGCGGCAGATCGATGGTTCCAGCGGGGCCATGGTGGTCAATATCGGGCATTCGAACCCTTATGTGCTGGATGCCATGCGCCGGCAGATGGAGAAGGTCACCTTCGCCTATCGCCTGCATTTCGAAAACGACGCGGCCGAGGACCTGGCGGCGCGCACCGCCGCCCTGATGCCGCCGGGGCTGGAGCGGATCTTCTTCGTCTCCGGCGGGTCCGAGGCGGTCGAGTCCTGCCTGAAGCTGGCCCGGCAATATGCGCTGGCCACGGGGCAGGGCGGGCGGTGGAAAGTGATCTCCCGCTTCCCGTCCTATCACGGCAGCACCTTGGGCGCCCTGGCCGTCACCGGTTATGATGCGCTCACCCAGCCCTTCGCGCCGATGATGCGCGAGATGCCGAAGATCGCCGCCCCCACCGCCTATCTCGACCGCGACGGGCTTTCGATGCCCGAACGGGGCCGGCGCTATGCCGACCTGCTGGAGGCCGAGATCCTGGCCCAGGGGCCGGACAGCGTGCTGGCCTTCATCATGGAGCCGATCGGCGGCGCCTCCACCGGCGCCCTGGTGGCGCCCGACAGCTATTACCCGCGCATCCGCGAGATCTGCGATCGTTACAAGATCATCCTGATCTATGACGAGGTGATGAGCGGTGCCGGGCGCACGGGCAAGTTCCTGGGGGCGGAGCACTGGCCGGCCTCGCCCGACCTGGTGGCGCTGTCCAAGGGCTTTGCCTCGGGCTATTGCCCGCTGGGCGCCATGGCGGCGCCCGACTGGATGGTGCAGCCGGTGCTGGATGCCGGCGGCTTCCAGCATGGCCATACCTATGCCGGCAACCCGCTGGCCTGTGCCGCGGGCCTCGCCGTGCTCGACGAGATCGCCGCCCACGACCTGGTGGGCAATGCCGCGCGCATGGGGGCGATCCTTAAAAGTCGGCTGGAGGGGTTGAAGGCGCGCTTTCCCTTCATCGGCGATGTGCGCGGCAAGGGCCTGCTGCTGGCGGCGGAATTCGTCGCCGATGTGGAAACCATGGCGCCCCTGCCCAAGGAATTGAACGCCTATCAGCGGGTGGTGGACCTCGCCTATGAGCGCGGCCTGATCATCTATTCCCGGCGCACCCGCGGCGGGGTGGAGGGCGACCATTTCCTGGTCTGCCCGCCGATGATCATCACCGAGGCCCAGATCGACGAGATCATGGAGATATTGGTGGCGACTCTGGACGCGCTGGCGGCGGAACTGCACCTGCCGGTGAACGGGTGAGGGCGATGGCGACCTTCCTCGTCATTCCGGCGAAGGCCGGAATCCATGGCACGGCCGGGGTGATGCAACCGGGGGCACCACCCCTCGCATCGGCATGGATCCCGGCCTTCGCCGGGATGACGCGGTGGGGCATGGCCCTCTCCTCGCCCACGCGGCGGTGAGGGTAAGATGAGCGACATCATCATCCGCCTCGCCACCGTCGACGATGTTCCCGCCATCCACGCGATGATCGTCGGGATCGGCGCGGCGCAGGGGGAGGCGCACAAGATCACGAGCACGCCCGATGACATCCGCCGCCACGGCTTCGGGCCGCGGCCGGCGTTCGAGGCATTGATTGCGCAGGCCGGCGGGCGGGCGGTGGGGCTGTGCCTGTTCTTCCCGTCGTTCTCGACCTGGCGGGGCCGGCCGGGCGCCTATGTCCAGGATCTGTTCGTCGATCCCGGCCAGCGTGGCACCGGCCTGGGGCGGCGCCTGCTGGCCCGCACCGCGGCCCTCGTCGCGGCGCGGGGCGGGGCCTATCTGCGCCTGTCGGTGCAGGCGGACAATGTCGCGGCGCAGGGCTTCTATGCCCGCGTCGGCCTGCACCATTCAACCGCCGAGCGGATCCATCAGATCGACGGGGCGGCCTTCCTGGCGCTGGGGGCCGAGGAGGCCTGAGCCGGCCTGGGTTCCAGCGGCAGCACCATGAAGCCGTCGATGAACAGCGACGGTTCCTCGCGGAAGCCGTGCAGCAGTTCGGCCTTGCGGATCAGGGCGATCGGCGCCTTGTCCGCGAACAGGCGGAAGACATCGTCGAGGCGTGACACGGTCACCATCTGCCCGGCCATGAAGTCGCCGAACCACAGGCGCCGGCCCAGCGAACCGGCGACCAGCGAGCCGGTGGCGTCGAGCCTGGTTACGATGGTGGAGCGGCCGTCGGCCGGCACCAGCAGCCACAGATGGGCGGCGATGGCCAGGGCATCGTCGCGGGTGAGCGGCGCGAACTCGGGGAAATGCTGGCGGATCATCAGGTTGCGCAGAACCTGGGCGAACGGCGGCGAGCCCAGCAGGCCGTCCTTGAAATCGGCGTCGAGCTGTTCCCAGCGTTCGATCGTGTCGGCCAGCGTATCGGCCAGGCGCTCCACCCCCGGCCAGGCGGGCGAATAGACGGCCGGCTGCCCGAAGGGCGAAGGGCGCCGGGGTTCAGGCTGCATCTGCATAACCGCCTCCGATGCGCAGCAGGGGCTCGCTGATGGCGAAGGCGGCCCTGGTGCGCTTCAATGTCGCAAGATTGACCCGGACGAGGCCGGGGAACGTCACTTCGCCGTCGAGAACATCGCTGTCGCCCAGGCGCTCCATGGTCCAGCCCAGGGCGGAGAACATCTCCCACACCCGCTGGGTAACGACAAAGGTTATGGTATGCACCTCGCGCAGCAGGGCGAGCTCGAGCATGGCGCACAGCACGTCGCCGGCCGGATGGCCCCGGCGGTCCAGCGCGTTGCGATGATCGGCCCGCACGCAGCCGCGCGAGGATTCCCAGACGCCGGGCCCGGTGGGCAGGGCGGCGGTGACCAGGTGGCGGAAGACGTGGGTCAGGGTATGGGGCGCGGTGGTGGCCAGCATGCGCATGCTGGCGATGACGGCGCCGGTCTCGTCGCGCCGGATCAAATAGACGGTGGCCGGGCCGTCGAACTGGTCGGCCTCCAGCCCTTCCTGCGCCGCGGGCACCGGCAAGGACCAGTGCTTCTCGGCGACGAAGACCTGGTGCCGCATGGCGTGCATGGCGTGCAGCAAACGGCCGGATTCGGCGTGATTCCAAGGCCCGACAAGGTCGATCATGGTGCCCCCCTGCGTAACAGGGGTAATCACACCCGGATGGCGGAAAACTTGTAGCCCATCGCCGGGATGGGGGCCAAGGCGGCCCGGCAACCTGCCATGATGACGGGTAGTCGAGTTTTAAAGGGGATAAGCGCCGATGCCCGACAGCAATACGGCTCGACCCGAGCAGGGCCTCGAGGCGGAATTGATCCGCGTCACCAGGGGGCTTTATTTAGAAGGAGGCTACGAATACGCTAAGAGCCTGCTTGCCGACAGCCTGGTCCTCCTCTCCGAGCTGCGGCACGCCGACGCCAGGGGGCGCAATGACATTGCCGGGCCTGCAGAAGGAACTGATCGAGGTCATTGAGCGTTTCGACGCGCTGACCACGCCAGCCGAGATTTTCGAAGGTTTCGGCGATCTCGGGCGCCGTTTGGACCTGCCCTGGGTGTCCTGTGGCCCCTTGGTCAGCGGGCCGGACGCGGCCCCCGCGAACGAGACTTTCTTTCGCTACCCCGGCGGGTGGCTGGATTATTATTTCGGCCGCGATTTCCTGCGCCACGATCCGGTGGTGAAGGCCGGGCGCACCCTGTCCCATGCCTTCGCCTGGTCCGACCTCAAGGTCGAAAAGGCGCTGTCCAAGAAAACCGTGGGTTTTCGCATCATGAAGGAAGCGGCCAACGCCGGGCTGCCCGACGGCATGACCATGCCGGTCCATGGCCCCAAGGGCCGGGTCTTCCTGCTCAGCGTGGCCGGCGAGGGCGACCTGAAGTCGCCCAGCGTCCGGCGCCTGTTGCGCATCGGCGCGCTGTGGGCGCACGAGCGCCTGTCGGAAGCGCTGAACAAGACCGATGCCTGGAGCGGCCCGGCCCTGTCGGTGCGCGAGCAGTCCTGCATCATGTGGGCCTCGGAAGGCAAGACGGACGAGGAAATCGGCCAGATCCTGTCGATCTCGGCGGCCACGGTGTCGTGGAACATCCTGCAGGTGAAGAAGAAGCTGGGCGTCTATTCCCGGATCCAGGCCGTCGCTCATGTTATACGGATGAAAATGATCGACTGAGCGGCCGGGAGACTTCCATGACGATCGAGAGGGGCCTCGCCGGCGAGATCCGCGATGCGGTCAAGGCGATGGAGACGGGGGCCGTCGATTTCCTGTGCGACCTGGTGCGCGAGGACAGCCTGCTGGGCCAGGAGCAGGGCGCCCAGGACCGCATGGCCGATGCCTTCGAGCACCTGGGGCTGGACGTCGAACGCTTCGAGATCGACCTTGAGGCGATCCGCCACCTGCCTGGGTTCTCGCCGCCAGTAATCGACAATTACACCGGGCGGCAGAATGTCGTCGGCTTGCACCGGCCCAAGGGCGGCGGCGGTGGCCGCTCCCTGATCCTCAATGGTCACATCGATGTCGTGCCGACCGGCCCGGCCGCGCTGTGGACCACGCCGCCCTTTGCCCCCCGCCTCGAGGACGGCAAGGTCTACGGCCGCGGGGCCGGCGACATGAAGGCCGGCATCGTTGCCTATTGCCTGGCCTTCGAGGCGCTGGGCGCGCTGGGTTACCGGCCGGCCGCCCCGGTCATCATGCAATCGGTGATCGAGGAGGAGTGTACCGGCAACGGCGCGCTGGCCTGCCTGGCCCGCGGCTACCGGGCCGATGCCGCGATCATCCCCGAACCCTTCAACCAGACCCTGATGGTGGCGCAACTGGGCGTGATGTGGCTGACCATCGACCTGGTGGGCAAGCCGGCCCATGTCCAGGATACCGCGGCCGGCATCAACGCGATCGAGGCGGCCCATGCCCTGTTCGACAGCTTGCGCGGGCTGGAGGCGATGTGGAACCGGGCCTCGTCCCGCCATGCCTGCTACCAGGACCATGCCCATCCGGTGAACTTCAATTTGGGGCGCGTCTCGGGCGGCGAATGGGCCTCGTCGGTGCCTTGCGCGGCCTCGATCGATGTCCGCGTCGGCTTCTATCCCGGCATGACCATCCCGGCGGTGAAGCGGGCGATCCAGGCAACCATCGACACCGCCGTGCGCGAGCGGGTCGAGTTGAAGGGCGCGCGGGTCACCGTCAGTTACAAGGGCTTCCAGGCCGAAGGCTGCGTGATCGATCCCGACGCGCCCCTGATGATGGGCCTGGCCGATGCCCACCGCCTGGTGACCAACGCGCCGATCGAATTCCAGGCCTCGACCGCCACCACCGATGCCCGCTTCTTCGTGCTCTACGGCGATACGCCCGCCACCTGCTATGGCCCGGTCGCCTGCAACTACCACGGCCTTGACGAATGGGTCTCGATCGACTCGATGCTTGAGGTCGCCCAGGTGCTGGCGGTGTTCATGGCCGGCTGGTGCGGGCTGGAGAAGGCTTGATCCGTTGCTGGCAAGCCATCACCTGCCATCTTGATGGCTAGCGGCATCCGATCTATATTTCTGACGACAAGGAGATACGCCATGGCCGAACCGCAGCTTTCCGTTCGCAGTGCCAAGGCGCGCGATCTGGCCCACCGCCTCGCGCGGCGCGAGAAGCGCTCGATCGCCGACATCGTCGAGCGTGCCTTGGAGGCCTATGAAATCCGCGAGGCAGGGCGCGAGCCGGCTGCCGACTTCTATGCCCGGCTGTCGGCCGATGCCGGCACCGATCTCGACCTGGAAACGGTCATCCGCCAGTCGCGGCGTCCGAATCCGGGGCCGGATCTATGATTTTTCTCGACACCAACGTGGTATCGGAGACGCTGCGAAAGGTGCCGGATCCGGCGGTGACCGCTTGGCTCGTCCGCCACGATGCCGAACTTGCCCTGCCGACCGTGACCATCGGCGAGATCGCCTTCGGCATTGCGAAAATCAGGCCCGATCAGCGTGCTGCGCGGCTGGACCTGGGCCTTGCCCAGTGGCGCCGCCGTTTTGCCGACCGGATCTTCGGCCTGACGGAAGAGGCGGCCCTGGCCTATGGCCAGATCATGGGAACGGCCGCCCGGCAGGGCCGCGGCATGTCTGCCCCTGACGGGATGATCGCCGCCATTGCCAGGGTCAACGGCGGGCGCCTGGCCACCCGCAACGCAGGGGATTTCAGCACGACGGGGCTTGCCCTGATCTCGCCCTGGGACTTCTGATCCGAACTTAGAGCGTTTCCGTCGCCACCTTCTCCAGCAGCCAGTCGCGGAAGGCGGCCAGGGGCGGCAGGGCGCTCTTTTCGGTGGGATAGGCCAGGAAATAGCCCTGCGTACTCGTCACTGCCGTGCCGAACAGCACCTGCAACTCGCCCCGCGCCAACTCCTCCGCCACCAGCAGGCGCGGCACCATGGCCACGCCCAGTTCGGCCACCGCCGCCTGCAGCACCATGGCGAACTGCTCGAAGCTCAAGGTCGGCTGGTCGCCCACCGGGCCCAGGTCGTTGGCGGCGAACCACTCGGGCCAGGCCTTGGGCCGCGTCGCCTGGATCAGCAGGGTGGCGCGGCGCAGGTCGGCCGGGGCGGCCAGCCTCTCCCGCTTCACCAGGGCGGGGGCTGCCACCGGCACCAGCACCTCGCCCATCAGGCGGTGCAGGGTGGCGCCCGGCCAAAAGTCGTCGCCGAAATGGATCGCGGCATCCAGCCCCTCCCGGGCGAAATCGAAGGGCCGCAGGCGGGTGGCAAAGCGGATGGTCACGTCGCGGTGGCGGGCAAAGAAGTCCGGCAGGCGCGGGATCAGCCAGCGGGTGCCGAAGGTGGGCAGGATCGCCAGGTCCAGGGTGCCGCCGCGGCCCTTGAAGGCGATGGTCTGGGCCGTGGCGGTGGCGAAGCGCGACAGCGTCTCGCGCAGGCTGTCAGCATAGAAGCGGCCGGCCGGGGTCAGCGCCACGCGCTGGCGCACCCGCTCGAACAGGGCCAGGCCCAGGCGTTCCTCCAGGTCCTTCACCTGCCGGCTGATCGCCCCCTGGGTCAGGTTCAATTCGGCCGCGGCCCTGGTGAAACTGCCCAGGCGCGCCGCCGCCTCGAAGGCGACGAGCAGCCCCAGCGGCGGAATCAGGCGGCGGCCCAGGCCATGAGTCATGCGCTCAGCTCATCTTGTATTGGCGGATTTTGGCAAATTCGCCGGGGCGAGTCGACCAGGTTCATTACCAGTCCGCATGAACTTGATACGCGATCATCGATTGCCCGAGACTGGGCGACGGCGCATGTTCACGGGCCATACGCGCGGATCATCGGGAGCGAGCAATGAGTGCAGCAAAAGCCAAGGCGGCCTTCGTCTGGGAGGACCCGTTCCTGCTCGAGGAGCAATTGTCCGAGGACGAGCGCCTGGTGCGCGATTCGGTTCGCGCCTATGCCCAGGACAAACTGCTGCCCCGCGTCGTCTCGGCCTTCGCGCAAGAGCGCTTCGATCGCGAGATCATGAACGAGATGGGCGAGTTGGGCTTCCTCGGCTCGACCATCCCCAGCGAATACGGCGGCGCCGATGCCTCCTATGTCGCCTACGGCCTGGCGGCGCGGGAGGTGGAGCGGGTCGATTCCGGCTATCGCTCGGCCATGAGCGTGCAGTCGTCCCTGGTCATGCACCCGATCCATGCCTATGGCGACGAGCGCCAGCGCAAGGCCTATCTGCCCAAGCTCGCGACCGGCGAATGGATCGGCTGCTTCGGCCTGACCGAGCCCGACCACGGCTCCGATCCCGGCGGCATGCGCACCCGCGCGACCAAGGTCGCCGATGGTTACCTGCTGAACGGCGCCAAGATGTGGATCACCAATTCGCCGATCGCCGACCTCGCCGTGGTCTGGGCCAAGTCGGAAGCCCATGACAACGCCATCCGCGGCTTCATCGTCGAACGCGGCATGAAGGGCTTCTCGACGCCCAAGATCGAAGGCAAGCTCTCCCTGCGCGCCTCGATCACCGGCGAGATCGTGCTGGACGGCGTGGTGGTGCCGGAAGAAAACCTGCTGCCCAACGCCTCGGGCCTGGGCGGGCCGTTCGGCTGCCTGAACCGCGCGCGTTACGGCATTTCCTGGGGCGCCATGGGCGCCGCGGAAGCCTGCTGGCACGCGGCCCGGCAATATACCCTGGACCGCAAGCAGTTCGGCCGGCCCCTGGCCCAGACCCAGCTCGTGCAGAAGAAGCTCGCGGACATGCAGACCGAAATCACGCTCGGCCTGCAGGGTTCGCTGCGCGTTGGCCGCCTGATGGACGAGGGCAAGGTCCTGCCCGAGGCGATCTCGTTGATGAAGCGCAACAATTGCGGCAAGGCCCTGGATATCGCCCGGGTCGCCCGCGACATGCACGGCGGCAACGGCATCTCGGGCGAATACCATGTCATCCGCCATGCCATGAACCTGGAAACCGTGAACACCTACGAAGGCACCCATGACGTCCACGCCCTGATCCTGGGCCGGGCGCAGACCGGCCTCCAGGCGTTTTTCTGAAATCTCCCTCTCCGCCGCTTGCGGGGGAGAGGGAAGGGGCCCATTGCGCCAGCAATGGGAAGGGTGAGGTGGTCGGTGGGATGGATCGTGTCTCATGCCGACCACCCACCTCACCCAACCCTCTCCCCCTGAAGGGCGGAGAGGGCTTTCGGCGGAGTAATCAAGAATGTCCCAACCACCCCTGGCCGGCCTCAAGGTGATCGAACTGGCGCGCATCCTGGCCGGGCCGTGGGCGGGGCAGGTGCTGGCCGACCTGGGGGCCGACGTGATCAAGGTGGAGAAGCCGGGCGAGGGCGACGACACCCGCGGCTGGGGCCCGCCCTTCGTCACCGACGCGGACGGCAATTCCCTGGGGGCCGCCTATTTCCATGCCTGCAACCGGGGCAAGCGGTCGATCGCCGTCGATATCGCAACGGCGCAGGGCCAGGCGGTGGTGCGCGATCTGGTGCGCGGCGCCGACGTGCTGATCGAGAACTTCAAGGTCGGCGGCCTGGCCAAATACGGCCTCGACTATGCCTCGCTGCAGGCGATCAACCCGCGCCTGGTCTATTGCTCGATCACCGGCTTCGGCCAGACCGGGCCTTACGCCGCCCGCGCCGGCTACGACTTCATGATCCAGGGCCTGGGCGGCATCATGGACCTGACCGGCGACCCGGCGGGCGAGCCGCAGAAGATCGGCGTCGCCCATGTCGACCTGTTCACCGGGCTCTACGGCGTGATCGCGATCCAGGCGGCCCTGATCGAGCGGCAGCGCTCGGGCCTGGGCCAGCATCTGGACCTGGCCCTGCTCGATACCCAGGTCGGCGTGCTGGCCAACCAGGCCTTGAACTTCCTGGTCTCGGGTACCAGCCCGCGCCGGCTCGGCAACGCTCACCCTAATATCGTGCCCTATCAGGTCTTCGCCGTGGCCGACGGTCACCTGATCATCGCGGTGGGCAATGACGGGCAGTTCCGCCGCTGCTGTCAGGTCATCGGCCTGCCCGCCCTGGCGGACGATGCGCGCTATCGCACCAACCGCGACCGCATCGCCAACCGCTCGGCACTGATCGCCGCCATGGCCGCGCCTATTGCGGCTTTCGCCCGCGACGACCTGCTCGCGGCCCTCGAACAGGCCGGCGTCCCCGCCGGGCCGATCAACACGGTGGCCCAGGTCTTTGCCGATCCCCAGGTGGTTCACCGCGAAATGCAATTGACCCTGCCGCTGGAGGCGGGAAGCGTGCCGGGGGTTCGGACCCCCATCGTCATGTCGCGCAGCCCGCTGGTCCTGGACCGGCCGTCGCCCCGCCTGGGCCAGCATACGGACGAGATCCTGGCCGCGCGGGAGAGGTGACGGGGACCGCACCGGCCGCGTAAAATTAATCCTGGCGCGCGCAGAACGCAGGGAACCCACTTGCGACGGTCGGGTTGACGCGGGCAAGGGCAATTGCGACATACGGCGGGTGGCGGCCGTGGAGCCTCGATGTATCGATTTCTGACATGGGCGGTGGGGGTGATCGCGGCGGCGACGGTGATCGGCGCGATCGGCTACGATCTTTCGACCGAACGCATCGCCCGCGCCTATGCGGCGAGCGCGCCGGTATCCGTGCGCCCGGCCGGCGAGATCTCCAACGATGGCGTCGAGCGCCTGGTGGTGATCCCGCTGCTGCCCGTCGAGGCTGCCCGCACCCCCATCCACACCGTGTCCGGCGGCCCGCTGGCCGAGCCGTCGCGGGAAGAGATGGGTTATGCCATGCGCCTGGTCGGCGCGGTGCCGCCGCCGGGCGACGAGGTTTCGGCCGCGGCGATGGTCGAGATTCCGCCCAATATCGTCCGCCGCCTGGCCGGCGGCATTGCCTGGATCACGGTCTGGGCCCGGGCGGACCGCGCCCGGCCGGCCACGACCTTTGCCATGTCGCTGTCGATCGACGGCGGCTTCAAGGGCTGGCACCGGTTCCCGCTAGTCGCCTCCAGCTATGAAAGCTACGGCTTTGGCGTGCCGGTCCCGGCGGATGCGGTGGGCAAGGCGGTGCGGGTGCTGATCCTGCCGGATACCGACGGCAAGGGAGCTGCGATCTCGGTCAGCCATCTGATCGTCGACCGGGTGCTCAAGCCCGGCGAACCCGAACCCCCGACCGAATCGAGCCCGGCCGCGGCGCCGGCCGCGCCCGTGGTGCCCTGAGGTATCAGCGCGTCGGGCTCAGCCCGAAGATCTCCTCGAAGGTCTCGGCCAGGGCGACATCGACATCGGCCATGGTCACCGGCAGCCCCAGGTCGACCAGCGAGGTGACGCCGTGCTGGCTGATGCCGCAGGGCACGATGCCGTCGAAATGCGTAAGGTCGGGTTCGACGTTCAAGGACAGGCCGTGAAAGGTCACCCAGCGGCGCACGCGCACGCCGATGGCGCCGATCTTGTCTTCGCGCGGCATCGGCCCGCCGTCGTTGCGCACGACCCAGACGCCGACGCGGCCGTCGCGCATCTCGCCCTTGACGTTGAAGCGGGCCAGCGCCGCGATCATCCATTTTTCCAGCTTGCAGACGAAGGCACGCAGGTCGCGCTCGTCGCGGGTCAGGTCCAGCATGACATAGACCACCCGCTGGCCCGGCCCGTGATAGGTGAACCGGCCGCCGCGGCCGGCGTCATAGACGGGAAAACGATCGGGGCTGAGCAGTTCCTCCGCCGCCGCGCTGGTCCCGGCGGTGTAGAGCGGCGGATGTTCGACCAGCCAGATCAATTCGGCCGCGGTGCCGGCCCGGATCGCCTCGACCCGTGCCTCCATGGTCGCCAGGGCGGTGGGATAGTCGACCAGGGCCGGGCTGACCAGCCAGTCGATGGGGCGGCTCGGAGCGGCTGACAGGCTCATTTCAAAGGCTTCCGTTAACCAGACGCTAAGCTAGATACGCGATCTTCGAGGCTGGACAAGCGGAGAAACGCGCTGTGACGGCAGTCGGGGACGTCTTCATCGACATATCGGTGGTGCTGGGCCAATCCACCATGCCCATCAACCAATTGCTGAAAATGGGCCGCGGCGCGGTGATCGAACTCGACGGCAAGGAAGACCAGCCGGTGATGATCCTGGCCAACGGCCGGCCCATCGCCCGGGGCGAAATCGTCATCTCCGGTGACCGCATCGCCGTCTCGGTGACCGAGCTGCTGATCGGCCGGCCACGCTGAGGCTGCCGCGCGTCCATGCGGCGGCGGCATGTCTGAGGCGACCCTATTACATCGGTAAAGCTGATCGCACGGGCGCGAAGGGTCACACCTTGACGTCGACGGCACTGCCCATGCCCGGCGGCGGCGATGGCGTGGTCTTCAAGGTTTCGATCAGGGCGGCCACGGTTTGGCGCTGGAAATCGGCATTTTGCCGGGCAAACGCGACGGAAAGCTCGCTCTGCGTCTGATACTGCTTCATCGCCATAACGGTGGTCGCAAGCTCGATCATGGTCGGCCTCCTGGTTTCAGCGTGATCTGGCGGCCTTAATATCTCGTAAAAACAAATGGCAGGTGTAATACTGCGGTGATCAAATTCTGCATTGCGTCATTAATGGGAATTCCCATATGGTCCCCAACCTTCATTGTGTACGAGGTGTGGTGTCATGGCCGTCTTGCACTCTTGTTCGTGTAAGGCCTCGGAAATGGTCACCAGGATTAGTGTGGTAGCGCGGTAATGCTCCCGATCGCCCTGGATATGTCGCGGCTTGCCGTGGCGCTGGTCGGCCGGGGCGAGGTCGTTCTCAAGCGTCTGTCGCTGCTCGATGAGGCGGGGGCGACAAGTGTCACGGTGTTCGCGCTGGAAGCGGATGCGGCATTGGCGGCGGCGGCCGGGTCTCGGTTGCGGGCCAGCCTGCCGGACGAGGCGGCACTGAAAGACGTGCGTCTCGTGGTGGTCGCCGGGCTGCCGTTCGATGTCGCGGCGAAAATTGCTGCAACCGCGAAGGCCGTGGGCGCGTTAGTGAATGTGGAGGATGTCGTGGCGTTGTGCGACGTCCATTTGCCGGCGCTGGTGCGCCGGGGCGATCTCACCATCGCCGTATCGACCGCCGGCAAGAGCCCGGCGCTGGCACGCCGGTTGCGGCGCCATCTCGAGGCCAAGTTCGGCCCGGAATGGACGCAGCGGCTGGAAGAGCTGGCGGCGGCACGGCGGGGTGGCGTGAACAGGGATTGACCCCCGGCGAGGTTTCGCGGCGGTCCGAAGCATTGATGGACGAAAAGGAATGGTTGTCATGAACGCCTTGAACGCCGACGCCAAGCAATGGGCGCGCGATCATGCGGCGGCGCTTCGCAACCTCTACGGTCCGCTGGAGGGCGAGGGGCTGCTGAAGGTCATGACCCAGCTCGAGTTCCGCGGCCGCATCGCTCTGGTCTCGTCCTTCGGGGCCGAATCGGCGGTGCTGCTCCACCTCATCTCCAAGGTCGACCGGACCGTACCCGTGGTCTTCCTCGACACCGGCAAGCTGTTCGGCGAGACCCTGCGCCACCGCGATCGCTTGGTGAAGATGCTGGGCCTGACCGATGTCCGCTCGATCGAGCCCGACCCGGTGGAGGTCGACGCCCGCGATCCCGACGGCGTGCTGTGGCGCGACAATCCCAATGCCTGCTGCCGCCTGCGCAAGGTCGAGCCGCTGGCCCGCGCGCTTGGCGAATTCGACGCCTGGATCACCGGCCGCAAGCGCTTCCAGACCAACGAGCGCGCCCTGCTGCCGACCATCGAGGCCGGCGACGGCAAGGTGAAGATCAACCCGCTGATCTCGTGGGACGCCGAGGCGCTGGAAGCTTACCGCGTCGCCCACAACCTGCCGGCCCATCCGCTGGTCGAGGACGGCTACCTCTCGATCGGCTGCATGCCCTGCACCGACCGCGTCATCCCCGGCGGCGACTATCGCGACGGCCGCTGGTCGGGGACCGACAAGAAGGAATGTGGCATCCACCTGGAAATCGACGGCTCGGGTATTTAAGGGGCCCCTCAGGCGCCGGGCGGGGCCATGCGGCCCCTTGGCTCGCTGCGCTAAAGCTCCGCGGCGCCTCAATGGCGCCTGGGCGCAGGCTGTTGGGAACACAAGCGCTTAGGCGGCGTTAGCTCCATGGGGTTGGGCGTACCTGGAGATATTCGCATGCGATCTCGAGCCCTGTTGCTTGCCCCCTTCGCCGTTTCTGCCGTCGTCCTCGCAGGCTGCGGCGGCAAACCGCCGCCGATGGCCGCCACCCCGCAAAGCTATGTCGTGACCATCGACGACGATGTCGATGAACTGGCCGAAGCCACCAAGCAGGCCCAGGTTCACTGCGCCCAGTTCAGCCGCGGGACCCGCCTCGTGAGCGTGGGTGAAATTGACGGCAAGCGCCTCGTCAGCTTCGAGTGCGTGGCGAACTAAAGCTTGCCTGTCCAGAGCGAATTTGCTACCACCCGCGCCTGCCCGGATGCGGTCGTGGCGGAATGGTAGACGCGCAAGCTTGAGGTGCTTGTGGGGTAACACCCGTGGAAGTTCGAGTCTTCTCGACCGCACCAAAGTCAAAACGCCCGAAGCCCCGCGCTTCGGGCGTTTTTGCTTTAATGTCGCGGAACTCGGGTGGGTCCGGCCGCATTCGCACTGCATTGCGGCAAGTCCACCCGGGTCGCCGTTTTCGTGAGGCACCATGGTCGAACCGCAACTGCGCGAGCCGGTTGAAGATACCGCCGTCGGCCTCGACGAGGCCGTCCGGGGCGAAATCGTCGCCGCCGTCGAGGCGGAAGACACCAATGCCCTGCGCGCCGCCGTCGACCGCCTGCATGTCGCCGACCTTGCCGACCTTATCGAGCAGTTGAGCCACGAGCAGCGCCGCATCCTGATCGCCGCCCTGGGCGACGATCTCGATCCGGAGCTGCTCTCGGAACTGCACGGCCCGGTCCTGACCGAGGTCATGGAACTGATCGGGCCGCGCGGCACGGCCGAGGCCCTGTCCCAGCTCGACACCGACGATGCCGTCTATGTCCTGAACGAGGCCGACGACGAGCAGCAGCGCGAGGTCATGGCCGAATTGTCGGTCGAAGACCGGCTGATGCTGCAATCGGGCCTGTCCTACCCGGAAGAGTCCGCCGGCCGGCTGATGCAGCGCGACGTCGTCGCCGTGGCCGATTTCTGGACCGTGGGCCGGGTGCTGCAATACCTGCGGCGCGAGGCCGACCTGCCCGATCGCTTCTACGAGATCGTGGTCATCGACGGCGATCGCCGGCCGGTGGGCACGGTGCCGCTGGACCGCATCCTGCGCACCAATGCCGACCTGCCCATCGGCATGATCATGGAACCGGCCGAACACCTGGTGCCGGTCGACATGGACCAGGAGGAAGTCGCCTTCCTGTTCCAGCAATACCGCCTGGTCAGCGCCGCCGTGGTCGATCGCGACGGCCGCCTGGCCGGTGCCGTCACCGCCGACGACATCGCCGACGTCATCGAGGCCGAGGTCGAGGAAGACGCCATGCTGCTGGGCGGCGTCGCCGAGACCGACATCCAGGAGACGGTCTGGACCACGACCCGTACCCGTTTTGCCTGGCTGTTCGTCAATTTGGGCACCGCGATCCTGGCCTCGGCCGTGATCGGCATGTTCGATGCGGCGATCGAGAAGATCGTGGCCCTGGCGATCCTGATGCCCATCGTCGCCTCGATGGGCGGAAATGCCGCAACCCAGACCCTGACGGTCGCTGTGCGCACCCTGGCGACTAAGGAATTGACCACCGCCAATGCCCGGCGGGTGGTCCTGAAGGAGGCCCTGGTCGGGGCGATCAACGGCGTGGTCTTTGCCGCGATCGTCGGCGGCATCGGCTTTCTGTGGTTCGGCGATTGGGAACTGGGCCTGGTTTTCGCCATGTCCATGATCATCAACATGGTCGCCGGCGCGCTCGCCGGGGTCATGATCCCGCTGGTGCTGGATCGTTTCGGCATCGACCCGGCGATCGCCTCGGGTGTCTTCGTGACCACGGTGACCGACGTCGTCGGTTTCTTCGCATTCCTGGGGCTCGCGGCACTCCTGCTGCTGTGACGGGTGACAAAGCGGCGCCGACCGGCTAAGCCATTCGCGCACTTGGCCGGGAAAATGGGCCCCATGGACTTAAGCATCGTCATCCCTGTTCTGAACGAGTCCGAGAATGTCGGGCCGCTGCTCGACGAGGTTCTCGCCGCCTTGCGCCCGGTCGGGATCGCCTTCGAGGTGATTTTCGTCGACGACGGCTCGGACGATGATACCGCCGCCAAACTGGCCGCGCGGCAGGCGGATGCGCCGGAATTGCGCATCGTCCGCCATGCCCAGCGCTATGGCCAGAGCATGGGCGTGCGCTCGGGCGTGCTCGC
Organism: Oleomonas cavernae; assembly: GCF_003590945.1. NCBI lineage: Bacteria > Pseudomonadati > Pseudomonadota > Alphaproteobacteria > Acetobacterales > Acetobacteraceae > Oleomonas > Oleomonas cavernae. Next base: position 402,951 of record NZ_QYUK01000008.1, on the reverse strand, counting down.
CGCCCGCGGCCTTTGGGTGGGCACCCTGGACGGCGACCGGCAGAACGATCCGGCCGACCTGCCCAGCCTGTGGGCGGCGGCGAACGGCCCCCAAAAGCCCGACCTGCTGGCCGGCGAGCGGATCAAGCGCAACGACCCCTGGCAGAAGCGCTATGCCTCGCGCTTCGCCAACTGGCTGCGCAACAAGATGCTGAAGGACGGGGTCAAGGACACCGGCTGTGGTGTTAAGATGTTCCGGCGCTCGCTGTTCCTGGAATTCCCGCATTTCGATCACATGCACCGCTTCCTGCCGGCGCTGGCCCGGCGCCATGGGGCCACGGTGCTGCCGATCCCTGTGAACCACCGCCCGCGCGATGCCGGCACCTCCAAATACGGCACTTTCGACCGCGCCCTGGTCGGCATCACCGACCTGTTCGGGGTGTGGTGGCTGAACCGCCGCTCCAAATTCCCCATCCGTCTGCGCGACGGCGGCGGGATCAACTAGGATCATGCCCCTGCCCGGCGGTCATCTGGCGCGGGTTCTCCTCCTGCTGCTGTTGTGCCTGGGCACCTTTCTGCCAGGCATCGCCAGCCTGCCGCCGACCGACCGGGACGAGTCGCGTTTCGCCCAGGCGACGCGGCAGATGGTCGAGACCGGCGACTATGTCGATATCCGCTTCCAGGATGTGCCGCGCTACAAGAAGCCGGTCGGCATCTACTGGCTGCAGGCGGCCGCTGTCGCCGTGACGGGCGAGGGGGCGGCAAGCCCGATCTGGGTCTATCGCCTGCCGTCCATGATCGCATCGATGCTGGCGGTCCTGTTGCTCTATGGCCTGGCCCGGCGCTTTGCCGGCGAGGATGTCGCCTTTGCCGCCGCTGCCCTGTTGGCGGCGGCGCTGGTGTTGAACATCGAGGCGCGCCTGGCCAAGACCGATGCGACGCTGCTGTTGACCGTCGTGGGCGCGCTGGGCTGTTTCGGCCTGATCTATCAGCGGGTCACGCAGGGGCTGCGCACGGCGCCGTGGCCTGCCCTGGCGGGCTGGGCTTTCCTGGGCCTGGGCGTGCTGATCAAGGGACCGATCGCCCCCCTGGTGGCGGGGCTCGCCGTCCTGACCCTGGCGTTGGCCGATCGGCGCAGCGGCCGGGTGGGCACTTTCCTGCGGGCGCTGCGGCCCTTGTCCGGCCTGCTGGTCCTGGCCGTGATCACCGCGCCCTGGCTGATTGCCATCTCGCTGAAGACCGACGGCGCCTTCCTGTCCAACTCGGTGGGCGGCGACCTGGTGCCCAAGCTGCTGGGCGGCGAGGAAAGCCACGGCGCGCCGCCCGGCTACTACTTCGTCACCATGGCGGCGATGCTGTGGCCGGGCGGGGTGCTGTTCGGCTTGAGCCTGCCCTGGGCCTGGGCCAATCGGCACCGGCCCTGGGTGCGCTTTGCCCTGGCCTGGGGCGTGCCGGGGTTCATCCTGTTCGAGCTGGTGCCGACCAAGCTGCCCCACTACACCATGCCCTATTTCCCGGCCTTCCTGCTGCTGGGGGCCGGCGCGGCGCTGGAAGCCTTCAAGCCGGTGACGCGCCTGGGCCGGCATTGGCGCCGGTTCGTGCTGGCCGTGTTCGCTGCGGTGGGCGTGGCCCTGGGGCTGGGGCTGGCCGGATTGGAATGGTATTTCACCGGCGGGGCCGGCACCGCTGGCCTTGCTGCGGTCGTGGTGGCCCTGCTGACCGTCACGGCCAGCCTGGTCCTGATCAGCCGGGCGGCCGTTGGCCGGGCCATCGCGGTCATGGTGATCGGGGCCGGTGCCCTCTATGCGGCGGCCTTCACGACGATCCTGCCGGGGGCGACGGTGCTGTGGCCCGCCCCGGCAATCGCCGCGGAACTGGATCGCCTGGGGCTGACCGATGCGCCGCTGCTGGTCTCCAGCGGTTACAGCGAGCCCAGCCTGGTGTTCCTGACCAGGACCGATATCCGCCTGTTGTCGCCGGCCGAGGCAGCGGCGGCGTTTGCCGCCGCGCCGGGCGCCGTCGCCCTTGTCGAGGCAGGGTCGAGGCCGGGCTTCGACGCGGCCCTGGGCGGCCTGGCGGTGCAGGAGCTCGCCCATGTCCGCGGGGTCAACGTGTCGCGCGGCAAGCCGATCGACATCGCCATTCTGCGGCGAGGCCCCGTGGCGCCATGAGCGCCGCCGCCACAGTCCGGCTGATCTGGGACCTTGCCGGCGACGCGCTGGTCGAGGCGGTGGGCATCGCCGCCCGCCGCTGGTGGCTGGCGCTGGCCCTGGCGCTGATCATCGTCGCTGCGATGCTGTGGCTGGACCGGCCGCTGGCGCTGTGGTTCTTCGCCTTGCCCGCGCAGGACAAGGTGGCCTTCGCCGCCATCAACGAGGTCGGCCGGTCGGGCTGGATGTTTGCCGTGGCCGGGCTGGTGCTGGTCGTGGCGGCCTGGCGCCGCCGGGCCGACTGGGTGGTGCGCGCAGCCTTTGTGATGGGGTCGGTCGCCCTGGGCGGCCTGGTCGTCAACGTGGTCAAGGTGGTGGTGGCGCGGGCCCGGCCCCGGCTGCTGATCGCCGATGGCACCTATGGCGTCCACGGTTTCGATATCGACGCCCACTGGAATTCGTTTCCGTCGGGCCACTCCCAGGCCATTGCCGCCTTCGCCGCGGCCCTGGGCCTGATCTGGCCGCGCTGGCGCTTCGTCTTCCTGGCGCTGGCCGTGCTGCCGGCCGCCGCGCGCATGGTCATGGCGAACCACTTCGCGGCCGATGTCATCGCCGGCTATGCCACTGGCGTGCTGGTTGCCTTCGCCCTTGCCCGGGCGATGTCCAAACGCAACATCGGGCCAATAAAGGCCTGAGCACCCTGCACCCAACCTTGGCGGCGGTGGCGAGTTCGCTCATCATGCGGGCTTGCCGTCGGGGCCGAGGGGCGTTGGATGCTATTGCGTAGTGTGCTGATCGTTTGGGCGTGCCTCACGGCGGCGCTGGGCGTGGCGCGCGCGGAAGACGCCGGCGAGGCGGGCACCTGCGCCTCGGGCGACGGCCGTGAATGGCTGCGCGCCGGGCGCCTGTGCTTGGGGATAGAGACCTTCGGCGCCGACAAGGTCGGCCCGCGGCCCCAGCTCGTGGTCATGATCCACGGCGATTCCAGCCAGGGCGGCCCGGTCGACTATTTCTACCCGATCGCCGCCCAGGTCTCGGCCGAGCCGGACGTGGTGGCAGTCGCCCTGCTGCGCCCGGGGTACAGCGATGGCGCGGGCAAGGTCTCGGACGGCCGCAACTGGGGCCGGGTCGATCTCTACACGCCGGAGAATATCGACGCGGTGGCGACGGCGTTGCGCGAACTCAAGACCCAGTACAAGGCCCGGCGGCTGATCGTGCTGGGCCATTCGGGCGGGGCGGTGACCACGGCGATCGTGATCGGCCGGCATCCCGGCCTGATCGACGTGGCGATGCTGATCTCGTGCCCCTGCGACATCGTCAAGTGGAACCAGATGATCCACCGGACGGCCTTTACCCGCAGCCTGCTGCCCATGGCCTATCTGGACCGGGTGGCGACGGCGACCGACGTGGTGGCGATGACCGGGCGGGGCGACGGCTGGACCGCGCCGGCCACGGTGACCGGCTATGTGGACGGCCTGAAGGCCCGCGGCGTGGCGGCGAGCTTCATCCCGCTGCCCGTGAACAACCACGACTTCCAGCCCCTGTGGGCGAACGGCGTGAAAGACGAACTGCTCGCCATCCTCAATGGCCGGACGAGCTGAGGCCTGCTTCCTTCACCTTGTCGCGGGCCTTGGCGAAGGTCAGCTTGTCGATGATCGCCATCAGCAGGGTGGAAACCACCAGGGTCATGTGGATGCCGATCAGCCAGGCGAGGTCGGACGAGGTGTATTTCTCGACGCTGACGAAGGCCTTCAAAAGCTGGATCGAGGAAATGGCGACGATCGAGGCGCCCAGCTTGATCTTCAAGGTGCCGGGATCGAGCTTGCCGAACAGCGGCGGGGTGTCGCTGCCTTCCTTCACGTCGATCTTCGAGACGAAGCTTTCATAGGACGAGATCACCACCATGGTGATCAGCCCGGCGACCAGCACCAGGTCGATCAGGGCCAGGGTCTCGAGGATGATCGCGGAATCATCGGCCGCGCCCAGGCTGCCCACGACATGGAACAAGTCGGTATAGAACTGCCAGATCAGGACCAGGAGCATGGCGGCCAGCCCTAGGTACAACGGCACCAGAAGCCACCGGCTGGCCAGAATCGTCTGCTCGATCATCCGTTCCAACATCGCCTGTCCTCTCGTTCGAACCAGGCCGAAACTGGGGCGCGCGGCGGCTGATTTCAAGCATTCATATGGGCGGCAGGTTGTCGTCCATTTCGTCGGTGTCGTAGCCGTCGGGCCCGACCGCCAGCGCCTTGCGTGTGTTGGGATCGAGGAAGGAGATCAGCAGGCCCATGCCCAGCAGACCGGCGCCGATGAAATAGGGCAGGGCGGGATTGATCTTGTAGGCCGGCATGACGATGAAGGGCATGACCAGGAAGCCGAAGGCGGCCGTGGCATTGTTGAGGCCGGCGACCGCACCCTGTTCGTGACGCTGCACGACCAGGGAGCCCACGGCGACATTGCCCGGCCGGGACATGCCCTGGCCCAGGCCGATGATGGTCAGCGCGAACACCAGGGGGCCAAGTTCGTAGGCGAAGGCCAATCCTAAGAAGGCGACGGCGCTGACACCCAGGCCCACCCGCTCCAGCACCGGGGCCGACATGCGGAAACGATGCACGACGACGAGCTGGCCGAACAGGGCGGCAAGCGAGGCCGCCATCAGGCCGATGCCGGCGAACTGCGCCGCGGAATCGAGCGGCAGGGTCAGCCGGTCCATCATGTAGAAGGCGACGGTCTGGATCATCGCCGCCTGGGCGGAGGAGATGATCGCGCCGTTGGCCAGGTTCAAGACGATGCGCCTGTCGAACACGCTGAGGCGGATGCGGGTCTTCGATGGTTGCGGCGGCGCATGTTCGGGCAAGGCCTTCCAGGCCAGCAGGACACTGAGCAGGCCCAGGAAGGCCGTAAAGTAGAAGGGGGCCAGAATGCCCAGGACGACGAGGCTGGCGGAGAGGCCGGGACCCAGCGTGGCACCCAGGCCGAAGGCGGCGGCCAAAGATGCGATGGCGCGGGTACGCTCCGTCCTCGTGGTGCGGTCGGCGACATAGGCCTGGGCGGAAGGCGAGGCGGCCGAGACCACCAGGCCATAGGTCGAGCGGACGGCGACCAGCAGGGGAAAGGCAAGGGCCACGGCGATCCAGCCCTCCCGCGCGGCCTGCAGCACCAGGGTGAACAGCAGCATCGACAGGGTGAAGCCCAGCAGGCCGATCAGGATGGTGCGGCGGCGGCCCAGATGATCGGACCGCCGGCCCCACCAGGGCGTGGTCACCACCCAGAAGGCGGACGACAGCACGAAGATGCTGCCGACCTGGAGTTCCGTCAGCCCCAGGTCGCGGGCGATCGGCGGCAGGATGGCATAGACGACCGACTGGCTGAAGCCGGTACACATCAGGCAGATGGTGAGGACCGCAAAGGCCCGCCGCCGTGCGGCCGGCGCCATGGGCAGGGTGGCCTGCTCGTCATCCCCTGCCTTCTGTCGGGCGGGTTGGTTATCCGTATCGGGCATGATGCTCTGTCTGACGTCTCGAACCGGGCCATGATGGGCCGGTTCGGGCGCAAGGTCACGGGTTCGTGTTGCCGGAGGCTTTTGCGCCGGGTGCAGGGGGCCGGCGGGGTGCGTCCTTCGAGACGCCACCTTTGGTGGCTCCTCAGGATGAGGAAAATCTATATGCCACAACAAACCTCCTCATCCTGAGGAGGCCCGCAGGGCCGTCTCGAAGGACGCACGACCGACCCGCAGCCTAGGGCTTGGGGCCGCCCAGGTTGTCGGGCGTGAACACGCCGCCGAAGGGCGTGCTGGGGGCAGGCGCGGTCCCGCTGGGCGCGGCGGGGGCCGGCGCGGGTTGGCGCTGTTGCTCCTGCAGGCGCTGCTGTTCCAGCATTTTGGCGTCCAGGATCGTTTTCTCGCAGGCCCTTGAATCATGCTGGCTGCCGTACCAGACCGCGGTGCCCAACAAGGCGATCATGATGGTGGCGACCGTCGCCGGGTGGCGCAGTAATGCGGCGACAGGGTTCTCGAGAATGCGCCTGGCCGCCGCGCCGCCTTGGGCCAGGGTATCGGCACGGCGCTGGTGCACCTCGTGCACGATGGCGCCGATCAGGGTAATCGCGATGATCACCACCGCGACCGCCGAGATGGAGGGATCGATACCAAGCCGGACCTTGGAGGCGAGGACGGTGGTGAAGGTACTCTCGGCCACGATGGCAAAGACCGTGGTGTTGTAGTTCTCGAGCGAGGCGAGGAAGGCGAGGATCGCGGCCGAGAAGATCGCCGGGCGCAGGAAGGGCAGCAGGATGCGGCGGAACGCCTGGCCGGGTGTAGCACCCAGGTCCAGCGCCGCCTCGGTTAGCGAGGTGTCGAACCGCTGCAGCCGGGCCAGGAACACCAGCATCGAATAGGCGGCGATGAAGCAGACCTGGCCCAGGATGGTCAGGAAGAAGCCGTTGTAGAAGATCGAGTCGAAGCCGAAGCCCAGACCGCTGCCGATCCTGCCCCAGAACAACAGGGTGGAAATGCCGATGACGATGCCGGGCATCAGGATCGGCGAGATGAACACGGTATAGAGCAGGCCCTTCAGCTTCGGCCCGACCTCGCTCAAGGCCAGGGCCGCGGCGAGACCAATGGGGGTGGAGACCACCACCACGCCGGCGCCGATAGCCAAGCTATTGCCCAGGCCCTTCATCAGCAGCAGGTCGCGTGACAGGCGGCCGAACCAGTCGGTGGTGAAGCAATCCCACGGCACGATGCGCGGGAAGGACGAGGAATTGAACGCGGTGATCACCATGATCACCAGGGGCCCGAACAGGAAGCCGAAGAACAGCAGGCAGAAGGCGACCGTCCCGGCCCGGGTGACAATGCCGCTGCTCATCGGCCGATGGCCCCGATGCCGACCTTGAAGACCCGCATCATCAGCAGCGTGAACAGGATGCTGACCGCGACCAGGATCACCGCATAGGCCGAACCGCGCGGCCAGTTGCCGGCATCGTTGAACCATTGGTAGACCAGTTGGGTGAACCACAGGTTCGACGGCCCGCCCAGGATCTGCGGCGCGGCCAGGGCGCCGGTGGTCAGCATGAAGACCATGGTGGTGCCCGAGGCGATGCCCGGCTTGGCCATGGGGATGACGATGCGCCAGTGGACGCGCCACCAACTGGCGCCCATGTCGCGCGCCGCCTCGATCTGGTTGCGGTCGAGTGCTTCCACGGCGTTGTAGATCGGGAAGATCATCAGGAGGATGTAGGCATAAGTGAGGCCCGCATAGAGGGCGACATCCTCACGGATGAAGTCGACCGGCTGGTCCCACAGGCCCAGCGACAGGCCCAGGCCGTTCACCAGGCCGGTCGCGCCGAACAGGATGCGGAAGGCGAAGGCGCGCAAGACTTCGTTCACCCAGAAGGGCACGATCAGGCCGATCATCATCAGGCGCGCCGTGCTTTTGCTGGCACCGTGCGCCAGCACATAGGCGATGGGGTAGCACAGGATCAGGTCGAGGAAGGTTACGATGACCGAGGCGACCACGGTCTTGACCAGGATCGTGACATGCAGGCTGTTGAAGCTGCCGTCGTTGCCCTGCACGAAATAGCCGTAGTTCGACAGCGTGTAGACGTCCCTGGGCCCGCCCTGATCGGCCGGGGGCAGGTTGTGGCTGAACGACATGTCGACCATGGCCAATTGCGGCAGCACGATCAGCACGAAGACCCACAGGGTGATCGCCACCACGACGAAGATGCCGACGCCCGTGCCGTGGCGGGTGAACAGGGCCTTGAAATCGCGCAGCGCACCCATGCGGTCAGCCCCGCGCCAACGGCCCGTCGGGCAGCACCAGGCCCAGGTCGGGCGAGAAGGTGACGGGCAGCGTGCCGTCGGCATCGATCGCGGGCGGTGCGCCGTCATTGACCAGCGACATGCGCAGGCGCTGGCCGCCGCCGGCATCGAGCAGCAGATGGCGGGCGTTGCCCTCGAACTCCTCGCCGATCAGGCGGGCGGGGATGTGGTTGACGGCTGCTGTCGCCACCACCGGCTTCAACTGTTCGGGGCGGATGAAGATGATGCAGGATTCACCGGCGCGGTAGAGCCGTCCGCCGGCCGAGACACCCTGGAGGCGCAGGCCCGCCGCCGTCTCGACCTCCACCGCCAGTTCGTCGCGGGCGACCACGGTGGCAGCGATGGCATTGGTCTCGCCCACGAAGGAGGCGACGAAGGAGGTGCGTGGGCGGTCATAGAGGGTGACCGGGTCCGCCACCTGTTCGATCACGCCCTTGCTCATCACCGCGACCCGGTCGGACATGATCAGGGCCTCGCCCTGGTCGTGGGTGATATAGATGAAGGTGAGGCCGACCCGCTTCTGGATCTCGCGCAGTTCGCTGCGCATGTGCTGGCGCAGCTTCAGGTCCAGGGCCGACAGCGGCTCGTCCAGCAGCAGGATATCGGGCTCGACCGCCAGGGCCCGGGCAATGGCGACACGCTGGCGCTGGCCGCCCGAGAGTTCCGTCACCTTCTTGTCGCCCTGGCCAGCCAGGGCGATCAGGTCCAGCAATTCGTCGGCCCGCTTGCGCCGCTCGCGCTTGGAGACGCCGCGCACCTCGAGCGGAAAGGCGATGTTCTCGGCTACGGTCATCAAGGGGAACAGGGCGAGGTTCTGGAAGATCAGCGCGGTCGGCCGCTGGTTGGGGCCGACCCCCTTCATGTCGTTGCCGCCGATCAGGACGCGGCCCTCGGTCGGCGCGATGAAGCCTGAGATGCAGCGCAGCAGCGTGGTCTTGCCGCAGCCCGAGGGACCTAAGAAGGAGAAGAATTCGCCGCCGGCGATGTCGAGATGAGCATTGTCGACGGCGGCATGGGCGCCGAAGCGGATCGTCACATGTTCCAGGGTGACGTTCTTGCTCATCTGCGCTCCGTTCGTTCTCAAGCAGGTACTGGTCCTGCCGTCATCCCGGCGAAGGCCGGGATCCATCCCCGGGCCGCGCGGGGTGGGGAAATCCCCCACATCCCGCGTGCCGTTGCCATGGATTCCGGCCTTCGCCGGAATGACGATCAAGGTGAGCGATCAGGCGCTCATGAACTTGTTCACGAACTCCGTCCGCTTCTCGGCGTACCAGGGGGCTTCCGGCGGCCAGGGGTTCAGCTTGGCCAGGGCATCGCCCGGATAGGCGTCGGCGAAGTTCTTGGCATAGACGTCGCCGGCGAACTTGTCGGCACCCGTGACCGGCGAATTGTAGCCGTGGGTCTTGATCGCCTCGCCCGCCAGGGCGGCGTCATAGCAGGCCTCGATGAAGGCATAGACCTGGTCGACGTTTTTGACGCCGACCGGCAGGGCCAGGCCGTCGACCCAGGCCATGGCGCCTTCGACGGGGGCGCGGTACATCACCGGTTCGCCCGCGGTCTTCAGCGCGATCGGCGGGCCGTCCCAGGTCTGGGCGACGATCACGCCTTCGTTCAGCAGGCCGTTCTTCTGGGTATCGGCATCGTTCCACAGCAGCTTCAGGTTCTTCTTCTTGCCGATGCAATATTCGGTCAGCTTGCTCCAGACTTCGGTCATTTTTTCAGGGCTCTGATAGGCGGCCCACATCGAGCCCGGCGCCATCTCGCCCTTCCGCTCCAGCGCGAGGCCGGCGCCCAGCATCACGGAATGGCCGCGGCCCATGGTCTTGCCGGCGTTGGCATCGTCCCAGATGTCGCCGTAGGACGGGAATTCGCCGGCCGGCTTGAACTTGTCGGTGCGCCAGGAAACGCCCTCGGTCCCCCAGATATGCGGGACCCAGGCGACACCCTTGCCGCCGAAGTTCCACACCGTCTCGCCCATCTTGGCCATGGCCGGGTTGACCTTGTCGATGGGGATCTTCTTCATGTCGAAGGGCTGGATCAGGCCCAGCGGCTCCCACAGCAGCGACCGGTTCAGGGTCGGCGAGATCAGGTCGAAACCCTGGCCGTTGGTCGCCTTCATCTTGTTCAGGATGTCGTCGTTGGAACCGATGCCGGTGAAGTTGATCTTGATCCCGGTCTTCTTGGTGAACGCGTCGCGGAACGGGTCGGGCAGGTAGTCCGACCACATCATGATGTTGATCTCGCCCGACGAGGCCAATACCGACCGGCTGACGATCGCCGGCATGGCCAGGGCAGTTCCCCCCACCGCCGCCGCCTTCAGAACCAAACGCCGGCTGACGGATTTACCCGTGTGCTTCCTCATTGCCATAAGCCCCACTCCTATTCCCCGAGAGACGCCAGCGTAGATGATGCAGTGCAAAAGGCTAGGTCCGCCATCGATTTTGGTATTAGATCCACAGGAAATTTTTATGGTGCCAGAGGATCGTGCATGTCGCTTCTGGATCGCTACTTCCTCTCGCCGCTCGATCCGGCGCAGAGCTTGCAGAAGCAGGTTCACGATCGGATGGTCGAGGCGATCCTCGACGGCGGGGTGCCACCGCACGACCCCCTGCCGGCGACCAGGGATCTGGCCGATCGCATCGGCGTGTCGCGCAACACCGTGGTGCTGGTCTATGAGCGGCTGACCGAGGAGGGCTATCTGGCCCCGGTCAAGCGCCGCGGCTATTTCATCGATCAGCAGTTCCTGCGCCAGCAATTGAACATGCGCGTCGCCGGGTACATGGCCTCCGAGCCGCGCGAGGACGGCCCGGTCAAAGCGGTGGACTGGTCGGACCGGATGCTGTCCAGGCCGTCGCTGCACCGCAATGTCGTGAAGCCCAAAAACTGGCAGGAGTTCAGCTATCCCTTCATCTATGGCCAGGTCGCCATCGACAAGGTTTCAATCGCCCGCTGGCGCGACGCGACCAGGCTCGCCAGTTCGGCCTTCCACGCCCCGTCCTGGGTGCTGGACCTAGTGGACGGCGACGACCCCATGCTGGTCGAGCAGATCATCAACCGGGTGCTGCCGCAGCGGGGGCTGAAGGCCAAGCCCGAGGAGATCCTGATCACCACCGGGTCGCAGAACGGCTTGTATCTGGCCGGCAACCTGTTGTGCGGGCCAGGGACCAGGGTCGCCCTGGAAAACCCCGGTTATGTCGACACCCGCAACATCCTGCGGGACGCCGGCGCCGACCTGGTGCCGATTCCGGTGGATGCCAACGGCATGGTGGTCGACGACCGGCTTCGCGGTTGCGAGTTGGTCTATGTCACGCCTAGCCACCAGTCGCCGACCAGCGTGACCATGTCCCTGCAGCGCCGGCTGGCCCTGCTCGACATGGCGGAGCGGCAGGACGCCCTGATCCTGGAGGACGACTACGAGCACGAGTTGAATTTCGTCGGCCCCCAGCGCGCCGCCGTGCGCAGCTTCGACAACGCCGACCGCACGATCTATCTGGGCAGCCTGTCCAAGACCGTGTTTCCCGGCCTGCGCCTGGGCTTCGTGCTGGCGGCCGAACCGCTGATCCGCGAGTTGCGCGCCCTGCGCCGGCTGATGTACCGGCACACCTCGGCGCACGACCAGCGCGCGATGGCGATTTTCATCGCCGAGGGCCATCTGGACGCCCATATCCGCCGGGTGCGCGAACAGTTGGGGCGCAAATGGGCGACCATGCAGCGCGAGATCGTCAGCCTGCTGCCCGATTGTGAATTCACCCAGACCACGGGCGGCTCGGCCATCTGGCTGCGCCTGCCCTGGGGCATCGACTGCTGGGACGTGCAGCGCGCTGCCCTCAAGCGCAGCGTCCTGGTCGAACCGGGCGACATCCAGTTCATCGACGACCAGCCGCCGCGCAACATCATCCGCCTGGGCTATGCCGCCATCGCGCAGGAGGCGATCGTGCCGGGGCTCATGCAATTGCGCGAAGCCATCAACGAAGTCAGGCGCGAGTCAGTGGCGGCCTGAGCGCGGACTCGCCCTGCACCAGCGCCGCGTGTTACGCTTTCGGCGCCACAATCGGAGTGCATGGCGTGTCCAAATCCACGATCCAGGTCGACGATGATTACGAAGCCTGGTTCCGCCGCAAGGTCGAGGCGGGCCGGACTGCGCTTCGGGATGGTCGAGTATCGTCAAACGAAGAGATCGAGGCGCGGTTTGCTGCCAAGCGCGAGGAATTGCTGCGGCGACTCGATGAGTCCAGCGCTTGAGTGTCGTCTGGTCGCTCCAGCAGCACCAAGTCGTACCGCTTACGTCCCCAAAGCCTCCACCGTCATGGCCGGGCGAAGTCCCGGCCATCCACGTCGGCAAGCTGCCTCTTTCGTCAACGAATGTGGCTCGTCCCGACGTGGATGCCCGGCACAAGGCCGGGCATGACGATTGAGAGTGGTGTGCAGAATGAAAGGCCAATCGAGCCTCAGATATCCCCCCGGCCCAGCACCTTCTGCAGGACCTCACCCATGCGGGCCAACTCATCCTCCTCGACCACGAAGGCGGGAGCGAAGATCAGGGCGTCGCCGGTGGCCTTCACATGCAGGCCGGCGTCGAACAGCAGGCGTTGCACCAGGCTGCCCTTCTCGCCCGGGTTGGCGCCCGGCTTGAGCTGGATGCCGGCAATCATGCCGTAACCGCGCAGGTCCGTGACCTGGGGCAGGTTGCGCAGGCCGAAGACCAGGTCCAGCAGCTTGGGCGACATGGCCTGGCCGCGCGCGAACAGGCCCTCGTCGCGGTAGATGTCGAGCGCGGCGAGGCCGGCGGCGCAGGCGACCGGGTGCGCCGAGTAGGTATAGCCGTGGAACAGTTCCGGGCGGTCGCCCTTGGCGGCGTCGATCACCGCCGCCTGGATGTCGCGATGAACGGCGACCGCCGACATCGGGATGGCGCCGTTGGTCAGGGCCTTGGCCATGGTGATCAGGTCCGGCGTCACCTTGAATTCCTGGGCGGCAAAGGCGGCGCCGGTGCGGCCGAAGCCGGTGATGACCTCGTCGAACACCAGCAGGATGCCGTATTTGTCGCAGGTGGCGCGCAGCTTCTCGAGATAGCCCTTGGGCGGCACGATGGTGCCGATCGAGCCGGCGACGGGCTCGATGAAGACGGCGGCGATGGTCTCGCCGCCGTGCAGCCGGCACAGGTCTTCCAGGTCGTCGGCCTTGTCGGCACCGCTCTCAGGCTGGCCACGGGTATAGCGCTGCTCCTCGCTCCAGGTGTGGCGCATATGCAGGGTGTCGAAGGTGACGCCCGAGTAGTCGCGCCGGTTGTTGACCATGCCGGCCAGCGAGGTGCCGCCGATATTGACGCCGTGATAGGCCCAGTTGCGCGAGACGAAGCGGCTGCGCTGGCCTTGGCCCCGGGCGCGGTGATAGGCGAGGCAGATCTTGACGGCGGAATCGACCGCCTCGGACCCTGAATTGCCGAAGAAGAGGCGGTCCAGGCCCGGCGGCAGCAATGCGGCCAGACGCTGCGCAAATTCAAACGAGACCGGGGCGGCGCGCTGGAAGTGCGGGGTGTAGTCCAGGGTCATCAGTTGCCGATGCACCACGTCTGCGATTTCCGGCCGGCCGTGGCCGGCGGCGCAGCAGAACAGCCCCGACGAGCCATCCAGGATTTCCCGCCCCTCGGGCGTCCAATAGCGTACGCCCTGCGCCCGCGCGAAAACCTGCGGTTCCTGCTTGAACAGGCGGTTGTTGGTGAAGGGCAGCCAGTGGTGGTCCATGTTGGGCGCGAGAGCGTTCATGATTTGCACTTCGTTCCGGAGGGATGCGGCCAGCATCGAACTTACAGCCGGCGGATGTTAGATCCACAGCCGAGAAATTGTAGGTCCAGCGAGCGGTCATCGATCGCTAGTATCCTCCTCGTGGAATCAGTTTGCGGAGACAGGGCATGACCAAGACCGTTCTCATCACCGGCGTGACCGCCGGGTTCGGCGCCGCGGCGGCGCGGCGTTTCGTGACCGGCGGCTGGCAGGTGGTCGGCACCGGCCGGCGGGCGGAGCGGCTGGAGGCCCTGGGCCAGGAATTGGGCGACGCGTTCCATGGCCTGGCCTTCGACATGCGCGACGAGGCGGCCCTGGCAGCGGCGGTCGAGGGCCTGCCGGCGGGGTTCAAGGAGATCGACTGGCTGGTCAACAATGCCGGCCTGGCGCTGGGCACCGGCCCGGCCCAGGCGGCGGTGCTCACCGACTGGAAGACCATGATCGACACCAATGTGACCAGCCTGGTGACCATCACCCGCCTGCTGCTGCCCGGCCTGATCGCGCGCAAGGGCGGCGTGATCAACCTGAGCTCGGTCGCCGCCCACTGGCCCTATCCGGGCGGCAATGTCTATGGCGCGACCAAGGCCTTCGTCCGGCAGTTCTCCTACGGCCTGCGCTGCGACCTGGCGGGGACCGGGGTGCGCGTCACCTCGATCGAGCCTGGCATGTGCGAGAGCGAGTTCACCCTGGTGCGCACCGGCGGCAACCAGGAGGCCTACGACAAGCTCTACGGCGGCGCCAACGCGCTGCAGCCCGAAGATATCGCCGAGACGATCTACTACGTCGCCACCCTGCCGGCGCACATGAACCTGAACTGCATCGAGATGATGCCGGTCAGCCAGAGCTGGTCGCCCTTCGCCATCGCGCGCGAAAAAGCGTGATCTGTTTCCCCAGAGGCAACAAATCCGTATAGAATGGCAATTCCAAACGGGGTCGAGGAGATCGTCGGTTGACGGAGAACGAGAGCGGGGACGTGGTGGAGACCGGCGCCGAGGACTATGTCACCGGCTCGGGCGCGCCGGCGATTGCCAATCGCACGCTGGAACAGGCGCTGGGCGCGCAGATCCGCCGCCTGCGCCGCCAGCTCGACCTGACCGTGGCCCATCTTGCGACGGCGGCCAGCATTTCGACCGGCATGCTCTCGAAGATCGAGAACGGGCAGATTTCGCCGTCGCTGGGTACCTTGCAGGCGCTGGCGGGCGCCCTGAACGTGCCGATCACGGCCCTGTTCGCCTCGTTCGACGAAAAGCGCGACTGCTCCTATGTCAAGGCCGGGCAGGGCGTGATCATCGATCGCCGGGGCACCAAGGTCGGGCACCAATACGAACTGCTGGGCCATGCCCTGGGCGGCGATACGGTGTGCGAGCCCTATCTGATCACCCTGCGGGAAGAGGCGACGCCCTATACCGCGTTCCAGCATGGCGGCGTCGAGTTCATCTACATGCTGGCGGGCGAGTTGCAGTACCGCCACGCCGACAGCAACTACAACCTCAAGCCCGGCGACGCGCTGCTGTTCGACAGCGGCGCTGCCCATGGGCCCGAGCGGCTAACCGCCCTGCCCGCCAAGTACCTGTCGATCATCATCTATCCCCGCGACCGGGAGTAGGCGGGCCGTCGAGGCTCGCCCTGGTTGACGCTCGGCAGACAGGGGGTATGATTCAGGCATGGCGACGACGAAACATGATCTCGAGAAGGTTCAGGCAGCGCTCGACCTCATTGACGAGGTCGAGGCCGATAGTCTTGGGCCGGGCGTCACCGATGCTGACGTCGACCGCTGGTTTCGTGACAACCGCGAAGCACTGGCGCAGTCCATTTTGAAAGGCAACGAGGCCATTGCCCGAGGCGAGTATCGCGATGGCACGCCTGCCGAGCATCGGGCTTACTTCCTCGAAAAATTCCGTCGCCGCTCCACCGACGCTTGATGTTGGTCCGAGCGAACGGTGCGCCGCCGGATCCGATTTCTGCCAGGGGCCGACGCCGACCTTGCGGAACTGGACGAACTCCTAACCCGTGAACAGGGGCCGGCTGTGGCCGCGGCCTGGATGGACCGCATTTTCGATCGTATCGAGCTTCTTTCAATCCTGCCGGGGCTTGGCCGGCGGCGCGAACAACTGCACGGAGTCCAGCTCCGGGGTTCCGTCTTGAAACGCTGGCTCATCATTGTCTACGAAGACCGAGAAGACGAAAACCTTCTTGTCATTCGCCGTATCGTGAGCACTCGCCGGGTTCTCTACGCCCGGTGAACCGGCCTGTAACCTTAAGTATCCTTGCCGTCGACGCCGGCCTCGGCGAAGCTGGCCATTTCGTTGTGGGTGCGGGCGGCGGCGCGGATGATGCCGGCCGCTACGGCAGCGCCCGAAGCCTCGCCCAGGCGCATTCTCAAATCGACCAGCGGCACGAGGCCCAATTCATCGAGCAGGCGGCGATGAGCCGGCTCGGCCGAGCAATGGCCGGCGACGGTGTGGGCCAGGGCGTCGCCGCGCAGCCTGGCCAGCGGGGCCACGGCGGCGGTTGCGACGTAACCGTCCAGGATCACCGGCACCCGGGCATGGCGCGCGGCCAGGCAGGCGCCGAGCATGGCGGCCAGCTCGCGGCCGCCCAGGCGACGGGCCAGTTCCAGCGGGTCATCGGTCTCGCGGCCGTGGAAACGCGCGGCCGCGGTAACGGCGGCGACCTTCTTGGCCAGGACATCGCCCGTCGCCCCGGTGCCGGGGCCGACCCAGGCGGCGGGCTCGCCCCCGAACAGGGCAGCGCACAGGGCGGCAGCCGTGGTGGTGTTGCCGATGCCCATCTCGCCCAGGCACAGCAGGTCCAGGCCGGGCGCGACCACGCCCATGCCGATGGCGACGGCGCCCAGGAATTCGGCCTCGCTCATGGCCGGCCGGTCGCGGAAATCGGCGGTCGGCCGGTCCAGGTCCAGGGGGGTGACGATCAGCTCGGCGCCGATCGCTTTGGCCAGGGCATTGATCGCCGCCCCGCCGGCAGCGAAATTGGCGACCATCTGCGCGGTCACGCTGGGCGGATAGGGCGAGACGCCGGCGGCGGTGACGCCGTGGTTGCCGGCGAAGACGGCAATGCGAATCGCCTCGGCCGCCGGGCGCGGCCGGCCCTGCCAGCGTGCCAGCCAGATCGCGATCTCTTCCAGGCGGCCCAGGGCGCCGGGCGGCTTGGTCAGCACGGCGTCGCGCGCCGCAGCCCGGGCGGCCGCAGCGTCGTCGCCCAGGGGCATGGTTTGGGTGGCGGCGCGCAGGGCCGCCATATCGACAGGTGGTTTGATCGTCATGGCTAAAGCTGGCAGGGTCCAGGAAGGGGTCCAAGCTTTAGCCAATCGCGACCCGAACAAGAAGCCCCAATGCAACACCCACCGCCCTCAGCCCTCGACGAATTTCGCCTGGCCGCCAGCCTGCTCACCCGCTTGGCCGTCGGGCCGCCCGCCCTGCTGCCGCCGGGGACGCTGGGGCGCAGTGTGTGGGCATTGCCGCTGATCGGCGGCCTGGTCGGGTTGATATCAGGCCTTGCCCTGCTCGTCGCCGATGGCCTGGGCCTGGGCGTATGGGCGGTGGCCCTGGTCGCGGTCGCGGCGGAACTACTGGTGACCGGCGCCTTCCACGAGGATGGCCTGGCCGATGTGGCCGACGGCTTCGGCGGCGGGCGCGACGCGCCGGCCAAGCTGGCCATCATGCGCGACAGCCGCATCGGCACCTATGGCGCGGCCGCCCTGTGGGTGGCCCTGACCGGCAGGCTGGTCGCGCTGGCGCAGATCGGCGGTGCCGACGGTGTCGATGTCATGTTCTGGGCCCTGATCGCGGCCAATGCCGGGGCGCGGGCGGCAATCCTGCTGCCCATGGCGCTGTTGCCGCCGGCGCGGGCCGACGGCCTGGGGGCCTCGGTCGGCGAGATCGATCCCGAGCGCGCGCTGTCCGGCGGGGTATTCGCCCTGGGGATCGGCCTCGTCTGCCTGGGCTGGGGCGTGGTGACGGCGGCCCTGCTGACGATCGCCGCGGGGGCGTTGATGACCGGGCTGGCACGCCGGCAGATCGGCGGCTACAGCGGGGACGTGTTCGGCGCCACCGCGCAGGTCGCGCTGGTGGCGATCCTCCTGGGGGTGGCCGCCGTTGGCTGACCTGGCGATCGTTCACCCGGCCGCCGGGGCGGCGCTGGGCCTGCTGGCCGGCCTGGTGATCTGGCGCATCACGGCCGAGCTGGCGCGGCTGCGGGACCTGGCCCCGTTGCGTGGCGGCGGCTTCTGGCTGGCCCTGGCCGGCGGCTTCGGCGCGCTCGCCCTGTGGCGGCAGGGCATGGTGCCCCAAGGTGCCGCCCTGGTGGTCCTGGGGGCGCTGGCCGTGGCGATCATCGCCTTCGATCTGGCCTATCGGCGGATCCCCGACGAACTCTCCCTGGCTGTGGCGGTGCTGGGCCTCGTGGCGGCCTGGCTCGGCGACCGGCTGATCCCCGCCCTTGCCGCCGGCCTGGGCGGCGCGCTGATATTATGGGCGGCATCGGCCCTCTATGCCCGGCTGCGCGGGCGCGAGGGGGTGGGCCTGGGCGATGTGAAGCTGACCGTGGGCCTGGGCTTCTGGCTGGGACCGGTGGGGCTGGTCTGGTGTTATATGGGGGCCAGCGTCGCCACGCTGGTGCTGGCGTTGGCGCTCCGGCTGCGCGGGCCGCTGGCCGACGATCCGCCGTTCGGCCCGGGCTTCATGGCTGCCGCGCTGGTTCTGCTGATGACCGGCGTGCCGGCGATCTAGATAGTGGGCGTCAAGGGAGAGAAAAATGGCTGTCGCGATCCCCTATCGGCGTGACATGAGCTTCGAATACGGCCGGCTGGAGCTGATCGCCCCGGGCCTGCGCCGGATCGTGGCGCGCAACCCGTCCGCCTTCACCTTCCACGGCACCGGCACCTATGTCGTGGGCGAGGGGCGGGTGGCGGTGATCGACCCCGGCCCGCGCAGCCAGGAGCATATCGATGCCCTGCTCGACGGCCTGGCGGGTGAGACGGTCAGCCATATCCTGATCACCCACACCCATACCGACCATTCGCCCGGTGCCGCCCTGCTGAAAGCGGCGACCGGCGCGCCGACCTATGGCTTCGGCCCTCACGGCAGCGGCGTGGGGGATGCGGTCGAGGAAGGCGGCGACCGCGACTTCGTGCCCGATCACGTGATGCTCGACGGCGACGTCACCGCCGGCCCGGGCTGGACGATCGAGGCGGTGCACACGCCTGGCCATACCTCGAACCACCTGTGCTTTGGCTGGCGCGAGGCCAAGGTGCTGTTCACCGGCGACCATGTCATGGGCTGGTCGACCAGCGTCATCGCCCCGCCCGACGGCGACATGGCCGATTACCTCGCCTCGCTGCGCAAGCTGCTGGCCCGCGACGATGCGGTCTATTGGCCGACCCACGGCCCCGCGATCACCGATCCCAAGGCCCATGTCACCGCCTTCCTGGACCACCGGGCCGAGCGCGAGGCGCAGATCGTGGCCGAACTGCTCAAGGGGCCGGCGGCGATCATGGACATGGTGCCGGTGATCTATGCCGCCGTCGATGCCAGGCTCTATCCGGCGGCGGCGCGCTCGACCCTGGCGCAATTGCTGCACATGCACGAGACCGGGCGGGTGGCGGCGGATCGGCCGCCCGGCCTTGATGCCGTTTGGCGGCTGGCCTGAGGCCGATCATGGAAGCTGTCGTCGAGACGTGCACGCTGATCGACGATGTGCCTATCTTTGCCGAACTCGATGCGGCCGCCAAGGCGACGATCGTCGATCGCGCCGACTGGTACAGCCTGCCCGGCGGCCAGGTCCTGTTCCGCCAGGGCGATCCCGGGGATGCGCTCTATGTCCTGCTGCGGGGCAGCCTGGGCGTGCTGCGCGACGGGGCCGGCGCGGTGCGCCAGCGCATCGGCTGGGTCCGCCCCGGCGAGGTGGTGGGGGAGATGGCCCTGCTGTCGGGGCGCGCGCGCTCGGCGACCGTGCTGGCCGAGCGCGACAGCGAGGTGCTGCGCCTGGACCAGGCCGCGTTCCAGTCCCTGGTCGCGACCCATCCCCAAGCCATGCTGCGGGTTACGCGCCAGATCGTCTGGCGCCTGGAAGGGGCGCAGGCCCCAACGCTCAGCACCATCCCGACGCGCCCGCGAACGGTGGCAATCCTGCCCCTGGGCGGTGTCGCCGACTGCACCACCCTGCGCCGTGACCTGGCCCGTGGCCTGCGGCTGTTCGGGACCGTGGCGGAAATCGGCGAAGCCGCCGGCGGGCAGCAGCAGACCGCCTGGTTCCACGACATCGAGGCCGGCCACGACTTCGTCCTCTACGAGGCGGACGATACGGCCGGGCCCTGGTCGCAACTGTGCCTGCGCCAGGCCGACATGGTCCTGGTCCTCGCTGCCGCCGATGCCCGGGATGCCCGCCAACGCCACCCCATGGAGATGACGGCCCATGCCCGCGGCCTGCCGCTGGAACTGGTGCTGATGCATCCCCCGACCGCCTTTCGCCCTCGGGAACCGCGGCCTTCCTCGGCGGGCGCCTGGCGGGGCTGCATCATCACGTGCGCATCGGGGTCTGGGGCGACACGGCACGGCTGGCCCGGCAACTGGCGGGGCGCGCAGTGGGCGTGGTCCTGTCGGGTGGCGGCGCGCGCGGCTTCGCCCACATGGGCGTGCTGCGCGCCCTGGCCGAGGCCGGGGTGCCGGTCGACATGGTCGGCGGCTGCTCGATGGGTGCCATCGTCGGGGCCGGTGCCGCCATGATGTGGGACAATTTCGAAGCCGAGCGGCATTTGCGCCGTGCCTTCGTCGACAGCAACCCGGTCAATGATTTCACCCTGCCGCTGGTGGCGCTGACCGCCGGGCGCAAGGTCACCCGGCGCCTGCTCGACGCCTTCGGCGAGCGGCGGATCGAAGACCTGTGGCTGCCTTATTTCTGCGTCTCGACCAACCTGACCCGAGGCACCCTGGCGGTGCATCGCCACGGCGAATTGTGGAAGTGGCTGCGTGCCAGCGTCGCCATTCCCGGCATCATGCCGCCCTGGGTGAACAAGGACGGCGACGTCTTTGCCGACGGCGGCGTGCTCGACAACCTGCCGGTCGGTCCCATGCGCGCCTTCGGCCGTGGCCCGGTGATCGCGGTCGATGTCGGTGGGGCGGTGGCCTTCGCGGCCCAGGGCGCCCTGCCCGAGGAGACCTGGTTCGAGCGCCTGTTCCTGCGCCGGCGGCCCAAGATGCCGAATATCCTGCAGATCCTGCTGCGTGCCGGCACGGTGAAGACGCCCAGCGACAGGCTCGACCGGGCCGGGGCCGATCTCTACCTGAAGCCGCCGGTGGAAGGCGTCGACTTCCTCGACTGGAAGGCGTTCGACCGGGCCATTTCACTGGGCTGGAGCTTTGCCAAGGCCGAACTCGCCAAGGCCCCGGCAAGCATCTTCGGCCGTTAGGGCAGGGCGCTTCTGTCATGCTGCCGGCGCCTCTTGACTTGTCCCCCCGGCGTCCCCAAGTCGTTGGCCATGACACAGACTTCATCCCCGATCGCGACGCTCCTGCCCGGCCGGGCCGTGCTGGCCCTGACCGGCACCGAGGTCGCCGCGTTTCTGCAAGGCCTGGTGTCGAACGACACCGCCCTGCTGTCGCCCGCCCACGCCCTTTACGCCGCCTTGCTGACCCCTCAGGGCAAGTTCCTGCACGAGCTGATCCTGGCGCAGGCCGGCGAGACGGTGCTGATCGATACCGAGGCGGCGCGGCGGGCCGACCTGGCCCGCCGGCTGGCCATGTACCGCCTGCGCGCCAAGATCGCGATCGCCCCGGCCGACGACCTGGTCGTGGCCGTCGTTTTCGGCGAGGGCGCAACGGCCGCGCTGGGGCTGGACGGCCTGGCCGGCGCGGCCCGCGCGCTGGAGGGCGGCGTGGCCTTCGTCGACCCGCGCCTGGACGCCCTGGGCGCGCGCCTGATCGCGCCCAGGGCCACGATCTTGTCGGTGCTGGCAGCCGCGGGGATCGCCCTGCGCGACGGCGAGGCACAATTCGATCGTCACCGCCTGTTGCTGGGCGTGCCGGACGGCTCCCGCGATATCCCCGTCGACAAGGGGTTTCTGCTCGAAGCCAATTTCGAGGAGTTGAACGGTGTCTCCTTCACCAAGGGCTGCTATGTCGGCCAGGAATTGACCGCCCGCACCAAGCATCGCGGCACCATCCGCAAGCGCCTGTTCCGGGTCGATTTCGATCCCGGCGTTCCGCCGCCGCTGCCCGACAGCCCGGTCCTGCTGGGCGACCGCGATGCCGGCACCATGCGCTCGGCCGTGGCCGGTACCGGCATCGCCCTGCTGCGTCTCGAAGAAATCGAGAAAGCCGCGGACGACGGCCGCCCGCTGACCGTGGGCGATGTTGCGGTCACCCCGGTGAAGCCGGCTTTCCTGGTCCTGTGATGCGCGAGCTGGGCCTGATCCACCACGAAGACGGGCGCCACCGCTGTCCCTGGTGCGGCGTCTCGCCCGAATATGTCGCCTACCACGATCAGGAATGGGGCGTGCCCGAGTATGATTCGCGCGCCTTGTTCGAGAAACTGATGCTCGACGGCTTCCAGGCCGGCCTGTCCTGGATCACCATCCTGCGCAAGCGCGACGCCTTCCGCGCCCGCTTCAATGGTTTCGAGCCCGAGAAGCTGGTGCGCTGGCGTGACAAGCAAATCGAAGGCGCCTTGGGGGATGCCGGGATCGTGCGCCATCGGGGCAAGATCGAGGCGACCATCGGCAATGCCCAGGGCTATCTCGAAATCACACGAACCGAAGGCGACTTTTCCAAATTCCTGTGGTCCTTCGTGAAGGGCAAGCCGATCGTTCACAGCCGAGAAACGATGGCCGATATTCCGACCGAGAGCGCCGAGGCGCAGGCACTTTCCAAGGCCCTGCGACAATACGGCTTCCGTTTCGTCGGGCCGACGATCGTGTATGCTTTCATGCAGGCGGTCGGGATGGTGAACGATCATCTCAGCGGCTGCGATTTCCATCGGGGGTAGGGCCTGGTTCCAGTCGGATCGGGCCAAAGGATGTGGGAATGACTATGGCGGAGGGCGACAGGCTCCGCTTTCGACCGGCCCGGCCGGCCGACCACGGGGCATGCGCCGAGATCTTCTTGGCGGCGCGGATGTGGGCCAATCCCGACATCCCGGCGGATCGCTTTGCCATCGAAGATTTCAACCTCTCGACCGACGATCTGGAAATCCTGGTTGCCGAGCGTGGCGGCCTGGTTGTCGGCTTCGTCGGCCTGGACCGGGCACAGCGGGAGTTGAGCCACCTCTTCGTTTCGCCGCTCGAACAGGGGCGGGGCGTCGGCGCCCTGTTGCTGGCCGAGGCCGGGCGGATCCTGGGGCCGGGGGCGCATCTGCTGTGCGATGCCCAGAATTCGTCGGTGCGCGAATTCTACCGCGCCCAGGGCTGGGTCGAGGCGCGAGAATCCTGGGGCTTCGTCGAATTCGTCCGGCCGATGCCGGCCGCCTGCCGTTCCCTGCTTCCCTGGGCAGCCCGCTGTTCGCCGTCTGAGCCGGCGAGGATGGCCTGCTGTCACCCCCAGGGGTTGATCTGACAATGCGTCACCCGGTTGACGTCGGGCCTGCTTGCACTTAAGTCCAATTCAGGAAAACGCATAACAATAGCGGAGGGGATCCTATGCGCGGACTCATGCAGGAGCGGCCGCTCCTGATTTCGTCGTTTCTGACCTTTGCGGCGACCTATCACCAGGATCGCGAGATCGTCTCCCGCCTGGTCGAAGGCTCGCTGCACCGTTACACCTATGCCCAGGCCGAGGAGCGCGCGCGCCGGGTGGCCAATGTGCTCAAGGGCCTGGGGGCCAAGTTCGGCGACGTCATCGGCACCCTGGCCTGGAATACCCATCGCCACCTGGAAGTGTGGTACGGCACCTCGGGCTCCGGCTTGGTCTGCCACACCATCAACCCGCGCCTGTTTCCCGAACAGATCGCCTATATCGTCAACCATGCCGACGACAAGGTGCTGTTCATCGACCTGACCTTCGTGCCGCTGGTCGAGAAGTTCGCCGACAAGCTCAAAGGCGTGCGCCATTTCGTGATCCTGACCGATCGCGCCCATATGCCCCAGACCAGCCTGCCCGATGCCCTGTGCTACGAGGAACTGGTGGCGCAGGCCTCGCCCAATTTCGCCTGGCCGGATTTCGATGAGAACACCGCCTCGTCGCTGTGCTACACCTCGGGTACCACAGGCAATCCCAAGGGCGTGCTCTATTCGCATCGCTCGACCGCGATCCATTCGATGGTCGCCAACAACGCCGATGCCTTCGGCCTGCGCTCGGTCGACGCCGTGCTGCCCGTGGTGCCGATGTTCCACGCCAATGCCTGGTCGATCCCCTACGGCGCGCCCATGGCCGGGGCCAAGCTGGTGATGCCGGGTGCTGCCCTCGACGGCGCCAGCGTCTACAACCTGCTGGAGACCGAAGGCGTTACCATGACCGCGGCGGTGCCGACGATCTGGTTGATGCTGCTGCAGTATCTCGAGAAGGAGGAGAAGACCCTCTCGACCTTGAAGCGCGTGGTCATCGGCGGGTCGGCTGCACCCCGCAGCATGATCGATACCTTCCAGGAGAAGTACGGCGTCTCCGTCTGCCATGCCTGGGGCATGACCGAGATGAGCCCGCTGGGCACCCTGGGCACGCTGAAGGCCGGGATGGACACCTGGCCCAAGGAGAAGCGCCTGGACGTTCAGTGCAAGCAGGGCCGCGCGGTGTTCGGCGTCGACCTGAAGATCACCGACGACGACGGCAAGGAATTGCCGCGCGACGGCAAGGCCTTCGGCCACCTGATGGTGCGCGGCCCCTGGATCGCCAACGCCTACCTGAAGGGCGAGGGCGGCAACATTCTCGACGAGAACGGCTATTTCGATACCGGCGACGTGGCGACCTTGGACCCCGAGGGCTTCATGCAGATCACCGACCGGGCCAAGGATGTGATCAAGTCGGGCGGCGAGTGGATTTCCTCGATCGATCTCGAGAACGCCGCCGTCGGCCACCCCTCGGTCGCCGAGGCCGCGGTGATCGGCATCGTGCATCCCAAGTGGGACGAGCGGCCACTGCTGATCGTGGTCAGGAAGGCGGGCAAGGACATCAGCCGCGAGGAAATGCTCGACTTCCTGGTCGGCAAGATCGCCAAGTGGTGGATGCCCGACGATGTCGTCTTCGTCGACGAGTTGCCGCACACGGCGACCGGCAAGCTGCTGAAGACCAAGCTGCGCGAGGATTTCAAGGACTACACCCTGCCGACCGCGCAGACGGCGGCGGAGTGATCCTGGCCGGGACCAGAACCCTCTCCGTCCTGAAGGGCGGAGAGGGGTATGATTGCCGTCGATGACAGCGATTCTCGTCTATCGCGACAAGCTGGTGCCGAAGTCGGAGATCGGTTTCCTGCGCCGGCAGTATTCGGCTTTCTCCCGTCTCGAGCCGCATTGGGTTGGCTGCAGCACGACGGCCGAGGTCGGTGAACTGACGCCCTCGCCCATCGTGCTGGGCCGGGCGGGGCCGTTCGGCACGCTGGATCGCGCCCTGTTCAAGCAATGCGCCCGGGTGCCCGAGGCGCCCAGCCTGCGCCCGCTGGGCGCCCGCCTGATCCATGCCCAGTTCGGCCGGGGCGGGGCGCTCGCGCTGCCCCTGGCGCGGGCGCTGCGCATTCCCCTGGTGGTGACCTACCACGGCGGCGATGCCCACAAGAACAAGCACTATGAGAAGCGCCTGCTGCCGACCATCTACCAGCGCCGGCTCGAGGCTTTGAAGGCGCAGGCGTCGCTGTTCATCTGCGTGTCGGACTCGGTGCGGGAAAAATTGATCGAGCGCGGCTTTCCGGCCGCCAAGCTGACCGTGGTCAATATCGGCATCGACCTCGATCCGGCCATGGCGACGCCGAAGGAGCCGCCCTATGTCTTCTTCGCCGGCCGCTTCGTCGAGAAAAAGGGCATTCCGATCCTGATCGATGCCGCCCGCATCCTGCGTGAACGTGGTGTGGGGGTTGGGGTCGTGCTGGCGGGCGATGGTCCGATGCTGAGCGACATGAAGGGGCGTGCCGCCGGGCTGGACGGGGTCGAGTTTCTGGGCTGGCAGAGCCAAGCGGCGACACGCCACCGGATGCGCGGGGCGAGCTTGGTCGTCGTCCCCTCGATCACCGCGTCCGGCGGCGATGCCGAGGGCTTGCCGACCGTCGCCATGGAGGCCATGTCGGCGGCCGTGCCCGTGGTCGCGACCGATGCGGCCGGCCTGACCGGCGTGGTGGAAAGCGGCCGCAATGCCCTGGTCGTGCCGGCCGGCGATCCCGCCGCCCTGGCCGATGCCATTCAGGCCATCGTGACCGATCCCGGCCGTCGCGCCGCCCTCGGCGCCGCCGGGCGGGCGCTGGCCGAGGAGCGGCTGTCGGCCGCCGTGCAATCGCGCCGGCTGGAAGATAGGCTCATCGACGTCATCGGCGCCTTTCAGGAAGCTTGAGAGATCATGTCCCAGACTTTCGACCTCATCGTCGCCGGCGGCACGGTGGTGAACCACGACGGCATCGGGGCCGCCGATGTCGGGCTGCGCGGGGGCCGGATCGCGGCGATCGGCGATCTTTCCCAGGCCTCGGCAGGGGAGCGGTTCGCTGCCAGAGGCCTGCATGTCCTGCCCGGCGTGATCGACAGCCAGGTCCATTTCCGCGAACCGGGCCTCGAATACAAGGAAGACCTCGCCACCGGCAGCCTGTGCGCCGTGCTGGGCGGGGTGACCGCGGTATTCGAGATGCCGAACACCAAGCCCTCGACCACCACGCCGGACGAACTCGACCACAAGCTGGCCCTGGCCCGGGGCCGCATGTATTGCGACCACGCCTTCTATGCCGGGGCGACCGACGACAATATGGGCGCGCTCGCCGCCATGGAGGCGATGCCGGGCTGTGCCGGGATCAAGGTTTTCATGGGCGCCTCGACCGGGTCCCTCCTGGTGGCCGAGGACGAGGGCCTGGAGAAAGTCCTGGGCACCGGCCGACGCCGCGTCGCCATCCATGCCGAGGATGAAGCCCGCCTGAAGGAGCGCCGTGCCATCGCCGACAGTGGCGACCCGGCCGACCACTGCAATTGGCGCGATGCCGAGTCGGCCCTGAAGGCGACCCGGCGCGCGGTGGCGATCGCCCGGCGCCTGGGACGGCGCATCCATATCCTGCATGTGACCACGGCCGACGAGATCGCCTGGCTCGCCGACCACAAGGACCTGGTCACCATCGAGACCACGCCGCAGCACCTGACCCTGGCGGCGCCCGAGGCCTATCGCCGCCTGGGCACCTATGCCCAGATGAACCCGCCGATCCGCGAGAGCCACCATCGCGACGGGCTGTGGGCCGGCGTGCGCAGCGGCATGGTCGACGTCATCGGCTCGGACCACGCACCCCACACGATCGAGGAAAAGGCCAAGCCCTACCCGCAAAGCCCGTCGGGCATGCCCGGGGTGCAGACCCTGCTGCCCCTGCTGCTCGATCATGCCGCCAAGGGGCGCCTGACGTTGCAGCGCCTGGTGGATCTCACCAGCGCCGGCGCCCAGCGCATCTTCGGCCTCTCGGGCAAGGGGCGCATCGCCCTGGGTTACGATGCCGACCTGACCCTGGTCGACCTGAAGGCCACGCGCACGATCACAGCCGACTGGCTGGCCAGCCGCTGCGGCTGGAGCCCGTTCGAGGGCGACACGGTGACCGGCTGGCCCATGGCCACGATCATCCGCGGCCACGTGGTCATGCGCGACGGCGCGGTGGAAGGCCCCGCCCTGGGCGCGCCCATCCGCTTCGCCGAGGTGCCGGCGGCCTTCGCCGGGTGACGTCCTTCTGCTCCCTCGCTCCGCTTGCGGGGAGAGGGGTGGGGTGAGGGGTGCGTAACGCCAGACACCCCCTCACCCTGGCCCTCTCCCCCGTCGGGGGCGAGGGAATGCCGGCCTTCAATGCAGCGTGAAGTAATTCTTGGTGTGGCGGAACTCGCTGGGACTGATGATGCGGTTGGTCGCAACCTTCACCGAGTGCAGCTTGCCGTCCAGATTGGCTTCCCAGAAATCCAGGAACTTCTTCAATTCGGGAAAGCGTGGCGCCAGGTCCAGTTCCTGCCAGGTATAGCTTTGCAGCAGGCTGGGGTGGTCGGGCAGGTGATAGAGGATTTCCGCCGTGGTCAGGCGATAATCCGATAGCATACGCTCGAAATCGCTCATGCAAGGCTCCAGTCCGTTGACCAATCCATCCCTTCTGATGGCGTGTTCCCCGTGACCGGCCGTCCGACAGCGTCGCGCCGGTTCTTTGATTGGAACGCTCTACTCGTAAATAAAGCGTAACATCGTCCGGCCCGCCGTAAATATGCCATATGCGGCAGCGCAGGATTTGGCCCATTGCTTCGTTGGGTGTTGCAGCCAGTCCACGCATGGAGGTTGACCGATGGCGGTCGAGGCCTTGATCGCGGCAGTACGGTTCGGCCTGGGGCCGCGGCCGGGCGAACTGGCGTCGGCCGGCGCCGATCCGCGCGGCGCCGTCAAGGCGCAGGTGCGGGCGCCGCTCGTCCCGCCGCCGCCCCGCGACGTGGCGCCGACGGCGGCGCTGGTCGCCAATCTGCTGAAGGCCATCAGGAACGCCGACGAGGCGACCGTGCTGTCCTATCTCAAAGGCGAGGCGCGGAAGATCTATCTGGCCGAAATCCGGGCGCAGATGGCGCGTGCCGTCAATACCGACACGCCTTTTTACGAGCGCCTGGTTCTGTTCTGGGCCAATCATTTCACCGTGTCGGCCCACAAGCCGGCGGTCACCGGGCTGGTCGGCGCCTTCCAGCGCGAGGCGATCGCCCCCCACGTCACCGGCCGCTTCGTCGACCTGCTGAAAGCGGCGACCCGGCACCCGGCGATGCTGCTCTATCTCGACCAGGCGGGCTCGTTCGGGCCCAATTCGCTGGCCGGCCGGCGCCGCGACAGGGGGCTGAACGAGAACCTGGCGCGCGAGATCCTGGAACTCCACACACTGGGGGTCGACGGTGGCTATGAACAGGCCGATGTCGGCGCGCTGGCCCGTATCCTGACCGGCTGGACGGTGAACCCCACCGGCCAGGGCGAGGCCAGTTTCTTCGAGCCCAAGATCCACGAACCGGGTGACCAGCGCCTGCTGGGCACCACCATCCGCGAGGCGGCGGTCGCCCAGAGCGACGAGGCCATGGCCCTGCTCGCCCATCACCCGGCCACCGCCAGCCACCTGGCGACCAAGCTGGTGCGCCATTTCGTGGCCGACGATCCCCCTGCCGAGGCGGTGGCCGGCATCGCCAAGGTGTTCCGCGACAGCGGCGGCGATCTCAAGGCGATGTCGCTGGCCCTGGTCGACCTGGCCCAGCCCTGGCAGGCGCCCCTGACCAAGGTGAAGTCGCCCACCGATCTCGTCATCTCGATCTATCGCCTGATCGGCCTGGTGCCCGAGCCGGAGGTCGCGGTCGGCGCCATGAAGCTGCTGGGGCAGCAACCCTTCACCGCCCCTTCGCCCAAGGGCTGGCCCGACACGGGGCGGGAGTGGTTGAGCCCCGATTCGCTGATGCGGCGGATCGAACTGGCCCAGAAGGTGGGCGCGCGCCTGGCGCCCGTCGGCGACGGCAATGCCCTGCTCGTGCAGGCCCTGGGCGCGGCGGCGCCGGCCGACGTGGCCGATTCGGTGCGCCGGGCGGGCGACAGGGCCAGTGCGATTGCCCTGGTGCTGGCCAGCCCTCAATTCCTGCGGAGGTAGGGCCATGGTTCGTCTCGATCGCCGTCGCTTCCTGATTTCGGCCGGCCTGGGCGGGCTGGGCCTGGCCCTGGGGCCACGCTTCGCGCTGGCCCGCATACCGGGCAACAAGCGCCTGATCGTCCTGGTGCTGCGCGGTGGCATGGACGGCCTGGCGGCGGTGCCGCCCTATGCCGATCCCGCCTATGGGGCGACCCGGGGGGCCTTGGCCCTGGCCGTACCGGGCAAGAGCGGCGGCATGATCGATCTCGACGGCCGCTTCGGCCTGCATCCGGCGCTGCAATCGGCCATGCCGCTGTGGCGCGGTGGCGAGATGCAGGTGCTGCACGCCACCGCCACGCCCTATCGCGAACGCTCGCATTTCGATGCCCAGAATGTCCTGGAGAACGGCGGCACGGGGCCGTCGGGCAGTGCCACCGGCTGGCTCAACCGGGCGGTCGCCGTGGCCGGGGGACGGGGCTGGCGGTCGGCCTGGCGGTGCCGTTGCTCCTCACCGGCCCGGCCTCGGTCACGACCTGGTCGCCGCAGATCCTGCCGGCGCCCGATGGCGTGCTGCTCGACACGCTCGACCGGTTCTATGCCAAGGACGAACTGTTTCACGCCATGCTGGCCGAAGCGCGCGAGACCAGCGCGATGGCGGCAGGGGCCGGGATGGACCTGGCCACCCCGGGAAGCATGGCCGCCGGCCCCAAGCAGATGGAACCGCTGATCGTCGGCCTGGCGCGCCTGCTGCGCGACCGCGAAGGGCCGCGGGTCGCCACCATCGACCTGCTGGGCTGGGATACCCATGCCAATCAGGGTGTCACCGACGGCCGGCTGGCGGCGGCGCTGCGGCCGGTGGCCGATGGGGCCGTGCTGTTGAAGAACGAACTGGGGCCTGCGGTCTGGCGCGACACGCTGGTCATCGCCGTCACCGAATTCGGCCGTACCGCGGCGCCCAACGGCACCGGCGGAACCGACCACGGCACCGCCTCGGCCGCCTTCATCTTCGGCGGCAACCTGGACGGTGCCACGGTCCACGGGCAATGGCCGGGCCTCGACAAGGCGCAGTTGCTCGACGGCCGCGACCTGGCGCCGACTACCGACCTGCGCCGCCTCTACCTGGCGACGCTGATCAACCACCTGGGACTGCCGGCGGCGGACGTGGCGGCCCGGGTCTTCCCCGACGGCGGCGGCCTGCGCCCGCTGGACGGTGTGGTGCGCGCTTGAGCCGGCGAGGGCGACGGCGGTCGCCGGCACTGATCAGTCAGAGATCAGCCAGATGCTTCTCGACGCGGTTTGCGAGCCGGGCGAGTTTGTGGTGGGTCAGGATGTCGATGAAGCCGGCAACCGACGTATCGGTCTTGCGCAGATTGCGCCGGGCATTCGCCAAGGAACCGACAACCAACTGTGGCACCTTGTCGTAGAGATCGGCCAGGAAAGTGTCCGGCGATAGTCTGCGTAGCCCGTGTTTCTCAAGCGTGGCTATAGGGAAGTCGCGCAAATTCCAGGTGATGATCAGCGAGGCCTTGGCCGCTATCGCCGCGGCGACGACATGGCGATCGTTGGGATCAGGCAAGACTACCGCCGGAATATGCTTCTCGTAGTTGACAACCGTGGCCGTCGGCAACGCGCGTTCCATCAGTTGCCGTGTAATCTGCAAGCGCTCAACCAATATGGCTGGTGTCTTGGCAATCAGATTGCGGATCCATTCGTCGTGAATCTCGGCTGTCCAGCGCAGGTCGACGAGGTGATCGACCGCGGCCTGGACGATGATGTTCCTCAGGTGGAACGGGTAGAGGACGCAGGCATCGCAAACCGCGACGGAAGGCTCAAACGCCATGGCGCCGATTGAGATCCTCGGCATCGTCGGCAAGGGCTTCCATCGCGGCGCGCTGAGTGTCGATTCGCAGCTTCAGCGCCAGCACGTCTTTCAGCTTGGCCCGGCGGTGCTTCCCCACGTAGCGGAAGGGCAGATCGCCGATATCCATGCGGTGGACCACGAGGGGGCGCGATATGCCGAGGACGCTTGCCGCGTCATTCGGGCTTACTTCCTGATCTTCTGTGAGCATCGCGACGCGCTCGCCGCTCAGCAAATGGGCCAACAGGGTCTCGACGGCCGCGAGTGCGGACGGCGGCAGGAAAAACGTCTGATTCTGGCCACCCTCGCGGCGGACACGCAGTTCCACCCGATCGCCGTGCCCGAGCTTCGGCAACGGCGCGGTGGTCCGGCGATCCTGCTCCGACAATCCGGCGAACCGAACGATCTGGGTGGTCATGGTGGTTGCTCCTTGCCCAGGAAAAATACCGCAAGGGATATCTAACTGCAATAACTGAAAGGCCCGGCGATGACTTATCTCTGTTTGCCGAACAAGCTCCCTAGCGGCCGTGGCGCCTGGCGGCGACGGCGCGAGCCGGTTCGTCGGTGACGATGCCGTCGACGCCCAGGGCAAAGACCCGCGCATAAGAATCGATCGCCTCGCGCCGGGGCTTCAGCGGGTCGTCGGCGTCGGCGAAGCCGCCGACATAAAGGCCGAGGCCGGCGGCCCTGGCATCGGCGACGATGGTCGAGGGCGGCATCGCGGCGCCGTCGGCGTAGTAACCCTGGACATCCGGGAAATCGACCAGCACGGCATCGGCAAAGCCGCGGATGGCGCGCAAGCCTGCAGGCGCCTGATAGTCGCCGAAGGTCGCGCTGTTCCTGGTCACCGCTGAATCGGCCGGGCGCGCGGTCGACGGACCCAGCACGAAGACGCGCGGGTTGCCCGGACCGGCCAGTTGCTGAAGGCTCGTGGGTTCGCTGGCACCGATCATGATCTGCGGCGCCCCGGCCAGGCCGTATCTCTGCATCGAGGCGATCAGCCGCGGCTCCATCGGGCGGCCGCGCGCGGCGTGGACCTGGGTGTCGTGCAGCACGATCAGCAGGCCGATGGTGCGGCGGCTGTCGATCTGCCGCCTGGCGATCAGGGCGAAGGCGTCCTCCAGGATCGGCGCCGGGAACATGTCGTCGAAGCGCAGATCGCGGCCGGCGACGATCTGGCGCGCGGTCAACTGGGCATAGCTGCTGTAGGGCACCAGATCGACCGGGAAACCCGCCACCGGCGGCTCGCCCTTCACCCCCACCGGGCGGGCCAGCACCGAGGCGGCATTGGTGGTGGCGGCGAGATCGCGGGCGGTGCGTATGACGAGGACACCGTCCAGGGTCTGATAGACATCCAGCCGCAGGCTGTCGGCGCCTTGCAGGATCGCCAGATCGAGTGCTGCAAGGGTGGCTTCGGGGAAGGTGACGGCGCTGCCGTCCCGCGCGATCACCGCCGGGCGCTCGGCTGCCGTCGCGGCTGTCGCGAGGCCCAAGGCCGGCGCGGCGGCCAGGAATCCGATGGTCAGCAGGCGTCGCAGCATCGCTACATCCTCGATGAAAGCAAGGGAGCCCAACCTACAAGACCGCCGCCGATCAATGAAGCCTGTGCATGGGCCCCAACCCCCGGCGCGATTGCCGGCGCCCGTGCAGACACTAGACTGCGCGCAACACACCGGGAGAACGCCACCATGGCCGACACGTTCCGCGCCGTCTATCTGACCGATATCGACGGCAAGACACACAGCGAGATCAAGGCCGTGCCGCTGGCGGATCTGCCTGTCGGCGACGTCACCGTGGCGGTCAGCCATTCGACCATCAACTACAAGGACGGCCTGGCGATCACCGGGCGCGGCAAGATCGTGCGCAAGTTCCCCTTTGTTCCCGGCATCGATTTCGCCGGGACGGTCGAAGCCTCGGACAATCCCGATTGGCGGCCGGGCGATGCGGTCGTCCTGAACGGCTGGGGGTGGGTGAAGGCCACTGGGGCGGGCTTGGCACCCGCGCCCGGGTGAAGGGCGATTGGCTGATTCGCCGCCCCGCCGCCTTCACTGCAGCGGAAACCATGGCCATCGGCACCGCCGGCTATACCGCCATGCTCTCGGTCCTGGCGCTGGAAAAACACGGGCTGACCCCCGACCGGGGCGAGGTTCTGGTGACCGGGGCGGCCGGCGGCGTCGGCTCGGTGGCGATCGCGCTGCTCGCCGG
The DNA here is from genome assembly GCF_003590945.1 of Oleomonas cavernae. NCBI lineage: Bacteria > Pseudomonadati > Pseudomonadota > Alphaproteobacteria > Acetobacterales > Acetobacteraceae > Oleomonas > Oleomonas cavernae. Next base: position 369,426 of record NZ_QYUK01000008.1, on the reverse strand, counting down.
GAAGGGCTTCACCGTCGCCGCCGCCACCGGCCGGCCGGCCGAGGCGGATTGGCTGAAGGCGTTGGGGGCGTCGACGATCGTCGAGCGGGCGGAACTGTCCGGCCCGGCCAAGCCGCTGGCCAAGGAACGCTGGGCCGGGGTGATCGACACCGTGGGCAGTTCCACGCTGGCCAATGCCCTGTCCCAGCTTCGCTACAACGGTGCCGTCGCCGCCTGCGGCCTGGCCCAGGGGGCCGACCTGCCGGGCAGCGTCTTCCCCTTCATTCTGCGTGGCGTCACCCTCTACGGCATCGATTCGGTGATGGCGCCCCGCGCCCGCCGCGAGGAGGCCTGGGCACGCCTGGCCACGGATCTCGACAGGGCCAAGCTGCAGGCCATCACGCAGACCAAGGGGCTGGACGACGTTCCGGCCCTGGCCCATGCCATCCTCGACGGCAAGGTGCGCGGGCGGGTGGTGATCGACGTCAACGGCTGAGGCGCCGCCATACCGACGACTTTGTTGGTTGCAAAGTGGCCCCAGGTTTGCACACTCGCGGCCCAGACGCCGCCGGTCTGCTCTGTCCGGCGGCAAAAAAAGGGAGAGGGAGCACCATGAAGCCGCCGTTTCGCAAGATCCGCTACCTGTCGAACGATCTCGAGGTCGAGCGTCGACCCAATGGCGAGATGATCCTGCGGCTGGCCCACCCCCTGGGCGATTACGACCGCAACATGCTGGTGCCCTTGCGCAAATGGGCGGCGGCGCGGCCGGATGTGACCTGGCTGGCCCAGCGCGGGGCCGACCGGAGCTGGCGCAAGATCAGCTATGCGGCGGGCCTGGGCTATGTCGACGCGATCGCGGCGGCGCTGCTGGCGCGCGGCCTGACCGAGGAGGACCCGGTCATGGTCCTGTCGGGCAATTCGATCGAGCACGCCCTGATCATGTACGGCGCGATCGCCGCCGGGGTGCCGGTCAGCTCGATCAGCCAAGCCTATTCGCTGATGTCGAACGACCATGCCAAGCTGGTCTACGTCTTCGACCTGATCAAGCCCAAGATCCTGTTCGTCCAGAACGGCCGCTTCTTCGAGGCGGCGATCTCGAAGCTGAACCTCGACGGGGTCGAAGTCGTCTATGTCGCGGATGCGCCCAGTGCCATCCCCGCGACCGATTTCCACGATTTGTTGAAGACCCCCGTGGGCCCCGAGGTCGAGGCCGCCTATCAGCGCCTGGGTCCCGACACCGTCTGCAAGTACCTGTTCACCTCGGGCTCGACGGGCATGCCCAAGGCGGTGATCAACACCCACCGCATGCTGTGCGCCAATGCTGCCATGTCGCGGTCGCTGGTGCTCGACCATGACAAGTGGTTTGCCGAGGACGGCCCGCCGGTCGCGGTCGACTGGCTGCCCTGGAGCCATACCTTCGGCGGCAATGCCAACCTGCACGGCCTCCTGGCCGCCGGCGGCAGCCTTTATATCGATGACGGCCGGCCGCTGCCCGGCCTGTTCGACGAGACCATCGCCAACCTGCGCGAGATTTCGCCCACCACCTACCTCAACGTGCCGGTGGCCTATTCCATGCTGCTGTCGGCCATGGAGAAGGACGAGGCGATGGCCAAGACCTTCTTCAAGAAGCTGCGCTTCTGCGCCTATGGCGGCGCGGCGCTGAGCCAGGACCTGTGGGAACGTTTCCAGGCGCTGGCGGTCAAGACCACGGGCGAGCGGGTGATCTTCACCACCGGCTGGGGCTCGACCGAAACCGCGCCGACCGCGACCAGCGTGTTCCGCGAGAGCGAGCGGGTGGGCATGATCGGCCTGCCGCTGCCCGGCGTCGAACTGAAGCTGGTGCCCTCCGGCCCCACCTACGAGGTGCGCGTCCGCGGGCCGCTGGTGACGCCCGGCTATTTCAAGGAACCCAAGAAGACCGCCGAGTCGTTCGACGAGGAAGGCTTCTACTGCATCGGCGACGCGGCGAAGTTCGAGGATCCGGCGCATCCCGAACTGGGGCTGGTGTTCGACGGCCGCGTGGCCGAGGACTTCAAGCTCGACACCGGCACCTGGGTGCAGGCGGGCAAGCTGCGGGTCGACGTGGTCACCGCCGCCGCCCCGGCGATCCAGGATGCCGTTGTCTGCGGTCATGACCGCAAGTACGTCGCCGTGCTGGCCTGGCCCAACTATGTCGGCCTGCCCAAGATCGTGACCGACGAGGCGGCGCTGGGCTCGCTGGAGACCATGCTGAACGCCAACCAGCTGGTCGAGCATGTCCGCCAGGGTCTGCGCGCCCACAATCGGGCCAATCCGGGATCGTCGACCGCGATCAAACGGGTCCTGTTCATGGCCGAGCCGGCCAGCCTCGATGGCGGCGAGATGACCGACAAGGGCTACATCAACCAGAAAGCGGCCTTGACCCGCCGGGCACATCTCGTCGAAAAGCTTTATGCAGATCCGCCGGGCAACGACGTGATCGTGATTTGATCGTCGGTCCTGAGTTCGGGGAATTATGGATTTAGAACTGTTCGTCCGCGCCCTAGTCGTCGGTTACGTCGTTGCGGCGCCGGTCGGACCGGTCAATCTCGTCTGCATTCACCGCACCCTGCACATGGGGCGCATGAACGGCTTCATGGCCGGGGTGGGGGGCGCCCTTGCCGATGGCCTGTTCGCCGTCGTCGCCGCCTTCGGCCTGACGGCGGTGTCCAACTGGATGCTGTCTCATGACGGCTGGATGCGGTTGTTCGGCGGGATCTTCCTGGTCATCCTGGGGCTGCGGACCTTCTTCACCGAACCCCATGACCGCAGCATGAAGGCCGACGAGGGCTCGGTCCCGCACGCCATGGCCGGTACCTTCCTGCTGACCGTGACCAATCCCATCACGATCCTGGGCTTCGCCACCGTCTTCGCCTCCACGGGCCTTGCCAGCGACGGCAGCTACTCCAACGCCGCGATCACCGTCGCCGGGGTCTTCGGCGGCTCGGTCGCCTGGTGGCTGACCCTGTCCCTGCTGGTCGGCCTGCTGCGCGGCAAGCTGGAAACCAGGGGCCTGAAGCTGATCAACCAGATATCGGGCGTCGCCATCGTCGGCTTCGGCATATGGGCCTTGGCCAGCCTGATCGATCATCCGCTGTTGGCCGGCTGAGACGCCTCACCCGCCCTTGACGATGAACTTCGGGTTGCGGAAGCCGGGCTTGGCATAGGACAGCGCGGCGCCTTCCAGCGTGCTGACCGTGCCGCCCGCGGCGAGCACGACGGCATGGCCGGCGGCGGTATCCCATTCCATGGTCGGCCCCATGCGGGGGTAGAGATCGGCCAGGCCTTCCGCGACCAGGCAGAATTTCAGGCTCGAGCCGGCGGCGACCATGGAAGCAACCGAATAGCCGGCCAGGAAATCATCGGTCTCGTGGTCGCGGTGGCTGCGGCTGGCGACCACGGTCAGGCCTTCGGGCGGGACGGGGCGGACGGTGATTTCCTGGGGCGGCAGGCCCGCCTTGTAGACCATTGCCGTGCCGGCGCCGTGGCCGGTATGGGTCCAGCCCTTGGCGGGCGTGTGCACCACGCCTATCACGGGCACGCCGTCTTCGACCAGGGCGATGTTCACGGTGAATTCGCCGTTGCGCTTGACGAACTCCTTGGTGCCGTCCAGCGGGTCGACCAGCCAGAAGTGTCGCCAGGACGCCGGATCGCCCGCCGGCAGCTTGCCCGCCGAGGCCATCTCTTCGGCGACCACCGGGATGTCGGGGGTCAGCCTGGCAAGACCGGCCAGGATCACGGCTTCGCCGGCCAGGTCCGCGTCGGTGACCGGATCGTTCACACCCTTCGAGCGGACGTCGAAGTCGCTTTCATAGATCTTCATGATCGCGATGCCGGCCTCGCGGGCAAGATCGGCGAGGGCGACGATCAATTCGGCGCGGGCAGGGGCATCCAAACGCGACATGGCACTTCCGGTTGGTTCAGGGGAACGATATAGGCGAAGCGCACTCTAGTGGCGGTCGCGGCTTCCGTCATCGACCACTTGGAGGTCGACGACCTCGACATTGATCAGGCGCTTGCCCGCATGTTCGAAATTCACCGTGACCCGTGCGCCGACCACGCTTTGCACCTGGCCGATCCCCCAATCCGGCTGGCCGGGATGGCGAACCCGCACCCCGGGGGCGAACAGGCTGGCGGCGATATGCCTGGTCATGGGATGGGGCGCGTCATGGTGTGGCGCTCATGGGGTTGCTCGGTTAATCTCGATTCGTCCGTACTGTCGCCCGGCCGTCCTGCCGGGGCAACTCATTGGGTTTGAGCGCGCTCCATGAACGATCCGCTGCGCCTCGTCGGTCTGCTCTGCTCGCGTCTCTGCCATGATCTGGTCGGTCCCGTAGGGGCCGTGGTGAACGGGGTCGAACTGCTGACCGACGCGGCCGACGACGACGATCTGCGCGATCAGTCGATCGCCCTGATCGGCGACAGCGCCAACGAGCTTTCGGCGCGCCTGCGCTTCTTCCGCATCGCTTTCGGTGCCGCCGGCGGCGACGTGCCCATGGCACGCGACGAACTGGTTTCCATCGTTGCCCCGGTGCTCCAGGGGCGGCGCATCAGCCTTGGCGTCGAGGGCGCGCGCGACGGCGTCCCGCGGGAGCAACTGCGCCTGCTGTTCACCCTGGCGCTGATCGCGGCGGATTGCCTGCCGCGGGGCGGGCGGCTGACGCTCGACCTCGAAACCACCACCTTCGTCGCCCAGGGCGACCGCTGCGCCCTGCCGGCCGGCCTGGCGGCGGCCCTGGCCGGGGCCGAGGCCGAACTGGACCCGCGCAGTGCCCCGGGGGCGCTGGCCCGCCAACTGGCCGGTGCCGAGGGGCTGGTCGTTACCGCCGCCGCTGCCGACGGGGCCGTGACCATCGGCCTGAGCGCGCAGGCTTCCTGAGCGCTCAGGCCCGCCTGTTCATCGAATCTTTACTGGCCCTGACCGACCCTGTTGCCAAGACAGAGAATTGTGCGCCCGCCGCCCGTGGCGGCCGCGCCTTGGCCGGGGGTGCCCGTGGACGACCTGCTCAGCGAATTCCTTACCGAAACCGCGGAAAACCTCGACGTCGTCGATGTCGAAATCGTCAAGCTGGAACAGGACCCCAACAACGGCCCGGTTCTTTCCAATATTTTCCGCCTGGTTCACACCATCAAGGGCACCTGCGGCTTCCTGGGGTTGCCGCGGCTCGAGACGATTGCCCATGCGGCGGAAAACGTGCTGGGCAAGTTCCGCGCCGGCGAGATGGTCGTCAGCCCCGAGGCGGTGACCCTGATCCTGGCCTCGCTGGATCGCATCAAGGAAATCCTCGCCGCGCTGGGGGCCACCGAGCGTGAGCCCGAGGGCGACGACGCGGAACTGATCGCCCGCCTCGACGATCTGGCCGAAGGACGGGCCGCCAAGGCACCGGCGCCGGTCGCCGTGGTGGTGCCGCTGCCGGCACCGGTGGTCGACCTGCCGCGTGTTCTGAAGCCGGGCGAGGTCTCGCTCGAAGAGCTGGAAGCCGCCTTCCAGATGGCGCCCAGCCCCGAACAGATCGCGGCCGGCATCGATCCGATCCTGTCCGAGGCCGAGGCCGCGGCAACCGCCGCGGTAGTGCCCGAGGCCCCGGCGGCCAAAATGGCGGAAATCGCCCCGGACGCCGCCGAGGCGCGGGGCGACGGCAACGTCGGCAACCAGACCCTGCGGGTCTCGGTCGACCTGCTTGAAAACCTGATGACCATGGTTTCGGAACTGGTGCTGACCCGCAACCAGCTCCTGCAGATGGTGCGCCAGGCCGGCGACACCGAATTTGCCGGCCCCTTGCAGCGCCTGTCCCTATGCACCAGCGAGTTGCAGGAAGGCGTCATGAAGACGCGCATGCAGCCCATCGGCAATGCCTGGGCCAAGCTGCCGCGCGTCATCCGCGACCTGAGCCACGAGTTGAAGAAGAAGATCGACCTGCAGATGATCGGCGCCGAGACGGAGCTGGATCGCCAGGTGCTGGAGCTGATCAAGGATCCGCTCACCCATATGGTGCGGAACTCGGCCGATCACGGCCTGGAACGGCCCGAGCAGCGCCGTGCCGCCGGCAAGCCCGAGACGGGCCGCATTACCTTGAACGCCTATCACGAAGGCGGCCATATCATCATCCAGATCGCCGACGACGGGCGCGGGCTGGACCTGGCGCGGATCAAGGCGAAGGTGGCGGCGGCCGGGCTGGCGACCGAGGCCGAGCTCAATGCCATGACCGACGCCCAGTTGGGCCGCTATATCTTCCATCCCGGCATTTCCACCGCCGACAAGGTCACCAACGTCTCGGGCCGCGGCGTCGGCATGGATGTGGTCAAGACCAATATCGAGAAGATCGGCGGCACCGTCGACCTGAAGACCGCGCCGGGCAAGGGCACCAGCTTCCAGATCAAGATCCCGCTGACCCTGGCCATCGTCTCGGCCCTGATCGTCGAATGCGCGGGCGAGAAATTCGCGGTGCCGCAGATCGGCGTCGTCGAACTGGTCCACACCAGCCCTGAGTCCGAGCACAAGGTCGAGGTGATCAACCGCACGCCGGTGGTGCGCCTGCGCAACCGCCTGCTGCCCCTGATCTTCCTGGCCGAGGCGATGCGCCTGGTGCCCGAGAACGCGCCCCGGCCGACCAGCGCCTTCATCATCGTCGCCCAGGTCGGCACGCAGACCTTCGGCATCGCCGTCGACCGGGTTTTCGATACGGAAGAAATCGTGGTCAAGCCGGTCGCCTCGATCCTGCGCGACAATGCCCTGTTCTCGGGCAACACCATCCTGGGCGACGGCAGCGTCATCATGATCCTGGATCCCAACGGCCTGGCCCAGCGCACCGGCGAGGCCCTGCGCGATCCCCATGAGACGGCGGCGGCGGAAGCGGTCGGCCAGCGTGAAGGCAATACCACCTCGCTGCTGGTGTTCCGGGCGGGCGGCGCCGAGCGCAAGGCGGTGCCCCTGGCGCTGGTCGCGCGCCTGGAAGAAATCGAGGTGGCGCGGATCGAGCACTCGAACGGCCGGCCGATGGTGCAGTATCGCGGCAAGCTGATGCCGATCGTCGGTGCCGATCCCGACTATCGCCTGCGCCAGCAGGGCGGCCAGCCGGTGATCGTGTTCGCCGACGGCGACCGGGCGATGGGCCTGGCCGTCGACGAGATCATCGACATCGTCGATGATCGCCTCGATGTCGAACTGAAGGCTTCCCGTCCCGGCCTGATCGGCACGGCGGTGGTTGCAGGCCAGGCGACCGGCATGATCGATGTCGCGCACTACCTGACGCTCGCCTATGACGACTGGTTCCATCGCTCGGCCGCCGACGATGCCGGTGCGGCGCTGCGCCACCGCTCGGTCCTGCTGGTCGACGACAGCCCGTTCTTCCGCAACATGATCGTGCCGGTGCTGTCCGTTGCCGGCTATGACGTGACCACCAGCGTCGATGCCGATGCCGCCCTGAAGCTGCGCGACCAGGGCGCCGAGTTCGACCTGATCGTGTCCGATATCGAGATGCCGGGCATGGACGGTTTCGAATTCGCCGCCACCATCCGCCGCGAGGGGCGCTGGCGCGATACGCCGATCATCGCTTTGTCGTCGCGTACCGCCCCGGCCGACTTCGAGCGTGGCCGCAAGGTCGGCTTCGTCGACTATATCGCCAAGGGCGATCGCGACGGCCTGCTTGAATCCCTGCGCCATACCCTGGATGGCCGCCGTGCCGCTTGAGTTGGTCAAGTCCGGAGTTGCCGTGATGAAATCATGCCTCGTCGTCGATGACTCACGCGTCATCCGCAAGGTTGCCCGCCGGATGCTGGAGGAGATCGGCTTTGCCGTCGACGAGGCGGGGGACGGCAAGGAGGCGCTGGACCGTTGCGCCGCCCACCTGCCGGATTTCATCCTGCTGGACTGGAACATGCCGGTGATGAACGGGCTGGAGTTTCTCAAGGCCCTGCGCGCGGCGCCGGACGGCGGCGGCCCCATCGTGGTGTTCTGCACCACGGAGAACGATATCGAGCACATCCAGGCGGCGCTCGAAGCCGGTGCCAGCGAATATATCATGAAGCCTTTCGATCGCGAGATCCTTGAGGCCAAGCTCGTCTCGGTTGGTGCCATCTGAGATGGCGATCGAGCCTAGGCCCGCAGCCGCTGCCATGCCGGACGGTGGACCGCTACGGGTCATGGTCGTCGATGATTCAGTGGTGATCCGCGGCCTGGTCGGGCGCTGGCTGGCGGCGGAGGCCGATATCCAGGTGGTGGCGGTCGCCGGCAACGGCGCCATCGCCGTGCGGGATGTGGCGCGTGCCAACCCGGAAGTCGTGGTGCTGGACATCGAGATGCCGGAAATGGACGGCCTCGCCGCCCTGCCGGAAATTCTGCGCCAGGTGCGCCAGGTGCGGGTCTTGATGTCCTCGACGCTGACCCAGGCCGGCGCCGAGGTGACGTTGAAGGCCCTGACCCTGGGCGCCGCCGACTATCTGACCAAGCCCAGCTCCACGCGCGAGGCGGGAACGGTCGAAGCCTTCCGCCATGAACTGATCACCAAGATCCGCGCCCTGGGCCAGGCGGGCCGGCGGCGGCGGCGGGCGCCGGCGGCGTCCGCGGTGACCGCGCTGCGCCCGGCCACTTCGCCCTTGACCCGCGATACGCCGCGCATCGCCTGCCGGGCCGCCGGCACGCAGCGCCCCCAGGTCATCGCCATCGGCAGTTCGACCGGCGGGCCGCAGGCCCTGTGCAGCCTGCTGGGGCCGCTCGCCCGCCGGCTTCAGCAGCCGATCCTGATCACCCAGCACATGCCCGCGACCTTCACGGCCATCCTGGCGCAGCACCTGGAAAAGGCGACCGGCGTCGCCGCGGCCGAGGGCCGGGACGGCGAAGCGATCCAGGGGCAGCGCATCTATGTGGCGCCGGGCAATCACCACATGGTGGTGGAACGCCAGGGTGCGCAGCGCGTCATTCGCCTGACGCAGGAGCCGCCGGAGAATTTCTGCCGCCCCTCGGTCGATCCCATGATGCGCTCGATCGTTGCGGCCTATGGCGGCGCGGTCCTGGCGGTCATGCTGACCGGCATGGGCCAGGACGGGTTGAAGGGCGCCCAGGCGATCGTCGAGGCGGGCGGCACCCTGATCGCGCAGGACGAAGCATCGTCCGTGGTCTGGGGCATGCCGGGCGCCGTGGCGACGGCGGGCCTGTGCAGTGCCGTGCTGCCCTTGGGCGAGATGGGGGGCGCAATCGAGCGATTGTCCGGCGGTTCCTTCAAGGCCGGAGAAAGCGCATGAGCCCGTCCGATTTCCAGTTCCTGGCCGATCTGCTGAAGACCCGTTCAGGCCTGATCCTGAGCGCCGACAAGGGCTATCTGGTCGAATCGCGCCTGCTGCCGATCGCGCGCAAGCGGGGGCTCAATACCTTGGATGCGCTGGTCGCGGTGCTGCGTCGCAAGGACGAGGCCGCGGTGCGCGAGGTGGTCGAGGCGATGACCACCAATGAATCGTTCTTTTTCCGCGACAACACGCCGTTCGACATCTTCAAGTCCCATGTCCTGCCGCACCTGCTGGCGGCGCGCGCGGCGAGCAAACGCATCCGCATCTGGTCGGCGGCGGCCTCGACCGGGCAGGAGGCCTACTCCCTGGCCATGCTGCTGGCCGAACAGAAGGCGGCGCTGGCCGGCTGGCGGATCGAGATCGTGGGCACCGACCTGTCGGCCGATGTCCTGGCCCGTGCCCGGGCCGGCCTCTACACCCAGTTCGAGGTGCAGCGCGGCCTGCCCATTCAGATGCTGGTCAAGCACTTCAAGAAGGAAGGTGACCAGTGGCGTATCTCGCCGGAACTGCGCGACGTGGTGCAGTTTCGCGAGTTCAACCTGCTCGACAATTTCTCGGGCCTCGGCCGCTTCGACATCGTCTTCTGCCGCAACGTGCTGATCTATTTCGACCAGACCACCAAGGCTGCGGTGTTGGAGCGCCTGGTGAAGATCATGCCCGAGGACGGCAGCCTGTTCCTGGGCGCCGCCGAAACCGTCCTGGGCCTGACCAACCGCCTGCGCCCGGTCAAGGATCGCCGGGGGCTTTACGAGCCCGTGCCTGTCGCCCAGGCGATGCTGGCTTAAGCTACGGGCCGCGCCTTTTTCTCCCCTCCGCCCGCTTGCGGGGGAGGGGCTGGGGAGGTGGGTCGGGACGCCTCGAGATACTGGTGTTTTGCCTCCACGACCTCCTCACCCAACCCTCTCCTCCCTTGGAGGAGAGGGCTTTGCCCGCGCGTCTGACACTTTGTCATCTTTGGCTTGCCTGAGCGCGGTCGTGCGGTCAGACTCCCCGCAAACGGGCGGCGGGAGGATACATGGCCGGCATCATCAGCCTTCAGGCGGGCACGCTGCGCCTCAGCGCACTCGAAACGCCCGCCGCCGATGGCCGGGCCGACGCGCCGGTGGCCCTGTGCCTGCATGGCTTCCCCGACGATTTTCACAGTTTCGATGAACTGACACCGGTACTCGCGGCCGCGGGCTTTCGGGTGATCGCCCCCATGATGCCGGGCTACGAACCCTCGTCCCAGCCGCGTGACCGCGACTATTCGGTGCCGGCCCTGGCCGATCATCTGCGCCTTGCGATCGACGGCCTGAATGCTGCGGAACTGCACTTGATCGGGCACGATTGGGGCGCCATGGTCGGGCACCTGATCGCCGCGGGCAATCCGCCGGGCCTCAAAAGCTGGACCGACATCGCGATCCCGCCGGCTGGCCGCATCCTGGCCGTGATGGGGGCCAAGCCGTCGATCCTGCTGCCCTTCTGGTATATCGCGTTGTTTCAGGCCCGCGGCCTGGCCGACTGGCTGGTCTCGCGTCAGGACTGGCAGTTCATCGATTTGCTGTGGCGCCGCTGGTCACCGGGCTGGACGCCGCCGGCAGGGGCGCTGGCGCAGGTGAAGGCGACCTTGGGCGCGCCGGGGGTGCGGCGGGCGGCGCTGGGCTACTATCGGGCGATGTTCGATTTCCTGAGCCCGCGCTTTCGCGAAGGCCAGCGCCGGGCAGCGCAACCGGTGCCGGTGCCCAGCCTGATCCTGGCCGGGCGGCGCGACGGCTGCTTCCCGGCCGTCGCCTTCGAGCGTGCCATGAACGAGGCGGACTATCCCGCCGGCGTGCGCCTGGAAATCATCGATGAGGCCGGCCATTTCCTCCATCGCGAACAGCCGCTACTGGTCAACGAACTGATCGTGAACCATCTGCGCCGCGCCCGCGGCGCAGCAGCTTAAGGTCAGGCCGTGCGTGATTTGGCCCCGATGGCATCGGTCTGGTCGCGCAGGACATAGCCGCGGCCCCAGACCGTCTCGATGTAATTGTCGCCGTTGGTTGCCTGGGCCAGTTTCTTGCGCAGCTTGCAGATGAAGACGTCGATGATCTTCAGCTCCGGCTCGTCCATGCCGCCATAGAGGTGGTTGAGGAACATCTCCTTGGTCAGGGTCGTGCCCTTGCGCAGGGAGAGCAGTTCCAGCATGGCGTATTCCTTGCCGGTCAGATGCACCGGCGTGCCCTCGACGTCGACCGTCTTGGCGTCCAGGTTGACGGTCATGCGGCCGGTCCTGATCTGCGACTGGGAATGCCCCTTGGAGCGGCGGACGATGGCGTGGATGCGCGCCACCAGCTCTTCGCGGTGGAAGGGCTTGGTCAGGTAGTCGTCGGCACCAAAGCCCAGGCCCTTGACCTTGGAATCGAGGCCAGCGACGCCGGTTAGGATCAGGATCGGCGTGTTGATCTTCGAAGCCCGGAGCTTCTTGAGCACGTCGAAGCCGTTCATGTCCGGCAGGTTCAAGTCGAGCAGGATGATGTCGTAGTCATAGAGCTTGCCGAGATCGAGCCCCTCTTCGCCGAGGTCCGTCGCATAGACGTTGAAGCCCTCGGTATTGAGGATCAGCTCGATACTCTTCGACACCTGCGCGTCGTCTTCGATCAGCAGCACTCGCATCGGCCACCCCCCTCCCGATCGCTCTGTTGTCGATCAGGGAATTAACGAAGGTTAATGTGCCCCTCAGGGACAACGATTGCAACCTGCATACAACCCTTATGCTTAACAATTCGTGGACGTTTGCTTTTACGCTCGGTTAATCGACCGCGGGTCATGATCATGCTCCTTCAGGGAGGCATGCGTGCAAGCATTGATCGCCGAAATCGCCGTGACCCCCACCGCCACCCGCTTCGCCCGGGTCGTGGCGGTGCAGGGGCTGCTGGTCGAAGTCGCCGGGGCCAAGGGCGCGATCGGGGTCGGCTCGCGCCTGCGCCTGGTCGGGCGCGATGGCGGCGAAACCCTGGCCGAAGTCGTCGGTTTCTCGGAAACGCGGGCACTGGCCATGCCGTTCGGGCCGGTCGACGGCGTCGGCATGGGCTCGAAGGTCATCATCGAGGATACCGCCCCGGCGGTGCACCCTTGCGACCAATGGCTGGGGCGGGTGGTGGACGCCCTGGGGCGGCCGGTCGACGGGCTGGGCGCGCTGCCGCGCGGCGCGCAGGCCTATCCCATCCGCTGCCAGCCGCCGCCGGCACACAAGCGCAAGCGCGTGGGCGGCAAGATCGACCTGGGCGTGCGCGCCATGAACACCTTCCTGACCTGCTGTCGCGGCCAGCGCATGGGCATTTTCGCCGGCTCGGGCGTGGGCAAGTCGTCGCTGCTGGCGATGCTGGCGCGCTATTCCAGCGCCGATGTCATCGTCATCGGCCTGGTCGGCGAACGCGGGCGCGAGGTGCAGGAATTCATCGAGGACGACCTGGGCCCCGACGGCCTGGCCCGTTCGGTGGTGGTGGTCGCAACCTCGGACGAAAGCGCCCTGATGCGCCGCCAGGCGGCCCACATGACCCTGACCGTGGCCGAGTATTTCCGCGACCAGGGCAAGGATGTGCTGTGCCTGATGGATTCGGTGACGCGCTTTGCCATGGCCCAGCGTGAGATCGGCCTTTCGGGCGGCGAGCCGCCGACCAGCAAGGGCTATACCCCGACCGTCTTCGCCGAACTGCCCAAGCTGCTGGAACGCGCCGGCCCGGGCACCGGGAAAGGCACGATCACCGGCCTGTTCACCGTGCTGGTGGAAGGCGACGATCACAACGAGCCGGTGGCGGACGCGGTACGCGGTATCCTTGACGGTCACATCGTGCTCGAACGCGCGATCGCCGAACGCGGGCGGTTTCCCGCCATCAACATCCTGCGCTCGGTCAGCCGCACCATGCCCGGCTGCAACAGCGAGGACGAAACCCGCCTGGTCAAGACGGCGCGACGCTACATGGCCGCCTATGACGACATGGCCGAGATGATCCGGCTGGGCGCCTACCGCCGCGGCGCCAGCGACGAAATCGACAAGGCGATCGAGCTCAATCCCGGGCTCGAGGCGTTCCTGGGCCAGGGCAAGACCGAACAATCCAGCCTCGACCAGGGCTATGCCCGGCTCGGCCAGATCCTTGCACCGGTGATGGAGTAATCTCATGCGTAACGTTCGAGGCTTGCGAACCCTGATCCAGCTTCATCAACGCCAGCTCGACGAAAAGCGCCGCGTCCTGGCCGAGCTCGAACAGTTGCGCGCCGAGCTGGATCACAAGGTGGCGGCGCTCGACGCCGAGGTTGCCCGCGAACGCCTGGTTGCCGACAATCTGACCGAGGGCGCGCGGCAGTTCGCCGCCTATCTGAGCGGCGCCCGGTTGCGACGCGAGACCCTGGTGCGGTCGATCGACGAACTGGTCGAACAGATCGAGCTTGCGGCCAACACCGTCGCCGCCGCCTTCCAGGAAGTGAAGCGCTATGAAATCGCGGTCGATCTGAAAGAACGGCAGCGCCGCCAGGCCGTGGCCCAGGCCGAACAGGGCGAACTCGACGAAATTGCCCTGGTTCAGCACCGCCGGCGTGGGCGGCGGTTGGGGAGCTGACCCGCCCGGCCTTCGAGCGGCCGTCTATGCAACTAGTTGCAAATTGTCTGCCGATGTGGCAACGATAAGCGCAACTGATTGCATAGAGATGGATCGATGAGCCCCTATCCCCGTCTTCTCGAACCCCTCGACCTTGGTTTCGTCACGCTGAAGAACCGCGTGCTGATGGGCTCGATGCATGTCGGGCTGGAGGAGGCGCCGGGCGGCTTTGATCGGATGGCGGCCTTCTATGCCGAGCGGGCGAGGGGCGAGGCGGGCCTGATCGTGACGGGCGGCATCGCCCCCAACGACCGGGGCAGCCCCATGATGGGCGGCGCGGTGATGGCGAGCGAGGCCGATGCCGAGCACCACCGGGTGATCACCCGGGCCGTGCATGCCCAAGGCGGCCGCATCGCCATGCAGATCCTCCATTTCGGCCGCTATGCCTATCAGCCCGCCCTGGTGGCCCCAGCGCGGTCCAGGCACCGATCAACCCCTTCGTGCCGCACGCGCTGAGCGCCGACGAGGTGGAACAGACGATCGAGGATTTCGTGCGCTGTGCAGCACTCGCGCAATACGCGGGCTATGACGGCGTCGAGATCATGGGGTCCGAGGGCTACCTGATCAACGAGTTCATCGCCGCCCGCACCAACCAGCGCGACGATGCCTGGGGCGGCGCCTACGAGAACCGCATCCGCTTCCCGGTCGAGATCGTGCGCCGGGTGCGCGAGCGGGTGGGGGCCAATTTCATCATCGTCTACCGCCTGTCGATGCTGGATCTCGTGGACGGCGGTTCCTCGCTCGACGAGGTCGTCCACCTGGGCAAGGCGATCGAGGCGGCGGGCGCGACCATCCTCAACACCGGCATCGGCTGGCACGAGGCGCGCATCCCGACCATCGCCACCAAGGTGCCGCGCGCCGCCTATGCCTGGGTCACCCGGCTGCTGAAGGGGCAGGTGGGCATTCCGCTGGTGGCGACCAACCGAATCAACACGCCCGAGGTTGCCGAACAGCTCCTGGCCGACGGCTATTGCGACATGGTCTCGATGGCGCGGCCCTTCCTGGCCGACCCGCATTTCGTGCGCAAGGCGCGCGAGGGCCGGGCCGACGAGATCAACACCTGCATCGGCTGCAACCAGGCCTGCCTCGACCATACGTTCAGCGGGCGGATCACGTCGTGCCTGGTCAACCCGCAGGCCTGCCATGAGACCGAACTGGTGATCGAGCCCGCGCCGCAGCGCAAGCGCATCGCCGTGGTCGGCGCGGGGCCTGCGGGCCTGAGCTTTGCGACCACCGCCGCGGAGCGGGGCCACGAGGTGGTGCTGTTCGAGGCGGGCGCCGAAATCGGCGGCCAGTTCAACATCGCCAAGAAAGTGCCGGGCAAGGAAGAGTTCCACGAGACGCTGCGCTATTTCCGGCGCCGCCTCGAACGCCTGGGCGTGACCGTGAAGCTCGACACCCGGGTGTCTGCGGCCGAGCTTGCGCAGGGCGGCTTCGACGAGATCGTGCTGGCGACCGGGGTAACCCCTCGCGTGGCGGAAATCGAAGGCGCCGACCATCCCAAGGTGCTGGGCTATCTCGACGTCCTGCGCGACGAGGTGCCCGTAGGGGCGCGTGTCGCCGTGGTCGGGGCGGGCGGCATCGGCTTCGACGTCTCGGAATACCTGACCCACAGCGGCGAAAGCGCCAGCCTGGACCCGGCCAAGTTCTATGCCGAATGGGGCATCGATCCCGACTATCGCAACGCCGGCGGCATCCGCGCGGCGCAGGCCGAGGTGGCGCCCCGGCAGGTCTATCTTCTGCAGCGCAAGCAGAGCAAGGTGGGCGAGCAACTGGGCAAGACCACGGGCTGGATCCACCGCACCGCGCTGAAGGCGCGGCAGGTGGCGATGGTCCCGGCGGTCACCTATCGCCGGGTCGACGATGACGGCCTGCATGTCGCCGTGGGCGGCCAGGAGAAGCTGATCCAGGTCGACCACGTGGTGATCTGCGCCGGCCAGGAACCGCAGCGCGAACTCCTGGGCGCGCTCAGGCAAGCCGGCTGCACTGTTCACCTGATCGGCGGCGCCGATGTCGCGGCCGAACTGGATGCCAAACGGGCCATCGACCAGGGCACACGCCTGGCCGCGGCCATCTGAGAGAGAGGAGACACACCATGACCTCGACATTGTCCCATCTGCACCCGGCTGCCGCCGCCTCGCTTGCCGCCTGGCACGGGCTGGTGGCCAGCCGGAACCTGGATGATCTCGCCGCGATCGTCCATCCCGATGCGGTGTTCCGCTCGCCCATGGCGATCACTGCCTATCATTCGGCGGCGGCGCTGACTCTGGCGGTGAGCACCGTCATCCAGGTCTTCGAGAATTTCACCTATCACCGCGAGCTGGCGAGCGAGGACGGCCTCAACGTGGTGCTGGAATTCAGCGCCAACGTGGGCGACCGCCAGCTCAAGGGGATCGACCTCATCCGCTTCGACGAGCAGGGCAAGATCGTCGAGTTCGAGGTCATGGTCCGGCCGTTCACCGGGCTGCAAGCGTTGGGCAAGGAAATGGGCGCCCGCCTGGGCCACCTGCTGCCGGCGTTCAAGACGGCTGTGTAACGGGACTCGAAGGGTACCTTTGTGGCATTGTGCGTCCTTCGAGACGCCACGCTTCGCATGGCTCCTCAGGATGAGGAAAGTCTTTTTGCCACAAAGATTCTCCTCATCCTGAGGAGGCCCGAAGGGCCGTCTCGAAGGACGCACAACGTTCGTGCAAGGCTTCAGCCAAGCCTTCAGTCGCCGGGCGCTGCCAGGACGGCGAGCGCCTGGCGGCAGAATTCGACCCACAGGGTCTCGGTCATGATGCCGGCGGTGAGCACCAGGTGCCGCAACGCATCGGCCTTGGTGGGATCCACCCTCGAGAAGTCGCGGGTCTCGATCTCGCGGTAGAGGGCGAGCTGGGCGAGGTGCAGGGCCATCTGCCGCTCGATGTCGCGGGCGATGCCGGTCGGGCCGACCACGGCTTCGGCGCGCAGGCGGACCATCAGCTCGTTGCGCAGCGGCTTGGGATCGTTCGACTCGCCGACCCAGCGCTTGAGTTCCTGGCGCCCCGCCGGCAGCACGCGATAGGCCCGCTTGCGGCCGCGGCCGCCTTCGGGGGCAAGGGATTCGATCCACCCCGCCGCCTCGAGCCTGCCCAGTTCGCGGTAGATCTGCTGGTGCGTGGACTGCCAGAAATAGCCGATCGACCGGTCGAAGCGGCTGGCCAGTTCGGAGCCGGAGCAGGGGTGTTCCAGGAGGGCAGTCAGCAGCGCATGGGGCAGGGACATTCAAGGCTTCCGCGGGCGGCGATTCTCGATCCAGGAATCATGCTAGCGCAGATCGCAGGCCGGGTGTCGCCCGCCTCAGGCGGTCAGTGAAATGTGCCCGGCGGGCTGGGCGGCGGGCGGGCCGATGACCAGGCCGGGCGGGCCGTCCTGCACCTGGAACAGCAGGCTGCCGGCAAAACCCGCCGTTTCCAGCACTGTAAGATAGCGAGCCTCGACGCCCGAGCGCAGATCGGGATCGAGCGGGCGCCGGCTGCGCAGGATGGTGTCGATGCGCTTGTCCTGCATGAAGCCGTCGACCTGCAGGAGGCCCAGCTCGCTCAGCGACAGGTCGACCATGAAGCGCGTGCCGCGCCGGCCCTTGTGCACGTGCGCTTCGGCCTCGTCGGGATCGCCGGCGGGCTCCTCCTGCGGGCGGACGAAGATCATCACCGGCACGATCTGGCGGCCGTCGAAGAAGGGCATGACCAGCGGCCGCCAGCCCTGGGGCGCTGGCTCGGTCGCTGCCCGGGCGATCTCGCCGAACTCGGCCCCGGCCCGCAGCATCGGTGCCGGGCCGGCGTCGTGCTCGAGCGCCAGGCGGCGCTGGTCGCCCACCAGGCGCTTGAAATCGCGGAACTTGAGGGCGGCGCCCAGCAGGGCGACCGCCGCGGTCTGGCCGTCCTTCTGCGCCAGCCCCGGGAGGATCCGCGCCAGGCTGAGCCCGCCGTCTGGTTGCGCCGCGGCCAGCAGCCGCTCGATATCGGACAGAACGGTCCGCCCCGCGGCGAATTGCAGAACGGCCGGCGATGCTCCGGCCAGGCTGGGCAGCGTCGTCGCCGACGGCAACGGCGAGGCCGGCGACCGGGCGCCGTTGCGGGCAACGATGTCGAGCGCGATCCGCGTGCCGGGATCCAGCTCGGCGGGGGCATCGTTCAGGGTTACAACCCCTTCGGGGGTTGCCAGCCGCAACTGTATCGTGCCGTCGGCCTGGGGCCTGCGGCTGGTCACGCTGGCGTTGAGGACCGGCGCCTCGGTATCGAGGTGAAGGGCGATGGCCTGGGGCGGGCCGCCGCCGGCGGGCAGCAGCGTGCCGGCGAAGAGCTGCCGCGTCGGGGCGTTGGGCACCGGTGCCGCATTGGCGCCCAGGAACAGCAGTTCCAGCGGCCGCGGCGGCGATCCTGCCGGCCCCAGCAACAGGACCGACAAGGTATCGGCGGCGCCCTGCACCACCATGGATACGGGGGTTCCCGGCACCAGGCCCGCCGCGGCGGGCGAGGCCAGCAGGGCGAACTGGCCGGCCGCGGTGGTCAGTGTCGGGCGACCTTGCGCATCGGCCTTGCCGATCAGGCCGGTCAACAGGCTGCCGATGCGCAGGCGCAGGAGTTCGGCCGCGAGCACGACCGAGGCGGCGGCTGTCGGCGGCGGCACCGCCGCGGCTTCGCCGCCTGTACCGGCGCGGGATCGCGGCGAACCCTGGTCGCGCGGCTGACGCATGCTGTCGGGCGTCAGGCCCACAGCCGTTGCGTTGCTCGGGCCGGCGACGGGATCGGTCATGGCGGCGGGGCCAGCCCGGCTGCCAGCGCCTCGACATCGCGGGCGGCGTCGGCATTGGGGTGGCGGGTCAGGAGGGGCACCTGGTGACGGATGGCGTCCTTCACCTTGGCGTCCCGGCGCACGATGCCGGCCAGCGGCGGGCTGAATTTGAGGAAGCTTTCGCAGGCGCGCCGCAGGGTGGCATAGGTCCGCTCGCCCTCGGCCCGGGTCGTGGCCATGTTGACCACGACCTTCAAGTCGGGCCGGGGCGACAGGCGGCTGGCCACCTTGATGAAGGCATAGGCGTCGGTCAGCGAGGTCGGCTCGTCGGTCACCACCACCAGGGCCGGGCCGCCGGCCGAGGCGAGGATCAACTGGGTTGCGTCGATGCCGGCGCCGATATCGACGACGACATGATCGTAGCGTGGCGCGAGGTCGATGATGCCCTGGCGCAGGCCGGTGACTTCCTGGCGCGACAGGGACGACAATTGGCCCGAGCCCGACTTGCCGGCCACGACGTCGAAGCCGGTGGCGGCGACCGGGGTGACCGCGACGTCGAGATCAGTGCCATGGGCGATGACCGCGCCCAGGTCGTGTTCGGGCATCAGGCCCAATTGAATGTCGACATTGGCCAGGCCCAAGTCGCCGTCGAACAGCAGCACCCGCTTGCCCTGGCGGGCCAGGGCATGGGACAGGGTGATCGCCAGCCAGGTCTTGCCCACCCCGCCCTTGCCGGAAGCGACGGCGACGATGCGTCGCGCCTCGTTACGCCTGGCGTTCAGGCTGGCGGGTGCCCGGGCCATCGTGGTCTCAATGGTCATTGGGCGGCCTCCTCGAAGTCACTGTCGGCTTGGGGTTCGTCGTAATCCTGCATCAGGCGCTGGGCCAGTTCGACCGCATCGAGCGGGCGCAGCCCCTGCGCCACGAACGGGCTGGCGCTGACTTCCGCCAGGGCCATGTGCCCGGCCTCGGCCGCGGCGATCAGGCTGCCGATGCGCCGCGTGGCGTCCAGCCGTGTCGCGATCATGCGGCGCACGCCCAGGCGCGAGAACACCCGGGCGATATCCATGGCGTCGTGGGAGTCGGTCCCGGCGGCCAGCACCAGCACCGGCTCGACGTCGGCGGCGGCCAGCAGGCGGGTCAATTGGGTCATGTCGCCCTCGGCGAAGGGATTGACGCCCGCGGTATCGATCACCGCGCGCCGGCTGCGCCCGCCCGCGTGTTCGAGCTTGGCCAGTTCGGCCGGCGAGGCGGCCAGGCCCAGCGGCTGTTCCAAGGCCCGCAGATAGGCCTCCAACTGCGCCGTGGCGCCGGCCTTCAGCGTATCGGTGCTGATCACCCGCAGGGGCGCGCCGTCCAGGGCCGCGCGCGCTGCAATCTTGGCGGTTACCACGGTCTTGCCCACGCCGGGCGGGCCGACCAGCATGATCGAGCGGGCCAGCGGCGTGCTCAGGGGCGAGAAGCGCAGCAGGCCCGACAGGGCATGGGCCAGGGCATCGCTGGGGGCCGCGCCGACGAAGGCGCCGGCCGCGCGGGTGAGGCGGGTGATCTGGCGCCGCGGCGTGCGATGATGATCCAGGGCCCGGGCAATCTGCCGGGTGAAGAGTTCGTTCTGCCGCTCCTCGGCCGGATCCTGGCCCAGCAGTCGTTCCAGGCGGCGATCCAGCGCGGCTTCGGCCTTCGCCTCGGCCGGGCGCGGGGCCGGGGTGACGGCAGCCAGGGTCGTATCCTCGACCGCGGCGACGACTTCGACCGTGCCGCGCGCGGCGCGCCTGGTCGAGACGATGATTGCCTCGGTGCCCAGCGCCCTGCGGATGTCGTCCATCGCGGTCGCCATGTTGGGGGCGTGGAAGGTGCGCAGGCGCATGAGCCGCTATCCCCCTCAGACCTGGCCCAGCGTGCGGATACGCGCGCGGGGATGGATTTCGTTCTGCGACATCACCACCGTCTGGGGCCGGAAGCGTTCGACGATCGAGCGGACATAGGGGCGGATGGCCGGGCTGGTCAGCAGCACCGGCAGCTCACCGTCGGCCGCGATGCGGTCGAAGGCGGCCTTGACCGACTGGATGAACTGCTGCAGGCGGCTGGGGGCCAGGGTCAACTGCTTCTCCTCGCCGGGGCCGATCAGCGCCTCGGCAAAGGCCTGTTCCCAGTCGGGCGACAGGGGCAGCAGCGGGATGTAACCGCCGGCATTCATGTTGGCGAAGGAGATCTGGCGGGCCAGGCGGCTGCGCACATGCTCGGTGATCACCATGATGTTCTGGCTGTAGCCGACCGCCTCGCCGATGCCTTCCAGGATGGTCGGCAGGTCGCGGATCGAGATGCGTTCGGCCAGGAGCTGCTGCAGCACCCGCTGCACGCCGGCGATGGTGAAGCGGCCGGGGATCAGGTCGGCGATCAGTTTCTGCTGCGGCTTGGCCAGTTCGTCGAGCAGTTTCTGCGTCTCGGTGTAGGACAGCAGCTCGGCCATGTTGTCCTTGATCACCTCGGTCAGGTGGGTGCTGATCACGGTCGCCGGGTCGACCACGGTGAGGCCGCGGAACGAGGCCTCCTCGCGCAGGGAGGGATCGATCCAGGCCGCCGTGAGACCGAAGGTCGGCTCCACCGTCGGCTCGCCGGGCAGGCCCACGGGCTCGCCGCGGGGATCCATGACGAGCAGCATGTGGGGGCGAATGTCGCCGCGCCCGGCCTCCATTTCCTTCACCCGCAGGACATAGGTGTTGGAGGTGAGCTGGACATTGTCGAGGATGCGCACCGCGGGCATGACGAAGCCCATCTCGGCCGCGATCTGGCGGCGCAGGGCCTTGATCTGCTCGGTCAGGCGCACGCCGGTGCCGTCGTTGATCAGCGGGATCAGGCCATAGCCCAGTTCCAGGCGCAGGCTGTCGATCGCCAGCGCGGTCGAGATCGGCTCTTCGACCGGCACGGCGCGGCTGGCATCCGCCTGCGCCTTGTCGGCGGCCCGGGCCTCGGCTTCCTGGCGGCGGTTGATGCGATAGGCGAAATAGCCGGCGCCCCCGGCCAACACCAGGAAGGGCAGGGCCGGCATGCCCGGCAGCAGGGCCAGGGTCAGCGCCAGGGCGGCGGCCATGCCCATGGCCCGGGGCGAGCCGCCCAGTTGCCCGAACACCGCCTTGTCGGCGGTGCCGCGGGTGCCGCCCTTGGTCACCATCAGGCCGGCCGCGGTCGAGACGATCAGCGCCGGGAACTGGGTGACCAGGCCGTCGCCGACCGTCAGGGTCGAATAGGTGTGCATGGCGTCGCCCGCCGACATGCCGTTCTGCATCGTGCCGATGATGACGCCGCCGATCAGGTTGATGGCAGTGATCAGCAGGCCGGCGACGGCATCGCCGCGGACGAACTTGGCGGCACCGTCCATGGCGCCGAAGAAGGTCGATTCCTGTTCCAGCTCGGTGCGGCGCCGGCGCGCCTCGGCCTCGTCGATCAGGCCCGACGACAGGTCGGCGTCGATCGCCATCTGCTTGCCGGGCATGGCATCCAGGGTGAAACGCGCTGCGACCTCGGCGATGCGGCCCGAGCCCTTGGTGATGACGACGAAGTTCACGATCACCAGGATCGCGAAGACGATCACGCCGATCAGGAAATTGCCGCCCATGACCAGGGCGCCGAAGGCGGCGATGACGTCGCCCGCCGCATGGGTGCCCTCGTGGCCGGCTTCCAGGATCAGCCGGGTCGAGGCCAGGTTCAGCGCCAGCCGCAGCATGGTGGCGATCAGCAGCACCGTCGGGAACGAGTTGAAATCCAGCGGCTTTTCGATGAACAGCGAGGTCATCAGGATCAGCACGCTGAGCGTCACCGAGAGGGCGAGCGAAATGTCGAGCAGCCAGCTCGGCATCGGGAAGATCAGCACGGTCAGGATGACGATGACGCCGACCGCCATCAGGATATCGCCGCGCCGCAGGGCGGTGTTGATCCTGCCCAGCACCGTGGGACCCGCTACCTGCACGTCACTCATCGGGCGATCCTTGTCGAGGCCCCGGGGCCGCGTTGCGCGTCCTTCGAGACGCCCCGCTGCGCGGGGCTCCTCAGGATGAGGTAAGTCATTATGCCACCAAGATTCTCCTCATCCTGAGGAGCCGCCGAAGGCGGCGTCTCGAAGGACGCAGGATGCCGGGGCATTTTCTCGGCCATGGTCAGCAGGCGAGGCCGCTGCGGGCTTCGCCCGGCGTCGGCACGGGGACGCCTTCGTCGGTGTACTGCTTCAGCTTGTTGCGCATGGTGCGGATCGAAATCCCCAGGATGTTCGCGGCATGGGTACGATTCCCTAGGCAGTGGTCGAGCGTATCGAGGATCAGGTCGCGCTCGACATCCGCCACCGTGCGGCCGACCAGGCCCTTGGGCGCCGCGCCCGTGGCGGCGGACGACACGGCAAGGGTGACGGCACCCGGGGTCGAGGCATTGATGAAATCGGTGGCGCCGGGGCGCGAGCCGTCGGGCAGGACGATGGCCGACGGTTCGATGACGGGGCTGGGCGACAGCAGCACCGCCCGGTGCATGGTGTTTTCCAACTCGCGCACGTTGCCCTTCCAGGCATGGCCCAGCAGCAGCTTGCGGGCCTCTTCGGGCAGGGACTTGGGACCGGTCGCGTTCAGCTCAGCATATTTGCGCACGAAGTGATCGGCCAGTACCAGGACATCGGCCGGGCGCTTGCGCAGCGGCGGGATCTTGAGATTGACCACGTTCAGGCGGAACAGCAGGTCTTCGCGGAACGTGCCCTTGCGGACTTCCTCGGTCAGGTCGCGATTGGAGGTTGCGATGACGCGGATGTCGACCTTGACCGGCTTGGACCCGCCCACCCGGTCGATCTCGCGCTCCTGGATCGCGCGCAGCAGCTTGGCCTGCAGGCGGACATCCATTTCCGAGATTTCGTCGAGCAGCAGGGTGCCGCCGTTGGCTTCCTCGAACTTGCCGACGCGCCGCGTCACGGCGCCGGTGAAGGCGCCCTTCTCGTGGCCGAACAGTTCGGATTCCAGCAGGTTTTCAGGGATCGCGGCGCAGTTCACCGAGACGAAGGGCGCATTCGCCCGCCGGCTCTTGCGGTGGACGTAACGCGCCATGACCTCCTTGCCGGTGCCGGACTCGCCGGTGATCAGGATCGACGCCTCGCTGGGCGCGACCTGGTCGGCCAGGCGCACGATCTCGGCCATGGCGGGATCGCGCACCAGCAGGGTGTGGCTTTCCTCGGCCACCGCTTCCAGCACGGCGGCGATCAGGTCGGCTTCCGGGGCAGGGGCACATATTCCTTGGCCCCGGCGCGGATCGCCATGACGGCGGCGCGCGTGTCCGAACCGATGCCGCAGGCGACCACCGGGATATGGATGTGCTCGGTGGCCAGGGCCTGGATCAGGGCGGCGATATCCAGCCGGACATCGACCATCAGCAGGTCGGCGCCGCGTCCCGAGCGAAGGGCGTTGAGCGCCGCCTCGACCGACTCGGCCTGCGCCACCTTGGCCCCCCGGGCCATGGCGATCTTGGACGCCGCGCCGAATTCGCCCGACAGGGAACCGACAATGAGTAACCGCATCTTTCGTACTCCCGCCCCGTCGCGCTAGCGACGGTCGCCCTTGATGATTTCGGTCATGGTGATCCCTAAGCGATCTTCGACGACCACCACTTCGCCGCGGGCCACCAGCCGGTTGTTCACGTAGATGTCGATCGCTTCGCCGACCTTGCGGTCGAGTTCGATCACGGCGCCGCGCCCGACCCGCAGCAACTGGCTGACCTGCAGCCGGGCCTTGCCCAGCACGGCCGAAACCGCGACGGGAATGTCGAAGACCGCCTCCAGTTCCTGGGCGTTCCGCGTGACATCGCTGTCGTCCTGGGCGACGCTGTAGCCGTCCTCGAGTTCTTCGAGCGTCATATCCTGCTCACCGGCCATTGCGGTTCACTCCTGTCTTGCGTTTCACGCGCGCCGTGCCGCGACATAGCGGCCGACCGTGGCATCGACCGTCCGCATCAAGGCGCCCATGTCGCGCAGGATGCCGCCGTGGGCCCATTCGATGCGGACATCGCTGCGGGCCAGGGCCTGGTCCGCCAGCACGATCAGCCGGCCCGGGAAGGCCTGCGCCGCCGCGGTCGCCTCGAACAGCGGGCGGGCCTCGTCCAGCAGATCCGGATGGGCATAGACGACGATGCGTGGTTCGTCCTTGAGATCCTGGATGCAGGCCGTGACCATCGCCGTCATTTCGGCCAGCGGCAGTGCCGCGGTCAGGGTCTCGCACAGGCGCCGGGCCACCGTATGGCCCAGGGTTGCGGCATCGGCGGTCAGGGCGGCCTGCCGGCCGGCCAGGGACTGTGTAACGGCAGAAATTTCCTGCGCCAGGGCGGTGCTCGCCTGGGCCAGGGCGGCGGCGTTGGCCCGTGCCTGCTCGGCGCGCCCGGCCGCCTCGCCTTGCGCAAAGGCCTGCTGCCGAACGGCGTCGAGCTCAGCCGCCGTGAAGGTCGGCTCGGGCGGGGCCTGCTGCTTGCGACGGCTGCCGGGGGCTTCGAAGCTGGTGTCGAAGGTGAATTTCACGGGTTCATGGGCCATCATGGGTCATCCCGCCGTCAATAAACCAGCTCGTCGTCGCCCTTGGCGTCGGCGAGAACGATCTGGCCCTGGGCAGAAAGGTCCTTGGCGCTCTGCACCATCTGCATCTGCGCCTCGTCGACATCGCGCAGGCGCACCGGGCCCATCTGCTCCATCTCTTCCTTCAGCAGCTTGGCGGCGCGTTCCGACATGTTGGAGAAGAACATGTCGCGCAGCGTGTCCGAGGCGCCCTTCAGCGCCAGGGCCAGGCGGCTCTTCTCGATCGCGCGCATCAGCACCTGGATGCCGCTGGGGTCGAGCTTCTGGAGATCCTCGAAGGTGAACATCAGGGCCTTGATCCGCTCGGCCGAGTCGCGGTTGCGCTCTTCCAGGGCGGTGATGAACTTGGCCTCGGTGGCACGGTCCAGGTTGTTGAAGATCTCGGCGATCAGCTCGTGGGCGTCGCGCCGGGCGGTCCGGGCGAGGTTGGACATGAATTCGTTGCGTAGGGTCTGCTCGACCTTGTCGAGCACTTCCTTCTGCACCGATTCCATCTTCAGCATCCGGTTGACCACTTCCAGCGCGAAATCCTCCGGCAGGTTGGCCAGCACGCGGGCGGCATGCTCCGACTTGATCTTGGACAGCACCACGGCGACGGTTTGCGGGTATTCGTTCTTCAGGTAGGCGGCCAGAACCTGCTCGTTCACGTTACCCAGCTTGTCCCACATGGTACGGCCCGCGGGGCCGCGGATCTCTTCCATGATCTGGACGACGCGGTCGGTCGGCAGCGACTTGGACAGCAGCCGCTCGGTCGACTCGAACGAGCCGATCAGCGAGCCCGACGCCGTCATGTTGGAGGCGAACTCGACGAAGACGCGCTCGACCAGGCCGGAGTTCACCCGGCCCAGGGTGGCCATGGCCGAGGAAATCTCCTTGATCTCGTCATCGTCCATCAGGCGCCACAAGGGCGCGCCGTGATCCTCGCCCAGGGCGAGCATCAGCACGGCTGCCTTTTCGGGGCCGGTCAGGTTGCGGTTGTCGTCTTTCTGGGTTGCGGTCGCCATGTTATGCCTCGCGATACATCCAGTTGCGCATGATCGCGATCGCCTCCTCAGGGTGCTTCTCGACGATTTCGCCCACTTTCTTCAGGCTCGAGGCTTTCACCCGGCCTTCGACGTTGGCGATGTCCACCATCTGGTCGATCTCGCCGGCGATGCCGCTGGACGGGGCCGGCATGATTCGGCCGTCCGGGCCGGCGATGGCGAGTTGCGCTGCGGGGCCGCCCAGTTGTGCCGCACCGGGGTGCCCCATCGAGCCGCCGCCGGCCACGGCGCCGGCAAACTGCGTCCCCGCCAGCGGCGCCAGCAGGCGGCCGACCATCGGGCGGACCACGAACAAGGTCAGCAGGATGGCGACCAACCCTAAGATCGCGATCTCGCCGATCTGGAAATAGTCCGCCTTGGTCAGGCCCAGGAAGCCTTCCGCGGCCGGGGCGCCGCCGGCGTCCCCGGCATTGGCATCGACGAAGGGCAGGTTGACCACGCGTACCTGGTCGCCGCGCTTCTCGTCAAAGCCGATGGCCGATTTGACCAGGGTTTCGAGTTGGTCGAGTTCCTGCTGCGGGCGCGGCTGATAGGTGCGGGTGCCGTCGGCCTGGGTCACGAAGGTCCCGTCGACCAGGATCGCGACCGACAGGCGCTTCACCCGGCCGCCCTCCTGCACGATGGTCTTCTCGGTGCGGGAGATTTCGTAGTTGATGGTCTCTTCGTTGCGGTCGGTCTGGGACTGGGTGCCGTTGCCGGCGCCGGCCGGCTGGCTGCCGGGCAGGTTGCTCTGCACGCTGACCGGCGGGGTGCTGGCCTCTGTGTTGCGGCCGCGGTCGGTGACGGTCTGGGTCGAGCGCACCACCTGGCCGTCGGGATCGTAGGTCTGGGTCTGGGTCGTGACCCGGTCGTAGTCGAGCTCGGCGGCCACCTCGGCGCGCACCTTGTCGAAGCCGACGGAGGATCCGACCAGTTGCTCCAGGGCCCGGCGCATGCGGGTTTCGTAGTCGCGGGTCTTGCTGGCAACGGCTTCCGCCGCGCTGTCGGCGCCTTCGTTGGCGACGCCCGAGGCCAGCAGATTGCCGTGGTCGTCGACGATCGAGACGCGATCGGGTTTGAGGCCCGGCACGGCCGCTGCGGTCAGTTGCTGGATGGCGCGCACCTGCGAGCTGTCGAGGCTGCCGGACTTGAGCTTGAGGACGATGGAGGCCGAGGGCGCCTCGGTCTCGCGGTTGAAAAGCTGCCGCTGCGGCAGTACCAGGTGTACGCGGGCGGAGGCGATGCGGTCGATGGCGCCGATCGAGCGGGCGATCTCGCCTTCGAGCGCGCGCAGATGATTGATGTTCTGGACGAAGCTGGTGGTGCCGATCGAGTCCGAACGGTCGAACAGCTCGTAGCCCATCGAACCGCCCGCGGGCATGCCGCTTTCGGCCATCGCCATGCGCAGGCGGGCGACCTGGTCGGCCGGCACCATGATGCGGGTGCCGTCGGCCGACAGAGTATAGGGTACCTTCATGGTTTCGAGCTGTTCGACGATGCGGCCCGAGTCCGCCAGCGCCAGGTCGCCATAGAGCAGCGCCATGGGCGGTGCCATCATGCGGTTGGCGGCAAAGATCAGGAAGGCGGCCAGTGCCACGACGATGCCGGCAATCGACACCAGGCGCCTGACGCCCAGTTGCCGCAGTCTGTCGATAATCGCGTTCATCGCGCCCCCGGGAAGTTCCAGCCCTGGAGCAGTGTCGCCACCGCCCTAGGCAATAATTTCCCAGGCTTGGTTGAATAAGTGATTAACGCGCGGAAAACTGCTTCTCTCGGGTGGTTTCCCTCCGCCCACACCACCCAAACTCGTCATGGCCGGCCTTGTGCCGGCCATCCACGTCGGCAAGCTGCCTCTTGCGTCAACGAATGTGGCTCGTCCCGACGTGGATGCCCGGCACAAGGCCGGGCATGACGATAGAGAGTTGTGCGCACCGGTTGGTGCGTGGTCTGGCGGCTTTTGAAATCAGAACTCGCGGTAGTCCTGGAGACGGGTTGCGCGCAGGCCCGGCAGGCCGAAGGCGTCGATCGCCCGCTGCCAGGACAGGAATTCCTCGATCGAGAGGGTATAGCGGGCGCAGGCGTCCTCGAGGCTGATCAGGCCGCCGCGCACGGCCGCCACGACCAGGGCCTTGCGCCGGATCACCCAGCGCTTGGTCTCGGGCGGCGGCAGGTCTTCGATGCGCAAGGGGCGGCCGTCGGGGCCGGGGACCCCGTCGAGCATTTCCTGCATGTAGCTGCGCCGCGTCATGCCCACAGGGTAAAAGCCGCGGGTTAACAGCCGCCTAAGACGCCGCGGGGGCGTAAATGCCCTTCACCTTGTCGATCGCGACGGTGCCCGATTTGGTGACCAGCGAGAGCGCACTGCCCGAAGCTTCGACGCCGGTGACGGTGGCGATGCTGCCGATCGTGCTGGTGACCGCCTTGCCGCTGCCGTCGACCGCGGTGACCTTCAGGGTGTAGTTGCCCGCGGCCACGGCATTGCCGCTCGCATCCTTGCCGTCCCAGGTCAATTCGTGCGCGCCGGCGGCCGTGCTGGCGGCAAGCGTGCGCACGACATGGCCCTTGGCGTCGACCACGGCGACCTGGGCCGCCGACGCCGACCCGTCGAGCGAATAGCGCCAGGTGAGCGGATCGCCCGAATAGGCGTTGGTGGCGCTGTCGACCTCGATCTGCTTGCCGATGTAGCCGATCGAGTCGGTGGTCGTCTTGCCCTGGAGCATGGCCAGCATGCTTTCCAGCGTCTTGTTGGTGTTGATCGATTGCTCGACCTGGCTGAACTGCACCAACTGGCTGGTGAACTCGTTGGAGTCGAGCGGCTTGAGCGGATCCTGGTTCTGCAACTGGGTGGTCAGCAGGGTCAGGAACGAGGAGAAGTTCTTGGCCAGGTTCACCGAACTGGTGGCGGCCTGGGTCGGCGTGCTGGTGGTGCCCTGGACGGCGCTGGTCATGGGGTTCTCCTTCCGGTCAGACTTCGAGGTCGACGGCGCTGGTGGTGGTGGTGTCACGGCGGCGGCCGGCGGCGGCCAGCTTGGCCGTCGATTCGGTTTGGGCGGTCGCGCCGGCGCGGCTGCGGTTGCGCCGGCCGCCACCGTCGCCGCCGGTATTGCCGCCGGTGCGGTCATCGCGCAGGGCGAAGTTCAGGCTGCTGCCGTCACCGGGCAGGCCCTGGCCGCCCAGGGCCCGGGCCAATTCGCCCCGGTCGCGTTCCAGCAGGTGAAGGGTCTCGGGCCGGTCGGCGAAGACATGGGCGGTGAGGCGGCCGTCGTCGGCGAATTCGAGGCGGACATCGATGCGGCCCAGATCGTCGGGCGTCAGGCTGATCTCGAAGACCTTCTCGCCTGCCGCCGCGTGCTTCGCGATGCTCAGGCCCAAGGCCTCGGGGGTAAGGGGCACGGGTGCCGCGCGGGGGCCGCGGCCTCGTGGCCATGGGGCGAAGGCGGCGGCGTCACCACCGGCGTGCCGGTCCCCGCGGTCGCGACCTGGCTGTTGTCGGCGGTTGGCGCGGGCGCCGGGGGCATGTCGGCGGTCGCCGCGGCATCATCGGCCGGGGCCGACGCGGTGTCGTCGCCATCGGTCTTCGCGGCGGCTTCGGCAGCTTCCGCACCTGCCTTGGCGGCGGTCGCCAGCGCCTCGCGCGGGTCGGGCTTGGCCGTTGCCTCGACGCCGCCGGCCGGTGCCTTTGGTGCGTTCGGGGCGGCTTGGGCCGGGGCGGTCAGGCCTTGCAGCATCTGGGTCATGACAGCCGCTGGATCGGTCGCGGCGTCGTCCGCCACCTTCTCGCTCGCCAGGGCGGCGGCGCTGTCTTCCAGGCGGGTGCCGGGATTGGCGCCCTTGCCGCTGCTCTCCACCGTCATGGTCGCGTCGTCGACGGGGGCCTGCGCCGTGGCGGGGGCAGGCGCCTGATCGGTCGCCGCTGTCTTCTTCTCCAACCGGGCCGCCTGTTTGGCGTGCCGGGCCCCCGACTGCTCGTCCAGCCGCTCGGCAAAGCTCGGCGCGCCGTCCCGCTCGCGCGGCGGCTCGGCGCTGGCCGAGGGGGCCGGGTTGCTGACGGGGGCGGGGAGAGGGGCGATATCCATGGGGCTTCCGATGCCTGTACCGCGCAAGTCGCTGCAGGGATCGGGCCAAGGGCGGAAACCCTGGCGCGGCGCGGGGTTGCGGCCGGGGCGCTGCGTGTTGCGGCTGGCACAGCCCGGCAATTCCTTCCGTCCGCTTGTCCATCCTTGCCGGGCGGCTTATGGTCCCGCCCATGATTGAGCCGGCCGACCTCGACGCCTTGCTGTTGCCGACCGCCGCGGACGACCTGCCCGCCGGCGCGCGCATTGTCGTGGCCATGTCCGGCGGGGTGGATTCATCTGTTACCGCCGCGCTGATGAAGGCGCGCGGCTATGATGTCGTGGGTATCACCCTGCAGCTTTACGACCAGGGCGCCGCCGCGGGCCGCAAGGGCGCCTGCTGCGCCGGCCTCGACATCCGCGATGCCCGCCGGGTGGCCGAGCAGGTGGGCATTCCCCACTTCGTGCTCGATTACGAGCAGGCCTTCCGCGCCAATGTGATCGAGCCCTTCGTCGACTCTTATCTGGCGGGCGAGACGCCGGTGCCCTGCGTCCGCTGCAACCAGACGGTCAAATTCCGCGACCTGTTGGGCGCTGCCCGCGACCTGGGCGCGATGGCCATGGCGACCGGCCACTATGTGCGCCGGATA
This sequence comes from Oleomonas cavernae, assembly GCF_003590945.1. Taxonomy (NCBI): domain Bacteria; kingdom Pseudomonadati; phylum Pseudomonadota; class Alphaproteobacteria; order Acetobacterales; family Acetobacteraceae; genus Oleomonas; species Oleomonas cavernae. Next base: position 338,460 of record NZ_QYUK01000008.1, on the reverse strand, counting down.
AGCGGTCCCGACGGCCCGCACCTCTACCGCGGCCACGATCCGGCCCGCGACCAGAGCTATTTCCTGTTCGCGACCACCCAGGCAGAGCTCGATTTCCTGCGCTTTCCGCTGGGCGGGATCGAAAAGCCGATGGTGCGCGCCCTGGCCGCGCGCTTAGGGCTGGCCGTGGCCGAAAAGCCCGACAGCCAGGACATCTGCTTCGTGCCCAGCGGCGGCTATGCCGCGGTGGTGGAGAAGCTGCGCCCCGGCGCCATGGACCCCGGCGAGATCGTCGATATCGAGGGCCGGGTCCTTGGCACGCACGATGGCGTGATCGGCTTTACCGTGGGCCAGCGCAAGGGCCTGCGCATCGGCGGCGGCGTGACGCAGGACAATGCCCCGCTCTATGTCGTGCGCCTGGAGCCCGAGAGCCGGCGCGTGGTGGTCGGCCCGCGCGAAGCCCTGGCGCGCGCCCATATCGCGCTCAGCGACCTGAACTGGCTGGCGCCGGCGCCGGACGCGGCCGTGCCCGTGCTGGCCCGCATCCGCTCGGCGCGCGAGCCGGTGCCGGGCCTGTTCCGGCGCGACCCGCAGCACCCGCGCCGGGCCGCCGTGATGCTGGAGACGCCGGAATATGGCGTGGCGCCGGGCCAGGCCTGCGTGCTTTACGACGCCGCAGCGCCGCAGCGGGTGCTGGGCGGCGGCTGGATCGTCAAGGAAACAGCCGCGGCGCGCCCCGCGGCTTGACAGGGACGGCATCCCCCGCCTATATCAGCGGCCTCGCGGCGCAAGGCGTCTGCGCACCTGATCGGGGTGGAGTAGCTCAGTTGGTTAGAGCGGCGGAATCATAATCCGTAGGTCGGGGGTTCAAATCCCTCCTCCACTACCACCGATCCCCCCTTCGTTGTCGTAACGGTCCCGGCGGAAACTTCTCGACAGAATAGGTCCGGGAAAGTCGCACCGGAACGGCAATAATTTTTCCAGGCCAAATTGCCGCTCCGCTACTGTCTTGTGCTAAAAAAAGAGGGTCAACCTACGGGGCGGTCAGGTTGTGACACAAAAAAAACCGGCAAATGACCCATCCGGCTCAGGAGTAAGCTTCCTGGTGCTCCTAGTCGTTGTCGCCCTGGGTGTTGCATTGCAGGGAATCGTGCTGGCCAATGACAATCCTGCTCTGTTCATCGGAGTGATGCCCCTGCAACAGGATGTCATGCAGGCTTGGCAAATAGAGCGGTTTGCTAAGTTGATATTGTTTCTCGTTGGTCTTCGTTGTCTTTATTTAGTGCTTCGCAGGGATCGGCGACTGCCCGAATTGTTTTCGATTTGGCTCTGCTTGTGGCTTGCCGTCATCATCGTCGATGGATTGGCGCTCAAGCTGATTTTCGACATACCGTTGGACAATCGGTGGATCTGGCAAGTCATCGTGGGCGCCGTCATCTGCGTGGCGGGGGTTTCCTATGCCAATAGTTCGACGAGCGTCAGAAGCACCTTCGTGAAATAGGGCTGCGGGCAAGTGCCCGCGATCTCAAAGCGATGCGGAAAGCCTGAGGCGCGGTTCGTTGTGGAAGACCGCCCGGTCGCGGCCGGTAAGCTTGGCCTGGTAAAGGGCGCGGTCGGCGCGGTCGAACAGGCTGGGCCAATCCTCCTGCGTGTTTCCCGACAGCAAGGCACCGCCGATCGAGATGGTGATCGAGATCGCCTCGCCATCGAGATGGGCGGCCGGCGACTGGCGGATCGCGCGCAAGATCCTGTCGGCGACCTGGCCGGCACCGTGCGTGTTGCATTCCGGCAGCAGGACGACGAACTCCTCGCCGCCGATGCGGGCCAGCGTGTCGAAGCCGCCGATGCAGCCGCGCACGCGGTCGGCCACCGAGCGCAGGACGTCGTCGCCGATCTTGTGACCGTGGCGATCGTTGATGCCCTTGAAATCGTCGAGATCGAGCACCAGCACGGCCAGGTCGCCACGGCTGCGCAGGCGCCGGCTCAACTCCCGCTCGATGATGAAATCCAGGGCCCGCCGGTTGAGGGCATTGGTCAGCGGATCTTCGGTCGCCGCCCGTTGCAGCGCCAGTTGGTTGCGCGCAGCCATGAAGGCGAAGTTGCCCACGGCATTGGTAATGATGAACAGGAAGAAGCCGGCGAAGGAGAGCACGAGCGAAACGCTGGGACTCATCAGCGAGGTCAGCCCGTCGCCGAGAGTCAGGGGAACCCGGGCGACATTGATCAGGACGAGGAGGGCGATGCCGGCCACCTGAAAGCGGATCACGGGCCGTAGGGCAGGCTCGCGCACCGCCGCCAGCATGCGGATGATCAGCAGGGGCTCGATGATGCCGGCGGCCGAAAACACGACGATGCGCAGGCCGAGCGAGGGCCAGACGAACGTCAGCGCCAGTTGCACGAGGACCAGGCCGGCGACCAGGGCGGCATCGATACGGATCGGGCGGCGCGGCTGGTCGGTCAGATGGGCGAGGCCGCGATGCAGCAGGACCAGAAACAGGCCGACGCCCAGGTTGCACAGGCCGACCGACAGCGCCTCGGGCATGAAGGGGCGGGCGAAGGCGCCGGCGACACCGACGGTGCAGGCGCCGTAAGCCAGGAAAAAGGTCTGGCTCGACCGATAGCGCAGCCCAGCCAGATAAAGCGCGCCATAAGCCACGGTGACCACTGTGATGAGGATGGTCAGGGCGATGGCAAAAGTCGGAACATGTATGACCGAGGCAGCCACGTGAGCGCTCCTCCCTGTCCCCATCCTCCGCCACAATCGTTAACGGATTGCCTAAGGGCGGTGCCCTTGCCGCGATGCCCGCCGCCGGCATCTACTGTGGGGCCGGGGTCAAGGGGCCGGCATACTGAACGAGGGGAGCGCAATGATCGAGCCGCTTAAACCTTGGCCGCCGCTGCGGGTGATCACGCTCGTGCTGGTGTGCCTGGAAACCATGCTGGGCGGGATCATGGTGATCAGCGGGTTGACCGCGAACTCGGATCCTGCCGGCGAGGGCCTGGCGCAGGCCTTCGCCGTGATCTTCGGCTTTCTGCTGGCGGTCTTCACCTTGCCGGCCCTGATCCTGGTGATCCGCGGCCAATTGCTGTTGCTGGGCTTCGTCCTGTCGCTGATGCCGGTGCTGGCGATCATGGTGTTGTTCGTCGGCTTCTAGGCACGACCCCATGATCGTCATTCCGGCGAAGGCCGGGATGACGGGCGGGGCTATAGTGCTTCGGACTCGACGATATTCACGCCCGGCGGGGTGGCCAGGGCGCCCTGGATCAGGGCCTTGGCGATCTGGGTGGGGGTCACCACGCGGTAGCGGCGCGGGATGATGGGGGCCAGGTGCCGCACGATGCTCATGCCCAGCGACTCCATCGCGCGCGGCGGGTTGCGCTCGCCATCGATGCCGGACGGCCGCACGATGGTCAGCGAGGCAAAGCCGACGCCGGCCAGTTCCTTCTCCAACTCCCCTTGGTGCGCAGGTAGAAGGAGGGCGAGCGGGCGGATGCCCCAACCGAGGAGGTCAGGGCATAGGCCGGGGTGCTGTGCCGGCGGGCGAGCCGGGCGACGGCCAGCGGATAGTCGTAGTCGACCTTGCGGAAGGCGGCTTGCGAGCCGGCGATCTTCTGGGTGGTGCCCAGGGTGCAGATGACCGCACCCGCCTGCCACCAAGGGGCATCCTCCGGCAGGGCATCGAAATCCACCACCGGGTTTTCGAGCTTGGGGCCAGCCGGCAGGGGCCGCCGGGTCGGGGCGACCACCTTGGTTACCCGCGGGTCGGCCAGGGCCAGGGCAAGCGTGTGCTGCCCGACCAGGCCCGTGGCGCCGACCAGCAGCAGGGTTGTCATTACCAGTGCTCGCCCTTGAACACGTTGGAGAAGATGACCTGCTCGACCGACGGCTTGCCGCCTTCCTTGACACTCTTGGCCGCGGAGGAGGAGGGGAACAGGCGGAAGCCCTGGGAGAGGATGTAGTCGTTCAGCTTGGGCCACACGGCATAGGACAGGGCCGCGGCGGTGCCGACACCGGTGGCGATGCTCTTGGGCCGTTCGACGATCGCCTTGATCACCGTGTTGCCCGCGCGCTCCGGGCTCCAGGTCGGGACATAGTCGTAGAGCTTGGTGGGCGCGATCATGGGGGTGCGCACCAGCGGCATGTAGATCGCGGTGATTTCGATATCGCGGGCCTTCACCTCGGCCGAGAGGCAGCGGCTGAAGGCGTCGAGCGCCGCCTTGCTGGCGACATAGGCCGAGAAGCGCGGTGCATTGGCCAGCACGCCGATCGAGCTGATGTTGATGATGTGGCCGCTCTTGCGCTCGGCCATCGACGGCAGCAGCTTCATGATCAGGCGCACCGGCCCGAAATAGTTGAGCTGCATGGTGCGTTCATAGTCGTGGAAGCGGTCCAGGCTTTCGAACACGGCGCGGCGGATGGAGCGGCCGGCATTGTTGATCAGCACGTCGACATGGCCGAAGTCGCGCAGGATCGCCTCGGCCATGGCGTCGATCGCATTGAGATCGCTCAGGTCGCAGGAGTAGACATAGGCCTCGCCGCCGGCCTTCTGGATGATCTTCTGCGCCGATTCCAGCTTCTCCAGGCCGCGGGCGACCAGGACCACCTTGGCGCCGGCCGCCGCCAGCTTCTTGGCGGTGACGAGGCCGATGCCGGACGAGGCGCCGGTGACCACCACCACCTTGCCTTGGAGCTTGCGCAGCAGGCGGGGCGGGACGTCGGTCTCGAAATCCAGGTGCTGTTCCCAGTACTGCCACAGCTTGTCGGCGTAATCATGGAGGTCCGGGCAGCGCACGCCGCTGCCTTCCAGCGCCGCGCGCGCCTGCTTGTCGTCGAAGATGGTGCGGTTGAAGGCCTGGCCCAGCACCGACACCGGCAGGCCCAGGGTCTTCGACACCTGGCGCTTCACGGCGTCGGGCACCAGCTTGCCCATGCGCTTGGTGAATTCGCCCGCCACGCGGGAAACCAGGGGCAGTTCGAAGCGCTTGGCGAATTCGGGGCCGTGGGCGGCGCTCATGATGGTCTGGAGCAACTGCCCCACGGTGGGCGAGGGCGACTGGATCAGGAAGAAGGCCTTGCCGTCCAGGCCCGGCTTGTGGGCGATCACGTCCATGGCGGCGGCAACGTAGTCGACGGGGACGAGCGCCACCCGGCCGCCTTCGATGCCCAGCAGCGGCAGCCACTTGGGGATGGCGTGGGAGAGTTTCTGGATGGTCTTGAAGAAGTAGTAGGGGCCGTCGACCTTGTCCATCTCGCCGGTGCGGCTGTCGCCCACCACCGCGCCGGGACGATAGATGCGGAAGGGCACCTTGCTCGCCTCGCGGACGATCTTCTCGGATTGGAACTTGGTGCGGTAATAGGGGTGGCTGACGTCCTGGCCCTCGTCGAACATGTCTTCGCTGAAGACGCCGGCGAAACCGTCGCCCGCCACCGCGATGCTGGAGACATGGTGCAGGGTCACCTTGCCGCCCAGGCTGTTGGCGAAGTCGACGACGTTGCGGGTGCCCTCATTATTGATCTTGTCGCCCGTCGCATCGTCCATGTTCATGTCGTAGACGGCGGCCAAGTGGAAGATGTGGTCGATCTTGCCTTCGAGCTTCTTCAGGTCGGCGATGGCCACCAGGCCGTCCTGGGTGACGTCGCCCTCGACCATGTGCAGCCGGCCCTCGGCCGCGTCGCCGAAACGCTCCAGCAGGGCGTCGTACTTCTCGCGGGACGAGGGGCGGACCAGCACGTAGATCTGCGCCTTCGGCCGGGCGAGCAGGCGTTCCAGCAGGAACTTGCCGATGAAGCCGGTGGCCCCGGTGAGAAAATAGTTCATGACGCGCTGGCCCTTGTCATTTTTGGATCGGGAATGCCCGCGTGGGGCGCTGACACGCAAGATACCGGTACTGGAACGCCTGATCTGTGGCCGGCCCGCCGTCTGGCGTCAACCGTTACGTTTGCCGCGGCTTGAGGCCGGCGGTGAAGGTGCCCAGGGTCAGGGCGGCCATGTCGTCGGGCGCGGGGTCGCGCCCGGCCTTCCACCAACGGGCGATGCCGTTGAAGGCCGAGAACAGGGTGTAGGTGGTCAGGCGGGTGTCGCAGGGGCCGATCGAGCCGTCGGCCATGCCCTCGACGAGGAATTCCTCGACCTTGTTGGTCAGGGCGCGGCGGCCGGCCAGGTTCGATTTGCGTGAGTCAGGCTCCAGCCAGCGCGGATCGGTCAGGGCCAGGCAGCGGCCGAAATCGTCGCACAGCAGCCGCGTGTAATGGCGGAAGAAGGTCTCCAGGCGCTCCAGCCCGGTGTGGCAGGTCAGGATTTCGGCCGCGGCAAGCTGCATCTGGGCCAGGGCCACGCCGCTGCACTCGAACAGCAGGGCATCCTTGCTCTCGACATAATAATAGATCGAGGGCTTGGTGACATTCAGCCGGTCGGCCAGGTCGCTGAGCGAGGTTTCGTGGAAGCCGCGCTCGTTGAACATCTGCGCCGCCGCCCGCAGGATCTCGTGGCGCCGGGCGCGGAATGCCTCCTCGGTGCCGCCGGGCGGCCGCCCGGGCGAGCGCTTGGGCTTGGCGCTCGCGCTACCGCCTTGATTCTGCACCACCATTCCGCGGCCTCCTGGTCTTGGTTTTACAGCCCGTGACGGCGCTTGTCTGCCACCATCGCGATCTTCGCGAAATCCATCTTGCCCGCCCTTTATAATATGATATACCGACTAGTAAGTTTAAATAAATAGGCGGGAGATGGTCATGGATGGCAGCGTCTTGATGGAGGGCTATGTCTCGCCCTGGATGAACGAGGATCTGGCGATCTTCCGCGACCAGGTGCGGCGTTTCTTCGAGCGCGAAATGGTCCCCCATGTCGAGAAATGGCGGAAGCAGCACCGGGTCGACCGCGAAGCCTGGTTGAAGGCGGGCGAGGCCGGCATCCTGTGCGCCTCCATCCCCGAGGAGTACGGCGGTGCCGGCGGGACGTTGGCCTATGAGGCGGTGATCGCCGAGGAAGCGGCCCGCACCGGCGTGGGCAGCGGTTTTGGCGCCGGCAACGGCGTGCATTCGGCGATCTGCGCCCACTACATCCTGGCCTATGGTACCGAGGAACAGAAGCAGCGCTGGCTCCCGAAGATGGCGTCGGGCGAGATGATCTGCGCCGTGGCGATGACCGAGCCGGGCACGGGGTCGGACCTGCAGGCGGTGCGCACGATCGCCAGGCGCGAGGGCGACGACTACCTGATCTCGGGGCAAAAGACCTTCATCACCAACGGCCAGAATGCCGATCTGGTCATCGTCGTGGCCAAGACCGATAGGGAAGCGGCGGCCCACGGCATTTCGCTGATCGTGGTCGAGGTCAACGACGCGCCGGGCTTTCGCCGCGGCCGCAACCTGGAAAAGATCGGCATGGCCGACCAGGACACGTCGGAACTGTTCTTCGACGATGTCCGCGTGCCGGCGCAAAACGTCCTGGGCGGGGCCGAGGGCCAGGGCTTCATGCAATTGATGCAGCAACTGGGCTGGGAGCGCGTCTCCTGCGCCCTGGGCGCGGTCGTGTGCATGGAAATGGCGGTCAAGGAGACGGTCAAGTACACGAAGGAGCGCAAGGCCTTCGGCAAGCCGATCATCCATTTCCAGAACACCCAGTTCAAGCTGGCCGAATGCAAGACCGCGGCGGTGGCGGCGCGCATCTTCATCGACAATGTGATGGTGCGGCAACTGGACGGCACGCTCGATCCCATCACCTCGGCCATGGTCAAGTGGTGGTGTACCGAGCAGAACTCCAAGGTCGTCGACGAGTGCCTGCAGCTCCATGGCGGCTATGGTTACATGATGGAATATCCCATTGCCCGCATGTGGACCGACACGCGCGTGCAGAAGATCTTCGCCGGCACCAACGAGATCATGAAGATGATCATCGGCCGGACACTCTAGGAGTTCGTCATCCCGGCCTTGAGCCGGGATCTCATCGAGGTTACGCAACCACGCCCCATCCTGCCCAAGATCCCGGCTCAAGGCCGGGATGACGAGAGGGGGAGGGGCTGCAAGGAGAGAGACACCATGAGCAATGACTTGCGTTACGACGGCCGGGTTGTCGTCATCACCGGGGCCGGCAACGGCCTGGGCCGTTCTCATGCCCTGCTGTTTGGTGCCCGCGGCGCCAAGGTGGTGGTCAACGACTTAGGGGGAGGCGCCCATGGCGGCGGCAAGTCGTCGGCCGCGGCGGACAAGGTGGTCGACGAGATCCGTAGCGCAGGCGGCGAGGCGGTCGCGAATTACGACTCGGTCGAGGATGGCGACAAGATCGTACAGACGGCGCTGGATCATTTCGGCCGCATCGACGTGCTGATCAACAATGCCGGCATCCTGCGCGACGCGAGCTTCGCCAAGATGACCGACGAGGACTGGGACCTGATCTACCGCGTACACCTGCGCGGCAGCTACAAGGTCAGCCACGCCGCCTGGCCGCACATGCGCGCGGCGGGTTACGGCCGCATCATCATGACCACGTCCAGCGCTGGGATTTACGGCAACTTCGGCCAGGCCAACTACAGCGCGATGAAGCTGGCCCTGCTGGGCCTGGGCAATACCCTGTCCCACGAGGGCCGGGCCAAGAACGTCAATGTGAACACGATCGCGCCCATCGCCGGCTCGCGCCTGACCGAGACGGTAATGCCGGCCGACGTGGTCGCGGCCCTGAAGCCCGAATTCGTCAGCCCCCTGGTCGCCTGGCTGGCCCACGAGGATTGCAGCGAGACCGGCGGCCTGTTCGAGGTGGGTGCTGGCTTCATGGGCAAGCTGCGCTGGGAACGCACCCTGGGCCACAATTTCCGCGGCCGCAGCTTTAGCCCCGAGGATGTCGCCGCGAAGTGGGAGAAGATCACTGATTTTGCCGAGGCCAACCACCCGGCCAATGTGAACGAGAGCTTCGGCCCGATCATGGCCGAGATGGGCAAGCCCGGCAAAGGCGGCAACGAATTCATCGATGCCGATGAGGCGACCAGTGCCGCCCCCATCGAGATGACCTCGAGCTATGACGAGCGCGACGTCTCGCTCTATGCCCTGGGCATCGGCGCCGCCCGCAATCCGGCCGAGGAGAGCGAGCTGGGCCTGGTCTACGAGCTGAACAACGACGGGTTCCACGTCCTGCCCACCTATGGCGTGATGCCCTCGTCCAACGCGTTCCTCAAATTGGCGCAACAGGGCCACAAGTTCCCCGGCTGCAACTTCGGCTTCGACCGCATCCTGCATGGCGAACAGTTCACCGAAATTGTCCGGCCGATGCCGCCCAGGGCCAAGCTGAGCCACAAGACCCGGGTGAAGGATGTCTTCGATAAGGGCAAGAATGCCCTGATCACCTATGCGACCGAGACTTTCGACGAGGCGGGCGATCTGCTCGCCTATAACGAGATGACGGCGGTGGTGCGCGGGGCCGGCGGCTGGGGCGGCGATCGCGGCCCCTCGGTCGAGGTGAACGTGCCGCCCGATCGCGCGCCCGACGCGGTGATCGAGGAGAAGACCGACGAGAACCAGACCCTGCTCTACCGCCTCTCGGGCGACTGGAACCCGCTGCACGCCGATCCGGCCTTCGCCCGCGCCTTCGGCTTCGACAAGCCGATCCTGCACGGGTTGTGCTTCTTTGGTTACGCCGGGCGCCATGTGGTGAAGGCGTTCTGCGGCAACGACCCGCGCCGCTTCAAGAACATCAAGGTGCGCTTCGCCGACAGCGTCTTCCCGGGCGAGACCCTGGTCACCGAGATGTGGAAGGAAAGCGACAACCGCATCGTCTTCCGCATGAAGGTGAAGGAGCGCGACAAGGTGGTCTTGAGCAACGCCGCCGTCGAACTCTATAGCGAGATCCCCAAGGCGAAGGCCAAGACGGCGGCACCGTCGGCGGTTGCCGCGGCACCGGTCGCCGGGCCGTCGACCGCCGATGTCTTCGCGGCGATCGGCGCCTATGTCGAGAAGACGCCGGGCCTCGCGGCCAAGGTGGGCACGGTCTACCAGTGGAACATCACCGGGCCCAACAGCAATTGGGTGCTGGACCTGAAGAACGGTGCTGGTTCCTGCAAGCCGGGCGTGGCCGAGAAGCCGGACTGCACCATCGCGGTCGCCGAAAGCGATTTCATCGACCTGTGCTCGGGCAAGGCGGATGCGCAGAAGCTGTACTTCGGCGGCAAGCTGAAGATCACCGGCAATATCATGGCCTCGCAGAAGCTGGGCTTCCTCAAGGATGTCCGGATCGAGGCGGGGGCTGCCGGCACGGCGCCCGCCGCGGCGGCGCCGGCTGAGGCGGAAGCGGCGCCGGTGCAGCCGCGCACGGGTCCCGTCTTTGCCGCCATCGCGGCGCGGCTGAAGGCCGGCGCCGAGGTGGGCGGGGTGTTGCAGTTCAATGTGCATGCCCCCGACGCCGCCTGGGTGATCGACCCCGGGAAGGGCACGGTCAGCGAGGGCCGGGCCGATGCGCCCGCCGCCACCATCGGCATCGACGACGAGGACCTGCTGGCGCTCGCGCAAGGCGCCGTCGCCGCCAGGGACCTGTTCCAGAAGGGCAAGCTGAAGGTCGACGGGGATATCCGCGTTGCCCACCGGCTCGATGCCCTGACCCGCCTGAACTGAACCACCGGAAGGAGATAGCCATGGGCCGTCGCGTAAACGTCATCGGGGTCGGCATGACCAAGTTCGCCAAGCCGGGCGCCTCGGACGAATATCACATCATGGCGCGGGATGCGGGGCGTCTCGCCCTGGCCGATGCCGGCATCAGCTACGACGAGATCGAGCAGGTCTATGCCGGCTATGTCTACGGCGACAGCACCTGCGGCCAGCGCGCGGCCTATACGCTGGGCATGACCGGCATCCCGGTGTTCAACGTCAACTCCAACTGCTCCACGGGGTCGAGCGCGCTCTACCTCGCCCGCCAGGCGGTGGAGAGCGGCATGGTCGAATGCGCCCTGGCGCTGGGCTTCGAGAAGATGGCGCGCGGCGCCCTGGCCGCGGCCTTCAACGACCGCGAAAGCCCGATGCAGCCCCAGGCCGAGATGATGGTCGAGGTCCAGGGCCTGAGCCGGGCGCCGGGGGCCGCCCAGATGTTCGGCGGCGCCGGCCGCGAATACCGCTGGAAGCACGGCACCAAGCGCGAGACCTTCGGCAAGATCGCCGAGAAGGCGCGCCTGCACGCCTCGCGCAACCCCTACGCCCTGTTCAATCAGGTGCTGAGCCTGGACGAGATCATGGCGTCGGAGGAGGTGTTCGACCCCCTGACCCGCTTCCAGTGCTGCCCGCCCACCTGCGGGGCGGGGGCGGCGGTGCTGTGCTCGGACGACTTCGCGGCCAGGCATGGCATCACCGATGCGGTCTATATCGCCGGCCAGGCCATGACCACCGACTATCCCTCCTCGATCGAGGAGAAGAGCATGATCAAGATGATCGGCTTCGACATGACCGCCAGCGCGGCCAGGCAGGTCTATGAGAAGACCGGAATCGGGCCCGATGACGTCGATGTGGTGGAATTGCACGATTGCTTCACGGCCAATGAACTGCTGACCTATGAGGGTCTCGGCCTGTGCGGCGACGGCCAGGCCGAGAAGTTCATCTGGGACGGCGACAATACCTACGGCGGCAAATTCGTGGTGAATCCTTCCGGCGGCCTGCTGTCCAAGGGCCACCCCCTGGGTGCCACCGGCCTGGCCCAGTGCACCGAGCTGGTCTGGCAGTTGCGCGGCACGGCGGATCAGCGCCAGGTCGCCGGTGCCCGCATCGCCCTCCAGCACAATCTGGGCCTGGGCGGCGCCTGCGTCGTCACCCTGTACCGCCGCGATTGATGGGGGTCCGTAAAGCAGCGCTTGCCGAGCCGCCCGCTCCCTGGTGGGAGCGGGTGCCCAAGGACTATCATCGCCGCCCGGTCGGCACCGAGATCGACCGTCGTTACCCGTTGACGACGGCGATCTCGGCCGGCCTGGACATGCTGACCTGCACCGGCCTGGGCGCGACCGTGGGCAGCCTGCTGGCCGCCAACATGATGATGCCGGGGCAGAATTTCGCCCGCGAGATCGCCAGGCTGGACATCTACGCCACCTTGGCCGCCAACGGCGCCGCCGCCGCCAGCTTCCAGGCGCCGCCGGCCCAGGTGCCGGTGATCGAAACCTCGACCGTGTTCTTCGGCTTCCAGCCGTTCAGCATCCGCACCAGCCTGCTGTCCTTCGACAGTCCCTATGAGCCGGTCGACAAGGCCATTCGCGGCCCCTACGCCCGTATGGGCGGGGGCGGGCGGGCCTATGCCCAGTACTGGTCGCACCGCGGCGGCGCCCGCAAGACGCTGATCTTCGTCCATGGCTTCATCGCCGATCCCTATTGGTTCAATGCCCGCATGTTCGGGCTGCGCAAGCTCTACCAGGCCGGCTACGACATCCTGCTGGTTACCCTGCCGTTCCACGGCTATCGCAAGGCCTGGTTCGAGCCGTTCAGCGGCTTTGGCTATTTCAGCCGGGGCATGGGCCATATCAACGAGGCGATGCTGCAGGCCGTGCTCGACCTGCGCATCTTCGTCGATTACCTGCTGAAACGCGGCGCGCCGCATGTCGGCATCGCCGGCTACAGCCTGGGCGGCTATATGTCGGCGATCATGGCGGCGGTGGAGCCGCGCCTGTCCTTCGCCATTCCCATGTGCCCGGTGGTCTCCGTCGTCGACGCGGCGATGGACTGGCCCAGCACCCGGCTGCTGTTTGGCCAGTTTCTGCGCCTGACCGGCCTCGACCTGCCCGACCTGCGCCAGGCGACGGCGGTGCATTCGCCGCTGACCTATGCCCCCGCGCTGCCCGCCGGCCGGCGCCTGATCATGAGCGCGTCGGGCGACCGCCTGACCACGCCGCGCCAGGTCGCCCTGCTGCGCGATCATTGGCCGGGCAGCGAGATGTACTGGTTCCCCGGCAACCATCTGATGCATTTCGAGCGGGCCAAATATCAGGAGCATATGCGTCGGTTCATGGACCGTTGCACCGCCTGAAGCGCTATTCTCGCCCCGATTCGAACGGGAGAGACGGCGCCTTGACCTACGCGACCCTCATTTATGCCGTGGATGACGGCATCCTGACCCTGACCTTGAACCGGCCCGACAAGCTGAACGCCTTCACGGTCGAGATGGCCAACGAGCTGGTTCATGCCTTCAACCGGGCGAGCGACGACGATGCCGTTCGCGCCATCGTCGTCACCGGGGCGGGGCGGGCCTTCTGTGCCGGCATGGATCTTGGTACCGGCGGCAATGTCTTCGGCCTGGACGAGGCCCAGGAGCCGACCGTCCAGGACATGCAGGACCGCCTGGACGATCCGGTGATGATCGAAGGCGTGCGGGACACCGGCGGCCGGGTGACCCTGGCGATCTATGACTGCAAGAAACCGGTGATCGCCGCCATCAATGGCGCGGCGGTCGGCATCGGTGCCACCATGACCCTGGCCATGGATTTCCGCCTGGCATCGGAGAAGGCGCGCATCGGCTTCGTCTTCGGGCGCTTGGGCGTGGTCATGGAAGCCTGTTCGAGCTGGTTCCTGCCCCGCGTGGTGGGCCTGCAGCAGGCCCTGGAATGGACCTACAGCGCCGATATTTTCGATGCCGACGAGGCCCGGCGCGGCGGCCTGGTAAAATCGGTCCTTGCCCCGAGCACCTGCTGGAGGAGGCCTATGCCCTGGCGCGCAAGTTCACCCACAACCGCTCGCCCGTGGCAGTCGCCCTGACGCGCCAGATGCTCTACCGCAACAGCGCGCAGCCCCACCCGATCGAAGCCCACCGGGTGGACAGCTTGGCCATGTTCTACACCTCGATCGCCGACGGCAAGGAGGGGGTGGCGGCCTTCCTCGAGAAGCGCGACGCGCAATTTGCCGGCAAGGCCTCGCAGATGCCGCCGTTCTATCCGTGGTGGAAGGGGTAGGCCCGAACAGGGAATATGATCATTCGACTTGCGGAACGAACGATCGTTCGTTACCTTGCTGTCGAAATCATAATTCGGAGGAAAGCAAAGATGGAAGACCTGAAGGCGGCGCGCGAACGCACCATCCGCGCCCATATGCAACTCGAGAACGAGGCCGACTGGGAGGCCGTGCTGGCTACCTTCGAGCGTCCCCGCTACGAGTTCCAGGTGCCGTTTCCGGGCACGGACGGCGCCACCAGCGTGTTCGACGGGCGCGAGCAGGTGATGGCTTATTTCAGCGGCTCTCGCGCGGCATTTCCAGACCTGGGCAATGAAGTGATTCACGTCGTGGTCGGCGATGGCGACATCGCCATGGTCGAATTCTACCTGGTCGGCACCCACCTCAATCCGTTGAAAACCCCGTTCGGCGATCTCCCGCCCACCGGCAAGCGGATCAAGGTGCGCATGGCCGCCACCTTCGAGTTCAAGCCCGGCTCCGACAAGATCGTCAGCGAACGCCCCTACACCGATCCCCGGGCGATCCTGCGGCAGCTTGGCATTGCCGCCTAGGGGATAAGCCAAACGGTCCCTGCCGTCGTTCCGATTTTCGCCGGGACGACGGCCTAGGTGGCGTTCGTGTAGCGGTCCAATTCCACTGGATCGTGGGCACAGAAAAGTTCCACCTCGTCGCCGTGATCGGCCGCCAGTCGGCGCAGCCGGGCCTGGTTTTGCAGACGCGGCTGGCGCAGCGTCTGCACGGCCGCCTCGAAGATCTTGAGGCCGAGCGGCGCTTGCGGCGTCGCCGTCACCTGGCTGTGGTGATAGTAGGCATCGCCGCAGTGAAGCAGCCAGCGCTCGCCCTGTTTCACGGCCACGCCGACATGACCTTCGGTGTGGCCGATCAGCGGAACGATCAGGATATCGGCCGCCATTTCCTGAATCGGCCGGATGGCGTCGAAGTCGAACCAGCGCTCGGTCATGGTATCATGGACGACCCAGTGCGGCTTGTGCTCGAATTGCGGCTGGCGGAAACGCACCAGGTCTAGCCGGCGCGGGTGCAGGACGGCCCGCATCTCGGGCTTGAACACATGCACCTGCGCGTCGGGAAAATCGCTCAAGCCCCCCGCGTGATCCATGTCTAGATGGGTCGGGATGATGTGGCGGACATCGCGGGGGTCATAGCCCAGGGACGTGATCTGCGCGTGCGCGGTTTCCGCCAGGCGGAGTTGCGGCCGCAACAGCGGCAGAAACCCGGCGCCCAGCCGGCGCGCGGGTTCGCGGATGTCGTGCTGGCCGATGCCGGTATCCACCATCACCAGGGCTTGTGGCGTCTCGATCAGCAGACAATGACAGATCAGCCTGCCGGGTTTGCGCCAACTGCCCTGGCCGTTGATCAGCCGTTCGCACAGCGGGCACATGGTGCCGCAGTTGAGATGATGGATGCGGATGCTCATGGGGTTCCCCGCGCCTCGCCCAGCGACAGGACGATCTTGCCGAAGTGCTGGTTTCGGGCCATGCGCTCGAACGCTTCCGCCACCTGGTCGCGGGGGAACACCATGTCGACCGGCTGGCGCAGCAGGCCTTGGTTCAAGGCCGGGCCGAGAGCGAGCGTCGCCCGTTCCACGACCTGTGCCACCTCCTGCGTCGTGCGCGTGCGGAAGGTCACACCGACGAAGGTGATGCGGCGCAGGGAATGGATGTCGGAATCAAACTCGCCGCGGCTGCCGCCCAGGCGGCCGACGTTGACCATGCGGCCGCCGATCTTCGTTGCCTCGAGGTTGCCGATCATCACGGGGCCGGCGACGAGGTCGATGAGCAGGTCCACGCCTTCGCCACCCGTGGCCTTGTAGACCTGTTCCACCCAGTCGGGGGCGCTGGAGTCGATGGCCACGTCGGCGCCGAAATCTGCCAGGCGCACGCGCCGCTCCGCCGAGGTGGAGGTCCCGACGACCAGCCCGGCCCCAGGAACTTGGCCATCTGCAGGCCCATGAGGCCCACGCCCGAACTCGCCCCCTGGATCAGGACCGACTGGCCGGGCTGCAGCAGGCCATTGGTCACCAGCGCGTCGTGCATGGTCTGGAGGGCGACCGGCAAGGTGGCGGCCTGTTCGAAGGACAGGCCCACCGGCATGGCATAGATGCGCTGCCAGTCGCTGATCACATAGTCGGAGAAGGCGCCGAAGCCGGCGCCCATGACCCGGTCGCCCACGCGCCATTTCTTGACCGCCGCGCCGATCTCGACGACCTCGCCCGCCCATTCCAGACCCAGTGGCATGCCAACCCCGCCGAAGGGGCCGTGGGCGCCACCGGTCAGCATCAACAGGTCGGCGCGGTTCAGCGCACCCGCCCTGACCCGCACCAGCACATCATCCGATCCGGGCGACGGCTCGGGGAAGTCTTGGAGGAGGGGGCCGGTAGGGCTGGAGACGACGGTGCGCATGGGTAGGGCCTCTCGGTGGAACGTCAGCGGCCCAGCTCGCGGATGGGATCGGTGCCATCCCAGCCGATCGCGGCCTGGCGGACATGCTCGAAGAAGAAGCCCTTGGCGCCGCTGATGTCGGAGATCTCGATCACCGTGCCGGGATGGCCTTCGGCATCGAAATAGGCGAAGCGGCCCTGCTCGCCGCCGATCTGCCCTTCCTGCCCCACCCGGTAGCCGAGCGACAGCGCCTTGTCGTAGAGGCCCTGGTAGTCCGTGCTCCAATAGGCCATGTGCTGAAGGCCTTCGCGACCGGCATCGAGGAATTCGCGGTACATGGAAGGTGCCTCGTTGCGCTGCTGGATCAGTTCGATCTGGAGGTCGCCGGTATTGGCGAGCGCCACGCTCATGTGCAGGTCGGAGGCCACGCCCCGGTGACGGAAGAAGTCGGTCTGGACCCGGTCGACATAGAACCAGGGACCGATGCCCATCACATTCACCCAGTGATCCATGGCACCGCGGATATCCCGCACCACATAGCCGTTCTGGCGCACCGCGCCGAATATCCTGCTCATCCGATCCTCCCAGGTACTGTCGGCCGCACAATAACGAACGATCGTTCATGTGTCCACGGGCTTTTGGTCCTGGTGCAATTGAAGGGTCGAACTGCTAGCCTGCGCCGTCGACTGGAGAGACCATGACTGGGCATCCACGCGCGGGGCGCCGCGCCGCTTCCCCCAAGACCGCCGACCTCAGCACCCGGGATGCGATCCTTGAGGTTGCACTGGACATGTTCGCGACGCAGGGCTATGCCGCGACGTCCGTCCGTGCCCTGACCCGGGCCATCGGCCTGCGCGAGAGCAGCCTTTACAATCATTTCGAGGGCAAGGAGGCGATCCTCACCGCGCTCGTCAACCTCAACGGGCCGGCCCGCTCGGCCCAGCGCCTCACCAGCGCCCGCTACAAGGCGCTGGCCGACGATCCCGAAGCCTTCTGCCGGACCCATGCCGCCGATGTGCTCGAACAGTGGGCCGATCCGCAGGAGCAGAAATTCCAGCATCTGCTGTTTGCCGAGCGCCAGCGCCTGGAGAACGAACGCGGCCTCTTCGCCAAGTCCTGGTTCCAGGACGAGGTAGGCGCCATGGAAGCCTATTTCCGCGGTTTCGCGGCCAAGAGCCTGATCAAGGCGCCGGACCCCCGGGAGACGGCGCGTCTGTTCATGGCCGGCCTCACCTTCATCCGCATGGAATATTTCGTGCTGCCGACCGTGCCCGCGGCCCCCGACATCGTGCGGCCGCAGCTCGAGCGCTACCTGCTGAACTTCCTGGCGACCATCGTGCTCAAGCCGGCGGGCACGCGGCGCAAGCCGTAAGGCCTCACGTCGTCGCGAATTCCTTGATGCCTGAGGCGATGAACTGGATCGCGATGCAGGCGATCAGGAAGCCCATGATCTTGGTCAGGGCATGGATGCCCTGCTCGCCCAGGAAGCGGGCGATGCGGCTGGAGAAGTAGAGCACGACATAGGTGATGGCCACGGTGATCAAGGTGGCCAGGGTGATCACCAGGTAGCCGGCGACCTGCTGGTCGTCGGGGATCTGGGAGGCATAGCTGATGATCACGGCGATCGAGCCCGGGCCGCTGATCGCCGGCATGGCCAGGGGCGTGAACGAGATGTCGACATGAGCCCGGCGCACCTCCTCGACATCGTCGGCGACGCGCGAGGCATCGTCCTCGCCCGAGAACAGCATGCGGAAGCTCAACACCAGGATGATCAGCCCGCCGGCGACACGGATGCCGGCCAGCGAGATGCCGAACAGGGCGATGATGGCGTTGCTGGCATAGAGGAAGGCGATGAGGATCGCGAAGGCATAGATGCAGGCCTTGCGCGCCTGCTGCTGGCGCATGTCGGCCGGCATGTTCGATGTCAGCGCCAGGAAGATCGGCACGGTGCTGAGCGGGTTGATGATCGGCAAGAGGCCCAGCACCACCGCGGAGGTGTATTTCAGCGCGACCAGGATTTCCATCAAACGGCCCCCGCCTTGATCCCTTCCTGAGAAGATCACAGGGCTTCGATATTTCCCATTATCGGTTAGAATAAATCCATGTCGGACCACCTGCTCACCAACAGGCAGGTTACCGAGGCCCGCTCAGCGCTGGTTCTTAATACGCACCATTTTTAAATCGTCATGCCCAGCCTTTGTGCCGGGCATCCACGTCGGGACGAGCCAAGGCCGTTGACGGACTTGGCAGCTTGGCGACGTGGATGGCCGGGACTTCGCCCGGCCATGACGAGTTTTATGGAAATCCCAGCGTCTCGATTAAGGTGGGTTGCGACTGGCATTTTCCTGGGTTGCACCTTTTGGAAAATAGGAGCAACCTGCGCCCATTCTGGAAGGGGCGCTGCCATGGCCATGACCACGATCGGGGTTAAGATCGACGACGACCTGCGGGCGCGCCTGAAGGAGGCGGCGGACAAGGTCGGGCGGACACCCCACTGGCTGATCAAGCAGTCGATCCTGACGGCGCTCGATCGGCTGGATCGCGGCGGCTCCCTGGAAATCGAGGAGGGGGCACCGGAAGAGGCCGGCGCCTTTCTCGATTTCGCCCAGTCGGTGCAACCCCAATCCGTGCTGCGGGCCAAGATCACGGCGGCTTATCGCCGGCCCGAGCCCGAGTGCCTGCCGCTACTGATCGGCGAGGCGACCTTGCCGGCCCCGGTGAAGGCCCAGGCGCGCGATCTGGCGCGCACGCTGGTCGAAGCCTTGCGGGCCAAGCGGCGGCGCGGCGTGGTCGATGGCCTGGTTCATGAGTATTCGCTCTCGACCCAGGAGGGCGTCGCGCTGATGTGCCTGGCCGAGGCCCTGCTGCGCATTCCCGACCGGGCCACCCGCGATGCCCTGATCCGCGACAAGATCAGCGGCGGGGACTGGGAGGCGCACCTGGGCCACAGCCCGTCGCTGTTCGTCAATGCCGCGACCTGGGGCCTGGTGGTCTCGGGCAAGCTGACCACCACCACCAGCGAGGCCGGCCTGTCCTCGGCCCTGCGCCGGCTGATCGCCAAGGGCGGCGAGCCGGTGATCCGCAAGGGTGTCGACATCGCCATGCGCATGATGGGCGAGCAGTTCGTCACCGGCCAGACCATTTCCGAGGCCCTGGCCAACAGCCGGGCCAACGAGGCCGCGGGCTTCCGCTATTCCTACGACATGCTGGGCGAGGCGGCCACCACCGCGGCGGACGCCCAGCGTTACTACGACTCCTACGAGCAGGCGATCCACGCCATCGGCAAGGCGGCGGACCGGCGCGGCATCTACGAGGGGCCCGGCATCTCGATCAAGCTGTCGGCCCTGCACCCGCGCTATTCCCGGGCCCAGCGCGAACGGGTGATGGCCGAACTGCTGCCGCGCCTGAAAGCCCTGGCGGCCCTGGCCCGGCACTATGACATCGGCCTGAACCTCGATGCCGAGGAGGCCGACCGCCTCGAACTGTCGCTCGACCTGCTCGAGGCCCTGTGCTTCGACCCGGCCCTGGCCGGCTGGAACGGTATCGGTTTCGTCATCCAGGCCTATCAGAAACGGGCGCCCTTCGTCATCGACTATGTGATCGATTTAGGCAGGCGCAGCGACCATCGCCTGATGATCCGCCTGGTCAAGGGCGCCTATTGGGACAGCGAGATCAAGCGCGCCCAGGTCGACGGCCTGGAAGGCTTCCCGGTCTATACCCGCAAGCTCTACACCGATGTCTCCTACCTTGCCTGCGCGGCCAAGCTGCTGGCAGCGCCCGAGGCCGTGTTCCCGCAATTCGCCACCCACAATGCCCATACGCTGGCGACGGTCCATGCCATGGCGGGCGAGAATTATTACGCCGGCCAGTACGAGTTCCAGTGCCTGCACGGCATGGGCGAGCCCTTGTACGAAGAGGTGGTGGGCCGGGACAGGCTGAACCGGCCGTGTCGCATCTATGCGCCGGTCGGCACCCACGAGACCTTGCTCGCCTATCTGGTGCGCCGCCTGCTGGAAAACGGCGCCAATACCTCGTTCGTGAACCGCATCGGCGACGCCGATGTCTCGATCGACGACCTGATCGCCGATCCGGTGGAACTGGCCCAGGCGATTGTCCCGCTGGGCGCGCCGCATCCCAGGATCGCCGCCCCGCGCGACCTGTTCGGCGACGCCCGGCCCAATGCCGAAGGCATCGACCTGACCAACGAGCAGCGCCTGGCCTCGCTGTCGGCCGCCTTGCTCTCGGGACGCGAGGGCAAATGGCAGGCCGCCCCGATGCTGGCCGACCGGGTGGCGGCGGGCGAGGGGCGTGCGGTCGCCAACCCGGCCGACCTGCGCGACATCGTCGGCACCGTGATCGATGCCGGCCCGGAGGTGGTCGACGAGGCGGTGGCCCATGCCGTGGCGGCCGCCCCGGTGTGGCAGTCGACCCCGCCGGCCGAGCGGGCGGCCATCCTGCTGCGCGCGGCCGACCTGATGGAAGCGCGGATGACCGGCCTCATGGGCCTGATCGTGCGCGAGGCCGGGAAATCCCTGGCCAACGCTGTCGCCGAGGTGCGCGAGGCGGTCGACTTCCTGCGTTACTATGCCGTCGAGGCGCGCACGAAATTCTCCAACGACAGCCATCGCCCGCTGGGCCCGGTGGTATGCATCAGCCCGTGGAATTTCCCGGTGGCAATCTTCACTGGCCAGGTGGCGGCGGCGCTGGCTGCTGGTAACACTGTGCTGGCCAAGCCGGCGGAGGAGACACCGCTGGTGGCAGCCCAGGCGGTGGCGATCCTGCGCGAGGCCGGCGTGCCGGCCGGGGCGCTCCAGCTTCTCACCGGGGCCGGCGAGGTCGGCGCCCGCCTGGTCGCCGATGCGCGTGTCGCCGGGGTCATGTTCACCGGCTCGACCGCGGTGGCGCGGATCATCCAGAAGGTGCTGGCGGGCCGGCTCAATCGTGACGGCCGGCCGATTCCGCTGATCGCCGAGACCGGCGGGCAGAATGCCCTGATCGTGGACTCGTCCGCCCTGGCCGAGCAGGTGGTGGCCGACGTGCTGCTGTCGGCCTTCGATTCCGCAGGGCAGCGCTGCTCGGCCCTGCGGGTCTTGTGCCTGCAGGAGGATGTCGCCGACCGGGTGCTGGACATGCTGAAAGGCGCCGTGGCGGAATTGTCGGTCGGCAATCCCGACCGGCTGTCGACCGACGTGGGGCCGGTGATCAGCCTGGATGCCCAGCGCAACCTGCTGGCCCACGTCGCCGCCATGCGCGAGAAGGGTTGCGTGGTCGAGGAATTGCCCCTGCCGGCGTCGACCAGGGCGGGCATCTTCGTGGCGCCGACCCTGATCGAGATCGCCGGCCTGGACCTCCTGGAACGCGAAGTGTTCGGCCCGGTCCTGCACGTGCTGCGCTACCGGCGCGACGACCTGGACGCCCTGGTCGACCGGATCAACGCGACCGGTTACGCCCTGACCGCGGCCGTGCATACCCGCATCGACGAGACCATCGCGCATCTGAAGGACCGGCTGGCGGCCGGCAATCTCTATATCAACCGCAACCTGATCGGGGCGGTGGTGGGCGTGCAGCCCTTCGGCGGCCACGGCCTGTCGGGAACCGGCCCCAAGGCTGGCGGCCCGCTCTATCTGCGCCGCCTGCTGGCGCAATGCCGGGACAATGGCCCGGCCCTGGGAACGGTGCCGCCGGGCGCGGCCGCCCTGGCCTGGCGGGCCTGGCTCGCCGCCGCCGGCGGCAAGGCACAGGCGGCAGCGCGCTTCGATGCCTATCTCGCGCGCACTTGCAGCGGTGTGGCGCTGGAACTGCCGGGGCCGGTGGGCGAGCGCAATGTCTATTCCCTGGCGCCGCGCGGCGCCGTGCTGTGCGTGGCGCAGACGGCATTCGGCCTGGCGGCGCAGATCGGCGCGGCACTGGCGACAGGCAACAAGGCGGTCGTCACCGCCGAGCTTGCCGGCCTGCCGGCGGCCTTGTCGGGTGCCGTCGTCGTGGTCGAGGATCGCACCACGGCCAGCTTCGACGTGGTGCTGTTCGAGGGCGACAGCGACGATCTCCAGGCCTTGAACCAGGAGATGGCGGCGCGGCCCGGCGCCATCGTGCCGGTGTTCGGCGTGGCGGCCGACGCCCTGGCCGCGGGTAGCGAAGACTATCCGCTGGAATGGCTATTGTCGGAGCGCGCCATCAGCACCAACACCGCCGCGGCCGGCGGCAATGCCAGCCTGATGACGATCGGGTGATGTGATGTGAATGCGCGTGGCTTGCGCTACTGACTGGTGCTGCCGGACAGGATTGAACTGTCGACCTCTCCCTTACCAAGGGAGTGCTCTACCACTGAGCTACGGCAGCGCCGCCTGTCAGGGCGCGGAAACTGCCACAGGGCGCAGCGATACGCAAGCCGTCAATCTGGGAAAGGCCCAGGCCCTCACTTCACGGGCTTCACGCCCGGCGGTGCGATCAGCACGCCCGGCGCCGTGGACGTGGGCCGCGGCTTGGAGCCGCCGCCCGGTTCCGGCGCGGTGCGGGCGCCGGGCCGTGTCGAAACGTCGCCGCCCTGGGCCGGCACCGACATGTCGTAGCCGCCGCCGGCGGCCGGGGCGGGGGCCGTGCCGCCCCCGGCGGTGGCGGCGGGTGCTGGGCCACCGTCGGGAATCACCGTGTCGGGGCGGGCGGCGATGGTGCGGCTCTCGCCCTCGCCCAGCAGGCCGGTGTCGTGGCGCATATAGCCGAAATAGAACAGGCCGCCGGCGCCGCCCAGGAAGGCGATGGTGATGATCAGCAGGCCCCAGTCGGGGCCGCGGCGGCGGCGCGGCGGGCGCGGGGTGAGAGGCTCGACCCCGCCCAGCGCGCCAGGGTGGCGCGCGGCAGCGGCATCGCCGCGCATCAGGGGCGGATCATCAGTCAAGCGTCGAACCATGGGAGGCACCGAAACAGGATTTTGTGGCGTCAGTATGGCCGAATCATATCGCAATGCAGCACATGCTGTCGATGGACGGGCGTGCATGGCTTGCGCCAGGATGCGGGGCCAGCCTGAAGGATATGTCGTGTCGTCAAAGCTTTCCCGGATCGAAATCCCTGCCAGCAAGGGCGTTTTCTCCTGCCTGGCCGGCGGCCCGCCCCTGGGCCAGGCGCCGCTGATCCACCTGGCCCACGCCACCGGCATGAATGCGCAGACCTATGCGCCGCTGCTGGAACGCCTGGCCGCGCGCTATACCGTGCGGGCGGTCGACCTGCGCGGCCATGGCCTGACCACGGTGCCGGCCGAACCGTCGCGCCTGCGCTCGTGGGAGCGTTACGTCCATGACCTTGTACCCATTCTGGAACAATGGGGGCAGCCGGCAATCCTGGTCGGTCATTCCATGGGCGGGGCGGTCAGCGGCGAACTCGCCGCCGTCCATCCGACGCTCGCCGCCGGCCTGCTGATGATCGATCCGGCGGTGCTGCCCCGGGCGGCGGTGCCGGCCATGGCGGTTGCTCGGGCGACCGGCCTCAACCGCCGCTTTCCCATTGCCGAGCAGGCGGCCAAGCGCCGGGCGGTATGGCCCAGCCGGGAGATGCTGGTGGCTGGCTATCGCGGCCGCGGCGCCTTCAAGACCTGGGGGGCCGGCTTCCTGGAAGCCTATATCGACGGCGGCACAAGGCCCACGGCCGACGGCGCGGTGGCGTTGACCTGCGCGCCCGCCTGGGAGGCCAAGACCTTCTCGACCATCAGCCTGATGTTCTGGCGGCGCATGCCGCGCCTGCGCTGCCCGGTCTCGGTGCTCTATGCCGAGCACCACTCGACCCTGCGCGACGAGGGCGCCCGTACCTTCCGCAAGCTCCAGCCGGCGGCGACGGTCGAGAAGGTGGCGGGCAGCAGCCATTTCATCCCGATGGAAAGCCCGGACCTGGTGATTGCGGCGATCGACGCCTTGGCCGCGCGGGCGCGCGGGCAAAAAGCTGCTTGACATCTGTGCGCATTGTGCACATTATGGGTACATTCTAGACACGTTCCCGCAAAGGCATGGCGATGAGCGATCGCGAACCGCGCCGGCCGGCCGAATCGCCGGGCGGTGGCGCCGACGTGGCGCGGGAGCATCGCCACCTGCTGGCCGAACTGCGCGAGACGCTGGGCGCGGTCCAGCAATCGCTGCGCGACCATTTGACCCTGCCGGCGGATGAGGGCGGCCCCCTGGGGGCCAAGGCGGAAACCGTCGCCGGCCTGGTCAGCGCGCTGGGCACCACGGCCGAGCGGCTGATTCGCCTGGAGCGCCAAGCCTTCGGGTTGGACCACAAGCAGGATAGGCCAGGCGATGACGACGGCGATCCCGACGGCATCCGGCGACGGCTCGAAGGCCGGCTGGCTCGCCTCGGCCTCGCCGGCGGATCGGGCGGCCTTCCTGCACGGGTTGAGCCCGGCTGAAGCGCGCTGCCTGTTCCACGACTGGTCGTTCTGGTCGCGGCCCAATCAGCAATCGCCGCCCGGTGACGAGTGGACCGGCTGGCTGGTCCTGGCCGGGCGGGGTTTCGGCAAGACCCGGGCCGGCGCCGAATGGGTGCGGGCTGCGGTCGAGGCCGGCCGGGCGCGGCGCATCGCCCTGGTGGGGGCGACCGCGGCCGACGCCCGCCAGGTGATGATCGAGGGCGAATCCGGCCTGCTGGCGATTTCGCCACCCTGGATGCGGCCGCTGTGGGAACCGTCGAAGCGCCTGCTGACCTGGCCCAACGGTGCCGTCGCCACCGCCTTCTCGGCCGAGCGGCCGGGGCAACTGCGCGGGCCGCAGCACGACCTGGCCTGGGCCGACGAATTGTGCAAGTGGCGCCACGAGGACGCCTGGGAGCAGATGCTGCTGGGCCTGCGCCTGGGCGCGCACCCGCGCTGGCTGGCGACCACCACGCCCCGGCCCAGCCGCCTGATCAGGGGCCTGCTGGCCGATCCCAAGGTGCACGTCACCCGCGGTTCCACCTTCGACAATTGGGCGCACCTGGCGCCGACCTTCCTGGCCGAGGTGGTGCGCCGCTACCAGGGCACCCGGCTCGGGCGGCAGGAGCTGCATGCAGAGCTGGTCGACGACGTGCCCGGCGCCCTGTGGACGCGGGCCCTGATCGAGGCCGGGCGGGTGGCGCGGGCTGGCGAACTCGCCCGCGTCGTCGTCGGCGTCGACCCGGCTGTGGGCGCGGCCGGCGAAGGCGAGGGGGCGGAGACTGGCATCATCGTCGCCGGGCGCGGCATCGACGGCCGGGCCGTGGTGCTGGCCGACCTGTCGTGCCGCATGGCCCCCACCGCCTGGGCAAGGCGCGCGATCGATGCCCTGCGCCGCTTCGAGGGCGACCGGCTGGTGGCCGAGGTCAACCAGGGCGGCGACCTGGTGGAAAGCCTGGTGCGGACCCTGGCGCCCGAGGTGCCCTACCGCGCCGTGCGCGCGGCGCGCGGCAAGGCGGTGCGGGCCGAGCCGATCGCCGCCCTCTACGAGCAGGGGCGGGTGGTGCATGTGCCCGGCCTGGAGACGCTGGAAGACCAGATGTGCCGCTTCACGAGCCACGGGCCGGATGGCCCCAGCGACCGGGTCGATGCGCTGGTCTGGGCCTTGACCGACCTGATGCTAGGCCCGGTGCCGCCGGCGCCGCGCCTGAGGAGATTGTAAGCCATGGCCACCTTGATGGGACGCCTGCGCCGCCTGGTACGCGCGCCGGCGCCAAGCCCTAAGCACGCGCTGGTCGCCTGGACCGCGCCGGCCGGTGCCCGCTGGACCGCCCGCCGTTACGAGACCCTGGCGGACGAGGGCTATGTCCGCAACGTGGTGGTGCACCGGGCGGTAGGGCTGGTGGCGCGCAGTGCCGCGGCGATCCCCTGGATTGCCCGCGACGGCGCCGGTAACGAGCTGGAGGTGCCGGTCTTTCACCAGTTGCTGGCCAAGCCCAACCCGCGCGACGAGGGGACCGCTTTCCGCGAAGCGCTGATCTCGCACCTGTTGATTGCCGGCAACGCCTATGTCGAGGCGATCGGCCCCGGGCGCCAGGGGCGGCCGCGCGAGCTTCACCTGCTGCGGCCCGACCGGGTGCGCGTGGTGCCGGGGCCTGGCGGCGTGCCCGCCGGCTACGAGCACCGCGACGGCCAGGAGACGCGGCAGATCCCGGTCGACCCGGTGACCGGCCGCTCGGCTATCCTGCATCTCAAGACCTTTCACCCGCTGGACGATTGGCACGGCCTGCCCTCGCTCGAGGCGGCGGCCCAGGCGATCGACCAGCACAATGCCGCCGGTGCCTGGAACAAGGCCCTGCTCGACAATGCCGCCCGCCCCTCCGGCGCCCTGGTCTATCAACCCAAGGAAGGCCCGGCGGCCCTGGGCGACGATCAGTTCGACCGGCTGAAGGCGGAAATCGCGGCGCAGTTCGAAGGGGCGCGCAATGCCGGGCGGCCCCTGCTGCTCGACGGCGGGCTGGACTGGAAGCCCTTGAGCCTGACGCCGGCCGAAATGGATTGGATCGAGGGGCGCAACGCGGCGGCGCGCGAGATCGCGCTCGCCTTCGGTGTCCCGCCGCAACTGGTCGGCGTGCCCGATGCCCAGACCTATGCCAATTATGCGCAAGCCAGGCTCGCCCTCTACGAGGATACGGTGGTGCCGCTGGCCCAGGGCCTCGCCAAGGCCTTCGCCCGCCAGTTCGGCCCGCAGTTCGGCTTCGCCAGCCTCGAACCCGACCTCGACGAAATCCCGGCCCTGGAACCCCGCCGCGCCGAACGCTGGGCCAAGGTCGCCGCCGCCGCCGATCTCACCCGCGACGAACGCCGCGCCGCCCTTGGTTACGGTCCGCTAACCCCCTGACCCCCTTGCGTCATCCCGGCGAAGGCCGGGATCCATGCCGATGTAGATCGAGATCGGGGAGCCTGCAGGCCCGGTTGGACCGCGAGCGTCCCCACCATGGATCCCGGCCTTCGCCGGGATGACGAATTAAAACAACGGAGGTGTAACCGGATGAAACCCTACGAGGTCAGCGCACCTTTAAGCTGGCAGGTGAAGCGCCTGGCGGCCGACGGCTCCTTTGCCGGCTACGCCAGCGTGTTCGATGTCGTCGACGTGCAGGGCGACCGGGTGCTGCCCGGTGCCTTCGCCGCCAGCCTGGCGCGCTGGCGCAGCGGCGGGCAACTGCCGCCCTTCCTGTGGCAGCACGACATGGCCGAGCCGATCGGCCGCTTCGACCTGGTGGCCGAGGACAGGCAGGGCCTGCGGGTCGAGGGGCGCCTGGCGCTCGACACCCGGCGCGGGCGCGAGGCGCAGTCGCTGCTGCGCCTGGGCGCGCTCGACGGCCTGTCGATCGGCTACAGCGCCGTCACCACCGGGGTCGACGGGCAGGGCGTGCGCCTGCTCAAGGTGCTGGACCTCCATGAAATCAGCCTCGTCACCCTGCCGGCCAACGAGGCCGCGCGCATCGCCTGGGTGAAGGCCGCCCCGGGATTCGACACTGCCACGGCCGCCATCGCCGCCAACCTCCGCCGCGCCACGGCGGCCCTTCGCCCCTGAAAGGACCATCACATGACTGACCTTGCCGCCCTGCACGCCGCCACCCAGGAACTGGCCCAGGCCATGGCCGCCTTCCGCCTGGAAAACGACCGCCGCCTGGCCGAGATCGAGACCAAGGGCCGGCTCGATCCGCTGACCCAGGACAAGGTGGAGCGCCTCAATACCGAGGTCGGGCGCCTGAACGAGACGGTGCAGGCGATCGAAACCACCCTGGCCCGGCCGGGCGCCGCCCGGGCACCAAGGCCCGCAATGCCGCGCAGGCCGCTCATGCCACGGCCTTCGCCACCTTCCTGCGCAAGGGCATCGATCACGAATTGCCGGGCCTGGAGCGCAAGGCCATGAGTGTCGCCAGCGATCCCGACGGCGGCTATCTGGTCGCGGCCGAGGTGGCCGAGCGCATCGTCACACGGCTCTATGAGACCAGCCCGATCCGCCGCATCGCCTCGACCCTGACCATCACCGCCGATGCGGTCGAGGGCATGCTGGACCTGGGTGAGCCGGCGACCGGCTGGGCGGCGGAGTTGGAGGCCCGGCCCGAGACGGCGACGCCGCAGATCGGGATGTGGCGCATTCCTGTCCACGAACTCTATGCCGAGCCGCGGGTGTCGCAGAAGCTGCTCGACGATGCCGGCTTCGATGTCGAAGCCTATCTGGCCCAGAAGGTCGCCGAGAAGATGGGCCGGGCCGAGAATGCGGCCTTCGTCGCCGGCAGCGGCGTGGGCGCCCCCCGCGGCTTCACCACCTATCCCACCGCGGCGACGGCGGACGGCACCCGCCCCTGGGGCACGTTGCAGCATGTCGCCAGCGGCGCCAACGGCGCCTTTGCCGCCAGTAACCCGGCCGATGCCCTGATCGGCCTGACCTATGCCCTGAAGGCGGGCCACCGGGTCGGCGCTTCCTGGGTGATGGCGCGCAGCACGGTGGCCGAAGTGCGCAAGCTGAAAGACGCGACCTCGGGCCAGTATCTGTGGCAGCCGGGCCTGGCCGCCGGCAGCCCGGCCAGCCTGCTCGGCTATCCGGTGACCGAGGCGGAGGACATGCCCGCCATCGCCAACGGGGCACTGGCCATCGCCTTCGGCAATTTCCGCGAAGGTTACGCCATCGTCGATCGCCAAGGCATCCGCACCCTGCGCGACCCCTATACTGCCAAGCCCCAGGTGAAATTCTACACCACCAAGCGCGTCGGCGGCGACGTGCTCGATTTCGAAGCGCTCAAGTTCTTGAAGTTCAGCGCGTAACCCGAAAGAAACCCTCCGCCCTCCCCATCGGCGTCATCCCGGACTTGATCCGGGATCCATCGCCGGGACGGGCGTGTTCGCCGCGGTGAAGCGCCGCCCTGGATCAACATGGATCCCGGATCAAGTCCGGGATGACGAAATGGAAAATGACCGATGACCATGCGTGACTTGAAACACGGTGTCGATGCGGTTGCCAGCCTGGCGCCGCGCGGCCGGGCCGGCGTTCAGGGGCTTTGACCATGGCCGGCCTGGAGCGGGTCAGCGGCCCGGCGGTGGAGCCGTTGAGCCTGGACGAGGCCAAGCTGCACCTGCGGCTGGACGGCGGCGAGGAGGATGCCCTGGTCGCCGCCCTGATCAAGGCCGCGCGCGAGCTGGCCGAGCGCCATACCGGGCGGGCCCTGGTCACCCAGGGCTTTCGCCTGTGGCTGGATGGCTGGCCCTGTGGCCGGCGGTCCGTCGACCTGCCCCGGCCACCGATGGCGAGTGTTACCGCGGTCACGGTCTATGATGCCGACGACAGCCCCAGCCCGGTCGAGCCGGCGGCCTGGCTGGCCGACCGGATCGGCACGCCCGGCCGCCTGGTGCTGCGGGCGGGCGTGGCGGCCCCGGTGCCGGGGCGGGTGGTCAATGGCATCGCCATCGATTACGAGGCGGGCCACGGCCCTGCCGGGACCGACGTGCCCGAACCGATCCGCCGCGGCATGGCCCTGCTGCTGGGGCACCTGTTCGAAAGCCGTGAGGCCGGCGGCCTGGGTCAGCGGCCGCTGCCCTTGGGGGTGGAGGCGCTGTGGGCGCCTTACCGGCTGGTGCGCCTGTGATCGGGCAATTGCGCGAACGGGTGAGGTTCGAACGCCCGGCCATCGGTGCCGACGGGGCCGGCGGCGGGGCGCTGGCCTGGCTGCCGGTCGACGCCAACCCCACGGTCTGGGCGCGGGTCGAGGCGGCAGCCGGCACCGAACCGGTCGAAGCCCAGGCGCGCGAGGGCCATGTTACCTGGCGGGTAACGCTGCGCCGGCGCGACGACATCACCGCCGATTGGCGCCTGGTCTGGCGCGGGGCGGTGTTCGACATCTTAGGTGTGCTGCCGGACGAGCGGCGCGCCTATGTCACCATCCTGGCCAGGAGCGGAGGGGCGCAATGAGCGGACATCGTCATGGTGCCTGACGCGGCCCTGGCGCTGCAAAGCGCGCTCTTTGCCCGGCTGATGGCCGACGGCGACCTGCTCGCCCTGTGCGGCGGGCGCATCCACGATCGCCGGCCCGAAGGCAGCGCCTTTCCCCACGTGGTGATCGGCGAGGCGAGTTGCGTCGACGACGGCAGCAAGAGCCGCCCCGGCCAGGTCCACAGCCTGACCCTTCACGTCTGGTCGCGCTATCGCGGCAAGGCGCAGGCCAAGCAGATCCTGGCCGCCCTCGCCGCCGCCCTGCACCACCAGCCGCTGACCCTGGGCGGCGACAGCACCTGGGTGAACGGGCGCGTCACCTACTGCGCCGTGCTCGACGATCCCGACGGCGTCACCACCCACGGCGTGCTGCGCCTGCGCGTGGTGACCGAGGCGGTCTGACCCGAGCTGGCAGCGAGGTCGTGCGTCCTTCGAGACGGCCCTTCGGGCCTCCTCAGGATGAGGAAATCTGTTTTGGCATAAAAACTCTCCTCATCCTGAGGAGCCATGCGCAGCGTGGCGTCTCGAAGGACGCACGACACTGCTCCAAGTCGTAATCCCGGAAGGAGCATCACATGCCCAAGCAACGCGGGGATCTGTTCCTGCTGAAGGTCGACACATCAGGCAGCGGGGCCTTTGCCACGGTGGCGGGCCTGCGCTCGACCGGGTTGAATGCGCGGCTGAAACCGGTCGAGACCACCAACAAGGATTCAGGCGGCCAGCGCGAACTGCTGGACGGCGCCGGCATCCAGGCCTTCACCCTGACCGGCGCCGGCGTCTTCGATTCAGGCGACGCCCATGAGGCGGTGCGCAGCCTGTTCCTGGGCCGCACCCGGCGCGACTGGCGCATCACCCGGGGTGACGGCAGCAGCCTGACCGCGCCCTGCCTGGTCACGGCGCTCGACTTCGCCGGCGACTACGACGGCGAGGAAACCTTCTCGATCACGCTGGAATCTGCAGGCAGCGTGAGTTTCGCATGACGGACCGCAACCCTCTGCGCGGCGAGGTCGCCCTGCGCCTGGGCGGGCAGGATTTCATCCTGCGCCCCAGCTTCGCCGCCCTGGCCGAAAGCGAGGCCCTGGCCGGCTGCGGCCTGGTCGCGTTGGCGCGCCGTTTCCTGGACGGTTCCTATCGCCTCAATGATGTCGTCGCCGTGCTGGTGCCGGCACTGAAGGCGGCGCAAGGCGTGCCGGTGGCGGATGTGGGCGAGCTGGTGCTGGACCGCGGCCTGCTGGCGGTGGCGCCGGCCTGTGCCGCCCTGCTGGCGGCCGCCCTGGCGCCGGAAGGGGACATCCCCAACCCTTTATGAGCGGCGGGGTGGGGCCGGCGATGGGCCTGGGCTGCGCCCTGTTCGGCTGGCCGCCCGAGGCCGCCTGGGCCGCCACCCCGCGCGACCTGCTGCTGGCCCTCGCCGCCCGGGCCGCGCTGTCAGGCGCGCGCCGGCCGGTCGCACCCCTGCGCGCCCAAGAATTCGCCGCCTTGAAAGCCCGCCTCGATCACGCCTGAGGAGATCCCATGCCCGTCATCGACCAACTGGCCGTCGAGGTCGGCGCCGATCTGGCCCCCTTGCGCCAGGCCTTTGCCGAAGCCGAGCGGCTGACCAAGGCCGCTGCCGGCGACTTGTCCAAGGCCCTGGCCGGCGAAGGCGAGGCGGGGATCTTCGACGCCCTGGCCGATGGCGTCGCCTCGGCGGCAAAGTCCGTGCGCGGCGTGCTGATCGATGCCTTGAGCGGGGCCGAGGTGGAATGGGACCGGGTGATCGGGCGCATGGCCGGGCACCTGTCCGACCTCGCCCTCAATGCTGCCCTGGAACAGACCCTGGGCAGCCTGGTGGGTTCCGTCGAAGCCGGGAGCGGCCTGGCCGAGGTCGCGGGCAGCCTGTTCGGCGGCTTTCGCGCCGGCGGCGGGCCGGTCGCGCCCGATCGTGCCTATGTGGTGGGCGAGGCGGGGCCGGAACTGTTCGTGCCGGGCCTTGCCGGCGCCATCCTGCCACAAAGCCCGATTGCGGCCGCCATGCCCCCCGTGATCGTCAACATCTCGACCCCGGACGCCGCCTCGTTCCGCCAGAGCCAGGGCCAGGTGGCGGCGGCGGTCGGCCGCGCGCTGATGCTGGCGCGGCGCTATTCGTGAGGGACCGATGACATTCCATGACGTGCGCTTTCCCGTTTCGGTCGCCTTCGGCTCCAGCGGTGGGCCGGAGCGGCGGGTGGAGGTGGTCACCCTGGCCAGCGGGCGGGAGGAGCGCAACGCCCTGTGGGCCGGCTCGCGCCGCCGCTACGACGTCGGGCTGGGCCTGCGCTCGGACGACGATCTGCACGGGGTGATCGAATTCTTCGAGGCGCGGGGCGGCAAGCTCCACGCCTTCCGCTTCCGCGACTGGCTGGATTGGAAATCCTGCCCGCCGCTCGCCGCGCCCACGGCGCTCGACCAGGTGATCGGCAGCGGCGACGGCACCGCCACGGTGTTTGCCCTGGCCAAGACCTATGTCTCGGGCGGGCAGTCCTGGCGGCGGGCGATCGGCAAGCCGGTGGCCGGCACGGTGCAGGTGGCGCTCGACGGCGCCCCGGTCGCGCCCCTGGATCACGCCGTCGATCACCTGACCGGCCTGGTGACCTTTACTGTCGCACCCCTGCCTGGCGCGGTGATCAGTGCCGGCTTCGAGTTCGACGTCGCGGTGCGCTTCGATCTCGACCAGCTCGTCTTTTCGCTCGCCGACTTTCGCGCCGGGCAGGTGCCCTCCATTCCCCTGGTCGAGGTGCTGCCGTGAAGCTTCTGCCTTCCGCCCTGGCGGCGCATCTGGCGGGTGGTGTTACCACCCTGGCGCGCTGCTGGCGCCTGACGCGGCGCGACGGCATGGTACTGGGCTTCACCGATCACGACCGCGACCTGAGCTTCGAGGCGGTCACCTATCGCGCGGCCAGCGGCTTCACCGCCAGCGCCATGGAAAGCCAGCTTGGCCTGGCGGTCTCCAACCTCGACGTCGAAGGCGCCCTGGCGGCCGAGGCGATCACCGCGGCGGACCTGGCGGCGGGCCTCTACGACGATGCCGAATTCCGCCTGTTCCTGGTCAACTGGCAGGATGTCGCCCAACGCATCCTGCTGCGGCGCGGCCATTTCGGCCAGGTGACGCGGGGCCGGACCGGCTACTGCGTCGAACTGCGCGGCCTGGCCCACCGCCTGGACCAGACCGTGGGGCGCCTGTTCGAGCGGCGCTGCGCCTGGAACCTGGGCGATGCCCGCTGCGGCATCGACCTGGAGGCCGAGGACCGGCACGCGACCTTGACGATCACGGCGGTGAGCGACCGCATGAATGTCACGGCAAGCGGGCTCGAGGCCTTCGCACCGGGCGCCTTCGAGCACGGCAAGCTGAGCTGGACCGGCGGCGCCAACAGCGGCCTCGCCATCGAGATTTCAGGTCACCGGGCCGGCGGGCACCTGGCCTTCCTGCTGCCGCCGGCGCGACCGGTGGCGGCGGGCGATACCGCCACGATCACGGTGGGCTGCGACCGGCGCTTTGCCACCTGCGGCGCGCGCTTTGCCAACACGGTCAACTTTGGCGGCTTCCCGCACATGCCAGGAACCGACTTCGTCCTGTCCTACCCCAACCAGGGAGACGGCAATGACGGCACCCGCCTCGGCTGATCTCATCGTTGCGGCAGCGCGCGCCTGGATCGGCACGCCCTATCGCCATCAGGCCTCCCTGCGCGGTGTGGGCTGCGACTGCCTGGGCCTGGTACGCGGCATCTGGCGCGAGTTGCACGGCACCGAACCGGAACTGCCGCCCGCCTATAGCCCGGACTGGGCCGAGGCGCAGGGCCGCGAGACCCTGGCCGAGGCCGCCCGCCGCCATCTGGTCGAGATCGACCCCGCCCTTGCCGCCCCGGGCGATGTGCTGCTGTTCGCCTATGGGCAGCAGGCGCCTGCCAAGCACTGCGCCGTGCAGTCGGGCCCTTCCCGCATGATCCATGCCTACGAGCCGCATGGGGTGGCGGAGGTTTGGATCGTGCCCTGGTGGCGCAGCCGCCTGCGGTTCGCCTTCCGCTTTCCCGGGGTGCTGTAACCATGGCCACACTGGTCCTGACCGCGGCGGTGTCCAGCTTCGCCGCGGGCGCGCCCGGCTGGGTGCTGGCGGCGACGGCCGTGGCCGGCGCGGTGATCGACAGCTATCTGTTCGCGCCGCCCTCGACCAGGCGCGAGGGGCCGCGCCTCACTGACCTGCAGGTGCAGGCCTCGGCCGAGGGGGCACCGATCCCCGATATGGCCGGGCGCCTGCGCCTGGGCGGCCAGGTGATCTGGGCGGCGAAGTTCCGCGAGGTCGCCTCGACGCAGAAGGTCGGCGGCGGCAAGGGCGGCGGGGGCGGCGCACAGAAAACCACTACCTATGCCTATTACGCCAGCTTCGCCGTGGCCCTGTGCGAGGGGCCGGTCGATCGCCTGGGGCGGGTCTGGGCCGACGGCAAGCCGCTGGACCTGACCGGCGTCACCTGGCGCTTCTATCCCGGCGCCGCCGACCAGTTGCCCGACCCGTTGATCGAGGGCATCGAGGGCGCGGCGCCGGCCTATCGCGGCACCGCCTATGTGGTGTTCGAGAACCTGGGCCTGGAGCGTTTCGGCAACCGCCTGCCGCAACTGGCCTTCGAACTGTGCCGGCGCATCGGGCGGCCGGGCGGCGACAGCATCGAGGATCTGGCCCAGGCGGTGACCCTGATCCCGGGTGCGGGCGAGTTCGCCTACGACACGCGGGTGGTCACGGCCGGCGCGCGGGCGATCGCGGCGGGGGCGCAGGCGCCCCAGAACCGCAGCGCGACCGATGCCCGGGCCGACTGGCATGCGGCGCTGGACGATCTGGCGGCCAGCCTGCCCAATGTCACCAAGGTGTTCCTGGTGGTGGGCTGGTTCGGCGACGACCTGCGCTGCGGCTATTGCCGAATCATGCCGCGGGCCGAGACGGCATTGAAGTATTCCTTCGCCGGGCGCGCCGGCATCGAATGGCGGGTCCACGGCCACCATCGCGGCCAGGTGCCGATCGTCTCGATCAATGCCCTCGACGGCCGCATCGCCTATGGCGGCACGCCGTCGGACGAGTCCGTGGTGCGGGCGATCCGGGATCTTGCGGCGCGGGGCTACGAGGTTGTGCTCTACCCCTTCCTGTTCATGGATGTGCCGGCTGGCAATGTGCTGCCCGATCCGTATTCCGATGGCGCATCAGGGGTCGGGCAGGCAGCCTATCCCTGGCGCGGACGCATCACCTGTTCGCCGGCGCCGGGCTTTGCCGGCAGCCCGGACAAGAGCATCGGGGTCGAAGCACAGGTCGCGGCCTTCGTCGGCGCGGTGACGGCGGGCCAGGTCTCGGTTTCGGTCGGCGGCGACAATGCTGTCTCGGTCGGTTACAGCGGGCCCGACGAGTGGTCGTGGCGGCGCCTGATCCTGCATTATGCAAGGCTGGCGGCGGCGGTGAATGCGCTGGATGCCGGCGCCGTGACCGGCTTCCTGATCGGCTCGGAACTGCGCGGCCTGACTGCCTTGCGCAGCGATGCCGCCAGCTTTCCCTTCGTCGGGCACCTGCAGGCCCTGGCCGCCGATTGCCGCGCCATTCTGGGCGGCGGCGTGAAACTGTCCTATGCCGCGGACTGGTCGGAGTATTTCGGCCACCAGCCGGCGGACGGCAGCGGCGACGTCTTCTTCCACCTCGATCCGCTGTGGGCCGACGGCCATATCGATTTCGTCGGCATCGACAACTACCTGCCGCTCAGCGACTGGCGCGACGGCGCCGATCATCTCGATTACGCCGCCGGCGTGCGGGCACCCCATGATCCCGCCTACCTCGCGGGCAATGTCGAAGCCGGCGAATACTTCGACTGGTTCTATGCCACCCCTGGCGACCGCGCGGGGCAGAGCCGCACGCCGATCAGCGACGGCACCTATGGCAAGCCCTGGGTCTTCCGGCCCAAGGACCTGCGCGGCTGGTGGTCGAACGCACATTACGACCGGCCCGGCGGGGTGGAGGCGGCAATGCCCACCGCCTGGGTACCCCTGGCCAAGCCGATCTGGTTCACCGAGCTGGGTATTCCCAGCATCGACAAGGGCACCAACCAGCCCAATGTCTTCTATGATCCCAAATCGGCGGAAAGCGCCCTGCCGCATTTCTCCGCCGGCACGCGCGACGACGTGATCCAGCGCGCCGGGCTGGAAGCCTGGCTGCGCCACTGGCGCGGCGCCACCAACCCCGTCTCAGCCCTCTATGGCGGGCCGATGGTCGAGACCCAGGCCCTGTGGACCTGGGATGCCCGGCCCTTTCCGGCCTGGCCGGCCCGCGACGACCTGTGGGGCGACGGCGACCTGTGGCCGCTGGGCCATTGGCTGAACGGCAAGGTGGGCTTCGCCGACCTGGCCGGCCTGGTCGCCCATCTGTGCGCCCGGGTCGGCCTGGGGCCGGACGATATCGATGTCAGCGCCCTGCACGCCGTCGTGCCGGGCTATCTGCGCGACCGTCCGCTCAGCCCGCGGGGCGAGGTCGAGGCCCTGATGCAGGCCTTCGGTTTCGACGCGGTGGAGAGCGCCGGTGTGCTGCGCTTCCTGCCGCGCGGGCAGGGCGCCGGCATCGCCCTTGCCACCGATGATCTGGTGGCCGAGGCGCGGCCGCAGGACGATCTGGCCCTGACCCGGGGCCAGGAAACCGACCTGCCGGTCGAGATTTCGGTGGGCTTCAGCGATCTCGCCCGCGATTTCCGCACCAGCGCGATCACCAGCCGCCGCCTGGTCGGCGGCGCTGCCGGTCGGGCCGCCCTGTCGCTGCCGCTGGTCCTGGACGAGGAACAGGCGCGGGGCATCGCCGAACGCTTGCTGATCGAAGCCTGGACCGGACGCAATACGGCGCGCTTCGGCCTGGCGCCGTCGCACCTGGCGCTCGACCCCGGCGATATCCTGCGCCTGGACACCGACGCCGGCCCTGCCACCTACCGCATTACCCGCGTCAGCGACGACCGGCAGCGAACGGTGGAGGCCATCGGGGTCGAGCCTTCGGCGCGCCCGGCGGGCCTGGCCGGCGGCCGGCCGGTCGGGGGCGAAACGCTGCCGCCGCCGCTCGGCCTGGCATTGGCCTTCCTGGACCTGCCGCTGTTGACCGAGACGGCACTGCCGCACGCCGCCTGGGTGGCCGCGTCGAGCGTGCCGGCGGCGCCGGTCGCGGTGATGGACAGTGTCGCCGGCGACAGCTTCGCCCTCGACACCGTCCTGCCGGTTTCGGCGACCATGGGCGAGACCCTGTATGATTTCTACAACGGCCCGACCGATTTCTGGGACGAGGGCAATGTCCTGGGGGTCGAACTCTACGGCGGCACCCTGGCCGCGGCCGATCGCGAGGCGCTGCTGGCCGGGCCGGTGAACGCCCTGGCCCTGCGCAATGGCGACGGCGACTGGGAAATCGTGCAATTTGCGCAAGTCAAGTTGCTGGCGCCCCGGCGCTACAATCTGAGCGGCCTGCTGCGCGGGCGCCTTGGCACCGAACAGGCCATGCGGGCGCCGCTGGCCGCGGGCGCCGCGGTGGTCCTGCTCGACGGCGCCTTGCGCCAGCTCGACATGGGCCTGGCCGAACGCCATCTTGAACGTTACTACCGCTGGGGCCCGGCCGCCCTGCCGATGACCGATCCGGCCTGGGCTGCGGCCAGCTTCACACCGCGCGCCGTGGGCCTGCGCCCCTATGCGCCGGTGCATGTCGCAGGCGTGCGCGACGGCGCCGGCAACCTCGCCATCACCTGGGTCCGGCGCACCCGCCTGGGCGGGGCCTGGGCCGACCTGGGCGATGTCGCCCTGGGCGAGGAGGTCGAGGCCTATGAGGTCGATATCCTCGACGGTGCCGGCCCGGCGGTGAAGCGCACGATCGCGGTGACGGCCCCGGCCGCCGGCTACAGCGCCGCCCAGGCAATGGCCGATTTCGGCTATGTGCCCGCCGCCGTGGTGGTGCGGGTGGCGCAGGTCTCGACGCTCTACGGCCGCGGCCTGGCCGCCACCGCCACCATCTGACGCGAGGATGCGATGCCGACGCCACGCCTGAACCTGCCCTATATCGTCCAGTCCCAGGCGAGCAAGGAGGTTACCCACAACAGTGCGCTCAACACCATCGATCTGCTCGTGCAGGCGGCGGTCGCGGATCGTGACCTGGCGGCCCCGCCGGGCAGCCCGGCCCCGGGCGATGCCTATATCGTCGGGCCCGCTGCCACCGGGGCCTGGGCGGGGCAGGACGGCAAGCTCGCCGCCTGGTACGGCACCGCCTGGGTTTTCGCCGGCCCGCGCGCGGGCTTCATCGCCTATGTCGCCGATGAAAACGTCCTGGTCATCCACGACGGTGTCGGCTGGGTCGGCCTGGGCCTGGCCCTGGCCCTGACGATCGCCGATACCGCTGGCTTGCAGGACGCGCTCGACGGCAAGGTCGCCAAGGCGGGCGATACGCTGAGCGGCGCCTTGACCGTATCCGTTCCAGGCGGCAACGGTTTCCTGGAAGCCCGGGGCGAGACCGGCGCCAATCTGTTCACCACCCGCTATTCGAGCGACACCGCGGCACCGACCTTTTTGACCTCCAAGGCCAGGGGCACGATCGCCGCCCCCGCCGCGGTGCTGCAGAACGACCTGGCCGGCGAATACCGGATGCGCGCCGCCTATAACGGCACGCCGTCGTTCCGCAATGCCGTCGGCCTGCGCGGCGTGGTGACCGAGCCGACCCCCAGCGGCGGCAACATGGGCACGCGGCTGGAAATCCACGTAACCCCTGTGGGCGGTACGAGTTACAGCGAAATCCTGCGCCTGGAACACGCCAGCGGCCTGTCGCTGTTCGGCGCCAACCCGGTCGTCGACCAGAACCGCCATCACCGCCTGCGCGCCTATACGGTGGCCACCCTGCCGGCCGCCGCCGCTTCCCCTCAAGGCTTGATCTACGTCTCGGACGGCACCTCGAACAAGCGTCTGGCGGTCTCCGACGGCAGCAATTGGCGCTGGCCCGACGGCGCCGCCGTTTCCTGAAGCTGCTCGGCACCAACCCCACCCTAACCGTCATGGCCGGGCGAAGTCCCGGCCATCCACGTCGGCAAGCTGCCTAACCCGTCAACGGACTTGGCTCGTCCCGACGTGGATGACCGGGACAAGCCCGGTCATGACGGTGGGAGGCGGAGCGCGGGCAGGAATGGGCCGATTAGGGTCACAGTCTCATTTCAAGGAAGGCAACGCCATGTCCGATCCCATCGTTACCACCACGCCCTATGAGCTGCTCGTCCGCTGGGATGAGCAAGGTGCCTTGAGGGGGCCCATTTCCAGCGCCGGCAACAGGTCAGCCTCGACGGCGCCGTGATTGCCGACCGCCTGCTCGATCCCGCACCGATCACGGCGCAGGACGTGCCTGCTCATGCGGCGGTGGGCGAGGCGCTGGCCGATGCCCTGGCCGCGCTGTCGCGGGTCAAGGCGCGGGTCGACGAGTTGGAAGCCACCGTGGCCGGGGAAGGAATTTGAACCATGGAGAGTGATGTCATGCCGGTATCGGTCCCGCTGGAGCCGCGGCGCAGCGAATTCGAGCGCCAGGTCGCCATCGTCCTGGGTGCCCTGCTGACCGCCGGGGTGGTCTGGATGGCCTCGAGCGTCAGCGACACGGCCGCCACCGTCGCCGGCCTGCGGGTCCAGATCGAGGCCCTGCGCGAACAGATCGCGGAACTGAAGGCCGGCGGCAAGGTCGCCTTCAGCGCCGACGAGGCGGTGCGCGAATTCGCCCGCGTCGACGGCCGCATCGGCGATCTGGAACAGCGCCTGCGTCGGCTCGAGGGCCGGCCATGAGCGCGCCTCGCGCACCCTTTGCCGCCCGTGTCGAACCCCTGCCCCGGCCGGGCGAGGCGGACCGCGACGCCCTGGCCCGCACCCTGTGGGGCGAGGCGCGGGGCGAGGGGTGGCCGGCATGGCGGCGGTCGCCGCCGTGATCGTCAACCGCATGCTGGCCAGCCGCCGCCGCCTGGGCCAGGGCCAGGCGGCGGTGTGGTGGGGCGGGCCGGATGCCGTCAGCGTCTGCCGCGCACCCTGGCAGTTTTCCTGCTGGAACCGCAGCGATCCCAATCGCGCGGCGCTCGAAGCCCTGGCGGCCGATGCGGCGGTGCTGCTCCCCGCGCGCACCGTCGCCGATGCCGCGCTGGACGGCCGCCTGGGCGATCCCACCGGCGGGGCCGACCACTATCACGCCCGCGGCCTGCGCCCGGCCTGGGTCAAGGGCCGCCGGCCGGTCGCCACCGTCGGCCGCCACCTCTTCTATCGTATCGGACCATAGGGAGAGCACACATGATCGAGTTCATCGTGAACAACGGCGACCGCCTGCTGGCGCTCGCCGCCGGCCTCGTCGCCGTCGCCTCGGCCCTGGCGGCCCTCACGCCCACGCCCAAGGACGATGGCATCGCCCTGGCCCTGCGCCGG
The DNA here is from genome assembly GCF_003590945.1 of Oleomonas cavernae. Taxonomy (NCBI): domain Bacteria; kingdom Pseudomonadati; phylum Pseudomonadota; class Alphaproteobacteria; order Acetobacterales; family Acetobacteraceae; genus Oleomonas; species Oleomonas cavernae. The sequence goes on along the minus strand of NZ_QYUK01000008.1, from coordinate 297,862 downwards.
CTGATCGACCTGATCGCGCTCAATGTCGGCCATGCCCGGCGCAAGCCGTAAAGGCCAGTTGGCACGCTCCTCGCATTGAAGGGAGGTGGGTATACGGCAAATGGGGTCTTGCCCCGGCCATCTACCCGCCACCCGGCAAAAAGCGCCCAGTGGCTAGGACCGGATTGCCGGGAGGATGACGAGATGAGCATGGCCTTGCCGACCGAAATCGCCAATGCGGTGGCGCGAGAGACGACCTATGCCGGGGTGCCGGCATCGGTCCTGCGCGGGATTCAGTCCGCTGCCGCCAAGACCGGGGTCGATTTCAAATACCTGCTGGCCCAGGCCAAGCTGGAGAGCGGATTCGACACGGCGGCCAAGGCAGCAACCTCGACCGCCCGCGGCCTCTACCAGTTCATCGAGCAGACCTGGCTGAAGGTGGTGAAAGATCACGGCGACGACCACGGCATGAGCGAACTGGCCGACGCCATCACCCAAGGCGCCGACGGCCGCATGAAGGTCAAGGATGCGGCCGCCCGCAAACAGATCCTGGCGTTGCGCGACGATCCGGCGCTGGCGGCGGCCATGGGCGCCGAATTCGCCCGCGACAACAAGGAATACCTGGAAGGCCGGCTGAAGCGCGAGGTCGGCGCCACCGATCTCTACATGGCGCATTTCCTGGGGGCGGGCGGTGCCTCGCGCTTCCTCGGCGCCCTGGAGCGGTCACCCACATCGAAGGCGGCCGACCTGCTGCCCGAGGCGGCGGCCGCCAACCGCAGCATTTTCTACAACAAGGATGGCCAGGCGCGCTCGGTGCGCGAGGTCTATCGCCGTTTTGCCGACAAGCTGGAAAACGCCGGCGCCGTGGCTGAAGCGGCCGTCACCGCCCAGGGCACGGCGACCGTCACCGCCGCCGTGGATGTCGGCCGCCAGGTCGGGCGCAGCGTGGCCGGTGCCGCCGAGACGCTCGCCCGCATGTTCGGCCCGTCCCTGTCGGCCCACACGGTCCTGACCCTGGCGGCCCTGCCCATGCCCGGCGACGAGAAGGCCGACAGCCGGGTGACGATCAAGAACGACACCAAGAAGAGCGCCTAGGCGCCCGCCACCGGCGCCCACAGCACCTCGTCGATCCGCGCCGCGCCCGTCGCCAGCATGACCAGGCGGTCGATGCCTAAGGCGATGCCGGCCGACGGCGGCAGGCCCCAGTCGAGGGCCGCCAGGAAATCCTCGTCCACCGGATAGCGGAAACCATAGAGCCGCTCCTTGGCGGCGCAGTCGGCCTCGAAGCGGCGGCGCTGTTCGGCCGCGTCGGTCAGCTCGCCGAAGGCATTGGCCAGTTCCACCCCGTTGACATAAAGCTCGAAGCGTTCGGCAACGGCTGGGTCGTTGGGGTTGGGGCGGGACAGGGCGGCCATGGAAATCGGCCAGTCGGTCAGGAAGGTCGGCCGGGCCACGCCCAGGTTGGGCTCGATGCGGTCCAGGCTGATCTTGAAGAAGATGTCTTCCCAACTGTCGCCGTCGCTGGTCGAGATCCCGATTTCCTCGGCTTCCGCCCGCAGCGCGCCGGCGCTGGGGCTCAAGGGATCGTCGATCGTCGCCATCAGGTCGACGCCGGCATGCATCAGGAAAGCCTCGGCCACCGACAGCCGTTCGAACGCCTCGTCCAGGGGCACGCTCAGGCCGTGGGCGATCAGGCCGTCGCGGCCGGCCGCCTTGGCCGCGGCGCGCAGCAGGGCCTCGCAATCGTCCATCAGGTCGTCCAGGCTGCCGCCCGCCCGGTACCATTCGGCCATGGTGAATTCCGGGTGGTGGGTGTCCGACCGCTCGCGATTGCGGAACACCTTGGCCAGTTGGAAAATCCGCGGCTCGCCCGCCACCAGCAGCTTCTTCATGGCGAATTCGGGCGAGGTGTGCAGGTACAGGCGCCGCGCCGGGCCGCCGTCGGCCGGCTCCAGGTCGGTGGCGAAAGCCATCAGGTGCGGCTCGATCCCCGGGCTCACCTGCAGGGCCGGGGTTTCCACCTCGAGGAAGCCGCGGGCCTCGAAGGTCGCGCGCAGGGCCTTGAGGATGGCGGCCCGCGCCTGAAGGTACGGGCGGCGGGCGGCAAAGCGGTCGGGGCGCCACCAGGGCGCACGGCTGGGCATATCGGTCATGCCTGTCCGCTACCAGCCGCCACGCCGGTTGTCCATCGCGGTTGCGTCTGATAGGGTCCGCCGCCATTCGGTCAGGCTACAGAGTAATGAAATGCCCAAGGTAAACGCGAATTCGATCCGCGTCGGCAATGTCGTTGAAATCAACGGCAAGCTGCTCGCGGTCCTCAAAACCCAGATGGTGCAGCCCGGCAAGGGCGGCGCCTTCGCCCAGTTCGAGCTGCGCGGCATCCGCGACGGGGTCAAGACCCAGGAACGCTATCGCTCGTCCGAACAGGTCGAGCGGGTCAGCCTGGAAGACCGCGAATACCAGTATCTCTACCCGGAAGGCGAGAATTTCACCTTCATGGATATCGAGACCTTCGAGCAGATCACCATCTCGGGCGACATCATCGGCGACCCCAAGGTGTGGCTCCAGGAAGGCATGGTCTGCTACATCCGCACCTATGAAGGCGACGCCGTCGCCGCCGAACTGCCCCAGACCGTGACCCTGCGGATCGTCGAGGCCGACCCGGTGGTAAAGGGCCAGACGGCCTCGTCGTCGTTCAAGCCGGCGGTCCTGGAAAACGGCCAGAAGGTCCTGGTGCCGCCCCATATCGAATCGGGCACCCGCGTCGTCGTCTCGACCGCGGACGGCGCCTATATGGAACGCGCGAAGGATTGATTCCTGGGGCCTCTTTCCTCCCTCGCCCCGCTTGCGGGGAGAGGGCTGGGGTGAGGGGTCTGTCAGGGCGAGAAGAGCCCATCCATCCCCGCACCCCTCACCCTAGCCCTCTCCCCCGTTGGGGGCGAGGGGACTTGCCCTTGAGTTTCATGTGTTGAACGGCCGGCAGCGGCAACGCACACTCCCGCGCCAAAAGGGAGGGGACTCATCTTGTCGTTACAGCTTGCCGCCAGCGCCCAAGGCTTCGATCCCGAGCGTCTTTCCCGCCTGAGCGATGCCATCGCGGCCGATGTCGAGGCCCAGCGGATCGACGGTGCGGTCGTCATCGTCGCGCGCGGCGGCAGCATCGTGCTGCACGAGGCGATCGGCTTCGCCCACCGGGAGAGTGGGCGCGAGATGCAGGCCGACGATGTCTTCATCTCCATGTCCCTGTCCAAGCAGTTCACCAATACCGCCGTCCTGCAACGCATCGAGCGGGGCGAGATCGCCGTCGACACGCCGGTGGTCGCCGTCATCCCGGAATTCGCGACGCAGGACAAAGCCGGCATCCAGATCGGCCACCTGATCACCCACACCAGCGGCCTGCCGTCGGTGGTCATGGCCAAGGATTTGAACGCCGCCGATCTCGCCTCGGTCACCACGGTCCTGGCGCGCACCGCGCCGATCGCGGCGCCGGGCGCCCAGGTCATGTACAGCCCGATCCTGGCCCATGGCCTGCTGGCCGAGGTGGTGCGCCGGCTGGACGGCGGCAACCGCCGCTTCGGCCGGATCCTGGCCGACGATGTCTTCGAGCCCCTGGGCATGACCGATACGGCACTCGGCATTCCCGACGAGGTGCGGGCGCGCTATGTCCCCGTGGTGGTGCGCGATCCCACGCCCGGCCTGTTCCCGCCGGGCGTCCTTGAATCCTCGGACCGGCTGAAGCCTGACAGCGACATGCCCGGCGGCGGCGCCACCACCACCGCCCTGGATGTCTTCAATTTCGCCGAAGGCTGGCGCCTGGGCGGCAAGCGCGACCATGCCCGCGTCCTCTCGCCCGCCATGGTGCGCTTCGCGCTCGAAGACCGCACCGGCACCTCGCCTCACCTGCTCTACGAATACGCCAAGGCCCTGCGCGGCTGGCCGACCGTCCCGTCGCATTATTCCTATGGCTTCTGGCTGCGCGGGCAGGGCGTCCACCCCATGCCTTCGGCCATCTGGCGAGCCCGGGCACCTTCGGCGGGCTGGGCGCCGGCTGTCATTGCTTCTGGGTCGATCCGGCCAGCGACGTGACCTTCGTCTTCCTGTCGGCCGGCCTGCTCGAAGAAAGCGCCTCGGTCGAGCGCCACCGCCGCCTGGCCGACCTGGTCCACACGGCGATCGAGCGCTGATCAGGCCTGGGTCAGGGCGGCGTCGATCGCCGCCCGGCCGGCGGGCAGGAACGGGTTGGCGATCAAGACGGTGCCCAGGATCTGGCTGTCTTGCAGATCTTCGGTGACCAGCAAATCAACCTCCGCCTCAGTTGCAGCCGCCAACAGCAGCGCATCCCACCAAGCGAGCCGATAGCGTTCTTTGAGTGTTAGCGCCAACAGGACGGTCTCACCATCGTCTCGGGCGATCGGAAAGGAAGCCAACCAATCTTCGATCCATTGGCGCACCTTCGCCGGGGGCTGCCCACCCTTCCCAAGGCTAACATTCGCGAATTCAGCCATGCATTGCCGCAGGATGATGGCATCTGTCCGTGCGGCGCGGGCCAACAGGTCAATGGCGACGTGATGCTTGTCACCCTGCGTAGTGTCGATGGCATAGACGAAGATGTTCGTATCGAAGGCGATACGCGTCACTGGCGGTCATAGTCCTTCGAGCGATCGAACTTGGCACCGCCCAGATCGGCCCCTTCCTGCATCCGCGCGATCATTTTCTCGATCGCCGCGCGCCGCTCGGGCGTATCCTCCTTGGGCACGACCCGGCCCAGCTTGGCGACGGGCTTGCCGTATTTGGTGATGATCACCTCGCGGCCGGCCTCGACTTCCGCCAGGAGCTTGGAAAAATGCTGGTTCGCCTCGCGGGCGGACACGGTTTTCATCGCCGCCTCCTCTTGCTTGTAGTGATGTCACTACATTAGGATGGCCGGGCCGGAAATCAACAAGTCCCGAGGAAACCATCCCATGGAGAGCGCCGCCCGCGAGCCGCTGCGGCGTCGCCTGCCGGTGGCCGTGCGCATGGCGTTCTTCTATGCGGTGTCGTTTTCCGCGCTGGGCGTCATCGTGCCCTTCCTGCCGGTCTGGCTGGCCCATCGCGGCCTCGATCCCATCGACATCAGCCTGGTGCTGGGGGCGGGGCAGGTGGTGCGGATCTTTGGCAACACCGGCTTCGGCCGCCTGGCCGATCGGCTGGGCGAACGCCGGCGCATCCTGATGGGGCTGACGGTCATCAGCTTCCTGTCGTTCCTGCTGCTGCTGCCGGCGCAGGGCTTCTTCGCCCTGCTGGGCGCCTATGTGATTGCCAGCCTGTTCTACCCCGCCCAGGTCTCGCTGACCGAGAACCTGGGCGTGCTCGCTGCCTATCAGCGCGGCTACGACTACGGCATCGTCCGCCTGTGGGGCTCGGTCACCTTCATCGCCGCCACCCTGGTGGTGGGCCGGCTGACGCCGATGACCGGGCCTGAAGGCGTGATCTGGGTCGCGATCGGGACACTGGGCCTGACCGCCGCCTCGGCCTGGCTGCTGCCGGATGTGCGGGTCCCGCTGCCGGCCGTGCGCCGCCGGGGCGCCGTGGCGGCGTTTCTGCGCAATCCGGTGTTCCTGCTGTTCCTGGGGGCCAATGCCCTGGTTCAGGGCAGCCACGCGGCCTACTACACCTTCTCGGCCCTCTACTGGCAGAAGGCGGGGTTGAGCGATTTCACCATCGGCCTGATCTGGTCGGAAGGGGTGCTGGCGGAAATCGTTCTGTTTGCCATTTCCGCCCGCTTCGTCAATCGCCTGCGGCCGACCACCCTGATCGTCGTCGCGGGCTTCGGCGGCATCCTGCGCTGGGGCGTGATCGCCATGACCACGGACGTGGCCGCCCTGCTGGCGGTCAACTGGCTGCACGCGGCAAGCTTTGCCTTCGCTCACCTGGGCGCCATGCATTTCATTCCCCGCGCGATTCCCCCCGACCTGACGGCAACGGCCCAGGGCCTCTATTCCTCGGTCGGGATTTCGGTCGCGGTGGCGGCCACGACCATGGCGCTGGGGCCGCTCTACGCCGTGGCGGGTGGCGCGATTTTCGCGATCATGGCAGGTTTCTGCGCGCTTTCCGCCATCCTCGCCATTGCCCTCGATCGGCGCTGGGACGGTCGACCCATCACGCTATAATCCGCCGGCGTTCCGGCTTTCCAGGGTCTGCTCATGCGTCTCGTCTGCTATACCATCGGGGACCACAAGCCGTTGATCAGGGTGGCCCCGGCCACGCGCGACTGGATGGACGGCACGCCGCTGTCCTTCGCCTATCGCTGCCTGCCCCTGAACATCGCCAATGCCCATGGCTGGGAGCTGTTGTGCCCGGCCCGCATCGAGGCGGTGTGGAACGGGGGCAAGGAGCCCACCTCGGTCAAGGTGACCGGCCCGGGCGCGGGGCAGGTGGCGATCGGCCACTTCGGCTCAGGGATCCTGACCTTCCACGTCCATTCGCTGTTCGTGACCGAGCCGGGCTGGAACCTCTATGTCACGGGGTCCCCCAACGAGGCCAAGCACGGCCTGGTGCCCCTGACCGGGATCATCGAGACCGATTGGTCGGCGGCGACCTTCACCATGAACTGGCGCTTCACGGCGCCCGGCATTCCCGTGGTGTTCGAGGAAGGAGAGCCCTTCGCCTTCCTGTTCCCGGTGCCGCGCGGCATGGTCGAAGCGGTCGAGCCCGAGGTCATGCGCCTGGCCGACGAGCCGGATCTGCTGGCCGCCTTCAAGGAATGGTCGGACGGGCGCAACAAGTTCCTGAAGGACCTGCCGGTCCAGGGCACCGAGGCCAATCGCCAGGGCTGGCAGAAGACCTATTTCCAGGGCCGCAACAGCGAGGGTGGCAAAGGCATTCCCGATCACCAGACCAAGCTGAAGTTGAAGCCTTTCGGGCCGAAGCGGCCCAAGGACTGACGGCGGATGCATCAGCGGTTGCGGCTGTGCCGCTGGTTGTGCGATTTTGTCGACCGCCCGGTACACCGGGCAGGGATAACAAGGTCTGCGTACAATGAAAAAAAGCACCGCAGCAGCCGTCATCATCATCGCAGGCGCCGTTGCTGCAGCAGCCTGGTGGCAATTCGGCCGTGATGCTGCGCCCCCGGCGCAGGCCGGCTGGAACATGGGCCCCGTGCCGGTGGTCGCCGCCCCGGTGACCGTGGCCGAGGCGATCGAGACCATCCGCGCCGTCGGCAATACCGAGGCCAATGCCGCGATCATCGTCGCCTCGGAGATCGAGGGACGGCTGAGGTCGCTGACCGCGCAGGAGAATGCCTTCGTCGACACCGGCGCGGTCATCGCCGAACTCGACGACGGGCTCTATCAGGCGCAATTGTCCCAGGCCCTGGCGGAACTGGCCGTCGCCAAGTCGAACTATGCCCGGGCCGACAAGCTGGGCGATCGCGGCTTTGGCACCGGGCGCGAGCGCGACGAGGCACTGGCGGCGTTGCGCACGGCCGAGGCCGCGGTCGCCACCGCCCAGACCCTGATCGGCAAGACCAAGCTGGTCGCACCTTTCCCCGGCAAGCTGGGCCTGTGGAAGGTCAGCCCCGGCGCCTATCTCGATACCGGCACGGCGATCACCAACCTCGAGAACACCCAGGTCATCAAGGTCGATTTCCGCGTGCCCGAGCGGGTGCTGGCCCGTGTCGCCATCGGCCAGGCGATCCGCCTGACCGTCGATGCCATGCCGGGCGAGGTTTTCAGCGGCGAGATCTTCGCGATCGATCCGCGTGTCGATGCCGCCGGCCGCTCGCTGCTGGTCCGTGCCCGCGTGCCCAATGACGATCAGCGCCTGCACCCGGGCATGTTCGCCCGCGTCGAGCTGATCGTCGAGAAGCGCCCGAACGCGGTCTTCGTGGAGGAGCGCGCGCTGGTCTCGCAAGGCAGTGACCGCTTCGTGTTCAAGGTGGTCGAGGGCAAGGCGGTATTCGTCAAGGTAACCCTCGGCGTTCGCCATGAAGGCCTGGTCGAGGTCCGCGAGGGGCTGGCGCCAGGCGATGTCGTGGTCCTGGATGGTCAGCTCAAGCTGGGCCCCGATACGCCGGTGCAACTGATCGACCTGGCGCCCGTCGCCGGCCAGGCGCCCGGCGCCGTTCCGAACGGGGGCTGATGCCATGAGCCTGTCCGAACTCTGCATCCGCCGGCCGATCTTCGCCACCGTCCTGTCGATCGTGCTGATCCTGATCGGCTTCATGGCCTATTCGCGCCTGACGTTGCGCGAATATCCCAAGATCGACGAGCCGGTGATCAACATCGAGACCACCTATCGCGGGGCCTCGGCCGAGATCATCGAAAGCCAGGTGACCCAGCCGATCGAAGAGGCGCTGTCGGGCATCGAGGGCATCGAATACCTGTCCTCGGCCAGCAAGCAGGAGATGAGCCAGGTCACCATCCGCTTCCGGCTGGACCGCGATGTCGATGCCGCCGCCGCGGACGTGCGCGATCGCATCGGCCGGGCGCGCGGCGACCTGCCGACCGAGATCGAGGAGCCGGTGATCTCCAAGGTCGAGGCCGATGCGACGCCGATCATGTTCCTCGGCATGACCTCGGACCGCCACAACGAGCTGGTGATCTCGGACGTGGCCGACCGCCTGGTCAAGGATCGCCTGCAGACCCTGCCCGGCGTGGCCGAGGTGCGGGTGTTCGGCGAGCGCCGCTATGCCATGCGCATCTGGCTCGATCCGGCCAAGCTCGCCGCCTACGAGGTGACGACCCAGGATGTCGAGGATGCGCTGCGGGCCCAGAATGTCGAGGTTCCCGGGGGCCGCATCGAGGCCCGCGACCGCGAGATGACGGTGACCTCCGATACCTCGATCGCCTCGCCCGAGCGCTTCGAGGCCATCATCATCCGCGAGGTCGAAGGCTATCCGGTGCGCATCGGCGATATCGGCCGCGCTCGTATCGAAGCCGAAGACACAAGGGTGAACTTCCGCATCAACGGCAAGACCGCGGTCGGCGTCGGCGTGATCAAGCAGTCGACCGCCAACCCGCTCGACGTCAGCAAGGCGGTGACCGAGGCGGTTCCCGGCATTCTCGACGCGCTGCCCCAGGGCATGACCCTGAAGGTCAACTACGACTCCAACGTCTTCATCGAACGCTCGATCGATGCCGTGATCGATGCCATCGGCGAGGCGGTGGCCCTGGTCATCATCGTCATCTTCATTTTCCTGCGCAGCCTGCGCGCGACCCTGATCCCGCTCGTCACCATCCCGGTGTCGCTGATCGGCGCCTTTTCGCTGATGCTGCTGTTCGGCTTCAGCATCAATACCCTGACCCTGCTGGCGGTGGTGCTGGCCGTCGGCCTGGTGGTCGACGATGCGATCGTGGTGATGGAGAACATCGCCCGCCATGTCGAGGCGGGCATGCCGCCCTTCCGCGCCGCCCTGCAGGGCAGCCGCGAGATCGTCTTCGCGGTCATCGCCATGACCCTGACCCTGGTCGCCGTGTTCACGCCGGTCGCCTTCCAGGAAGGCCGCACCGGCAAGCTGTTCATGGAATTCGCCCTGACCCTGGCCGGCGCGGTGCTGATCTCCGGCTTTGTCGCGCTGACCCTGTCGCCCATGATGTCGTCGCTGATCCTGCGTCACCAGGACAATCACGGGCGTCTTTACAAGGCGTTCGAGCGGGGCTTCCAGGCGCTCAATACCGGCTACCGGCGGGCCCTTGCGGCCGCTTTGCAGGCGCCGGCCCTGGTGATCGCCGCCATGGTCGTGGTCGGCCTGGGCGGTTTCATCATGCTCTCCGGGCTCGATTCCGAACTCAGCCCGTCGGAGGACCGCGGCCTGGTCTTCGCGGTGATGCTGGGGCCGGAGGGCGCCACCATCGATTACACCACCGATTATGCCAAGCGCATGGAGGGGATCCTGTCGGCCGTGCCGGAAGTCGAGACGGTGGTGATGATTCCCGGCATCGAGACGGTCAATCAGGCGATCGCCCCGATCGTGCTGACCGACTGGTCGAACCGCAGCCGGTCGCAGCAGGCGATCGCCGCCGAACTGGGCGGCCCGTTCTTCGGCCTGCCCGGGGTGATGGCCTTCCCGATCAACCCGCCGTCGCTGGGCCAGGGCTTCATCGATCGTCCGGTCAGCTTCGTGGTGCAGACCTCGGGCAGTTACGAGGAACTCGACGCCATGACCAACGCCCTGGTGGCCGAGGTCATGAAGAGCCCGATCTTCACCAATGTCGATTCCGACCTGAAGCTGAACAAGCCGGAACTGCGCATCGAGCTCGACCGCGACAAGGCCTCCAACATCGGCCTCGATGTCGAGCAGGTGGGCCGCACCCTGGAAAGCCTGCTGGGCGGCCGCCAGGTCACCCGCTACAAATATGCCGGCAAGCAGTATGACGTGATCGTGCAGATCGAGACCGACGAGCGGCGCCGGCCCGACGACATCGATGCGATCTATGTCCGCGGCGGCGACGGCGCGACCATGATCCCCCTGTCGAACGTCGTCACCTTGAAGGAGACGACGGCGCCGCGCGACCTCAACCATTTCAACAAGCTGCGCGCCGCGACCATTTCCGGCTCGGTCTCGCCCGGTTACACCCTGGGCGAAGCGCTGGACTATCTCGATGCCGCGGCCGAGCGCATCCTGCCCAATACGGCGCAGGCCGACCTGTCGGGCATCAGCCGGGAATACCGCACCTCCTCGGGCGGTGCCTACATCACCTTCCTGCTGGCCATCGCCTTCATCTTCCTGGTGCTGGCGGCGCAGTTCGAAAGCTGGGTCGATCCCTTCATCATCATGTTGAGCGTGCCGCTGGCCGTGGCCGGCGCGCTGCTCACCCTGCTGATCACCGGGGGCACCCTGAACGTCTACAGCCAGATCGGCCTCGTCACCCTGGTCGGCCTGATCACCAAGCACGGCATCCTGATCGTCGAATTCTCCAACCAGATCCGCGACGAGGGCAAAGCCAAGATCGACGCGGTGATCGAGGCGGCCACCCTGCGCCTGCGCCCCATCCTGATGACCACCGGCGCCATGGTCCTGGGCGCCGTGCCGCTGGCCCTGGCCACGGGGGCAGGGGCCGAAAGCCGCCAGCAGATCGGCTGGGTGATCGTCGGCGGCATGAGCTTCGGCACCCTGCTGACCCTGTTCGTGGTGCCCACCATGTACCTGCTCCTAGCCCGGCCGCGCCGCTGGCAGGAGGACGAGCCCTTCACCACGGTGCAGCGCCAGCCGGCAGAATAGCAAAGTCTCCCCTCCGCCCATTGGGGGGAGGGGCCGGGGGAGGTGGGCAGGCCGGGTCTTGACGCCCGCGACCTCCTCACCCCGCCCTCTCCTCCCGTGGAGGAGAGGGAGTTTTTTTCCACAAAGTTGACGCCTTGTTCACCATTGCCGGATGGCAAAGGCGGCGCTACCGTGCGCATCCCTATAAGAAAACAAAATAGGGGAGGAGATCTTGTTGCACAGCCGCACCCGTGGCGCCGCTCTGGTGGCGCTCGCCTGTTCCGCCTTGTTTGCCAGTATCGCCCTGGCGGATATCCCACCCCCGCCGCCCCCGAGTGCCGCGGCCGTCGATGGCCCTCGAATCGTCGGAGCTGATCGCGAGCCGGGCAACTGGATGAGCCATGGGCGCACCTATTCCGAACAGCGTTACAGCCCGCTCGACCAGATCAACGCCGGCAACGTGAAGCAACTGGGCCTGGCCTGGTCCTACGACACCGGCGGCAACCGTGGTCACCATGCGACGCCGATCGTGGTCGACGGGGTCATGTATGTGACCGCGCCCTGGTCGATCGTGACCGCGCTCGATGCGCGCACCGGCAAGGAATTGTGGACCTATGATCCCGAGGTGCCCAAGGAATACGGCAAGTTCGCCTGCTGCGACGTGGTCAACCGCGGCGTCGCGGTGTGGCAGGGCAAGGTCTATTCGGGCACCCTGGACGGCCGCCTGGTGGCGCTGGACGCTGCGACCGGCAAGGTCGCCTGGGCAATCGACACCAAGGCAGGCGAAGGCCCCTGGCCCTACACCATCACCGGCGCGCCGCGCGTGGTCAAAGGCAAGGTGATCATCGGCAACGGCGGCGCCGAATACGGCGTGCGCGGCTATTTCACCGCCTATGATGCCGCCACGGGTAACAAGCTGTGGCGCTTCTACACCGTCCCCGGCGATCCGGCGAAACCCTTCGAGAGCCCGGAGATGGAAGCGGCGGCCAAGACCTGGACCGGCGAGTGGTGGAAGGTGGGCGGCGGTGGCACGGCCTGGGATTCCATGGCCTATGACCCCGACCTCAACCTGCTCTACGTCGGCACCGGAAACGGTTCGCCCTGGGCCCGCCATGTCCGCAGCCCGGGCGGCGGCGACAATCTGTTCCTGTCGTCGATCCTGGCGATCGATCCCGATACCGGCCGCATGAAGTGGTACTACCAGACGACACCCGGCGATACCTGGGATTACACCGCGACCCAGCACCTGATTCTGGCCGAGCTGACGATCGAGGGCAAACCCCGCAAGGTCATCATGCAGGCGCCCAAGAACGGCTTCTTCTACGTCCTCGACCGCGAGACCGGCAAGCTGCTCTCGGCCGACAAATATGTCCAGGCGACCTGGGCGACCCATGTCGACCTGGCAACCGGCCGGCCGGTCGAAAACCCGGAAGCCAGCTGGGCCGAGAAGCCGGCGCTGGTCTATCCCTCCGCCATCGGCGGCCACAACTGGCAGCCGATGTCGTTCAGCCCCAAGACCGGGCTGGTCTATATCCCGACCCAGGAAATCCCCGGCCTCTACACGCCCGAGGCCAAGTTCGTCTATCACCGCAAGCAGTGGAACACCGGTTCGGACAATGCGCCGCTGATCGATGCGCCCCCTGAGTCGGTGTCGGGCGCGCTGATCGCCTGGGATCCGGTGGCGCGCAAGGAAGCCTGGCGGGCCAAGCTGTGGGGCCCGTGGAACGGCGGCGTGCTCTCGACCGCGGGCGACCTGGTGTTCCAGGGCACCAGCGACGGCAAGTTCATCGCCTATGATGCGCGCACCGGCGAGCGGCTGTGGTGGGCCCCGGCCCAGACCGGCATCCAGGCCGCCCCCATCACCTATACCGTCGACGGCCAGCAGTACGTCACGGTCGTGGCGGGTTACGGCGGCGCCTATGCGCTCGCCTTCGGCCGCGCCGCCAAGACCTCGGACCTGCCCAACATCGGCCGGGTGCTGACCTTCAAGGTGGGCGGCACGGCGCAATTGCCGCCCCAGGACCTGGCCGCCGCGATCCCGCCGCCGCCGGCCCACACGGCGCCGGCCGAACAGATCGCCAAGGGTGAGGTGCTCTATGCCCAGTATTGCGCGGTCTGCCACGGCATCGGCGCGGTCTCGGGCGGCGTGCTGCCGGACCTGCGCCATGCCGGCCCGGTGATCCACGAGTCCTGGAAGGAAATCGTGCTGGGCGGCATGCTGAAGGACAATGGCATGGTCAGCTTCGCCGACGTCTTCTCGGACGCTGATGCCGATGCGATCCATGCCTATGTGATCAAGCGGGCGCACGAGGGCGACGTGCCGGGCGGTACCCCGGCCAAGGCCAACTAGGATGCCGGGGGCGGCAGGCATTCGCGTGCTTGCCGCCCCGGCCCCCGCTCCCTAGGATCGAGCGCCGTTAACCATGTCGAGGGGGCACATGCTGCGACGAGAGCGCTGGGTATTGATCTTGCTGGCCGTCGCCCTGCCGCTGGCCGGTTGTGGCAAGCCGCGGGCGGTCTACCTTGCCGGCCCGCCGTCGACCCTGGCGGGCGAGCCGCTGGTGGACGATCCCGATGCCAGTTGCGCCCAGGCCGTCGGCGCCTGGTTCGCCCGGGCCGACACCAACAAGGACGGCGTCCTCGATCTGGCCGAGGCCCGCACCGATGCCCAGCGCTTCTTCAAGGCCGTCGACGCCGATGGCAGTGCCTATATCACGCCGGACGAACTCACCGACTATCGGGCGAAGGTCTATCCGGCCCAGTACCGGGGTGCCCTGTCGACACCGCCGCCACCCTCCAAGCCGGCGCCCAAGACGCCGGGCGGCAGCGAATTGCCCGATCCCGAACATCGCCGCTTCCAGATGACCCCGGCCACCGCCGACCCGGTCATGGCGGCCGACCAGAATCTCGACTTCAGGGTCACGGAGGATGAATTCATCGCCAAGATGGCCGAACGCGGCGGGCGCCTCGATGCCGATCACGACGGCAAGGTCAGCCGCGACGAGGTGCTGGCGTCCTGCCAGAGCCGGTAGCGGAAACGGCGAGCCCTGTACCCGTCGTGAGGGCAGGGGTGACGGGCACAGGGCCGCCGATCTGTCCGTGCAACGTCGCCCGGACAGATTCAGATGAGGATCAACGCATCCTTCCCGCAGACAATGCCGCAGCAAGCTGACGGCAACCTGACGGGTTGAGGCACATTCAGGCCCGCTTGCGCCCGGTGACCATGGCGCGGACCAGGTTTTCGCCGTGGCGCAGGCTGGCGACCAGGACGCCGGCCAGGTGCAGGCCGATGCAGACGAGCAGGCCGTTGGCCAGAACCTCGTGCAGGCCCTCGATCAGGTCGTTGCCGAAGAAGCGATCGGTCGTCGACAGCCAGCCGGTCGCGCCCGTGGCCGCGATCAGGGCGATCAGCACCAGGATCATCAGGCCGCCGGCAGGATTGTGGCCGATATAGCGGCGGGCCGAGCCGCGGGCTTCATCGATCACGTGATGCAGACCGACCTGCGGGGCGCGCACGAAATCGGTGAACCGCGCATAGCGGGTGCCGATGAAACCCCAGACGAGCCGCGCGGCGACCAGGCCCAGGGCGGCATAGCCCGCCCATTGGTGCAGGCCTTCGCCTTCTTCCGAAAGCCAGGCGATCGCGATCGCTGTGACCAGCGACCAGTGGAAAAAGCGCACGAAGGGATCCCAGACGCGGATCATCTGTCGGCTGGTTTGAGTCATGTCGGCAATCCAATATCGGGAGAACCGGCGAGCCCTGTACCCGCAGGGGGAACGGGTACAGGGCCGCCGTGCTGCCCGGGCCGAGGGGGAACCCGGGCAGGATCGTCAGGGCTCAGTAGGTCTTGGTCTTCACCGTCTCGCCGGTCCAGGGCGAGATATAGAGTTCGACCTTCTTGCCGGCGGCGTCGGTGCCCTTGATTTCATAGCAGCCGTCTTCCGTGCCGAACTTCTTGATCTTGTAGCCCTTGCCTTCGTAGGCGGCCTTGATCGCGGATTCGGGTTTCTTCTCGCCGGTGCCGGTGCAAAGGTCCTTGGCATAGGCGCCGCCGGCGGACAGGCAGGTAACGGCGACGAGTGCGGTAACAGTCAGCAGGCGGTGCATCGGGGGCTCCTGAAATCATTGCGGCGGTCTTGCCGGCAGGGCGAAGATCGCCGATCAAGCTGACTGGAAGCTGACGGCGGCAAATTTTCGGTGGTCGGGACATGCGGGTACTTCTGGTGGAAGACGACAGCGAGTTGGGGCCGGTGGTCGCCGACAATCTGCGGCGCGACGGCTTTACCGTGGACCTGGCGCCAAGCCTGGCCGACGCCGTCGACCTGGCGCGGCTCGGCCGGTTCGACATTGCCGTCCTCGACCGCCGCCTGCCTGACGGCGATGGCCTCAGCCTGGTGCCGGTGCTGCACCGGTTGCAGCCGGGCCTGCCGATCCTGGCGTTGACCGCGCGCGACGCCAGCGGCGACCGGGTCGATGGCCTGAACGCCGGCGCCGACGACTATATGGGCAAGCCCTTCGTCCAGGCCGAACTGGTGGCCCGGCTGCGCGCCCTGCTGCGGCGGCCGCGCGACCTGGCGGCAACGGTCGTATCGTCGGGCAATCTCGCCTTCGATACGACCAGTCACGAATTGTTGGTCGACGGCAGGCCGCTGGCCCTGTCGCGCCGGGAACTGGCCCTGGCCGAACTGCTGCTGCGCCGGGCCGGCCGCGTGGTGCAGAAGGCCAACGCCCTCGATGCCCTCTATGGGCTCGACGAGGCGGTCGAGCCCAACGCCCTCGAGGCCGTGGTCTCGCGCTTGCGCCGCCGCCTGGCCGAGGCCCAAGCCACGGTCGAGATCACCACCGTGCGCGGTGTCGGCTATGTCCTCGACGGTGTGACATGAGGCAGCCCAGCCTTGCGCGCCGCCTGTCCTGGGCGCTGGTCCTGGCCAACGTCCTCGCCTTTCTGGGGATCTCCTCGGCCTTTGTCTTCATCGGCCTGTCCGGGCGCGAGGACGAGCTGATCTACGCGCTCGACCGGGCCTCGGCCACGCTGGGCGGTGCCGTGGCGCTCGATGACCGGCAGCGCCCGATGATCGACCCCGGCGACGAGGCTTGGACGGCGACACGGACGGATATCCGCGGCCTGCGCTTCCTGGTCTTCGACCCGGCGGCCGGGGCCTTCGTGCCCGGCTCCGACCCCGAGCTGATCGAGGCGCTGGGCGACGTCTGGCTGCAGGGCTGGGACGAGGCGCATTTCAAGGTGACGCTGCCCGACGGCCGGACCGTGCGAGGCAGCCTGGCCACGGTCGTGGTCGCAGGCCGTCCCCTGCGCCTCGCCGTGGCGGGCGGCGAGGCCGGCGGCCTGCATGATTTCTGGTACTGGCTGGGGACGAGTTGCTGCGCGAGGTTCTGCCGGCAGTGCTGCCGGTCCTGGCCGTTTCGCTGATCGTCGCCCTGGCCGCGGTTCGCCGCGGCATGGCGCCGGTGAAGGCCGTGGCCGAAGCCCTGGTCGGGTTGGACCCGGCGCGCAGCAAGGTCAAGCTGGAACGCGACGCGGTGCCCAGCGAGATCGTGCCCCTGGTCGATGCCGTCAACGCCTCGCTGGAGCGGGTTCGGGAGGCTTTCGAGCACGAACGGCGCTTTCTGGCCGATGCGGCCCACGAGTTGCGTACCCCGATCGCGGTGCTGCGGGCGCGGGTCGACGGCCTCGACGACCGGGCCACCGCCGCGCGCCTGGCGGCGGATGTCGATCGCCTGGGGCATATTGTCGGCCGCCTGCTGACCCGGGCGCGGATCGAGCAGGACAAGGCCCGCTGGCGCCGGTCGACATCGTCGCGCTGGCGCGCGACGTCGTCGCCGAATGCGCACCGATGGCCTTTGCGGCGGGGCGCGATATCGAACTGCAGGCAGCACTCGCCGGGCCACTGACGATCGACGGCGATCGCGACGCGCTGGCCGAGGCCCTGCGCAATCTGATCGGCAATGCGGTGCATTTCACGGCCCCGGCGACGGTGGTGGAGATTGCCGTCGAGAAGGCCGACACGGTCGTCATCGAGGTTCGGGATCGGGGGCCGGGCCTGCCGGACAAGAGTGTCGGCGACCTGTTCGCGCCCTTCGTCAGCAGCCGGGCCAGCGGCTCGGGTCATGCCGGGCTGGGCCTTGCCATCGTTGCCGCGGCTGCCCGGCGTCACGGCGGCCGGGCCGAGGCTGTGCCCCGGCCCGGCGGCGGTGCCGTGTTCCGGCTGGTGCTGCCACTGCCCTGAGGGCCGCTCAGCCGCGCCGCGGATCGCGCGGTTCGGTCGCCTGCCAGGGCGCGAGGTAGTGGCCCAGCACGGTCGCCCGGTCGACGCCGATGTCGTGCAGGACGTGGTTGTCCTGGGTCAGCAGATAGGCCATCGCCCGGCGCTGCTCCCGCGCCGCCTGGTAGCGGTGCCAGAGCTGGACGAGACGGCTGCCCAGGCTGCTGCGAGCGGCGGGGACGGTGAAGGAGACGGAAGAGATCCTGTTAACCTGGTTCGACATGGCCTGAACTCCTTGGGTGTGCTGTATGGCCCTTGTTTTGCGCCAAAAATGCCATCTGCACAAAGGAGAAGGATTGAGGTAACCTGTGAATTGAGTTCACAGGTTGGCGAGCACGATGGACCGTCTTCCCCTCAATTCCCTGCGCGCTTTCGAAGCCGCCGCCCGGCACCTGAGCCTGACCCGCGCGGCCGAGGAATTGCGCCTGACCCACGGCGCCATCAGCCACCAGGTGCGGGCACTCGAGGCCCTGTTAGGCACCACCTTGTTCACCAGGCGCGGCCGCGGCGTGACGCTGACCGAACCCGGCGCCTATCTTGCCAATACCCTGGGCACGGCCTTCACCCAGATCAACCAGACCATGAACGCGGTGCGCCGCCAGGCGGTCGGCAATCTGACGATTTCGGTGCTCACCTCGTTTGCCGCGCGCTGGCTGGTGCCGCGGCTGGAACGCTTCCACGAGCAGCATCCCGAGATGGTCTTGAACCTGCAGACCAGCCGCGAACTGGTCGACCTGCACCGCGACGGGGTCGATCTGGCGGTGCGGGCCGGCAAGGGCAAGTACCCCGGCCTGGATATCGAATTCCTGATGGCGGAAAACCTGTTCCTGGTCGCCTCGCCCACGCTGGCCGGCGGCTTGCCCAAGACCCTGGACGACCTGCCCCGCTATACGCTGCTGCGCGATTCGTTCGACGATTGGGAAATGTGGTGCCGGGCGGCCGGGGTCGACATCAAGACCCTGAAATTCGGCACCGCGATCCAGGACTCGGCAGTGCTGCTCGATGTCGTCAGCGCGGGCGGCGGCATGGCGCTCGCCCGCAGCACGCTGGCCTCCCACGATCTGGCGGCCGGGCGCCTGGTCCGCCTGTTCGACGTCCAGGTGCCGGACGTCTTTTCCTACTGGGTGGTATGCCTGCCGGAACGGCGCGAGGAACCGGCGATCGCCAAGTTCCGCAACTGGCTGAAAGCCGAGGCGGCGGCATTCCAGTTGCCGGCGGCCTAGCGAATGGACTCCCTCGCCCCGCTTGCGGGGAGAGGGTGGGGTGAGGGGTCTCAATGGCCACAGCAATCGCCGATCGTCGGGCACCGGACGGGTCTCCAACACCCCTCACCCCAGCCCTCTCCCCGCAAGCGGGGCGAGGGAACAGGCTGTTCAGCGCGCGGCGACGACCTGGATTTCGACCGTGTACTGGGGTGCCACCAGCCGGGCCTCGATCGTGGCGCGCGCCGGGGTCGAACCGGGCACGACCCAGCCTTCCCACACGGCATTCAACTCGCCGAAGGCCGACAGGTCGGTCAGGTAGATGGTGGCCGAGAGCAGCTTGCTCTTGTCGGTACCGGCCTTGGCCAGCAGGCGGTCGATGCCGGCCAGGATCTCGCGGGTCTGTTCGGTCACCGACTTGCCGGCGTTCTCCTCGGCCACCTGGCCGGCCAGGAAGACGAGATTGCCATAGGCCACGGCCTGGGACATGCAGGCGCCGGGCTCGATACGTTCGATGGTCATAAAAAATCCTCAAGCGATGGAAGGCAGTTTTTTGCCGTCTCTGCCGCCGTTGGTCAAGGGTGCTCGCAATCCACTTGCCCGATCACCGTCCTGCACGAAACGATCTGTCGTTATCGGGCACGCGAATATTATTCGATTACTTAGCGACTATTTTCCAGCAACTGATCCGACATTCTATCATGTGGCGGCCGCCTCTTGCCTCGGGGCGCTTCCATGTCAATATGATCATGTAAGAAATAACGATCAGGGAGATGCCGACATGGCCGATGGCGCAGCTGCGCAAACCGTGCCCGTCGCAGCACCCGATCAGCGCGTCGGCCTCGACGACAAGTATCTGGCGCGCGACGGTCGCATCTATCTCAACGGCATGCAGGCGCTGGTGCGCCTGCTGCTGGAACAGCATCGCCGCGACGAGGCGGCGGGCCTGAACACGGCCGGTTTCGTCTCGGGCTATCGCGGCTCGCCCCTGGGCGGCTTCGATCTGGAAATCGGCAAGGCGAAACGCTTTCTCGAGCCGGCCCGGGTCCATTTCGTGCCCGGCGTGAACGAGGATCTGGCAGCGACCGCCCTGTGGGGCACGCAGCAGATCGCCCTGGGCAAGAAGCCCACGGTCGATGGCGTCTTCGGCGTGTGGTACGGCAAGGGCCCGGGCGTCGACCGCACCGGCGATGTGTTCAAGCACGCCAACCTGGCCGGCACCCATCCCCGCGGCGGCGTGCTGGCCATCGCCGGCGACGATCACACCTGCAAATCCTCGACCACCGCGCATCAGACCGAATATGCCTTCGTCGATGCCATGATCCCGGTGCTGGCCCCCTCGAGCCTGGCCGAGATCATCGACTTCGGCCTGGCCGGCATCGCCCTGTCGCGTTACACCGGCACCTGGGTGGCGCTCAAGGTGATCGCCGAGATTGCCGATACATCGGGCACCATCGCCGCCCGCCCCGCCTTCCAGGATTTCGTAACCCCCGGCGACTTCGCCCTGCCGCCCGAGGGCCTGCACATCCGCTGGCCCGACACCGCCCAGGCGCAGGAAGCCCGCCTCCACCTCTACAAGCTGCCGGCCGCCCTGGCGTTCGCCCGGGCCAACGGGTTCAACCGGCTGATCGAACGGGCGGACAAGCCGCGCCTGGGCATCGTCACCGCGGGCAAGGCCTTCGGCGACGTGCGCGAGGCCTTCGGCTTGCTGGGCCTGGACGAGGCGCGGCGCGGCGCCCTGGGCGTCTCGCTCTACAAGGTCGGCATGGTCTGGCCGCTGGAGCCTGTGGGCATCGCCGCCTTCGCCGCCGGCCACGCGGAAATCCTGGTGGTCGAGGAGAAGCGCCCGCTGATCGAGGGCCAGCTCAAGGATATCCTCTACAACCAGCCGCAGCGGCCCCGCATCACCGGCAAGAGCGACGAGGCCGGTCACACCCTGCTGAAAAGCCATGACGAGCTGTCGCCGCGCGAGATCGCGGTCGCCATCGGCCGCCGCCTGGTCGCCCTGACCGGCGACGAGGCCCTGGCCGCCCGGGTCGACCTGCTGGCCGGGCGCTTAAGCCCGGAGGCGGCGCCGGCCAAGCGCACGCCCTTCTTCTGTTCCGGCTGCCCGCACAATACCTCGACCCTGGTGCCCGAGGGCAGCCATGCCCATGCCGGCATCGGCTGCCACTACATGGCAACCTGGATGGACCGCGCGACCGAGACCTTCACCCACATGGGCGGCGAGGGGGCGAACTGGATCGGCATGGCGCCCTTCGTCGAGACCAAGCACATCTTCCAGAACCTGGGCGACGGCACCTATTTCCACTCGGGCCTGCTGGCCCTGCGCGCGGCGATCGCAGCCAAGGTGCCGGTGACCTACAAGATCCTCTACAACGATGCCGTGGCCATGACCGGTGGCCAGCATCACGACGGCCCCCTGTCGCCCGCCATCATCGCCCACCAGGTGCGGGCCGAAGGGGTCGAGACCATCGTCGTGGTCTCCGACGATATCGGCCGCCATGTCCAGTCCGACTATCCACCCCGCTGTACCTTCCACGACCGCAGCGAGATGGATGCGATCCAGCGCCGCCTGCGCGAGATGCCGGGCGTCACCATCATCATCTACGACCAGACCTGCGCGGCCGAGAAGCGGCGCCGGCGCAAACGCGGCCTGATGCCCGACCCAGCCCGCCGGGTGGTGATCAACGAGGCGGTGTGCGAGGGCTGCGGCGATTGCTCGGTCCAGTCCAACTGCCTGTCGATCACCCCGGTCGAGACCGAATTCGGCCGCAAGCGCCAGATCGACCAATCCTCGTGCAACAAGGATTTCTCCTGCCTCAAGGGTTTCTGCCCGTCCTTCGTCACGGTCGAAGGCGGCCAGTTGCGCCAGCCCCATCCCAAGGGCGGCGATGCCCCGGCCGACCAGCGCCTGCCCGAACCCAAACTGCCCGCCCTCGACCGGCCCTGGTCGATCCTGGGCGTGGGTGTCGGCGGCACGGGCATCGTCACCCTGGGTGCCCTGGTCGCCATGGCCGCCCATCTCGACGGCAAGCATGCGACCGTGCTCGACCAGACGGGCCTTGCCCAGAAATTCGGCGCGGTCAGCAGCCACATCCGCATCGCCGCCACGCCGGACGCGATCAAGGCCGTGCGTATTCCCGACGAGGGCGCCGACCTGCTGCTGGGCTGCGACATCGTCGTGGCGGCCGGGGCCGACGCCCGCGCCCGTTTGGCGCTCGACCATTCCGCCGCCATCATCAACACCCATGAAAGCGCCACGGCGGAATTCACCCACGATGCCGATGCCAAGCTGCCGGTCGATCGCCTGGTGGCCCTGGTCCGCCAGGGCTGCGGCACCGCCCCGGTCACCCTGGTTGACGCCACGGACCTGACCACCGACCTGACCGGCGATGCCCTGGCGACCAACCTGTTCATGCTGGGCATCGCCTATCAGCAGGGCCTGGTGCCGATCACCGCCCGGGCGATCGAGGCGGCCATCGCCTTGAACAAGACCGCGGCGGCGGACAATCGCCATGCCTTCCGCTGGGGCCGCCTGCACGTCCTGGAACCCCAGGCGATCGCCGCGGCCGTGGCCTCGGTCGAGCAGGATACGGTGCCGGCCTATCATCGCCGCTCCGCGACCCTGGACGAGACCATCGCCCGCCGCGCCGATTACCTCACCAAGTACCAGAATGCCGCCTATGCCGGCCGCTATGCCGCTGCCGTGGCAGCGCTCCGCCAGGCCGAGGCCAAGGTCATGCCCGGCCATGGCGAGCTTGCCCGCGCGGCGGCCGACGGCCTGTTCAAGGTCATGGCCTACAAGGATGAATACGAGGTCGCCCGGCTCTACACCGACGGCAGCTTCCAGCGCATGGTCGACGGCCTGTTCGAAGCCGGGCCCAAGCTGAAGGTCCACCTGAGCCCGCCCTTGCTGGCCCAGGTCGATCCGATCACGGGCCGGCCGGCCAAGCGTGCCTTCGGGCCCTGGGTCTTCGCCCTGTTCCGCGCCCTGAAGCATTTCAAGGGCCTGCGCGGCACCGCCTTCGATCCGTTCGGGCGCAGCGCCGAGCGCCGCCACGAGCGGGCCTTGCGCGACGAGTACCTGGATCTTGCGGCCGAAATCGCCGCCGGGCTGCGGCCCGACAACCACCTGGTCGCCGTCGCCCTGCTGGCCCAGCCGGCCAGGATCCGCGGCTTCGGTCCGGTGAAGGAGGCGGCGATGGCCCAGGCGGCGCTGGAGCGCAAGGGCCTGCTGGCCGCCTTCCGCAGCGACACCCCGCCCGACGCCCTGGCGCACGCGGCGGAATAGTCTTGGGCTGGATCGCCGGCGTGCGAGACCGTATTCTCGCGCGCCAAGGAAGAGTGTGCCCATGTTTCCGATCGATCCCGCCGCCAACCGCCGCCGCATCTACCTGCTGCGCCATGCCGAAGCCGCCTATATCGACGATGCCGGCCGCCGCACCACCGACAGCCGGCAGGTGCCGCTCACCACGCGCGGCCGGGCCGAGGCCGAGGCGATGCGCCAGGCCCTGGCCGATATCGCCTTCGACCGCGCCGTGGTCAGCGGCCTGCCCCGCACCCGCGAGACGGCGGGCATCGTCCTGACCGGCCGGGTCGCGCCGGCGGTCGAGGTGATGCCCGCCTTCGAGGAGATCGCGCCGGGCCATTTCAAGGACATGGACCCCGCCACCCTGTTCGACGATTTCACGCAAGGGTTGACGCGGGCCGCCACCCGGCCGGAGTCGCGCTTCCTGGGCGGCGAGCGCTTTGACGATTTCGCCGCCCGCGTGGTCCCGGCCTTCGAGGCGCTGGCGGTCTCCCCCGGCTGGAAGACCCTGCTGATGGTCGCCCATGGCGGCACCAACCTGGCGGCCCTGGGCTGGGCGGCCGGCATCGGCCTGCAAAGCTTCGCCGCCTTCGAGCAGGACAGCGGCTGCATGAACGTGATCGACCTCGACGTGGTCGAGGCCCGAGTTGTGCGCAAACTGGTGCGCGTGGTCAACCACACCCCGACCTCGCCGGTGAAGCACGGCCTGATCCTGACCACCATGGAAACCATGCTGAAAGCCTTCGCCGCCGCGAAGGATTAAAGTGTCTCGCGCTCAACCGGAGACATCGCCCGCCCGATTGGCCACAGAGGTGTTTGAGGCGCCGTGAAACTGCCTCGCTTCGATACTCCACCCGTCATGGCCGGGCGAAGTCCCGGCCATCCACGTCGCCAAGCTGCCTATGCCGTCAACAGAGGTGGCTCGTCCCGACGTGGATGACCGGGACAAGCCCGGTCATGACGATATTTGCAGGTTACAGCGCGCTGCCTATTAGGTGCCCGATGCGCCCGCGACCGCTGCCTTTCGCAAAGGCGGTTTCTTAATAAAGGAAAAGGCATTATCCTTTATTAGCGAATTGATGCTAATAAAGGATGAGGCGATCGTGGCGGGAGCATTCCCCGGGCGGCTGGGGACATATGTCGAGACATCCGTCGGCGGTGAAAAGGTTCGTGCCTTTGTGCCCGCGCCGTTGCCGCCCGACCCACCGCTCGATTTTGTCCAGTTCCTGACCCTCTATGACCGGGCGCGCGGCGCGATCGGCCGGCTTGATGGCGTCACCACCATCCTGCCCTCCGCCCCGCTTTTCCTGTTCATGTATGTCAGGAAAGAGGCGCTGTTGTCGTCGCAGATCGAGGGCACGCAATCTTCGCTCTCGGACCTGCTGCTGTTCGAGAACGATGAGATGCCGCAGGTCCCGCTCGACGACGTGACGGAGGTCTCAAATTATGTCGCGGCGGTCGAGCACGGCATGAAGCGCCTGCGCGGCGGCTTTCCCTTGTCGCTGCGCCTCTTGCGCGAGATGCACGAGATCCTGCTGAAGTCGGGCCACGGCGCCAACAAGCAAGCCGGGGAATTCCGGCGTTCGCAGAATTGGATCGGTGGCACCAGGCCGGGCAATGCCTTGTTCGTTCCGCCGCCGCCCCATCGCTTGGAGGGCTGTCTCGATGCCTTCGAACGCTTTCTCCATGAGGACGATCCGGCCTTGCCGCCGCTCATTCGCGCCGGCCTGGCGCATGTGCAATTCGAAACGATCCATCCCTTTCTGGACGGCAACGGGCGTCTCGGCCGCTTGCTGGTCACGCTGATGCTGTGCGATGCCGGTGCGCTGCGGGAGCCGGTCCTCTATCTCAGCCTGTTCCTGAAACGACGGCGCGACGACTACTACCGGCTGCTGCAGGAGGTGCGACAGGCCGGCGCCTGGGAGGCCTGGATGGAATTCTTCCTCACCGGTGTCGCCGAGACGGCCGAACAGGCCGCGGAAACGGCAAAGGAACTGATGGCGCTGTTTGACGCAGATCGCCTCGCCATCGCCGAGCGTGGCCGCGCGGCCGCATCGGCCCTGCGGGTCCACGAATTGATGCAGCGGCGCCCGCTGGTCACGGCCCCGGCCGCCGCCAGGGAGCTCAAGCTGTCGCTCCCGACCGTCGGCAAGGCCCTGGAACTGATGGTGTCGGCGGGCATCCTGCGCGAGACGACCGGCAAGCGCCGCAACCGCATCTTCGCCTATGCCAAATACCTGGCGCTGCTCGACAAGGGCACGGAGCCGCTGCCGGCCTGACGCGAAAACGGGGCCCGCAGGCCCCGTTCGATCGGTGTTACGACAGGCTGCGCACCAGCCGCTCGCGTTCCCGCTCGCGGTCACGATCGCGCTTCTCGCGCGATTTGGGCGTTGCTGCCTGATAGGCGATGCGGGCGTGCTCCTGGCAATAGGGCATGCTCGACTGGGCGCGGCGACCGCAGAAGTGGAAGCCGGCATCGCCCGGATCGCCCAGCGGCCACTTGCACATGCGGTCGTTGATCGACAGCAGGGTGGCGCGGACCATCGGCTCGGGCTCGGGTGCCGGGGCGGGCGCTGCCTGGACAACACGGGCCGGGGCCGCGGCCTTGGCCACGGGTTCGCTTGCCGGCAGCACACGCACAGGACGGGGCGCCGGCGCCGGGCGTTCGGCGCGCGGGGCAGGGGCGGGGCGTTCGGCGCGCACCGGGCTTGGCCGGCCGGACAGGCCCAGGCGGTGAACCTTGCCGATCACGGCATTGCGCGTGATGTTCCCCAGCTTCGCCGCGATCTGGCTGGCACTGAGGCCTTGTTCCCACAATTCACGAAGGCTCGCGATGCGCTCGTCGGTCCAGGACATGGGCCTTGTCCTCTCTCCAGAAAGCGGTCTCCGCCGCAACAAAAACACTATATCTCGTGAGGGGCATTTTGCGCCACACAAGATGATGACTTTTCCACAAGAAATTGTGTGAGCAGCGGGGCGGAGGCCCATGGGCGGGGCCATTTAGGCGCGGCAGCATCACAACCGGTAGATCGGGCAGAAATGTGGCGAGCGATTTGGCGATCTCGGCGACCGGTTGGCCACCCGTCTCGCTCTCGCTCACCACGATGCCGGCCACCCGATGGCCGCGGCCACGGATGGTCTCGACACAGGTGAAGGCGTGGCTCAAGGCGCCCAGGTAGGTGCCGACCACCACCAGGGCGGGGTAGGGCAGATCGGGCAGTACGTCGAGGAAGGTCTGGCGTTCGTTGATCGGCGCCATGATGCCGCCGACCCCTTCGACGATTACGGTATCGGCGTCGCGCTCGCCCCCACGGCAGAAGGCGGCGATCTGCGCGGCACTGACCGACCAGCCTTCCTGGCGGGCGGCGAAATCGGGCGACACCGGCTGGCGATAGCGCCAGGGCGAGACGCGCTCGATGTTCTCGGGTGTGATCTCTTCGCCCAGCGCCTGCAGGATCACCCCGGCATCGGACTGTGCCGCGGTGTCCCAGCTATAGCCGCTGGCCACCGGTTTCAGTACCGCGACCTTGCGGCCGCTTTGCCGGGCCTGGTGGGCCAGCGCGGCGGTGACCAGGGTCTTGCCGATGTCGGTGCCGCTGCCGGTTACAAAAAGCGTCTCGGTCATCGGGTCACAGGATGCGTTCGCGCAGGATGGCGACCACCGCGTCGATATCCTCGTCCGTGTGGCGGGCGGTGAAGGCGAAGCGCAGGCGCGAGGTGCCGGGGGGCACGGTCGGCGGGCGGATGGCGGCGACCAGGAAGCCGGCATCGCTCAGGATCTTCTGGGCCTCGAGCGCCCGGGTCTCTTCGCCCAGGATGATCGGCACGATCGGGCTCTCCGCCCGGGGCAGGTTCAGGGCGGCGGTGAAGCGCTGGGCCTTGGCGACGGGCAGGGCGACGAAGTCGGGCTCGCTCTCGATGATGTCCAGGGCGGCGATGGCGGCACC
This sequence comes from Oleomonas cavernae, assembly GCF_003590945.1. Lineage (NCBI taxonomy): Bacteria > Pseudomonadati > Pseudomonadota > Alphaproteobacteria > Acetobacterales > Acetobacteraceae > Oleomonas > Oleomonas cavernae. Next base: position 270,961 of record NZ_QYUK01000008.1, on the reverse strand, counting down.
CACGGCGGCCGGCGGCAGGCCGGTCGAATAGACCACGGTACGGGCCCGGGTCTTCATGAGGTCGACCACCGGCTTGCTGGCGCACAGATAGGCGCCATAGGAGCCGATGGCCTTGGACAGGGTGCCCATTTGCAGCGGCACGGCCACCGGCTTGTTCTTGAGATGGGCCGAGCCGGCGCCGTCACGGCCCATGACGCCGATGCCGTGGGCATCGTCGGTCATCAGCCAGGCATCGTGCTTGACGCACAGCGCGCCCAAGGCCTCGAGAGGGGCCAGATCGCCGTCCATCGAGAAAACCCCGTCCGTCACCACCAGCACATGGTCGTACCGGTCGCGGTGTTCGATCAGCAATTCTTCCAGGTGATCGAGATCGTTGTGGCGAAACGCCTGGGTATCGGCCGCGGCAAGCTGGGCCCCGGCATTGATGCAGTTGTGCGCCAGTTCGTCGGTCAGGACCAGGCTGTTGCCGCCGGCCAGGGTCGGGATGATGCCGACATTGGCGAGATAGCCCGAGCCGAAGACGCAGGCGTCCTCAGTCCCCTTCAGGCGGGCGAGGCGGTGTTCCAATTCCTCGATCATCGGGTGGTTGCCGGTGATCAGGCGCGAGGCGCCGGCGCCGGTGCCGTGGGTCTCGACCGCGCGGATGGCGGCGGCCTTGGTGCGCGGGTCGGTCGCCAGGTTCAGATAGTCGTTGCAGGAAAACGAGACCAGGCGGCGCCCGCCGCGCTCCAGGATGACGCCGTCGATCCGGGCAGTCGGGATCAAGCGCCGCAATTGATGGCGGGCGTCCAGATCCACGAGTTTGGCCGTGGCGAAGGCGTCGAGCGAGTGCATGGGGCGGGGGGCCTCCTTGAAAGGCGGCGGACTCTTATCCTATTGCGGGCGCCGGTCAACCCTTGTGGCACGATCACCCGCAAACCCAGGGAAGCTGCCGGATTGGCGCCTTCCTATTGACCTCTGTGCAAAGCAGCATAGTCTGCGGCCCAAGTGCCGGGGCCGTCGCCACGGGGACAACAAAAGGATTGGGTCGCTGCTATGACCGAGATCGCCGTTTCCGCCAAGGCCTGTTCGTCCGCGCCCGTTCCCGACGGGTTGCGCCACGACTGGAGCCGGGCGGAGGTCGAGGCGCTGTTTGCCAAGCCGTTCGCCGACCTGATTTTCGAAGCCCAGAGCGCCCATCGCCGCTTCTTCGATCCCAACGAAGTCCAGATGTCGACCTTGCTGTCGATCAAGACCGGCGGCTGTCCCGAGGATTGCGGCTATTGCCCGCAGTCGTCCAAGTTCGACACCAACGTAAAGGCCTCCAAGCTGATGGCGGTCGGCGCCGTGCTGGAGGAGGCCAAGCGCGCCCGCGACGCCGGCGCCAGCCGCTATTGCATGGGCGCCGCCTGGCGCAGCCCCAAGGACCGTGACCTCGACCAGGTCATCGACATGGTCCGCGGGGTGAAGTCGCTGGGCATGGAAACCTGCGTCACGCTGGGCATGCTGGATCACGATCAGGCCCTGCGCCTGAAGGATGCCGGCCTCGATTACTACAATCACAACCTCGACACCTCGCCCGAATATTACAGCGAGATCATCACCACCCGGACCTATCAGGACCGGCTGGATACCCTGTCGAACGTCCGCGACGCCGGGATCAATGTCTGCTGCGGCGGCATTGTCGGCATGGGCGAGGATCTGACCGATCGCGCCGGCCTGCTGGTGACCCTGGCCAATCTGCCCGTGCATCCTGAATCGGTGCCGATCAACCTGCTGGTCCAGGTCGAGGGCACGCCCTTGTCGGGCCACGCCCCGCTCGATGGTTTCGATTTCGTGCGCACCGTCGCGGTCGCCAAGATCCTGATGCCCGCCTCGATGATCCGCCTGTCGGCCGGGCGCGAGCAGATGAATGACGAATTGCAGGCGCTGTGCTTCCTGGCCGGCGCAAATTCGATCTTCATCGGGCCGAAGCTGCTGACCACCGCCAACCCGGAAGCCGAACGCGACCAGCGCCTGTTCGACCGGCTGGGGATCAGCCCGATGCCGATCACCGCCGTCGAGACGGTCCAGGCGGCGGAATAAGGCAGATCATTGCCGTCATCCCGGCGAAGGCCGGGATCCATTCCGATGCAGCGCGGGACATAGGACCAGTCAGGTCCGCCAGATATCGCCTGCCACCCCGATGGATTCCGGCCTTCGCCGGAATGACGATTAAGACAGGTGAATCGTGACGGATTGGTACGCCGCTGGCCTCGAGCATATCTGGCTGCCCTATACCCAGATGAAGACGGTGACGCCACCCTTGGCCGTGGCGTCGACCCAGGGCACCCGCATCCGCTTGAGCGATGGCCGTGAGCTGATCGACGGCATCGCCTCGTGGTGGACCGCCTGCCACGGCTATAACCACCCGCATATCCGCGCCGCGGTGCAGACCCAGGTCGAACGCCTGCCTCACGTCATGTTCGGTGGCCTGGTGCACGAGCAGGCGCTGACCTTGGCTCGCCGCCTCGCGCAGATTCTGCCTGGCGACCTCGACCGGGTCTTCTTCTCGGATTCAGGTTCGGTCTCGGTCGAGATCGCCATGAAAATGGCGATCCAGTATTTCCTCAACAAGGGCGAGCGCGGGCGGTCGAAATTCGTCTCGTTCCGCCACGGCTACCACGGCGATACCATCGGCACCATGGCGGTGTGCGACCCCGACGAAGGCATGCACAGCCTGTTCACCGGCCTGCTGCCGGAACAATGGGTGGTCGACCTGCCCGACACGCCGGAAAAGCTGGCGGCCCTGGAGGCGTTCTTCCAGACCAATGGCGAGCGTGTCGCCGGCATCCTGGTCGAGCCCCTGGTGCAAGGTGCCGGCGGCATGAAGATGCACGGGGCCAAGGTGCTGCGCCACCTGCGCCGGATCGCCGATGCCCATGGCACCCTGCTGATTTTCGACGAGATCTTCGTCGGCTTCGGGCGCACCGGCACCATGTTCGCCTGCGAGGCGGCGGGGCTGGTGCCCGATATCGTCACCCTGTCCAAGGCGCTGACCGGCGGCACCATGGCGCTGGCCGCGACCATCGCCACCAAACGGGTCTTCGATGCCTTCTGGGACGACCGGCCCTCGGCCGCCCTGATGCACGGGCCCACCTACATGGGCAATGCGCTGGCCTGCGCCGCCGCCAATGCCTCGCTCGACCTGTTCGAGAACGAGCCGCGCCTGATCCAGGTCTCGGCCATCGAGGCCCATCTGGCCCATGCGCTGCCGGCCTGCCGTGACCTGCCAGGTGTCGTCGACGTGCGGGTGAAGGGCGCGATCGGTGTCGTGGAGTTGGCGGCGATCGGCGACCTCAACGCCCTCAAGCGCGCCTTCGTGGCCGAAGGCGTCTGGGTGCGCCCCTTCGGCAACATCGTCTACCTGACGCCCGCCTTCACGGCGACCGAGGAAGACCTCGCCACCCTGACCGGTGCCGTCCACAAGGTCCTGTCGGCCCGGGTGTAACTTACCGCGTGCGGATGATGCGGTAGAGCAGTTCACCCAGGCGGGCGGTCATGGCCTCGCGGTCGTGGGCACGGTTCAGCGCGATATCCAGGATGGCGCGTTCGCCCATGATGGCGATCAGGTGGCTGTCGCGCTCGAAATCGTCCAGGCCCAGGCGGTCGGCGATCGAGGCGGCCCGGCCCAGCGCCACCTGGTGCAATTGCTGGCGCAGCAGCTTCCAGGCCTTGCTGTCGCGAATCTCGGGGTAGTGGTCGATCAGGGCGCGGTAGAGGAAGGCGTCGTCGCTGACGATTTCGACCAGGCAGGCGATCCAGAAATGGGTCGCCTCGCGATCGTCCAGGGCCTGGGCCGCATCGAAGCTCTCGGCCAGCCGTGTCGCCATGCGCGCCACGGTCTGTTCGGCCACGGCCGCGACGATTGCCTCCTTATTGGGGAAGTATTCATAGAGCGTGGCGATGCCCACCCCCGCCACCTCGGCGATCAGGTTGGTGGTCAGCGTGTCGTAGCCGCCGCCGCGCAAAAGACGAGCGCAGGCCTCGACGACGGCCTCGAAACTGGCCTGGGAGCGGCTTTGCTTCGGCCGTTTTTTGGGCGCGAGGTCAATGACTTGCGATTGCTTGCTGGCCACGGCTGGTTGCTCCGCTGAAAGCTGAGTGGCGGCTTACCGCTCGAGCCGTTGCCTCGTCGAACGCCCCACCTCGACGGCCCTGAACCGACGATGACCCGCCCGTACCCGGCGCCCAAGCGGATATGGCGCCAAAATGTGGTCTATCCGCGCGGCTTTCGGCCGATGCAAAAACGAGCAATCGTCACGATCCGGCGCCCGATCGGCCGCCGTGCGCTTTTGCGGCGGGACAGTTTTCCGTTTCGTGACAATGGCTTGGGACTTGGATCGAGGCCCGGCCGAAGGGGCTGCCGGGAACCAAGTTTCCTTATCTCCCCGGTCAGGCGATTCTTGAGGCAACAGGATCGAACAACCGCCCCGGGAGCCACCCATGACGATGCTTGATATCGCCGCCGCCGCCGCTGCCGCCCTGCCGATCTTCGGCACGGCGCGGCAGTCGCTGGCCCGCGCCTACACGCCCGTCGACCCGGCCTATGTCGTCGACTACCTGGGCCCCAAGGGCGATCCGGGCGATTTCGGTCCCGACAGCATCACCTGGCGCATCTTTGCCAACCCGCTGGTGTTCATGATCGGCGCCTTCCCGGCGGTGGTGCTCCAGATGGCGGAAGAAGGGGTCGGCTCGGGCGTCGAGACCCATTCCAACTACAAGACCGATACGCTGGGGCGGCTGCAGCGCACCCTGTCGGCGGCCATGGCCACCACCTATGCCTCCAAGAGCGCCAAGGCCGCCTTGATGAAGGAAGTGGCGCAGCGCCACGCCAAGGTGCGCGGCCCCCTGGCCGACGGCGGGCGCTACACCGCCTTCGATCCCGACCGCATGGCCTTCGTGCACCTGACCGCCGGCTATGGTTTCGCGCAGGCCTACCAGCGCTACGTCAATCCCGGCATGACCGAGGCCGAGAAGGTGAAGCTGGCCAGCGAATCGGCCAACTCCACCCGCGACTATGGGCGTTACGAGGTGCCGACGACGCAGGCGGAAATCGACGCCTACATCCGCTCGTGGGAGCCGAGGCTGGAGCGCCGCCCGGCGGTCGACAATTTCATCGAGGTCGCCCGCCGCGACTCCAGCATGGGCAAGACCCATCCCGCGATCCAGGAAATGCTGGTGGGGGCGGGCATCGACCTGCTGCCGGACTGGGCCAAGGACAAGCTGGGCTTCCACCGCACCCCGGCCCAGGTGGCGCGCACCACGGCGATGATGCGCTTCCTGGCCAAGCTGCTGCCCAGGCTGGTGAAGGACACGCCGCCGATCCTGGCCTGCCGCCGCATGGGCCTGCCCGACGACTACCTGTTCAAGCCGGCGCCCAAGCCGGCGCTTACCCGATCCGCCGAGAAGGTCCTGATCGGGGGATAAAAAGCCCTCTCCGCCCTTTAGGGGGAGAGGGTTGGGTGAGGTGGGTCGGCGGCGTAGAGCGTGATCTGTCCCGACCCACCACCTCACCCTCCCCACCGCTTCGCGATGGGTCCCCTCCCTCTCCCCCGCAAGCGGCGGAGAGGGATTTACGAGATTACCGCCCCATCATCATCTTCTTCATGCCGGCCGACATGGCGGCGACGCCGCCCAGGCTCCAGCCGCCGTCGACGGGCAGGACCACGCCCGAGATATAGGTGGCATAGGGGCTGGACAGGAACATGCAGGCATTGGCGATGTCGCTCTTGGTGCCGTAGCGGCCCAGGGGCACCGACTGGCGGGCAGCCTCCTTGGCTTCCGCCGTCGGCGCCAGGCGCTCCATGCCTTCGGTATCCTCGATCGGGCCGGGGACCACGGAATTGACCCGCAGGCCCAATTCGCCCCATTCCAGCGCGCCCACCCGCGTGATCATGTCGACGCCGGCCTTGGCGGCGCAGACGTGCATCTGGAAATCCATCGGGATATAGGCCTGCGGGGCCGAGATGTTGGTGATCACGCCGCCCGGCTTCTTCAGGTGCGGGAAGGCTGACTTCACCACGTGGAAGGTACCCAGCAGGTCGATGTCGACCACCGACTTGAAGCCGTTGGGCGAAATCCCCAGGGCGGGGGCGGGGAAGTTGCCGGCGGCGCCCGAGATCAGCACGTCGATCTCGCCGAAAGTGGCGGCGGCCTCGGCGAAGACGGTCTCGAGCCGGCCGACGTCGCGCACGTCGCCGGCAAAGCCCTGGGCATCGGGGCCCAGCGCCTTCAAGGTGGCGACTGCCGCCTCGACCTTGTCGATCTTGCGTGACAGGACGGTGACGCGGGCGCCGGCCTGGGCATAGGCCTGGGCGACGCCTAAATTGATGCCGCTGGTGCCGCCCGAAACGAAGACGTGCTTGCCCGAATGGTCGAAGGGTTGGGTCACTTTGCTCTCCTGGGTTTTATGGGCTGTTAAGCGTTACGCAATGGCTTTGGTCAGGTTGCGCCGGGCGGATTCGAGCACGGCGTCCGACAGGGCGGGATCGTCGACCGCGCGGGCGATCAGCAGGGCGCCGACCAGGGCGCTGAAGGCGAACAGGGCATCGGCCTGGGCGGTCGGCGAATCCTTGGGCAGCACGGCGGCCACCCTGTCGGCATAACGCCGCATCTGCTCGGTGAAGATCGCTCGGGCTTGCGCGCCGCCGCGGGCGATGTCGGCCACCAGGGCAGCGGCGGTGCAGCCGATCGCCGGGTTGTCGCGGTGGATCGGGGTGAGGTAGGCCTCGAGCATCGCCGGCTTTGCCGGCTTGCCGGTCTTGGCCATGGCCTTTTCCAGGCGCCGCTCGTCGACCGCGAAGGCCTTGGCCAGGGCCTCCGCCACCAGCGCATCGCGGGACTCGAAATGGCTGTAGAAGCCGCCATGCGTCAGCCCTGCGGCTCGCATCACCTCGGCCACGCCGATCCCGCCCAAGCCGCGCTCGCGGAACAGGCCCACCGCCGCCTCGACGATGCGGTCGTGGTTCGCCTGCTTCTGTGCCTGGGAATGCCCCATCGGTTTCCCCCTTGACCATCTGCATGATGCTCGTCATGCTAAATTCTGGATGACATACATCATGCAGAAGCGCAAGCCTTCTGTCGTCCGGGAGGAATATCGATGGCCGAAAAGGTCGCGCTGATCATCGGGGCGGGCGACGCCCTGGGCGGCGCCATTGCCAGCCGCTTTGCCCGTGAAGGCTTCACCGCCGCGGTGGTACGCCGCCAGGCCGACAAGCTCGCCCCCCTGGTCGCGTCGATCGAGGCGGACGGCGGCAAGGCCGTACCCTTCGGCGTCGATGCCCGCAAGGAAGAGGCGGTGGTGCCGATGATCGAGCAGATCGAGCGCGACATCGGACCCGTAGAGGTGATGGTCTTCAACATCGGCGCCAATGTCTGGTTTCCGATCGTCGAGACCACGGCCCGGGTCTATTTCAAGGTCTGGGAAATGGCCTGCTTCTCCGGCTTCCTCACCGGCCGCGAGGCGGCACGCCACATGCTGGGGCGCAAGCGGGGCACCATCATCTTCACCGGCGCCACCGCGTCCCTGCGCGGCAAATCCCAATTCGCCGCCTTTGCCGGTGCCAAGCATGCCCTGCGCGCCCTGGCCCAGAGCATGGCGCGGGAACTGGGGCCTGAAGGCATCCACGTCGCCCATACCATCATCGACGGCGCCATCGACACGGCCTTCATCCGCGACACTTTCCCCGACCTCTACAAGACGCGGGAGACCGACGGCATCCTGAACCCGCAGCACATCGCCGATGCCTACTGGTCCCTGCACACCCAGCCGCGCGATGCCTGGACCCATGAACTCGACCTGCGCCCCTGGTCGGAAAACTGGTGAGGAACACCCTATGACCCATGAACTGGAATTCCTGTTCGATTTCGGCAGCCCCACTACCTACCTGGCGCACAAGCGCCTGCCCGCGGTCCTGGCCCGCACTCCGGCCAAGGTGACTTATGTCCCGATCCTGCTGGGCGGCGTGTTCAAGGCGACCGGCAACCAGTCGCCCGCCATGGTCCCGGCCAAGGGCATGTACATGAACAAGGACCTGGAGCGCTTTGCCCGGCGCTTTGGTGTGACCTTGAACTTCAATCCCTATTTCCCGATCAACACGATCAGCCTGATGCGCGGCGCCGTGAGTTACCTGGATACGCCTCGCTTCATGGATTACGTCGATGCAATCTTCGATGCCATGTGGCTCGCCCCGCGTAATCTGGGCGATCCCGAGGTCTTGAACGCCACCCTGGCGCAGGCCGGCTTCGACCCGGCCGATTTCGCCGCGCGCATCAATGACGGCGCGGTCAAGCAGAAACTGATCGCCAACACGCAGGCTGCAGTGGAGCGCGGTACCTTCGGCGCCCCCACCTTCTTCGTGGGCGAGGAAATGTTCTTCGGCCAGGACCGCCTGGACTTCGTCGAAGAAGCCCTGGCGGCGTAACCAGAAAAGCCCTCTCCGCCCTTTGGGGGGAGAGGGTTGGGTGAGGTGGGTCGATGGCGTAAAGCGCGCGCTGGCCCGACCACCACCTCACCCTCCCCATCGCTGACGCGACGGGTCCCCTCCCTCTCCCCCGCAAGCGGCGGAGAGGGCGTTCTGAGGCAGATGGAGGTAGACATGGACTTCAAACCAGCCGCGGTGATCTTCGGGGTCGGCCCGCTTGACGGGATCGGCGGCGCCATGGTGCGCAAGGTGGCGGCCGAAGGGATGCCGGTCTATGCCGCCGGGCGCAACCAGGAGAAGCTCCAGACCGTGGAGGACGCCGTCGCCTCGGTCGTGCCGATCGTCACCGACGTGACCAGCCAGGCTGATGTGAAGCGGGTGTTCGACCGGGTGGCGGCGGACAACTGCCGGCCCGACCTGGTGGTGTTCAATGTCGGCGGCAACTGGCCCATGCCCTTCCTGGAGATCACGCCCGATTTCTTCGAGGCCATGTGGCGGCAGGGCCCCCTGGGCGCGCTGCTGGTGGGGCAGGAGGCGGTGACCCGCGGCGCCGGCACGGTGATCTTCACCGGCGCTTCCGCCAGCCTGCGCGGCAAGCCGCTGTTCGCCGCCTTCGCCTCGGCCAAAGCCGGGCTGCGGGCGGTGGCGCAGAGCATGGCGCGGGAATTCGGCCCCCAAGGCATCCATGTCGCCCATGTGGTGATCGACGGCGCGGTCAACGGCGAGCGGGTGCGCAGCTTGCTGCCCGGCTATCTCGAGGCCAAGGGCGAGGATTCCGGCCTCTCGCCCACGGCGATCGCGGAAACCTACTGGCAGCTCTACAAGCAGCCGCGCTCCGCCTGGACCCACGAGTTGGAACTGCGCCCCTACGCCGAGACGTGGTAACCCACAATATTCCTACCCGTCATGGCCGGGCTTGTCCCACGGCTGTCCGGTTTAGTTTTAGTGGACTGGTTGCACGGTGTTGATTCTACTCATGTTCAGACGTTGGCGCGTCTCCTGGACATGAAATCGGAGCAACACCGTGCGACACCACAATAGCGTTTTCCACGATCTGCTGAAGTGGGTTCCTTGGGATCGGTTCGAGCAACTGACCGCGGCGCATCAGGCCGATCGCCGGGTCCGGCGGCTGCCGACCAAGAGCCAGTTCATCGCCCTGCTGTACGGGCAATTGTCCGGCGCGAGCAGCCTGCGGGAGATCGTCGCGGGCCTGGAGAGCCATGCCGCGCGGCTCTATCACGTCGGCGGGCGTACGGTGTCGCGTTCGACCCTGGCCGACGCCAATGCCGGGCGCCCCAGTGAAGTGTTCAGCGCGTTGTTCGCCGCCATGGTCGCCGGTGCCGGGCGCGGCCTGCGCCGGGCCGTGGGTGAAGCCACCTATCTCATCGACTCGACCAGCATCCGCCTGACCGGCGTGGCGGCAGAGTGGGCGCGCTTCTCAGCCAATGCCTGCGGCGCCAAGGCCCATGTCATCTACGACCCCGATGCCGACCGGCCGATCTATGCGGCGGTCACCCCGGCCAAGGTCAACGACATCACCGCGGCCCAGGCCATGCCCATCGAAGCGGGGGCGACCTATGTCTTCGACCTGGGCTACTACGACTACGCCTGGTGGGCCGGGCTGGACGCCGCCGGGTGCCGCATCGTCACGCGCTTCAAGTCCAACACGCCCTTGACGGTGACCGCCGAACGGCCGCTGCCCGAGGGCGCTGCCAACATCCTGTCCGACCGCGTCGGCCTGCTGCCGCGGCGCCAGGCCACGAACCGCAAGAACCCGTTCTCCGCCCCCGTCCGCGAGGTCTGCATCACGATCGAAACCGGCAAGGTGCTGCGCCTCCTGAGCAACGATCTCGATGCCAGCGCCCAGGAAATCGCCGACCTCTACAAGCGGCGCTGGGCCATCGAGCTGTTCTTCCGCTGGGTCAAGCAGACCCTGAAGATCCGCCGCTTTCTCGGCACCAGCGAGAACGCGGTCCGCATTCAGGTTGCCGTCGCCTTGATCGCCTTCCTGCTGTTGCGCCTGGCCCAGGCCGCCCAGCAAACGGTTCAAAGCCCGCTCGCCTTCGCCCGCCTGGTGCGCGCAAACCTCATGCACCGCCGACGGCTCGACCGGCTAATCGGGGCCGAGCCAAGACAACGCATCGACCCCAACCAGATGAGCTGGCTATGAGCGTAATCTTAACCGGACAGCCGTGGGCTTGTCCCGGCCATGACGGTGAAAAGGCAGGTTACGCCGCCTTCTTCTTCAGCGCAGCCTCGATCTCGTCCAGCGCTTGGGGCATCAGCGACATCAGCAGGTCGATGTCGGGCACGGCCTCGCGGTCGGCGGTCAGGCCGATCGCCACCTCGTCGCGGTAGGACATGATGGTGATGTTGAGGCCGATGCCCTCGATCGGCAGGGAGATCGGATACGAGTGCAGCAGTTCCGCCCCGGCCAGGTAGAGCGCGAAGGGCGGGCCGGGGACGTTGGAGATGATCACGTTGTAGGGCGGCCGATGCAGGTCGGCGACCTTGTAACGCGAATAGAGCCGTGCCGCCTGGGCCGCGACCAGGGGGGCGGCAAAGACCGACCAGTCCTGGAGATTGGTGGCGGGCAGGGCCTTGTGCGCCTCCTTGGCCTGGCCGGTCGAGGCCTGGATCGCGGTGACCCGGGCCAGCGGATCGGCGATGTCGGTCGCCAGCGAGACGAACATGGCCGAGACCGCGTTGTTGGCCCCGCTCTTGTCGTCCTCCTTGCGCACCGAAACCGGGCACACCGCCAGCAGCGGCTTGTCCGGCAATTCGTTGTGAAGCTCCAGGTAACGCCGCAAGGCACCCGCGCACATGCCCAGGATGATGTCGTTCACCGTGGCGCCCAGGGCATTCTTCACCGCCTTGATCCGGTCCAGCGGCACCGCGCCGACGGCATAGCGCCGATGCGGCGTCAGGGCCCGGTTGAACGGGGTCTTGGGCGCCTGGAAGGGGGCGGTGGGCATCGGCTCGCTGCGGGCCAGGGCGCGGCGGCCGAAGGCGATGCCGGCGCCGATCACCTTGGGCAGCCGGCGCAGCATGCGCATGGGCTGGACCACGCCGTTGACCGAGGCCCGCAGCAGCACCTCGACATCGGTCGGCGCCCGTTCGGGCGTCCAGGGCTTGTCGGGCGGCGGCACCTCGCGCGGCTCGGCCGAGAAATCGAGCAGCGAGACCATCAGTTCGGTTCCCGCCATGCCGTCGATGCAGCAATGGTGGATCTTGATGTAGACCGCTACCTGGCCGTCCTCCAGCCCCTCGATGACGTACATCTCCCATAGGGGGCGGCTGCGATCCAGCGCGCGCGAGTGCAGCCGGGCCACCAGTTCCAGCAGCTTGGGCGCGTCGCCCGGCGGCGGCACGGCGATGTGGCGCAGGTGGAAGTCGAGATCGAAATCCGGGTCTTCCAGCCACAGCGGATGGTCGATGTCGAAGGGCACCGGCAGCAGCCGGCGGCGATAGGTCTTGGACAGGTGCAGCCGGCCCTCGACCAGCTTGCGCACCCGGTCGAAATAGGGCGTGTCGCCGGCCGGCGGGCGTTTCAGGACCCACAGCATGCCGACGTGCATGTGGTTGCTGGGGGTTTCGATATAGAGGAACGAAGCGTCGAGGCCGCTCAGCCGCTGCATGGGGTGTCTCCTGTGGGTCGCTTGGGGATCGGATTTCTCGAACGCGCACAGGTCCTGCCCAACACCCGGCCAGCTTAACCACTTCGTCAGGGGTCGTGATCCACCGTATGGACTACCGCCCGTGCAAGGCGATGGCCCGGGCGTCCCCCGGAGCTAGGCTGGGCTGGCCGAGAAGCAGAACATCGGGGAGGATCGGTGAGCGACAGCGTCTATGATTGGGGGCCGCGCGCCTACGGTGCCGGTGAACTGGCGGCCGATCGCTGGGTGCACATCCTGGGCGTGGCCTTTGCCGTGCTGGGCACCATCGCGCTGCTGATCGTGGTCGGCATCTTCGGCGATGGCGGCGCCTTTGCCTCGGTCGTGCCCTATGTCATCGGCCTCAACGCCATGCTGATCTGTTCGGCCGCCTACAACCTCACCAAGCCGTCGCCGCGCCGGGAATTCCTGCGCCGCTTCGATCATGCCGCCATTTTCCTGATGATCGCCGGCACCTATACGCCGCTGACCACGCGCTATCTCGACGGCGCCTGGGCCATCACCATCACCCTGGTGATCTGGGCCATCGCGGTGGCCGGGGTCTGCGTGAAGATCGCCTTTCCCCGCCGCTACGAGCGGGTCTCGATCGCGATCTATCTGGCGATGGGCTGGATGCTGGTGATCCCGATCCGGCCGCTGCTCGCCTCGCTCGAACTCTCCACCATGATCCTCATCGCCGTGGGCGGGGTGCTGTTCACCGTCGGCACTCTCTTCCACGTCCGCCACCGCATGCCCTATCAGAACGCGGTCTGGCACGGCTTCGTCCTCGCTGCCTCGGCCTGTCACTACGCCGCGATCATGCGGGGCATGGCCTTCGGGCTCGGCGCCGGCGGCATCTGACAGAATCTGCGATGATTGCATCCAAAATGATAGATGTTCGGCGTTGCCTTCCTCGGAAAGCGCCTGGATACAAAGGCATCTTCAGGATCCGTTAACCATACTCTGGTCAAAATGATCCTGATTTGGTGTGAACATTGGGCGTATCGGGGGTAACCTCCGCCCCATGACAAGTCCTTGCATAAGGTAGTGGTGCCGTGACGGCGTGGAAGACCCGGCGAGAACGATCTGGAAAAGGCGAACGGGGCGTCGCCATGATCGAATTTGCCATGGTCAGTACATTGTTGGTCACCATGCTGTTCGGCATCCTCACCTATGGTGAGGTATTGGCCCACTACATTCAGCTTCGTTATGCGGTGGGCGAGATTTCCCGGCAGATGGCGGTGGGCGAGGATGAGAACGCGCGCAGCGCGACGTTCACCAACCTGCACGATAAGATGGTCGATGCCTTCAAGAGCGATGCCGTTACGGCCACCTGCGCCTCCTTCAAAATAACCCCGACCGGCGCCGGCGCCGACGCAAAGGTGCTCGTCGAGGGCAGCTACCAGCTTACCGATGCCTGCCGCTTCATGCCCGCGGTCGTGCCGCTTCCAACCAGCCTGACGACCCTGTCGGTTTCCAATCTTGTTTCCGTGCGCGGAGGGGTTTGATCGAATGCGCCGGCCGCGGGCGAAGGGAATGCGCAGGGAACGCGGCGCCGCGGCGATCCTGTTTGCACTGGCGCTGCCGATTCTCGTCGGTGTCATCGCCTTTGTGACCGACCTGGGCTACGCCTATTATTCCAAGCAGACCCTTCAGGACACGCTGGATCTGGCGGCGATTGCCGCGGCGCGGCAACTCGACGGCGGTACCGGGGCGACCCCTGCCGCAACGACGGCGGCGCGGACCGTTCTCGACGACAACGGGTTTACCGATTTCTCGCTCGCTTCGGGCTGCGCCATACCCACCACCGACAATGCGGTCTTTCTATGCTTGGGCAACTACGCCGCCAGGGACAGCAGCGGCGCTTTCCAATACCCGCTCAGCAGCCGGTTCACCGCTGGCGGCACCAAACAAAAGGCGGTCCGCCTGAGCGCCAAGGGCGATTCGCCCAGCTTCTTTGCGCGCATTTTCGGCATCGATGAGCTGGACTATTCGGTGCAATCGACGGCGGCCCGGGGCGGCAGCAATTTGGCCCAACTGACGATCAGGAGCGCCCTGGTCAGTGCCAACCCGAACCTGGTGCTGGGCCTGCTGGGCGGCAACGGCAGCTTGACCGTGCTCGGCTCGAACGGGATCGCCACAGCGAACATCAATTTGCTCACCTTCCTCGACGCGCTGGCCCCCAGCGTCGGCGTTGCCGCGGGCAATTACGACCAGGTACTGGGCAGCCAGGTCAGCATCGGCACCCTGCTGACAACTGCGGCCACGGTCCTGGGCACCGGCACCACCGCGGGCATCGAACTGACCGGCCTCAATACCGCGGGCAGCGGCTTATCGGCTGCCATAAGAGAGGCGAATATAACGCTGTCCGATCTGATCGGTGTGCAAACCGGAACGGCGGCGGCCGGTCTCGATATGACGATCAACGCACTTGATCTGGTTCAGGGCGGGCTGATGGCCGCCAACGGCGTCAATGGTTTGCAGGGTGGGGTTGGGCTGGGCACATCGAGCAGCAGCATCCTGAACGGGACCGCCACGGTGACGGTGAAGTTCGCCGTGGTCGAACCGCCGCAATTGTCCGCGATCGGCGACCCGGCCCTGGCGAAGGCGGCCACGGACCAGCGGTTCGGGGCGGGCGCGATCTATGTCCGCACCGGCCAGGTGCGAGTATATATCTCGATCCAGTTGCCGGTGCTCGGCCCCGTAACCACGGCGGTCAACAACCTGCTGGCGAGCGCGCCGCTGGTCAGCGATCTGGTAACCGCGCTCAATCAGGCCGCTAGTTTGAACATTGCCGGTCTGTTGTCGACCGTTGTCGGCGGGCTGGTCGGCGCCCTGCTAGGGTCGACGCAGCACAAGACGGTATTTGGGCTTGAGGTTTTGCCGACTCCGCGGCTCGACATCAGCATTGATCTGGCCGGCGGCGAGGCTTACGTGACGGACTACACTTGTCCCACCGGCAACGGCACAAAGGATCTCACGGTGCGGGCCGCATCCAGCGCGGCGATCGTTCGCGTCGGCACGATGGACGCCGCCTCGGTCTTTGCATCGAAGGTCCCCGTTGCGGTCGAACCACTCCCGATTCTCAACATCTGGACAAGATCCGGCACCTTCTGCAAACCACCTCTTCTCAATCTTTTGGCGCGTGTTCCGGCTACGCACCGCCGGACTATGTTCACTGGGATGGTCCGCGGCTCGACTATGGCGGCGGCGGGTTGGGCTTGCTTGTAGACAGCGCCATCGCAGGCAGCAGCTATCTACCCGATACCTATATCAATCCGCCGGAAGTGGGGGTGACACCGCCTGGCCGATGCGTCGCAACAGCAGACGCAGACCCCAGCGGCGCAAATTATTGCTATCATCACTCGTCGAACTTCTCGACCTCCCTGGTGAATATGCTCAGCCCGAAAACCTCGACGAACCCCAATGGCATTCAGTTCGACACCTACCAAGCCGCGGCTGGCAACGCGAATCTTGTGAACACCCTGCTGACCGGGGTCGTCACGACACTGTCAACGGTGACCAGCGTCTTGGCACCCGTCCTCAGTCTGCTGTCGAGCACGGTGGATTCGCTTCTCAATACCCTGTTGGATCTACTCGGCGTCGACGTCGCGTCCGTCGATGTTGGGGCCAATCTCACGTGTGATGATGCCCGTCTCGTCAATTGATCAAGGCCGCGGGGAGCGCGGCGCCGCGGTCATCGAATTCGCGCTCATCGCCTCGCTGATGGTGACGCTGCTGTTCGGCGTCATGACCTATGGCGAGATCCTGGCCGACTACGTTCAGTTGCGCTACCGGCTGGGCGAATTGTCGCGCCAGGTATCCGTGGGCGAGGACGCCGCCGACCGCCAGGAAATCTATAATCGGGCCATCGCCGAGGCCCTCCAGGGCTTCATGCAGCCTAGGACCGGTTGCGCCGGCCCGACGTTCTCGCCGCTCACCTTGCCGACCGCCGGCCAGGTCACCATCACGGTGACCTTCTCGCTCGACGATTCCTGCCGGATCATGCCCGAAGTCCTGCCCATCCCCGACGAATTGAGCGTCGACAGCACCTTCACCGTGCCTGCCGACTGAAGATTGCGATCGCGGCTCTGCCGTCATGCCCGTTAACGGCTTGTGGATATTTTCCGGCTTTGAATAGACCCCGGTGCTGGTGGCGTACATCCCTCGGGAGCGCCGCAGACGGGGTTGTCGAGCATGGGAACACGAGAGCCGAAGCGGCCGATCTGGGAGCGTGGCGCCGCCGCGCTGGTCTTCATGGTGGCCATGCCGGTCCTGATCGGCACCCTGTCCATGGTGGTCGACCTCGGCTATGCCTTTCACGCCAAGCAGAGCTTGCAGGACACGCTCGACCTCGCCGCCATCGCGGCGGCCCGCCATCTCGACGGCGGCACCGGGGGCACGGCAGGGGCGGTCGCCGCTGCCCAGGTGGTGCTGACCGACAACGGCTACGGCACGCTGGCGCTGACCCAGGCTTGCGTCGATCCCACGGCCGATGATCAGGTAACCTTCTGCCTGGGAACCTACGACTCGCACAAGAGCGGCGGCGGCCTGGTCTACCCGGTCGCCGATCGATTCACCGCGGGCGGGACCAATCCGCGCGCCGTGCGCTTGAGCGGGCGCGGGTCGAGCCCGTCGTTTTTCGCCGGTGCGCTGGGCGTCACCGACCTCGACGTCTCGGCCCGGGCCACCAGTGCCTTCGTCGGTTCGCCGCTTGCCATGCTGACCATTCGAAGCACCCTGGTACACCTCGACAGCAGCCAGGGGACGGTCCTGAACGCGGTGTTCGGCGGCCTGCTGGGCGGGAACCTGAACCTCTCCCTGGTCAGTTGGCAGGGGCTCATCGACACCGACATCAACCTGCTGGATTTCGTCGACGAACTCGCTATCGGCCTCCACCTCGACGCGGGCGGCACGGATCAGGTGCTGTCGACGGATGCGGCGGTCGGCACCGTGCTGCAAGCCGCCATCGATGCCCTGGAACGTGACGGCGGCAGCGCGATCAACGCCACCGCGATCGATGGCCTCGCCGACCTCCAGGCCATCGTCCCGGCCGGCCAAACCATGCGCCTGGGCTCGATCCTCAGCCTGGCGAGCGGTACGCCCGCGGCTGGCATGGACGCGACGCTCAGCGTCTTCGACCTGACCCAGGCCATCGTCCAGGCGGCCAATGGCGAGAACGGGCTGGCGGCCAGCATTCCGCTCGACCTGGGGGACAACAACACCGTCACGCTGCGCCTGTCGGTCGTCGAGCCGCCGCAACTATCGGCGATCGGCAATCCGGAACTGGCGAAGGCCAATCCTTTTGGGCCCAACCAGATCTATGTCCGCACGGCGCAGGTCCGGGCGGTGGTCTCGCTGGAACTGGCGGGCCTGACCGGCATCGCCAATCTCGCCAGCAAAGTGGCCAATCTGGTCGCGCCGGTGACGACGCTGCTCAACGATCTGTTCCACCTCGACCTGGTCACGGTGATCGGCTCGCTCCTGGGCGTGCCCCACGATATGGTGGATATCATCATCGTGCCGGGCGACCCGGTTCGCATCGATGTTAGCCTCGACCTTGGCGCCGGCAAGGCGCGTGTCACCGATTTCAATTGCCCGCCCAACAGCAAGCCGGAATCGCTGACGATCGCCGTGAAGACGGCGATCGCCAACCTGCGCATCGGCCAAGTCGATCTCGACAGTATCTTTTCTCCGATATCGAGCCCAGCGTCGAGCCGATCGCGCTGGTCGATATCGGCCTCAAGACCTGCACCCGGACCGCGATCCTGTTCGTCAGCTGTGCGCCCCGCCGGCCGTTCGAAGGCGGGGCGTGGGGGTCCTGATCGACACCGATGCCGGGGCCACCGATTGGGAACATACCTATAACTGGCCGCCCGAGATCGGCGAAGCACCGGCCTATCACGCTTATTCCTCGACCGAACTCGTCAGCAGCGTGTCGCAGACCATCAACGGTATCCACGTCCTGACCTACGAACCGCAGGACGACGGCACGCTGGGCGCGGTCATGGATTTGACCGGCAAGGCAATTGGCGACGTGACCGCCTTGCTGAACCCGGTGGTCGAGGATCTGCTGGATCCCTTGCTGTCCCCGACCCTGGCTCTCCTGCTCGACGACACGCTGGGGATGGATCTGGGCAAGGTCGAGGTCGGCACCAATCTCACCTGCGGTTCGGGCGACGCCCGGCTGGTCAACTGACCGGTTGCAAGGCCAGTGCCGGCAGGTCGCCCGCGAATTGCCGCCAGCAGGCGGCCAGCCGGTCGGCCCAGCGGATCTGGCCCGTCGCGTCGGTCACGCCGTCCTGGCGCAACTCGATCAGCACGTGGAGCAGGCCGCGCCGCTCGCCATAGACCGGCATGGCGTAGTCCCCTGAATCGGTCACCGCATAGGGCTGGTTGTCGCCCACGACGATGCCGGGCCAGAAGGCCTGCAGCGTCTCGAGGAAGCAGCCCGCCAGGCGCCGGTCGCGGCCATAGGTGACGCCAATATTCCAGGGCCGCGCGTCGCCCAGGTGGGGCGTGAACGAATGGATCGCCAGCACGGCGCTGGCCTTGCCCGCCGCCGCCCGGCCGTCCAGCAGGGCGGCGATGGCGGCGTGGTAGGGCTCGAACAGGCCAGTGACCCGGGCGGCCTTGTCGGCCTCGCTCAGGTCCCGGTTGCCCGGCACCTCGACGCTCCCGGTCAGGACGGGGATCGAGGTCGGCACGCCGGGCGGCCGGTTGCAGTCGATCGCCAGGCGGGAATAGCCGGTCAGGACCAGCGGCGCGTCGATCGCCAGCGACAGCCGCCGTGCCACCGCCGCGGCGCCGATGTCCCAACCGATGTGCTCCAGACGTTGCGCTTCACTCAGGCCCAGGTCACCCAGGCGGCGGGGCAGGCGGGCGCTGGCATGGTCGCAGATAAGGACGGCCTCGCTGGTCCCTTGCGGGTTGACGATTTCGACCGCCGGGGGTTCGTCGGGCTCAAGCAGGGACATGGCACCTTTTCGGCCCGGATCGGGCGTAATCTCAAAACGACGACCGCCTCAGCTTTAGCAAGCGGTTGCGTGCCGTCGCAACATGGCATCGCGCAAACCTGCAATATCTTGTGGTTGCGCTGGTAAGGGGGGATGTCGAATCCCCCCATTTTGTTTAGGCGATTGAGGGTGGACAGGAATATTTCGGTTTGTTACATCGGGTTTGAGGGCAGTGCACAATTAAGGGGCAGGGGGCGAGATGGCGCAGAGAAGGACGGCTTTTGGCCGCGGCATGCTTGCGGCCATCGCAATGGCCTGTGTCTTTTCTCTCAACGCGCCGGCTCATGCCATCGAATGCGTCCCCTATGCCCGCCAGGTGTCGGGGGTGGCGATCATGGGCGATGCCTGGACCTGGTGGGGCCAGGCGCGTACCGCCGGCTACCAGACCGGCGGGCGCCCGCAAGAGGGCGCGGTCATGGTCTTCAAGCGCAGCGGCTCGATGCGCCGCGGCCACGTCGCCGTGGTTCGCCAGGTGGTCGACAGTCGCGAGGTCATCGTCGATCACGCCAACTGGGCCAGCCGCCGCAGCGGCCGCAAGGGCCGCATCGATCGCGGCGTGTCGGTGATCGACGTCAGCCCGCGCAATGATTGGTCGATGGTGCGGGTCTGGTACCCGATCGTCGACGACTACGGCACCAGCGTCTATCCGCTCTACGGCTTCGTCTATGGCGGCAGCGGCGACGTGCCCGAGATGGAAGCCGCGGTGGTCGAGGTCAAGGAGACCGTGCCCGTGGCAACGCCGTTCAGCGTCCGGCCCGATCTGGCAGCGCCCGGCACCCTGCAATCGCAATTCCACGGGGCAACCGTGCAAATTCGCGCCGGCAAGCCGGTGGTGATGGGCCGCCCCGTGGTGTCGGCCGGCGATCTGCCGACACCGCCCGAAGCGGTCGAGCCGGCCTGCCGCCCGACCGAACGGGCCGACGAGGCCCGCCGTCCGTCGCCGCGCAAGCCCCAACTGGTTTCGCTCAGCGCGCCCATGGCGACCCTGCCGGTCAAGCGGGTGGCGGTGAAGCCCGCGGCGAGCAAGATCTCCTCGGGCAAGCCGATGCGCGCGTCGCTCGCCGACGCGGGCCAGCCGCCCGCCCTGCCCAGTGTGAAGCCTACCCGCTGATCAGGCGGGCGTTTCTCTCAACCGTCCTGCCTGCGTAAGCACTCGCCCGGTTGCCGCGCCGTTTTGGCGCGGCCTTTGCTGCACCGCAGCGGTGACCGGCGCGGCGCATTGGCGTAAGGTCGCTTCCTGTTTGCTTGACATCATCGTCGCCGCCAGCGCCCGGCCAGGGACGTGGCGGCGGCCGCACCACGTATTGGCGATGGTTCGATGCCGGCATCCTCGCGCCCGCGTCGCGCCCCGTGAAGGAGACCGGATCGATGCACCAGCTCAGTGGTTTGGACCAGGGGTTCCTCTACCTCGAAACCCGAATTCCCCCATGCATATCGCCGGGCTGTGCTTCTACGACCCGTCGACCGCGACGGTGCCGTTCAGCTTCGAGGCGATTCGCAGCGGCGTCGAACAGCGCCTGCATCTGGCCCGCACCTTCCGCCAGCGCCTGGTCGAGGTGCCGTTCTCGCTCGACCGCGCCTATTGGATCGAGGATCCGGATTTCGACCTCGACTATCACCTGCGCCATGTCGCCGTGCCGTCGCCGGGCGATTGGCGCTCGCTGGTCACCATGTGCTCGCGCATTCTCTCCCACCCGCTCGACCGCACGCGGCCTCTGTGGGAATTCTACGTGATCGAAGGGCTGGACGGCATCGACTGGCTGCCCAAGGGCGCCTTCGCCACCCTGATCAAGATCCACCATGCCGCGATCGACGGCGTCTCGGGCAATGACATTCTGTTCGCCCTGACCGACCTGACGCCCGAAGGCCGTAATATCGAGCCGCCGCGCAAGCGCTGGGTGCCCGAACGGGTACCCTCGACCGTGCAACTGCTGCTGCGCACCGCGGCCACCGGCATCGCCGCGCCGTTCAAGCTGCTGGAACTGGTGCCGCGTGTCGCCTCGACCGTCATCACCTCGGTCGCGCGCCTGCCGCAGTACCGCGAGGATCCGCCGCCGGCCCCGTTCCAGGCGCCCAAGACCCCGCTCAACGTGCCGATCTCGCCCCAGCGGGTGTGGGACGGCACGGTGCTGTCGCTGGAGGCGGTGAAGCGCGTGCGCAAGGCGGTGGAGGGGGCGACCGTCAACGACGTGATCCTGACCATCTGCGCCGGCGCCCTGCGCCGCTGGCTGCAGAAGCGCGATGCCCTGCCCGAGAAGTCGCTGATCGCCTTCGCCCCGATCTCGGTGCGCAACGAGGCCGAGAAGGGGCCCTGGGCAACCAGGTCTCGGGCATGCTGGTCTCGATCGCGACCGACGTCGCCGATCCCCTGGCGCGCCTGGCCGCGGTGCACGAGAACACCCAGAAGTCCAAGAGCCTGACCAACGCCATCGGCGCCCGCAACCTGACCGACTATTCGCGCTTCGTGCCCTCGGCCACGGCGGCGCTGGCGACCCGGCTCTATACCAGGATGAAGGTCGCGGATGCCCATGCCCCGATCTTCAACTGCGTCATCACCAACGTGCCGGGCCCGCAGATTCCGCTCTACAGCCTGGGCGCCCAGATGACGGCGCAGATCGGCTTTGGCCCGATCTTCGACGGCATGGGCCTGCTGATCGCCATCTTCAGCTACAACGGCACGATCTCGATCGGCGTCAATTCCTGCCGGCGGATCATGCCCGACATCGCCGATTTCGTCGATTTCCTGGGCGAATCCCTGGTCGAGCTGGAAGCGGCGGCGATCGTCGCCCTGAAGGAGGAGGCCAAGCGGGCGACGCTCGAGAGCGAGGCCATCGCCAAGGCCGCGGCCGCCGAGCCGGTCACGCGGGCGCCGCGCCGGACCCGCCGCCGTCCCGGTGAAATCCCGCCGGTGGCGACCGGCGCCGCCGGCTGATCCCTCAGCCGGCGCGGAACACCAGGCGGCGCGCCGCCGCATAATTGAAGACGAGGCCCGCCAGCGAGCCGAGGACGACGGCGATGGCGGGCTCGTCATGGGCCAGCGGCCAGTAGGTCACCAGCACGGCATAGAGGGCGTAGTTCACCGCCAGCCCGCCCAACTGGCTGGTGGCGAAGACCAGCCATTGCCGGGCCAGGCGTCCGCGCTTGGCGTCGCCGAAGGTGAAGGCGCGGTTGGCGAAGAAGGTGAAGCTGACGGCGCACAGGAACGAGAACACCCGGCCGCTGTAGAGATCGAGGCCGAAGCCGTCCCGGGCCAGGTACAGCGCCCCGATATCGACCAGCGCCCCGCCCGCGCCCACCAGGGCGAAGCGCAGGAACCGGCTGCGCATCAGGCGCCGGGTGAGATTAGCGATCGGCAACGACCTTCTCCCGATCGTCATCCCGGCGAAGGCCGGGATCCATTGCGACATCGCGCGCTGCCCCAGGATGGATCCCGGCCTTCGCCGGGATGACGGCAGGGAGGACCGACCCTCCTCACCCAACCCTCTCCTCCGGGGAGGAGAGGGCTTCTTCCGGTGTCGCCCCGCCTCAATGCCCCGTGCCCTGCTGGGGCAGGCTGGCGACCGGGGCCTTGGCGCCGCGCACGGCGGCGGTGCGGCCGAAGGGCAGGAGGACGCGCAAGCCGGGCACCGCACTCATCATCGACAGGAGCAGGGCCGCGGCATAGGGCAGGGACTGCACCAGCAGCACCGCCACCCAGACATAGGCCTCGTGGTCGCGCGGGCCAAAGACCAGGCCCACGGCCGCCGCCGCCGCCCACAGGCACAGCATCAGCGTGGTTTCCTCGCGGGCATGGACCAGGCCGCGGATGGCCGCCGGCTTGTCTTCCAGCTTGGGCGTGCGCAGGAAGGGCTTTTCCTTCTTGAAGATGCCGATCAGGAAGGCCTTGCCCACGGTATAGGTCAGGGCCAGGCCGGCGATCGCCGCACCCGCGGCCTGGGTCGGCGTGCAGGGCACCCGCTTGGCATAGAGCGAGAAGGTATAGGCCAGCTTGAAGCCGAACACCGCCAGGGTGGGCACCAGGAACAGGGTGACCGGGAAGGCGAAGATTTCCGGGAACAGCAGCAGGCCGACGGTCCAGGCCAGGCCCGCCACGGTGAAGGCCAGGTTCATCGCGTCGGCCGCCCAGGGCGCCCAGCCCATGATGAAGTGATACTTCTGGGCGAAGGTGAGGCCGGTCTTCTTGAACGGGTTCAGCCAGCCCATGCGGCCGCGCAGGATCTGCATGGCGCCGAAGGCCCAGCGGAAGCGCTGGCCGCGATAGCCCTCGAAGCTGTCGGGGGTCACGCCACGGCCGAAGGGGTGGTTGATGTAGACCGACTTCCAGCCCGACTGCATCAGTTTCAGGCCCATCTCGGCGTCTTCGCAGATGGTCCAGGTCGACCAGTTGCCGACACCTTCCATCGCCTGGCGACGGATCAGGGTCATGGTGCCGTGCTGGATGATCGCATCACGCTCGTTACGCAGCACCATGCCGATGTGGAAGAAGCCGGCATATTCCCAGTTGATCATCTCCTTGAAGCCGTTGCCGGCCCAGTCGAAGTGATCCTGCGGCGCCTGGACGAAGCCGACCTTGGCCTCGTCGAAATAGGGGATGGTCGACTTCAGCCAGTCGGGCTCGACCAGATAGTCGCTGTCGATCACGCCCACCACCTCGGCGTCGGCCGCGGTCTGGGTCATGGCGAAGTTCAGCGCGCCGGCCTTGAAGCCCTTGCAGACTTCCAGGTGGAAGAAGCGGAAGCGGTCGCCGAGGAGTTCGCAATAGGCCTGCACCGGCTGCCAGATCGCGGGGTCCTTGGTGTTGTTGTCGATCACCAGGACCTCGACATTGGGGTAGTCGAGCTTGGCCAGGCTGTCCAGGGTCCGGCGCACCATCTCGGCCGGCTCGTTGCAGATCGGCAGGTGCAGCGAAACCTTGGGCCAGTGGCGGTCGCGCTCGGCGCCGGCGGGCAGGCGATAGGGCGTGAAGTGGCGCAGCATGCGCTTGGCGAACAGGCCCTCCGACAGTTCCAGCGCCTCGGCCAGGACCAGGGTGAGCAGGAACACCATGCCCAGCGACAGCAGCGACCACACGGCGATCATCGGGCCGTTCAGGTACTGGGTCGTGCCGTAGTGCACGGTCCACACCATCAGGTTGGCCGCGACCATCAAAAGGGCGCTGAACAGCAGCTTGCCCTGGGGCTTCAAGTTCCGCGAGCGGCGCAGGAAGTAGAGCATGGGCAGCAGGGCGACGACGGCGGCGATGCCGGCCAGCACCGGCCAGTTCTGGATCGCGACGACCTCGCCCGAGAGCGGGAATTTCAGTTCGCGGTCGGCATTGAAGATGCCCCAATAGGCGCCGGCCGCGCCTTCGATCCGCCGCTTCCAGGGCTGGTCGAAGGCTTCCATGATCGAGTAGTCCCAGCCGCGGGCACGGGCCATGGTCAGGAAGTCGCGGATGAAGGTCGCTTCGTTGTCCACGCTGGGGATGGCGCCGCTGCGCATCCGGCCGCCCGAGGGCCAGCCGATTTCCGAGATGACGATCTTCTTGCCGGGATAGGTGCGGGCGATCTGGTCATAGCGGCGAGCGACATAATCCAGCACCTGATCGGCCGGCACCTCCTCCCAGTAAGGCAGGATGTGTACGGCGATATAGTCGGTCGCCTCGACCAGTTCGGGATGTTCGAGCCAGACATGCCAAGGCTCGGCGGTCGAGACCGGCTGGTCGACCTCGCGCTTCACGTCGCGGATCATGCGGATCAGTTCGAGCACCGTCACGTCGCCGCGCAGGATGGCTTCGTTGCCGACCATCAGGCGCTTCACATTGCTGTTTTCGTTGGCAACGCGGATCAGGCCGGCGATCTCGGCCTCGTTCTTGTCGGCATGGGTGTCCAGCCAGGCGCCGGCGGTCACCGTCAGGCCATAGCGCGCGGCCAGGGCCGGAATTTCTTCCTGGCCCTTGGTGCTCGAGTAGGTGCGGATCCCCTGGGCAACGCCGGCCATGATCGCCAGATCCTCGTCGATCTGGGCCGCGGTGGGCTGCACAGCGTCTTCGGGATCCTGGCCGTCCCGGTGCGGATCGTAGGACAAGGCCTGGATGCTGCCTTCCCAATTGGTCATCGGCACCGGGCGGTTGACCCAGGCCCAGATGCCGGCATGGACGGCAAGAACCACAAGAAGAACGGTGATATTGACGGCGTGTTTGCGCATCTGCTGTTTGACCCGAAGGAGCGTCAGGGCATCAACCCGGGATGTGATCATCCGGTTCCTTCGCGGTCGCACCATCTTCGCGGACTTCCCGCACGCCCTTATGTGGCCGGCGCATAACGCGCCAACGGCCAGCAATACCGCGGGAATGCGAGGAAGATGAGCGGGACGGGACCGGTTGAAGGGCGGATGTGACGGAATGCCACGCCACGCGACTCATACGGCGGGCAGGCGATCGACCGTCACGTAGGCCACACGCGGGTGCGGCGCCTCGGGGAGGAGGCGTGATGCCCTCTTGAAGCACGTTGCCCGCCGCCTGGCCCCTGCGCAGACATGATGCGATGCAACGTCACGATTTCGCCGCAATTGCGAACGCCTGTCCAGATGGGGCAAAGCTGCTGACTCAATTTCCTGGTGCATTGCGGCAAGCGCGCCACAGGGGAGGGGGATTCCCCAGTGGCTGCCTGAGCGTGTAAGGTCGGCGCTCGTCAGCCCTGCGGTTTGCCATCCCTTGTCCCGCCGTCTTCCGCCACTCGTCGCCCTGCGTGCCTTCGAGGCCGTCGCCCGCCTAGGCGGCACGCGCCGCGCCGGCGACGACCTCAACGTCAGCCACACGGTGATCAGCCGGCACCTGCGCAACCTGGAAGCCTGGGCGGGCGTGCGGCTGATCGAACGCGAGGGCCGGGGGATCGTCCTGACCGCCGAAGGCCGGCGCTATTACGAGCGCATCGCCAAGGGCTTCGACGTCATCGCCGACGCGACCGAGGAACTGTCGCCCCGCGACAGCGGTGGCGAGATGCGCATCGTCTGCGTGCCGGGGCTTGCTGTGCGCTGGCTGACCCGGCGCCTCGCGAGCCTGGAAGCGGCGTTGCCCGGGGTCGAGATCATCCTCCAGCCGACCGACCGCTCGCCCGATTTTGCCAAGGGCGAGGCGGATGCGGAAATCGGTTTCAACCTCCGGGCGCTGCCGGGGCTCTCCCAGGTGGAGTTGTTGCGGCCCCGGTTTTTCCCGGTGGCAAGCCCGGTGTTCGTGGCGCGCCGCGGCCCCTTCGACGGCCCCGCCGACCTGGCGGTCGCGCCGCTGATCCACGAGGAAAGCCGGGAGCAATGGCGCCTGTGGCTGGCCCAGGCCGGGCTGGATCCGGTGCCACCGCTGCACGGCCCGCGCCTGTGGCACGCCGACGCCGCGATCGAGGCGGCCTTGCAGGGGCAGGGGGTGGCGCTAGCCAACGCCCTCCTGGTCGGCGATGACCTGGCCAGCGGCCGCCTGGTCGAGGTTCTGTCGACAGACGTCACCCTGGGCAGCTACAGCCTTTTAGCCCCGACCGCCGCCTGGGACAGCCGCAACCTGGTGCGGCTGCGCCGCTGGCTGGCGGATGAGTTGAAGGAAAGCGTCGCCGCGGTCGAGAGCACCGATTCTTAATCGTCATTCCGGCGCAGGCCGGAATCCATTGAGACGTCGCGCGCTGCCCCAGAATGGATCCCGGCCTGCGCCGGGATGACGGCATGGGGTGGTGCGTAAAAAGCGCCGCGAAAATAGGGAAAATAGGGGACAGACCACGTTGGAAAATAGGGGACAGACCTGGAGTGAACCCCTAGATTGAGTCAGTTAAATTGGGGACAGTTCTCGCTGAGGAGAACGCATGACCCGAGAGACGAGGCGGCGGTTCAGCCGGGCCTTCAAGCTGGCGGTGGTTGAACGATTGGCGGCGGGCGAGAGCGGTTCGGCACTGGCCCGGGAGTTGTCGATCAAGCGAGGACTGCTGTACCGCTGGCGGGATCATTTCCGCGCGGGCGGTGAACTGGCGCTGCGCCCGGGACCGGGACGGCCGAAGCAGGCGGAGGCGCGGATCCTGGCGGCGGCGCGGGGGCCGGCGTCGAGCGCCAGCGACCTGGAGCAGGCGCGCCGGCAGATCGCCGCGCTCGAGCGCAAGGTCGGCCAGCAGCAGCTGGACCTGGATTTTTTCAAGCACGCCTTGCGGCATCTCGAGGCGTCACGGCAGGCGAGCGACGCGCCTGGCGCGACGGCGTCTTCGCCTATATCCAAGCGATGACGCGCCGGCAAGGCGAGGGGCCGGGGTGACGGCCACGGTCGAGCGGATGTGTGCCCTGGCCGATGTCAGCCGTGGCGCCTACTACCGGGGCTGGGCCGAGAACTGTCCCGGCCGTGAAGAAACGGCGCTGCGCGACGTGCTTCAGCACCTGGCGCTGACCCACCGTCACTACGGCTACCGGCGGCTCACGGCCCTGCTCCGACGTGAGGGCTGGGCGGTCAACCACAAGCGCGTGGTGCGCCTGATGCGCGAGGACAATCTGCTGTGCCTGCGCAAGGCAGCGTTCAAGCCGGCGACGACGGACTCCCGACACGACTGGCGGCTCTGGCCGAACCTGGCGCGCCGGCTGGTCCCGCTGGCGGTCAACCAGCTTTGGGTGGCCGACATCACCTATGTCCGGCTGGCCGAGGCCTTCGTCTACCTGGCGGTGGTGCTCGATGCCTTCAGCCGCAAGGTCGTGGGCTGGGCGATGGCCGACCACCTGCGGGCCGAACTGGCCCTGGCAGCCTTGCAGATGGCGCTCGACGGCCGAGAGGTGCTTCCCGGCGGGCTGGTGCACCATTCCGACCGGGGCGTCCAATATGCCTGCGGTGATTACATCGAGCGCCTGCAAGCCCACGGCATCCAGCCCAGCATGAGCCGGGCCGGCTGCCCTTACGACAATGCCATGGCCGAGAGTTTCATGAAGACGCTGAAGCAGGAAGAGGTCGACGGCGGCGACTACCGTGACCTCGGGCACGCCACGGCCGCTATCGGCGAATTCATCGAAGCGGTCTACAATCGGCAACGGCTCCACTCGGCGCTGGCCTATACCTCGCCGGTGGAGTTCGAAACCCGGTCAAGCCCTCAGGCTGCTGCGCAGCAGCCTGAGGGCTTGGTCACAACCAACTGTCCCTGATTTGACTGACTCACCGAGGGGGTGCAGTCCACCCTGGTGACTAGACGCGGCAGGGTGTTCATCAGCGCGGGCAGCCTGCTGTGCCTCCTGATGGCTATCCTGGGGTGGGTCTACATCGATCGGGTCGGGTCTCAGGGAAAGACCCTGATGGCGATGCTCATCGCTCTCCTGTTGTTCCCCAGCATTGGATTTCCAATTTTGTGGCTTGCTCAACGTGGCCGGTTCTACAGGCCACGCAGATCCTTCCCTGGCTTTCGCGGCTCGCGAAGGTTTGTTTTCTTGGCCACGCTGCCGTTCGTGGGTTTCGCAATTCTGTTTTTATTCCAGCTCCCAGTCGGCAAGGCTGTCGGCGCGGGCATCGCATCGGGAGTGCTGCTGCTGCCCCTCTATTTCCGGAGCCGGCTGCAACAGCGAACAGGTGTGTTCGTCTCGATCGATGCCGTTGAGATGCTGCGGGCCAAGAACCTTCTTGGTCAGGAAGTCGTGCGCATGGCTCTTGCTGGTTCGGGAAGCCGCAAGGGCGGCACAACTTCAGCCGCATTCGCCCTTCTCGATGACGGCTATGCCTTCTTCTGGGAAAGCGATGGCCGCGAGAAAAGGCGTGTGCGGCGCCATTTTCACGATCTTCGAGCGTTCGGCGCGATCTCGCCTTTCCATGTCGTCACGCGCTTCGCTGAAGGGGAGGAGGACGTGATCAGTTTTCATGTGCCCGCCTATCTCTCCTCAGCAACTCTCCTTCGGGCAGTACTCGAGGGGCTTGATGATTACATCGAAGGGCCCGGGCCTATCGGTGCCTAAAACGCACCAATCCTTGCAATAAATCTCCTATTCGCGGGTATCGTCCGGCCTCACGCTCCTGGCCGTCCAACACCAGCGGGGAGCCTTGTCCGATGTCCAAGAACGCCGAACTCTTTGCCCGGCGCGAGCGCGCTATTCCGCGCGGCGTGTCGATCGCCTATCCGGTGTTCGCGGCCAAGGCCGAGAATGCGGAATTGTGGGATGTCGACGGCAATCGCTATGTCGACTTCGCCGGCGGCATCGCCGTGCTGAACGTCGGCCATCGCCATCCCAAGGTGATCGCCGCGGTCGAGGAACAGCTCAAGGCGTTCACCCACACCGCCTTCCAGATCACCCCCTACGAGCCCTATGTCGAACTGGCGGAGCGGCTGAATGCGCTGGCCCCGTTCAAGGGCCCGGCCAAGACCATCTTCTTCACCACCGGCGCCGAGGCGACCGAGAACGCGGTGAAGATCGCCCGCGCCCATACCGGCCGTTCGGCCGTCATCGCCTTCGCCGGCGCCTTCCACGGCCGCACCATGCTGACCATGGCCATGACCGGCAAGGTCCTGCCCTACAAGAAGAAGTTCGGCCCGATGCCGAGCGAGATCTATCACATCCCCTTCCCCATCGCCGATCACGGTGTCACCGTGGCCGACAGCCTGCGCGCGCTGGAATTCCTGTTCCGCGCCGATGTCGAGCCCAGCCGCGTCGCCGCCATCATCATCGAGCCGATCCAGGGCGAGGGCGGCTTCTATGCCGCGCCCACCGAGCTTTTGGTCAAGCTGCGCGAGATCTGTGATGCCCATGGCATCGTCCTGGTCGCCGACGAGGTCCAGACCGGCTTTGCCCGCACGGGCAAGATGTTCGGCATCGAGCATTCGGGCGTCGAGCCCGACCTGGTGACGGTGGCCAAGTCCCTGGGCGGCGGCTTCCCGATTTCCGGCGTGATCGGCCGGGCCGAGATCATGGACGGCGCCGAGCCGGGCGGCCTGGGCGGCACCTATGCCGGCCCGCCGATCGCCTGCGCTGCGGCGCTCGCCGTGCTCGACGTCATTGCCGAGGAGAAGCTGCTGGACCGGGCCGATGCGATCGGCGAGCGGATCAAGGCGCGCGTCGCCAGGATCGCGACCCGCAACGACGTGGTGCCGATCACCGCGATCCGCGGCCCCGGTGCCATGATCGGCTTCGACATCGTCAAGTCGCGCGGCGCCTACGATCCCGACGGCGACGCCACCAAGCGGGTTACCACCGAGGCGCTGAAGGCCGGGCTGATCCTGCTGTCCTGCGGCGTCCACGGCAATGTGATCCGCGTGCTGGTGCCGCTGACCGCCTCGGACGCGATCCTCGACGAAGGCCTCGACAAGCTCGAGAAGGCCCTGGCCGCCGCTCACGTGGGTGCCTGATCATGACTCTTGTACTGACTGATCCGGGCCTCCTGGAGACCCGGTGCCTCGTCGACGGCGTTTTCGTCGGTGAGGCCGTGGATGCGGTGGAAAACCCGGCCACCGGCGCCCTGATCGCCCGGGTGCCGCGTTTCGGCGCGGCGCAGGCGACGCAGGCCGTGGATGCCGCCGCAAAGGCGTTCAAGCCCTGGGCGGCGAAGCTCGCCAAGGAACGCTCGATCATCCTGCGCCGCTGGTTCGACCTGATCATCGCCAACCGCGAGGACCTGGCCCTGATCCTGACCGCCGAACAGGGCAAGCCCCTGGCCGAGGCGCGGGGCGAGATCGACTATGCCGCGTCCTATGTCGAGTTCTATGCCGAGGAAGCCAAGCGCATCAACGGCGAGACCATCCCCTCGCACCGCCCCGACGCGCGCATCATCGTGACGCGCCAGCCGGTCGGCGTGGTCGCCGCGATCACGCCGTGGAATTTCCCCGCCGGCATGATCACGCGCAAGCTGGCCCCCGCACTCGCCGCCGGCTGCACCGCGGTGGTGAAACCGGCACCGGAGACGCCGCTGAGCGCGCTCGCCCTGGCCGTGCTGGCCCAGCGGGCCGGGATTCCGGCCGGTGTGTTCAACGTCATCACCGGCGACGCCCCGGCGATCGGCGGCGTGCTGACCAGCCACCCGGCCGTGCGGGTGGTGGGCTTCACCGGCTCGACCGAGGTCGGTAAGCTCTTGATGCGCCAGTCGGCCGGCACGGTGAAGAAGGTGGCGCTGGAACTGGGCGGCAATGCCCCGTTCATCGTCTTCGACGACGCGGACCTGGATGCGGCGGTCGAAGGCGCCATGATCTCCAAGTTCCGCAACATGGGCCAGACCTGCGTCTGCGCCAACCGGCTCTATGTTCAAGGCGGGGTCTATGACGCCTTCGTCGCCAAGCTGGCCCAGAAGGTCGCCGGCCTGGTAGTGGGTGACGGTGCTACGGCCAATGTCACCCAGGGCCCGCTGATCACCGCGGAAGCGGTCGACAAGGTGGAGCGGCACCTGGCCGATGCCACCGCCAAGGGCGCCCGTGTGGTAGTGGGCGGCAAGCGCCATGCCCTGGGCCGCACCTTCTTCGAACCCACCGTGGTTTCGGGCGTCACCCGCGACATGGCGGTGGCGCGCGAGGAAATCTTCGGCCCCGTGGCCCCGGTGTTCCGCTTCGAGACCGAGGCGGAAGTGATCGCGGCGGCCAACGACACGGAATTCGGCCTCGCGGCCTATTTCTACAGCCGTGACGTGGGCCGGATCTTCCGCGTCGCCGAGGGCCTGGAATACGGCATGGTCGGGATCAATTCCGGCCTGCTGTCGTCTGAACTCGCCCCCTTCGGCGGCATCAAGGAAAGCGGCAACAGCCGCGAAGGCAGCCACCACGGCATCGCCGAATTCGTCGACATCAAATACCTGCTGGTCGGCGGCCTGGACCGCTGAAGTGATCGTGGCGACCACGGCTTCAAGGCCGTGGTCGGTCATCAGGACAGGCTGTACCAGGCGCCGCGACCGCTGCCGTGCAGGACCACAAGGCTCCGTTCCACCAGCGCCCTGAAGTGCGGTTTCAGGGTATTTCGGTTTGCACCCGTGACGGTTACAGCTTCGGCGATCGTGATGCGGCCGTGCCGCCGGATATGGTCGATAATCCGGATGGAGAGTTCGGGTAACTTGGCAAGTAGCAGCTTTTCCCGCTCGATCTTGTCTTCCAGGTGCCGCACTTGGCGGTGCAGCGCGCCCAGGAAGTACCGCAGCCATGGCGTCCAGTCCGGTGCATCCGACCGGATCGTCGCCTGGGTCTGGCGCAGGGCGAGATAGTAGCCCTCCTTGCCGTGCTCGATAATGCTTTCCAGCGAACTGTAGGGGACATAGGCGTAGCCGGCCCGCAAGAGCACGAGCGTTGTGAGGATCCGGCTCAGTCGTCCATTACCGTCTTGGAACGGATGAATCTCCAGGAACACCACGACAAGGATACCGATCGCCAGCAGGGGATGCAGCGTATGTTCCCTGATTGTGTCGTTGTACCAGGTGACCAACTCGGCCATCAGTCGCGGCGTGTCGAAGGGGCTTGCCGTTTCAAACACGGTCGCGATCTGCCGACCGGTGGGATCAAACGCGGCGACACTGTTGGACGCGGTCTTGTAGCTGCCCCGATGCCAGTCATCCTTCTCACTATGGCGCAGAAGGTTGCCGTGGAGTTGCTTGATATGATTCTCGGTGATCGCGATTTCTGGCCAGGCGGTAAAGATGGTTTCCATCACCTCGGCATAACCGGCCACCTCCTGCTCATCGCGGGTTGCGAAGGCGTTGATCTCAAGGCCGGACAATAGTCGCTCGATCTCGCGGTCGGATAGCCTGCTGCCCTCGATCCTGGTCGATGAACCGATGCTCTCGATCGTGGCGACCCGACGCAAGGCCGACAAGCGTTCAGGGGCCAGCGTGCCCAGCGTGCGCCAAGCGCCCTTGAACTCGTCGATCTTAGAGACGAGCAACAAGATTTCGGGCGTGATGGACAAGGATGAGATATTGATCATCACCCATTTCTACACCCATTAACACCCATTTTCCAACCGGCAGACACCCATTTACACCCAATAAAATTGGGCCGCGGTGATGACCGCTACGGCGCAATCCGGCCGTAGTCGTCGGACAGGCGGACGATGTCGGCTTCGTCCAGGATGTCGCCACGCTGGATCTCGATGAAGATCAGGGTCTTGTCGCCGGTATTGGTGATCCGGTGGGTCGCCAGCGGCGGGATGTGGACATGCGAGCCGGCGGAGACGGCGATGGGTTGGTCGGCCACCTCGACCAGGCCCGTGCCGGTGACGATGGTCCAATCCTCGGCCCGGTGATGATGATACTGCAGCGACAGGCGCTGGCCGGGTTCGACCGTCACCCGCTTGACGATGAAGCCGTCGCCGATATCGAGCACCGCCCAGGTGCCCCAGGGGCGCGTCGCCGCTTCGCCCTGGCGATAGACGACGACCTGCTCGACCACCGGGATTGGCCGGTTCGCCATGATGCTCTCCCCCATCGCCTCACTGTTGCCGCCATTGCAGATGGCCCCGAAGAGCAAGTCAAGCGGATCGAAGGACAATCCAGGCGGGAACCGGGGCCCGATCCCCCGGGATGGGAAGCGTTGACAGGGACCGGGGCGACACCATAAACGCTAGACCGGCCCGCAGCCCCGTCCGCTGCCCCTGTTGCCAAGGAGACAAAGATGCCACGTGCCGCCATCATCATTCCGGCGCGTTTCGCATCGAGCCGCTTTCCCGGCAAGCCGCTGGCGGTGCTGAAGGGCGCCTCGGGGCAGGCGCGCACGCTGCTGGAGCGCACGATCATGGCCGGGCGCCGGGTCGACGGCATTTCGTCGATCCATGTCGCGACCGACGACCGCCGCATCGCCGCCGAGGCGGAGCGCCTGGGCGCTGCCGTGGTGATGACCGCCGAATCGTGCCGCAACGGTACCGAGCGGGTGGCGGAGGCGGTCGCCACGCTGGGCCTCGATGCCGAGATCTTCATCAACCTGCAGGGCGACGCGCCGCTGACCCCGCCCTGGTTCGTCTCGGACGTGCTGGCGGCGATGATCGTCAACCCGGAAGCCCAGGTGGCGACGCCGGTGCTGCGCTGCGATGCCGAGGCGCTGGAAAATTTCATGGCCGATCGCAAGGCGGGCCGCGTGGGGGCCACCACGGTCGTGACCAACACCCTGGGCAACGCCATGTATTTTTCCAAGGAGGTCATCCCCTATACCGATGGCCGTTCGGTGGTCGATGGCGTGGTCCCGGTGTTTCACCATGTCGGCCTCTATGCCTATCGGCGCGAGGCGCTGAACGCCTATGCCGGTTTCCAGCCGATGCCGCTCGAAAAGCTCGAAGGGCTGGAACAGCTCCGCTTCCTGGAAATGGGCTGGCCGATCAAGGCGGTCGAGGTCGAGGCGCGCGGCCATTCGTTCTGGGAGTTGAACAACCCGCAGGACGTGCCCCTGATCGAGTCCTACCTGGCGCGCATGGGCGTCGACTGACGCCGCTCGATCATGGCAATGGCCCCGGGGAAGGCCTATATAGGGCGCGACCCGTTCGTTTCAGCCGGATGACGCCATGCTTCTCGACAACGCCGCCCCGCAACGCCATGTGAAGGTCGGCTCGCTTACCATCGGCAACGACCTGCCGCTGACCCTGATCGCCGGGCCCTGCGCCATGGAGAGCCGGGCCCATGCGCTGGAGATGGCGTCGGCACTGAAGGAAATCTGCGCCCGCGTCGGCCTGGGCCTGATCTACAAGTCATCCTTCGACAAGGCCAACCGCACCTCGGTCAAGTCCAACCGCGGCCTTGGCATGGACGTCGCCCTGGAGATCTTCGCCGAGATCAAGGAGAGCCTGGGCCTGCCGGTGATCACCGACGTGCACCTGCCCGACCAGTGCAAGCCGGTGGCCGAGGTGATGGACGTGCTGCAGATCCCCGCCTTCCTGTCGCGCCAGACCGACCTGCTGATCGCGGCGGGCGAGACCGGCCGGGCGATCAACGTCAAGAAGGGTCAGTTCCTGGCCCCCTGGGACATGAAGAACGTGGTCGCCAAGATCGATTCGACCGGCAACCCCAATACGCTGGTGTGCGAGCGCGGCGCTTCCTTCGGCTACAACACGCTGGTCTCGGACATGCGCTCGCTGCCGATCATGGCGAGCGAGACCGGCTGTCCGGTGGTCTTCGATGCCACCCATTCGGTACAGCAGCCGGGCGGCCAGGGCGGCACCTCGGGCGGTGATCGCCGCTTCGTCGAGCCGCTGGCCCGCGCCGCGGTGGCGATCGGCGTCGCGGCCGTGTTCATGGAAACCCACGAGGATCCCGACAATGCCCCCTCGGACGGCCCCAACATGGTGCCGCTCGACAAGATCGAGGCCGTGCTCAAGGGCCTGGTGGCCCTCGACCGGCTGACCAAGAACGGGCACTGAGGGCGCCGCCGCCCATGGATCTGGTCAGCCATTTCCGGCACATGGCGCGCAACAATGCCTGGTCGAACGAGCGGCTGCTGCGCACCTGTTTGCACCTGTCCGATACCGAATTCGCGGCGGAACGTGTCGGGTTCTTTCCGTCCCTGCAGGCGACCCTCAACCACATCCTGATCATCGACCGCTTCTATGTCGAAGGGCTGGAGGGCGGGGTGCCGACCTATGCCCATTTCGAGAACGAGATCCCGTGCCCCAAAGCTGCCGACCTGATCGAGGCGCAGCGCGCCGTCGACCGCCGGCTGATCGCCCTGTGTGATGCCCTGGATACCGCGGGCCTGACCCGTGCGGTGCGCCTCGACCGCGGCGCCAAGGGCATGGATATCGAAACCATGGGCCCGGTGCTGGCGCACCTGTTCGTGCACCAGATTCATCACCGCGGCCAGGCCCATGCCATGCTCAGCAGCACAAGGGTGGCGCCGCCGCAGCTCGACGAATATTTCCTCGACTACGACGCCCCGCTGCGCGATCCCGACCTTCGCGACTTCGGCCTGCCGCCGCTCTCGGCTTGAATTGGATCAATTCCAAACCAGCCGCGATGCCCGGCCCCATCCGCCTGTAAGTTGTGCCGAAGTTGTCGTATGATGAGATCCATTCCAAATTCGGAAAAGTCCGGCGTCGGTAAACGGGCGTAAGGTTGCGTGTCATCATCCGGGGGGAGTGAGACATGACGACGATCGGCTTGACCGACAACAATCAATTGGTCCGCTTTGACGAGAGCAGCCCGTCGGCGGCGACGGTCACCGCCATCACGGGGGTGACGGGGCGGCTGCTCGGCATCGATTTCCGGCCGGTGGATGGCCTGCTCTACGGCATTTCCAGCACCAACCGCGTCTATGAAATCGACATCAACACGGGCCAGGCCACGCTCACCTCGACCCTGTCGGTCGCCTTCGGCAACCAGCCGGGCGGCACCGATTTCAACCCGGTTCCCGACCGCCTGCGCCTGATCGGCGAAGACGGCCGCAACTACCGGGTCAATGTCGACAGCGGCGTGGTCTCGGTCGACGGCTCGCTGGCCTATGACGAGAACGAGGCCAATTTTGGCGATGCGCCGGGGGTGACGGCCGCGGCCTATACAAATTCCGTGGCTGGCGCGACCACCACCGACCTCTACAATTTCGACTCCGCCAATAACGCCTTCGTGCTGCAGGACCCGCCCAACAGCGGCATCCTGTTCAATCTGGGCCCGGCCGATGTGGACATCACCGGCTATGATATCGTCACCCGCGACGGCGGTGGCGAGGACAGCTACGGCGTTGCCGGCTCGACCCTGTATCAGGTGGACTCCAATACCGGCGAATTGACCCTGATCGGCACCGTGGGCGGCGCCAACCCGATCGAATTGCTCGACCTGTCGGTGGTAACCTTGCGCGCCGCCCAGGTCTTCACCCTGAACGACAACAGCAACATCCGCACCTCGGCCGGCGGCGCCGAAACCGTCAAGGGCCTGGGCGGCAACGACACGCTGACGGGCAGTGACGCCATCGACATCCTGTTCGGCGGCCTCGGCAACGATACCCTGACCGGGCTTGGCGGCAATGACCGGCTATTGGGGCAGGACGGCAATGATACCCTGGCCGGCGGTCTGGGCGATGACCGCATCGATGGCGGTGCGGGGATCGACACCGCCTCCTATGCCACCGCCGCCGGGACCCTGCTGATCGATCTGGCGATCAACGGCCTTGCCCAGGCCACGGGCCAGGGCAACGACATCCTGCTGGGGGTCGAGAACCTTATCGGTTCCGCCTTCAACGATGTCCTGCGGGGGGCCAACGGCGCCGCCAACAGCCTGACGGGCGGTACCGGCAACGACACGCTCGAGGGGCGCTCCGGCGACGATACCCTGGCCGGCGGCGTGGGCAACGATACAGCACTCGGCGGCCTGGGGAACGACACGCTGACGGGTGGCGACGGCGACGACACGCTGAACGGCGGCATCGGCGCCGACACCATGAAGGGCGGCCTGGGTAACGATACCTATTCCGTCGACAATGCCGGCGACGTGGTCAGCGAGGCCTTGGGCGACGGCGTCGACACCGTCATCTCGATGGTCGACGGCTATACCCTGACCAGCCGGGTCGAGGTGCTGATCCTCGACGGGTCGGGCGATCTCAGCGGCAACGGCAATTCGCTGGCCAATACCATCATCGGCAACCGCGGCAGCAATTTCCTGACCGGCGGCTGCGGCGCCGATACGATCGACGGCGGGATCGGCAACGATGACATCTTCGGCGGCTCGGGCCACGACATCATCACCGGCGGCAAGGGCGCCGATGGGCTTTACGGCGAGTTGGGCTTCGATGTTTTCGTCTTCGCGGTCCATTCGGGCGTGGACACGCTCTATGACTTCCACGACGGCCAGGACAAGCTCGACGTCTCGGGCTACGGCTTTACCTCGCTGGCCGATCTGGCGGTGACCGGCTCGATCGCTCAAGTGGGCGCGGACACCGTGGTAACCTTCATGGGTACCGACTCGGTCACCCTGCTCGACACGCTCGCTACCGACCTGACGGCCACGAACTTCATCTTCGCCTGAGGGGCTGGGCGGCACGCCGGACGTGCCGCCCTTCGCCTCAGACCTTCACCACATCCGGCTGGAACTGCAGCGAGCCCGCATCGACGAAGACGCGGGCGCGGATATCCTGTTCGGGCAGCCCCAAATGGTCGCGCAGCACCGCGGCGAAGACCCCGCGCAGGTCGCTGGTCGGCGCCAGGTCGCGGCCCTCGTAGAGCTTGTCGCGCGACAGGCCCGGCCAGTCCGCCAGCACCCGCGCGCCGTTCAGCGCGCCGCCCAGGACGAAGGCGGCGCCCGCGGTGCCGTGATCGGTCCCGCCGGTGCCGTTGGGTGCTGCGGTGCGGCCGAATTCGGTGGCGGCCACCACGATGGTCTTGGCCCACACCGGGCCCAGATCCTTCTTCAAGGTCGCCAGGCCGTCGCCGAACTGGCCGAGCAGGGTCGCCAGGCGACCCTTGGCGTTGCCTTGTGCCGAATGGGTGTCCCAGCCGGTAACCTCGATCGTCGCCACCCGCGGGCCACGCTGGTCGCGCATCAGGCTGGCCAGGCCCTTGAAGGCCGGGGCCAGCCGGCTCAGGCCGCGTTCCCGCATCATCGACGAGGTCTGGGCGTCGGCCAGCAGATCCTCGGTATCGCGGGCCGAGGCCAGGGCGGCGTGGAAGGCCTCGTCGTCGCCATAAAGGCGGTCGATGGCATCGAGCAGATAGGCCGAGGGCGGCTGGTCGTTGCCCTGGACCCAGGTCGCGACCTGGGTCGGGCCGGACATCATCAGGGGGGCGGACGGGCTGACCGCCAGGCCCAGGCCGCTGCTGCCCATCAGGCCCAGGGCCCGGTTCAGCCAGCCGACCCCGGAGCCCGAGGGCTTGGCGCCGCCAGTTTCCAGGACGTTCTGGGCATCGAAGTGAGAGCGTTCGCGATAGGGCGTGCTGGCGGCGTGGACCACCTGCATCTGTCCCGCCGCCCACATCTCGTGGATGGGCGCGAGGCTGGGATGCAGGCCGAAGCGATCGTCCAGCGCCAGGGCGCCGTCGGCCTTGCCCGGGGCGGCGATGGCCAGCGGCCCGCGCAGGGTGGCGAAATCAGGGTCGCCGAAGGCCGGCACAGCCGAGAGGCCGTCCATGCCGCCGCGCAGGATGACGAAGACGAAACGGCGCTCGCCGGCGGTATTGGCAAAGGCGACGCGGGGGACCGTCGCCAGCAGGCTGCCGGCCAGCATCGCCTGAAGCAGGGCACGGCGATTCAGGTTCGAAATCATCCGGGTTACCTCCGCTGGAATTCGGCGCTGGCAAAGACCATGGTCACCGCCGACGCGCGGTCACCGGCTTGCCTGATGAACTGCAACTTCTGCGGTGCCATCACGGGGGCGATCGTGTTGGTGAGCAACTGCTCGAGATCGAGCGAGCCGCTGATCTTGGCCGAGACGTCCGAGAGCAGGTCGATGCGGCGCATCAAGGCATCGGGCCCCAGCCAGTCCGTTGTCCGATCAGGCCAGCCGGCGGGCGAGGGCGCGGTGAAGGGCGCCTGGCCCAGGCCGCGCAGGCGGCGGAACAGCATGGCCTCGTCCTTCATGATTTCGGCGCTGCCGGCGGCCCGGCCGACCGACACTGCCAGCTCCCAGGGCGTCTTCATCTTGACCAGCGGTGCCGCCCATATGGTGTCGAGCGCGAGCAAGGCCTTGGTCACGGCGGTCAGGTCGCCGTCACTGTCGGCATAGACCTTGGCGATCCTGGCGACCGCCTCGGGCGGGGGATCGTCGGCCACAAAGTGGCGCACGAGCTTGGTCGCCAGATGCCTGGCGGTCGCGGGGTGGCGGGCCAGCATGGCGAAGGCGGCATAGGTTTCGTTCTCGCCGTCTTCCTTGATTTTGGTGCCGACCAGAACCTTGTCGCCGGGCTGGTGGCGATTGATGTCGAAGCCGAACTGCTTGGGCGCGTCGCCGCCGCCCTTCACCACCGACCAGCCGGTCAGGATCTTGGCCAGGGCGATCACGTCCTCCTGGGTATAGCCGCCGTCGACGCCCAAGGTGTGCAATTCCAGAATCTCGCGGCCCAGGTTCTCGTTCAGGCCGGCATCGCGCCGCTGGCCGACCTTGGAATCGGGCCCGACCGAGCGCGCCTGATCGAGATAGGTCAGCATGGCGGGGTGGAGGGCGGCAGCGCGCAGCAGGTCTTCGAACCGTCCTGTGACATGGGGCGCGATGGCTTCGCGCTCGAACACGCCGGCCAGCGGCACCACGCCGCTGCGCACCACCGAGACGGTGAAGTGATTGGACCAGAACAGCACCAGCCGTTCGCGCAGCGGCGCCTCGCTGTCGACGCAGCGCCGGAAACGGGCGCCGATCTCGCGCAGGTAGAGTTCGCGCACCGGGTTGTCGGGGCGGCCGTCGGTCAAGGCTTTCTCGCCGTTGCCTTCGGCCATCATGGCCTTGCGTGAATTGGCGATGACCAGGGCGCCGGCGGTGTCCGGCAGATCGCTGACGGGTGGGCGGGCCGAGAGCTGGGCCAGCAGGGCACCCCGGGGATCCCCCGACAGCGCCTGGTATTCCCCAGGCCTGGGGCCTAGGCCAAAGCGGTTGGCCGCGATGAATGCATCCCTGGACATCGGGGGTCCCTTGTGTGTCGGTCAGGTCGTCTCATCGACACCAACACTGAAACGGTCCCGGGGTTCAATTCCTGCGCCCAAAGATCACTTTTCCCGATCGTCCCCCGGGGCTCCTGGAGCCCCGGGGGAGGCGCGGTCAGCGTGCCAGCAGCTTGCCCAGGCCCTTGCGCTTGGGCGGCAGCAGGTCCTTGGCCACCCGGACATGGATCTCGTCGAAGAACAGCGGCGAGACCTCCGGCTTGCTGAAGACGATGAACACTTCGTTGGCGAAGTAGGGCTGCCATTTCTTGGCGATTTCCTGCTTCAGCCAAGCCTGCATGGTGTCGATCTGGCCTTTGTGAACGATGACGAAGTCGAATTCGTCCTCTTCCGTAACCTGATCGATGGCAATCACCCAGGGCGAGACCCGGCGGAATTCCGATGGCGCGACGATCTTGGCGGCGGTGAAACGGGAAATCGAATTCCACACATTGGCCCAGACCCGATCCGGCAGGCCGGCACTGACCGCCTCGCCGACCCAGGAGGGATCGAAGATCGGCATCGACTTGGCGTTGGCATCCTTGTCCTTGAAGGACAGGTTGGTGGTCCGTGCCCTGGCCGGGATCTGGGCCGCGAGCTTGGCCCATGGTTCGGGCTGGACGTTGATGGTCAGCGTCAGGCTGTCGCCGACCAGCAGGCTGAGGTCGACCAGATTGCGGGCCGCGGCAAGGCCCGGCGCGAGTTCATCGAGAGCCGCCTCGTCGACCCGCGCGCCGAACAGCACCTTTCGGGCCGTGGCAGCCAGCGGGCCGGACAGTGCCTGAATGAACGCCGGGGCCTGTTCTTCGGGCAGCCAGGTCGGTTCCGGCTTGGGCGGGAACAGCTTGGCGGCGGGCTTGACGGCGAAGCCCGTCTTTTCCTTGAACAGATCGTTGGCCAGTGCGCTGCGCAGGCAGTCGAACAGCCAGAAGCGGGCGATCTGGAAGAAGTTCTGGTCGCCCACGGCATTGTCGAAGGTGCCGCTCTCGCTCAGGAAGAACTCGTCGATGATCTTCTTCATCAAGATCGGCTTGGGCAGATCCTCGTGCGACGCCGGGGTATCGATGTCGACCACCGCGCTTTGGAACAGGGTGGCTTCCGGTTGCTGCGAGATATGGATCAGTGCCTCGGTGCGGGTCTTGCCGTCGATCGCATTGCAGATTTCCTGCAGGCGGCCGCGCGACGGCTGGCTCTTGAAGAACAGGGCCAGCGCCGAATAGACGAACTGTTCGTTCGACATCATGGCGAATTCGGCCTTGTAGGCACGATAGCGCGTGTGGAACTCCAGCGGGCTGCCGGTCGAGACGGACAGCTGCGCCGTGGTCTGCGCCTGGATGAACTTGGCCGCCGATTCGACCCACACCAGGCGGTCGTCGAAGATGTCGGTGGGCAGGCCGCAGGTGCCGACCAGGTCGAGAAGATCCTTGGCTGCGAGGCCGCCGACGCGGGCGAGATAGGACAGGATCTTGGCCGCCGGCATGATCAGCAGCACGGGGATGCGGATCGGGGCGCTGTTGGCGCTGCCGCGGAAGCCGATCCGGTCGATGTAATCCTGCATGACACGGCGGAGCTGCTGCACCGCGTCGCGCCCGACCGAACCGTAGGTTTCCGGGAACAATTGCTTGACCAGCTTGCCCGTCACCGAGGCCGAGAAGATGCGGTTGGAAACGACTTCGTGGTATTCGCGCTGGATACCCTGGATATCACGCAATGCCTCGCGGCGCACGACGGGGGGCAGGGTGTCGTCGTGGCTGAGGAAGCGTTCGACCTGGAACAGGTTGGACGGCAGGGTTGCGCAGGAGGTGAGCAGGGTCAGCCGGTCGGTCGCCTCGAGATAGGGCGTGATCAGGCCCTCGCAGGCGACGCTGAATTTCAAGGGGGTTTCGGCGAACTGCTTGTCGATCACGGCCTGCAGGGCCTCGTCCGCCGCTTCGGCATCGCTCGAGGCACAGGCGGCGATGATCTCCTGCTCGGCATCGGCGCTGTCGATGCCCTCGTCCACCTTGCCCAGCAGCATCATGTCGATCAGGGTCAGCGAACGGCGCTGATCGCGGAAATTGCGCATCCGATAGGCGGTCAGGTGCGACGGCGGGGTGTCGGCCAGCAGCGCCAGGAATTGCGCATAGACCTTCGACATCTCATATTTTTCGGCAAAGCTGCGCGCACGCTCCGACGCACGTTCATAGGCTTCGGTGCTGGCGAACAGCTCGTCGATGCGGAAGTGCATCTCGTCCTGGTGGGCAAAGATCACACCTTCGCCGCAATCTTCGAACTGCGGGCCGTATGGAACCAGCACGGGCACGCCGAAATTGAACAGGAAGCGGATCGAGCCGCTGGTCGCCCAGTGCGTGATGGGGTCCTGGGTGACGATGCCGAAATCCATCGGCGCCAACCGGTCGAGGAGGTCGCTTTCCTCGCAGAAGTCGGTGAACACCGTTGCCGGCACCTTCAGACGCTCGGCATAGTCGTT
The DNA here is from genome assembly GCF_003590945.1 of Oleomonas cavernae. NCBI lineage: Bacteria > Pseudomonadati > Pseudomonadota > Alphaproteobacteria > Acetobacterales > Acetobacteraceae > Oleomonas > Oleomonas cavernae. The sequence continues at coordinate 227,903 of NZ_QYUK01000008.1, read as the reverse complement.
GAGTTCGCGCGCGGCGGTGCGGCTGGTGGTGGCGAAATTGCCGATGAAGTTCGCCTGCGCGCGCTCACAGATATCGATGATCAGGGTGGGCTTCTTGTTGGGCGACAGCAGGCCGAAGCTGCCCACCGTGGGACGGTCGCGGCGCTGGGACGGGGTGCTGCGCGGGGGCCTGGCCTTGGGCTCGCCTTCGGGTTCATGGACGAAGACCCCGTGTTCCAGGTGCGGAATGGCGAGTTCGTAGCAGCCCCGGCCGTTCAGGTTGAACACCGGGATGGCCGAGCCGAACAGGCATTGGTTCATGATGTTGAGGACGTGATCGGTCAGCACGATCGTGTGCATGATGATCGCCGACCGGGTGCCCGGATAGGCTACCTGGTAACGCTCGATGTTGCCGACCAGGGTCGAGGTGGCCTCGCCCGTACCCAGCGGCGACAGGTTGTCGAACAGGCCGTATTCGTGCTGGACCAGGATGAAGTCGAACGGGGCGGCGTCTTCCCGGACGGTGAACAGGTCGGACGACGAGCGCAGCAGCGCGGTGCCGATCCCCAATTTCTTCAGCGAGGTGGCGACATAGTGGGAATACCGGGCGATACCGCAGCTCTTGCCCAGCGACGGGCAGATGATCGCGACCTTCACCGATGAACCCTTAAGCTCCTGCATGATCCGCTCCAGCTATCTGCTCGTGTACTAAAGACCTGAAACACCGACCCCGCGCGGACCGATCTTGCCGGCCAATAACGCGGACAATCCTACAGTATTTTACGCAGTTGCAGCATAAATGCGCCGCCGTTCAGGTGACAATCTTGACGCAGCCGACCGGTCACGAGAATTTCACACTTGCCGCGTGTGCGGCCGGAAAAGCTTCATGAATCAATCGACTATCAATTGAGTTTCAATCGCCAGGGGTTACCGCAAATGGATCCGGCGCGGCATCGAGCACCGCGGTCGAGGCCTGGGCAAGCTGTCCTGCCGGTGAATCAAGGCCGCAGTGGCGGGCCAGCGATGCCTCCAGCATGCTGAAGTGGCGCTCCCACGACGGCGGCTGATAATTCTTGATCCGCTCGATCTGCGCCGCCCGCGCGGCCGATTGCCCCGAGGCATAGTCGAGGATCGTGTCCAGCCATTTGGGGCCGTCCAGGGGATCGATGAAATCGGGGACATCACCGCCGACCTCGTGGAAGGCCGGTATGTCGGAGCAGATCACCGGAATGCCGACGGTCAGGGCTTCGGCGATCGGCAGGCCGTAGCCTTCGACGAACGAGGGGAACAGCAGGGCATTGGCCCGGCGCAGCAACTCGATCAACTGGGCGTCCGACAGGCTGGGCAGTTCGACGACGCAATCGCGCAGGGCGACGCAGCGATCGAGAATCCGCTCGGTGTTCTCGATTTCCCAGCCGCGGCGGCCGATCAGGATCAGCTTCGGCGTCTTGTCGCCCAGGATGCCGTGCAGGCGGCGCCAGATCGCCAGCAGCAGATTGTGGTTCTTCCGCGGCTCGATCGTGCCGATCATGATGAACCAGGGCACGGCTTCCTGGTGCGGCGTGGGCTTGAGGTTGCGGTAGACCGGGGCGACGCCCAGCGGCAGGACCTTGATCGGCGGCGGCGACTGTTCGGTCTGCGCGCAGAAGGCCTTGAAGTCGTGGGCCGTGACGTGGGAATTCGTGAGCACCAGATCCGAGGTGTTGATCATGGTCTCGAGCCTGGCGACGTGGCGGCGGTCCTCGCCCGCCCGGGCGAATTCGGGGTGATGATAGGGGATCAGGTCGTGGAGATAGACCGCCAGGCGGGCATCGAAACGCTGCTTGAGATTCTCCCACAGGCCCTTCTTGTCGATGCCGCCGTGCGAGACCGACAGCAGGATGGAGGAGGGCGCGCCGCGCTTGAACATGGCGCGGCCCTTGACCTCGGGAACCGGCTCGGCCCGCTCGCCTATCAGGCGCTCGCCTGCCTTGACGAAGCGGTCCATCAAGGGGGAGAAGCGGCGCAGGCGGCGATGCAGGTCGGGATTGACGCGGTCGATCCAGTTGGCGGCGATGTCGTCACGCCGCTCATAGGCATCTTCCCAGGTGATGCGGCGGAAGCCGTTGCCGCGAATGGTGAAGAAGCCGACCCGCTGCCGGGGCTGATTCAGAAAATGGCAAAGATAGGCATACTCCATCCGATCGATACCGGAGGGCGGGCGCTCCGGATCGCGGCCGACCAGTCGGGAAATATCAAGAAGGATCTTTGCCATTGCTCTGCTTTATCACATTTCAAACGGGATCGAGGTCCAGGACCTTGGCGTACATTTCTTCCAATCGGGCGAGATAGGACGGGATGCCGAATTTGGCCGCCTGGCCCGGTCCGCGCTGCGCCAAGTCGGCGACCAGGACGTCGTCGGCATCGAGCCGGGTGACCGCCGCGGCGATCGCATCGACGTCATAGGGGTCGACCAGCAGGGTCGCATCGCCGGCGATTTCGGGCATGGCGCCCTCGGTCGAGGTCAGCACCGGGGTGCCCATCAGCATGGCCTCCAGGACCGGCAGGCCGAAACCCTCGTAGAGCGACGGAAACAGGACGGCCCGTGCCCCTTTGACCAGCGCCGCCAGGTGGGGGGCGGGAACGTAGCTGAACTTGTGAATCCGCCGCGGCGCGCCGGTCGCCTGGACCTCGCGCTCGTAGTCGGCAATGAAGGTGACCTCCTCCGCCGCCTTCCAGGCCGCATCGCCGATGATCACCAGGGGACGGCCGGGGCGGGCCTTCAGCACGGCCTCGATCAGCCGGGCGACATTCTTCTTGGGCTCGATCGCCCCGAAAAACAGGAAATAGCCCTTCCAGCCAAAGCCGTAGACCCGCTCGACATACTGCCGCGATTCGGCCTCGGTCTGGCCTGCTGTGGCGGCGGGCAGGGCGACCGACTGGTAGGTATTGGAAATCCGGCTGTCGTCGATCGCGAACAGGGCCTTGATGTCGGCCTTGGAGCGCTGCGAAATCGTGCAGATGTGGCCTGCCGTCTCGACGCATTTCCGGATCAGCTTGTAATAGTATTTCTTGTCGTCGAGGGTCGCGAAGGGCAGCCGCAGCGGCACCAGGTCGTGCAGCGTGTAGATGTTTCGGGCCCCGGCCACCCTGATCGGCAGCGGATAGGTCCAGTGCATGATCGCCGGCGGGTCGGGCACCCGAACCTCTAGGAAAGTGCCCCAGCGCTTGAAATGGCGCATGGCGGTGTGGATCAGGTCGGGCACCGCCGTGATCCGGTCGAAATACGGCAGGGTGGCGGCGACGTCGCGGGCGATCACCTGGCCCTCGATGGTGATGACCTGCGCCTTGCGGCCGAACGGCGAGGTGAAGGCCTCGGCGAACTGGCGCAGACGGCGCCGCCACCGCGGCGGCTTGACCCCATCGGGGTCGAGAAAGGCGATCTCGTGCAGGATCGGGGCGTCGCCCAGGTGGACGCGCCGGCCATAGAGGATGTCGACCTTGCAGCCCAGATCATGCAGGCAGTGGGACAGGGTGCGGGCATAGGTCGCCACCCCGGTACCCCGCGGCAGGGCCAGATTGTAGCCGTCGATCGCAATGCGCACCCCGGCCAACCGGGAGATCCTCCCCGCCGGCACCGGGGCTGCACCTTGTGTCGCTTCCGACAGCCGCTCGCCAACCTGTCTGGGCTGAAGCGGCTCGGGCCAGGCCGCGGTCGGCCGGTCCGGGTCAGAAGGATTCAAGCGTGCCGCCAAGATGGCTGTCCCCCTTCAGTGATGCAGCGCTTCTGCGGCGTCGTATGACGGTAGATTGTATGTGAAACACGCGACCCCCGTCCTGCCCCCCTTGGGCGCGATAATCGCGCGCCTCGTTGCCCGGGGGCAAGAAGGAATGGGGCTGGGGCGGCCCGACCATGGTACACGCTGGACGGAATGCAGCAGGATTGCTGTGATGCAACACTCAGGCGAGGCGATCTGCCGCGGCCGATTCCGGGTTTTTGTCGATACGGCAGCGAAAACCATGCACTACCAACCCGGTATCGGTTTCCTAAACTGCATGGCAGGACATGGCTGAGCCCCTGAAGGTCACCTGGGTCGCCGCACCGCACGCGGACGACCATCTGAATATCGGCGACGCCTTGAGCCCGGTGATGGTCGCCTGCGTCGCCGGCCAGCCGGTCGAGCATGCCTTCTTCGATGCGCCGGTGCCGCGCATCAGCGCGGTCGGGACCATCGCCAACCTGTTTTCGCGCGGCGAGGTGACGGTCTGGGGCTCGGGCTCCTCGCGCTACCGCAATCCCGGCGCCGGCAAGGATCGGCAATTGTTCGAGATGCCGGCCGATACTCGCTACCGGGTCATGGCGACCAGGGGGCCGATCGCGGCCAAGATCCTGGAGCGGGCCGAATTCATCTATCGCGGCGTCTACGGCGATCCGGTCTGGCTGTTGCCGCGCTTCTACAATCCCGGGATCGAGAAGCGCTACGAACTCGGCGTGATCATCCACCTCTCGGATCTGGTCGACCGGGCCTTCGAGGCCCATCCCGATCCCCGGCACCTGCGCTATCGGGTGCCCGAATCACTCCAGTCGTCGGTCAAGCTGATCAACACGGTCACGCCGGTCAGCGTCGCGGCGATGAAGGAACGGCTGGACCAGATCCTGTCGTGCAAGCGCATCGTCTCGACCAGCCTGCACGGCATGGTCTTCGCCGAGAGCTATGGCATTCCCTGCCTCTACTTCTCGCCCCGCGGCGGCCCGTCGGGGCTGGTGTCGCTGTCGACGGCGGACGAGCACGAGGTCGATCTGCGCATCGCCGACCTCTATGCCGGGCTGGGCATGGCGCAGGTCCAGGCCTATCGCCAGCACCGGGTCAGGGAAACCGATTGGGATGACCTCATCGGCACCATCGATCGGGCCTGGGAGCCCAAGCCGTTCGACGGAGACCGGCTGATCGAAGCTTTTCCCGGGCCGATCGCGCCGCTGACGGCACAGCAGGTCGGCAGCGGCGGGCTGTTCGGTCATCCGCTCATCGCGTCCCTGCCGATGTATCACGTCAAGCCGCGCAAATCGGGCCTGGCCCGGCTGCGGTCCTGGTGGCGCAAGCGCTAGTCAGGAGCCGGCGAGCGCCTGGGCCGGCGCCTCGTACGAGGCCTCCGTGCCCGGCGCCGCGAGCAACGCCGCGGCGGCGGGGGCCGCCTCCAGCCGTTCGATCACCTTGGGCATGGCCAGGGCCATGCCCTGATTGGTGTAGAAGCCGCCGTTGACCTGGGTGCGCGCGGCGACGACCTGGCGCCAGGCCAGGTAGAGGTCGCGCTGCGGCAGATCGGGATCGGTCCAGAAACTGTCCAGGCCGCGCCGGTGCGTGAGCCCCGGCAGGTCGTAGATGGCGCGCCCCAGCACGACCAGCGGCAGCGACCGGTGCAGGGCCGAGATGCCGGCGGTCGAATTGATCGTGATCGCGCCGCGGCAGGCGCCCAGAAGCTCGCTGAGGTTGCCGCCGTCGAGATAGACGATCCGCTCGGCAACGCCCCAATGCGCCGCCAATTCGTTCAACTGCCGGTCATGCGGCGTCTGCCCGTTGTCGAGCGGGTGGCCCTTGACCACCAGGAGCGTGTCCTTGGGGGCATGAACGGCAAAGGACTGCACGGTCTGGATCAGGAATTCGTGAATCGACTTGAAGGGCGAATGGAACAGCAACTGCTTGTCGGTATTGAGCTGCATCAGCGCGAGGTAGTAGGGCGCGCCGCTGGCCAGGAGCTGCTTCTCCCGCCGGGCGACCTCGGCCAGGCGCGCGGGCCGGCCGGCCAGCCGCTTGAACCAGGTCCAGAGTTCGAACGCCGGCCCGTTTTCCCGGTGGTGCCGGTAGCGCTGAAACAGCCACCCCAGCAGGAACAGCCAACTGTAGGAGGCCAGCGTGCGCCGGCCCATCACGATGTTTTGCGGCCTCACCGGGTGGGAAAGAATCAAATCCGCCGCCGCCTCGGGCGATTCCAGGATGGCGGCGGGATCGCGCGGCAGGCTGGACCGGGCATTCACCCCGTCCAGTTCCAGCGTGATGTTGTCCGGCCGCAGATAACCTTCCTCGAAGACATGGACGAGCAGGGCCGGCCGCCACTGCTTCAGGGTCTCGACGGCGGCGACATGCAGGGGGCGGCAGTCGCCCAGCAGGACCAGATCGGTGACGTCGTGCGCCTTGGCCAGGGCGCCGACCCAGGCGGGGAATTCGTCGTTCGCACCACGAAACAGGCGGGCCGACGGCCACGGCCAATCGTAGGTGTCGCCGCCGTTGAAGTTGACTCGCACGATCCTGTGGCCCCGGGCGGCCAGAGCCAAGCCCAAGCGGCGAAAGAACGGGCCGATCGGCCCTTGCAGGAACAGGAAGCAGCGCGCCCGGGCAGGGCGATCGCCGTCGATCGGCGAAACGGTGGCGGGTAACGGAACACCCATCAAAACTGGCACCCACACGGGCCGACATTCGCCGAAGCGTCAGCGGCACAACAATCCATGGCAGGCGGCAGCACGATCCACATGATCACTCTGGACATCACAAATAGCTCGACAAGGCAAGAGCTTAGCCGGGCAAGACCGGGAAACATCTTGTCGATCAGCAGCCAGCCATGCGAGAACCCCGTCGACACCAACACCGATCGAGGCCGCCGGTTCCATCGTTCCGGCACCAGTTTTCAACGCTTTCGCAGCAACGGGTTCAGAGAGGTTCTCGCCACATGGCGGCAGGCGGCGATACCGCCCAACCAGGGGCGCCGGCACGGCGGGTGGGGGTTCTGTCGCTCGGCATGTGGTGGCGGGTGCCGCACCTGCGGTCGCTGCTCGGCTCCCTGGGGACGCCGGTCTGGCTCAGCGGCCTGGTCCGTCCCCCGCCCCGTGTGACAGCCATCGTCGGCTGGGGCCGCAAGGCGCCGGCGCAGCGTGCCCGCCGCCTGGCCGAGCGATGGGGGCTGCCCTTCGTCACCGCCGAGGACGGCTTTCTGCGGTCGGTGGGCCTGGGCGTCGCGGGCACGCCGCCCCTGTCGATCGTCCTGGACAGCCGCGGCGTTCACTACGAGGCCCAGGCCCGGTCCGACATCGAGGCCGCACTCCAGAACTGGCACGCCATCCCGGCGGCGGACCTGGCGATGGCGGGCCAATTGCTCGACCTGATGCGCCGCCACGCGATCGGCAAATACAACGACGCCCCCGACCTGGACGACGCCGACCCCACCGGCCGCGACCGGCCCCTGGTCCTCGTGGTCGACCAGACCGTGGGCGATGCCTCGATCGCCGGCGGCGGGGTCGATGCCGCGACATTCGAGGCGATGCTGGCGGCGGCCCGCGCGGAAAATCCCGGCGCCGACATCCGGGTCAAGATTCATCCCGACGTGCTGGCCGGGCGCCGGCAGGGCTTCCTGCTGGACAGTGCGCGGCAGCAGGGCATCGCGCTGGAGGCGCGGGAAATCTCCTGGCCGTCGCTGGCCAGGCGGGCGGCCCGGGTCTATGTCGCGACCAGCCTGGCCGGGTTCGAGGCGCTGATCCAGGGGGTGCCGGTCGTCTGCTTCGGTCTGCCGTTCTATGCCGGCTGGGGCCTGACCGACGACCGCCAGGCCGTGGCCCGGCGCACCGCGCGGCCCAGCCTGGAAGCGGTGGTGGCCGCGGCCTATGTGGGTGCCTGCCGTTACATCGACCCGCTGACCGGCAGGCCTGGAAGCGCGCTCGACGTCGCCCGCTACATCGCGCGGGTGAAGCACATGGACCGGGAATTCGCCGGCCATACCGTGGTGGTGGGGCTGCGGCCCTGGAAGCACGAGCGCACGCGCCGGTTCCTCGCCAGCCGCTGGGGCAGGGTCGCCTTCGTCAATCACACCGCCAAGGCGGTCCGGCGGGCCCGGCGGGAAGGCGGCCGAATCGCCGTCTGGGCGGCGCGGGCCCCGGCGGACCTGGCGGCGGCCTGCGCGGCCGCGGGGGTGCCGCTGTGGCGGATCGAGGATGGCTTCCTGCGCTCGGTCGGGCTGGGTTCGGATCACGTCGCGGCCGCTTCGCTGGTGGTCGACCGCGAGGGCATCTATTTCGACCCGACCGGGCCCAGCGAGTTGGAAACCCTGCTCGAGGCCGGCGGCTTCGACGCCGGCCTGCTGGCCGAGGCGGCACGGTTGCGCCGGACCATCGTCGAGCGCGGCCTGACCAAATACAATGTCGGGCGGGCACAGGACGTCGTCGTCGATGGCGCGGCCGGGCGCCGGCGCATCCTGGTGCCGGGCCAGGTCGAAGACGACGCTTCGGTGCGGCTGGGTGCCCCCGGGGTCGGCGGCAACCGGGGCCTGCTCGAGGCGGTGCGGGCCGCTTGTCCCGACGCCTGGATCGTCTACAAGCCGCATCCCGATGTCGAAGCCGGCAACCGCCAAGGGGCCATCCCGGCCGCAGTTGCCCTGACCCTGGCCGATCAGATCGTCGTCGATACCTCGGTGGTGCGCCTGTTCGACCTGGTCGACGAGGTCCACACCATGACCTCGCTGGTCGGTTTCGAGGCGCTGGTGCGCGGCCTGGCGGTGACGACCTATGGGCTGCCGTTCTATGCCGGCTGGGGCCTTACCACCGACCGGCAGTCAGCGCCGCGCCGGCGTCGGCGCCTGACCCTGGATGAACTGGTGGCCGGTGCGCTGATCGGCTATCCCCGCTACGCCGACCCGCAGAGCGGCCTGCCGTGCGATGTCTGGCATGTGGTGAACTTGCTGTCGGGTGGTACCCCGCGGGGGACCAGAAGCCTGCGTCAGCGCGGCCTGCGCGGTCTGCGCCTGGCCGGCGCCCTGTTGCAGTCGCTGTCGGCTCGCCGCTAGCCGGCGGCTCAGGTGCGGGCGGGGGCGCTGCCTTCGAGGCATTGGAGACGTGCCCGCAGCACTGCCCGGCTGACTCGTTCAACGGCGCCGCAGTCGCTGCAAAGCTCGCCCTGAAGGGTGTCCGTCGGCCCGTTCATGGCGCAATCATGGAACCAAGTGGTGCCGAGACTGGCACCGCTGCTGCGAAACCTTGAAGAAGGGGAGCGCATCTAACCGTAAACCTCTAGTGACCGCCGGGGGGAGCCGTCATGAGCGACGCAATAACCTCGAGTGACCGACAGCCTGAACTATCCAGCGGGTTTGATAATATTTCATTACTGCCAAAGGGTGGGTATTGCCCCGGTTTGGGGGCAAAGGGCGCGGTCGCCGCCCTGGAAGGGGGCCTGGCGCAAAAACGCCCGCCGGATCGGCGGGCGTTCTTCTCGGGTGTCGCAACCGGTCTTGGCGCGAACCGCCTCAGCGGCCGTAGTCGTCGGAAAGCCGCACGATGTCGGTTTCGTCCAGCACCTCGCCGCGCTGGATTTCGATGAACGTGAGAACCTCGTCGCCGGTATTGGAAATCCGGTGGGTCGCCATGGTCGGGATGTGAACATGGGTGCCGGGGCCGACGCCGATCGGCTTGCCGGCGATTTCGACGATGCCCTTGCCGCTGATCACCGTCCAGTCTTCCGCACGATGATGATGGAACTGTAACGACAGGCGTTGGCCGGGGTCGACCCGAATCCGCTTGACGATGTAACCATTGCCGACATCTAGAACGGCCCAGTCCCCCCAGGGCCGCTTGTCGCTGTCGCCAACGCGATACTTCGCGGTGGTGCTTTGGCGCAACCTGACTGGCTGCTGACGTTCGGCACGCTCGATACCAGCGTCCATGTCCGCCCCTCTTCAGTAATGTCTGTTGGCTACATTGCAGTGCAACAAACGGCCCTGTCAAGAACCGCGTCCCGCCCTATCGCACCGAAGGCCAAGCAAAGTGATAAGCGTCACGTTTGGTCCATGCAACCGGATAAATCGTCAGTCGTTTTTGCTGCATTTCAGTCATATAACGGGAACAAAGCGATAATATACATTCGATAAATGAAAAGCGGAGCCTTGCTGCCCGGAGAGATTGATCCCGGGTCGAGGGCGACTTGGGCGCCTCCAGCAGCGGCCCGCCTGGCTTTTGGCGTGGGGCGTGCCATGGCAGTGCAACATTAAAATGCCGCAAATGTGACCTTCATCATCTTCGGGCGGGAACCGGATGCCCTAGAGATCCATTCCATGTTGCGGCACGGCAATTCGTCCGGTGCCGCGCAAGAGGGTGGACGTCTCCGGTCGGGCACTTTAGTTAGGGAGACGTCGGCATGCGGGGGGCGGAATGACGAGTTTGGTACCGGTTGTGCTGTGCGGCGGCTCGGGGACGCGTTTCTGGCCCCTGTCGACCGACGCCAACCCGAAGCAGTTTTTACGGTTGTGGCAAGGCAAGAGCCTGTTTCAGATCACCATCGCGCGCCTGTCGGGCAGGGGCGCTGCCCCGGCGCTGATCATCTGCAACAAGGTTCACGAGGCGGAAATCCGCCGCCAGCTGGCCGAGATCGGCGCGGGCGAGGCGACCATCCTGCTCGAGCCCGAGCGGCGTGACTCGGCCGCCGCGATCGCCGTCGCCGCGGCCTGGGTGGCCCGGCGCCACGGCGCCGACGTGCCGATTGGCATTTTCCCCTCCGACCAGTTGATCGGCGACGAAGCGGCCTTCCGCCACGCCCTGGACCTGGCGGCGATCCTGGCGCGCGAGGGCCGCCTGGTCACCTTCGGCATCACCCCGGACCGCCCGGCGACCGAATTCGGCTATGTCGAGCGCGCCGCGCCGATCGCCGCCCATCCCGGCGCCTTCGAGGTCGCGAGTTTCCACGAGAAACCCGAGGCGGCGGTTGCCGCGGGCTATATCGCGTCGGGCCGGTTCGACTGGAACAGCGGCATGTTCGTGTTCACCGCGGCCGGTTTCCTGGCCCAGGCGGAAATCCACATGAAGGCCATTCTGGACGCCGCCCGCCTGGCCACGACCCGCGCCGTCGAGATCGGCGGCGCCTGGCACCTGGATGCTGAGGCCTTCGGCCAGGCCGAGAAGAAATCGATCGACTATGCCCTGTTCGAGCATGCCAGCGGGGTCGCGACGGTCCCGGTGGCCTGTGGCTGGTCCGACGTCGGCAACTGGCGCAGCGCGCAGGTCGAACTGCCCAAGGACGCGGCCGGCAATGTCGTGATCGGCGACGCCAAGGCCAAGGAAACGGCCGGCAGCATCATCGTGACCGATGGCCTGCCGGTGCGGGTCCTGGGGGTCGAGGGGCTTGCCGTCGTGGTCAGCGCGGCGGGCGTCCTGGTGACCAGGCTCGAGGACGCGGCGCGCCTGAAGGAGATCGTCTAGCGGGGCAATCGGCTCGACGCTCCCCGGCAAGCATAGCCGTTTGTGTGAACAGCAGGGCGGCCGTTCGCCGTACCGTTGTGGAGCAACTGGTGCCATGCCGGTGGTAAGTGCAATCGATATAAGGCATTGGCAATGTTGCTGCGGTGCGGCAAAGTCGACTACGATTTGAATTGACTGACGCAAGCCCGGGCGCGAAGACTCGTGACGATTTGCCGATTTGGAGGTCTATACTGATGAGCGCGGAAACTGTGACCAAAACAACTGACGAGCCTGAAGCCGGCGGAACTCAGGTGGTCAATCGGACGATCGAGGCAGTGGTCGACGGCAAGAAGATGTCGTTCGGCTACAGCTTCTACCGCGGCGAGAACACCAACTACGGTCCGACCCTCGACATGCTCGAGCGGCCCGATGCCGTCGCCAAGTACTTCCTGAAAGGCTGGATGCCGGCCGAGCCGTTCATCGACCAGGACACCAACATCATCGCCTTCGGCAGTTGCTTTGCCTCCAACATCAGCAACTACCTGAACGGCATCGGCTACAACGTCGCGACCAAGAAGGACAACGTCGCCTACGTGTCCCGCCTGGGCGACGGCATCGTGAACACCCACGCGATCCGCCAGCAGTTCGAATGGGCGTGGGAGAACCACACCCCGTCGGTCGACCTGTGGCACGGCTACAAGGCCGAGGAATTCGGCTATGACGAGCAGGTGCGGATCCGCACCAAGGAGCTGTTCGACAGCGCCGACCTGTTCATCATCACGCTCGGCCTGTCGGAAGTCTGGTACGACGAGCCGACCGGCGAAGTGTTCTGGCGCGCGGTGCCGTTCGACAAGTTCGACCCCGCCCGGCACAAGTTCCGCGTCGCCACCCACGAGGAAAGCCTGACCAACCTGCGGGCGATCTATGGCCTGATCCGCAAGCACAAGCCCGGCACCCCGGTGGTCTTCACCCTGTCGCCGATCCCGCTGGCCGCGACCTTCCGCGATGTCTCGTGCATCACCGCCAATGCGGTGTCGAAGGCGATCCTGCGCTCGGCGCTGGACCAGCTCTACCGCGAGAACAAGCCCCAGGACCCGAAGCTGTTCTACTTCCCGTCCTATGAAATCGTGCTGAACGCCTTCAAGAACCAGTTCGGTTCGGACGGCCGCCATGCCCACCCGCATGTGCTGGACCTGAACATGAAGGCGTTCGAGCGCTACTTCTGCAAGACCGGCCTGACCGACGAGGACATCGAGAAGACCTTCGCCGAGGCCCTGGCCCTGGACCGCGAACTGGGTGGCCAGGATCGGTCGGTGGCGCTGAAGCGGATCCGCGGCGAGAAGATGGCCAAGGTTCGTGTCGGTTCCAAGAGCGTCGAGGAAATCGCCAGGGCGGAGGCTCGCGCGGCCAAGCTGAAGGCCCTGGGCAAGGCGCCCAAGGACGACGGCCTGACGCCCGAGCAGCGCGCGGCCGAAAAGGCCGAGAAGCGGGCCAAGGCCTTGTCGGAGCGGCGTGAAGAACGGCGCCTGAAGACGATCGCCGAACGCAAGGCCGGTTGAGGCCGGCGCAACTCCCTGAAGACGGATGGTGACATGTCCAAATTGTTTGGTGGTTTGTTGAAGTCCGGAAGCAAGTCGGGTTCCACGAAGGGCAAGGGCAAGGCGTCGACGGCCAAGGCGGCGGAACCCGTCGCCGCGGCCGCCGTCGAGGCAGCCCCGGTTGCCGAGCCCGTCGTCGAGGAAACCGTGGCGGTGGCGCCTGTCGTGGCGGAAGTCCCCGCCGCGGAAGCCCCCGCCGCGGCCAAGCCGGCGGCCGTTGACCGCCGCGCGGCGGCGATCGCCCGTCGTGAACAGGCGGCCGAAGGTCGTCAGGCCGCCGCCCATGCCCGGCGCAGCCAATCGGTTCAGCGTCGCGAACAGGCGGCGATCGAACGGCGGTCCGCGGTGGCGGAGCGTCGGCAGACGAGGACCGGCGGCGAACAGTAACCGCTTTAACCGCCGGCGGCGGGGGCTGCAGGCCGGGGACCCATGGGTCTCCCCTGCGGGTCGATGCCGGCACAAGTCAATGAGAAAGGATTTTCCAAGATGAGCGAAAAGAAGCCCGTGGTCAGCAAGGAAGAACGCGCCCAGGCGGCCGCAGCCCGCAAGTCCGCCTCGGCGGAGAAGCGCACCACCTCGGCCGCCCAGCGCAGCCAGGCCGCCGACGCCCGCAAGGCCGCGGCCGAAGCCCGCCGCAGCGAAACCGTCGCCCGCCGGGAAGCCGCCGCGGCGTCGCGGCCCAGCCGCGGTACGCCCAGCGCCGGCTGATCGCGGTCTCGCCGGGAATTGGCACGCGCCGTCCGCGGCGCGTGCCATTTTATTGTCCGGGCATGATTGTGATTACCACTAATCCGGTGTAGCTAGGGTGCTTGTGCACGCCGAGATGCTTGAGTTTTCGCTGGCCGACAGCGGCGGCCACTGCTCCGATGTTCAAGGTGGGGATGTCCAAACACCGCTCTGTCAAGACCGCGACCCTCGCCCAGCGTGCCGTTCACAAACAGCCTGGTGATGTCGCCCGCGACCTGCTTGCGACGCTCGTTCCCGACGGTGCGCTGGTTCTCGACCTGACCGACGGCTCGCACCTGGCCCTCGCGGCGCTCGACAGCACGCGCGTCGCCGTCATCGAGCAGCCGCTGTTGGCCGGCCCGGCCGCAAACCATGCCATCGCCCTCGAGGCCCTGAGCGACGCGCTCCTCGCGCGGGTCGATCTGGTAACGCTGCTGGTTCCGTGGGGGCGGATCGCCAATGCCGAGGCGGTGCTGGCGCGAATCGCCGCGGCCGGTTGCGCGCTGATCTGCGCGGTGGCCAGGAAGGGCGAGCGCGCCCTGGCCACCCTGGCCCAGGCACAGGGCCTGATCGTCACCGCGACGGTGGTGGCGGCGACCGGGCCGACCCTGATGCAACTCGCTCCCGCCACGCCGCGGCCCTCGCCGCCCCGGCTGGCGAGTGGCGATACCGTGGAGCCGGCAGCCGCCGCCATGCGCCCGGCGCTCCTGGTCGCCGGCTTCTACGGGCGCGGCAATTGCGGCGACGAGGCGCTGTTCCAGTCGATCTACGAGACCTTCGCGCCGAGCTGCGACATCATCGTCGCGGTCAACAAGTTTGGCGCCCTCGATGGTTACGAGGGCTGGTACCCCTACAATCGCTGCGAGATCGTCCATCAGTGCAGCCAGGATATTTTCGAATCCGGCCGGCCCATCGCCGCCATGATGATCGGCGGCGGCGGCCTGGCCGTGGGCTTTGCCGCCAATCTGGTGATGGAGGCGCGGGCGCGGGGCATTCCCACTTTCCTGTCGGGGGTCGACCTGCCCAACCTGGACATGCCGGCCTGCGACCCGCCCGACCGCGAGGTGGTGCAGGGCCCGGATGTCGTCGATCACGCCGTGATGCGCGACTATCTTGCCGGCTTCGCCCAGGTGATGGTGCGCACGCGTCACGGCCAGGACGTCTGCCGCCAGCTTCAGGTGCCGGCGGCCTTCGGCTCGGACTGGGCCTTGAAACTGGCGATGGACGCGGCGCCCGATGTGACCGCGTCGAGGCGCCGGGCCCTGGTGGTGTTGCGCGAGTTCCCGCTGCCCCTGGTGCCGTTTTCCTATGTCCTGGCGATCGAGGAACTGATCCTGGGGTTGCGCGCCCAGGGCTGGGAGCCGGCCTTCCTGCCCTTCTGCCCCGAGGATGCCCGCAACACCGAGCAGTTGGATCTGGCCCGCCTGGCCCCGACGCTCGAGCACTGGTGGAACCCACGCCGTGTCAAGCAGCTGATCGGCTCCAGCGGCCTGGTGATCGCGGTCGGGCGCCTGCATCCGCTGATCTTCGCGGCGACCCTCGGGGTGCCGACCGCCTCGCTGCTGCCGCCCTTGCCCTTGCCCTCGGGGCGCCAGTCGATCAGCAAGATCGATGCCGTGTGCGCCGACTGGGGTATCAGTCAGTTCCCCGATGTCGACGCCCTGCTGGAGGCGACCGCCGCGGGCATCAAGGGCGTGACCAAGCGCAAGCTGGCCACCGCCATGGCCCGCCTGGACAAGTCGATCATCGAGATGAAGGCGATCATCGCGGGGGCGTGATCGGCCGTTGGACCGGCAGGCTGCGTCCTTCGAGACGCCACGCTTCGCATGGCTCCTTAGGATAAGGAGAGTCTTTCTGCCATAAAGATTCTCCTCATCCTGAGGAGGGCGCGCAGCGCCCGTCTCGAAGGACGCACCATCGGCCTGCCATTGAAGATCTGACCGATTACACTTTGCCTTTGGCCGCCAGTTTCTCGCGGCGCTTTTCCTCGCGCTTGAGGCGGCGTTTTTCTTCCCGTGCGGCTTCGTCGGCCTCGGTCTGGGCCTGCGAGACCGCCAGCGTGCGGCCGCCGGCGGTGGCGCCCGCCCAGTGGCCTTCGGTGCCCCGCGCGGGCAGTTCCTCGGCCGGGGTGCCCAGGATCTGGCGGACGTAACCCATCTGGGACTTCAGCCGCTCGTAATAGTCGGGCGCGAAATCTTTGACCGTGACCTTGGTGTTGAAATCGTCGCCGTAAGCCTCGATCGCCTCGTTCACCGAATAATAGAAGGGCAGGCCCACTTCCTCGGTGAAGAAGACGTTCTTGCGATTGAGGATGTGGCGGCCGTCCGCCATGATCTTGGGGTCGATGGCGAAGGTCGGCGTGTGGGCGGTCATCGACAGGATCAGCGTGTGCAGGCGCCCGACGCTGACCACGAAATCGGCTTCCTTGATCAGGCCCTTCACCTGGCGCGGGTCGTGCCAGACGTTCTCGATGATCGACGGGCGAATGTGCGGGAAGTGGTCCAGGAACTTGCGGTCCTCGGGCGCGAAGGGCAGGTAGCGCACCTTGTGGCCCTGGCGCTCCAGGTACTTGTGCAGGGCGAGCATGTCGCGCCGGTGCTCGTCGCCCGGCGGCTCGCCGAAGGCGCGGATGGTGATCAGGGCGCCGCCGCGCTTGTCCTTGGGCGGCTCGATCACGCCCAGCCCCAGGGCCCAGTCGGCGCCGTGATGCACCGGGATGTTGTTCTTGCGCAGATTGTCGATCGACTTGACCGTGCGCACCGACAGGAAATCCAGCCGGTCGTAGATCGCAAAGCGGATGTGGTCGGCCGGCAGGCGCGGCTTCAGCGAGGCATCGATGCCGCTGATCAGCGTCTTCTTGCGGGCATCCATGGCGGTCAGCAGGAACTGGCCGGAAAAGCCGAAGGCGAGCGAGCCGCCGCCGATGTGGATCCCGGCCACGTCCTGGCCGTAGAGCCGCGGGATCTCATCGTAGTTGATGATCTCGCACTCGGTATAGGGATACCACTTGTGGAAATCCGGGTGAGCGTTCTTGTGCTCGATCGGCACGATGATGTTGTACTGGTCCTTCAGCAGTTCGTACTGAACATGCAGGAATGCTTCGTCCCCGGCATTGCCGCGCGCAAAGAAGCCCAGGAGGACGACGGATTTTTCATGCTTCACGAGAGGCCTCGCTGGTTTTGACCACAAGCTTGCCATGCGGCCGACGATCGATGGAACAGCCATGCCCGCAGTCCTCCGGACCCGATCGGTGCAGCGCCGCTAGCTCGTTGATTATCCGGGGTTTTGGGCCGCGTGTCGACGCGACTATGCGCCGCCGGAAATGGCTGGGTGCATGAGGTCAGGCATTCGTGCCGGGCGCCCGGTCGCCATCGACCCGGAGGGTCTCGGCGCCATTCTCGGCGACCAGCGGAGGATGAGGCAGATCGCGCCACCAGGGGGGTGGATTGGCGACAGGCTCTGGAAAGGCCAAATACACCAACTGTCGGTTGCCGAAAGGCAGGCGTCGCGCGATGACAAAACCGCTTTCCGCCAAGACCGACTCGAAAGCATCGGTGTCCAGGGTGTTTGTCCACTTTGCATAGCGGAGGCTGTCGTGGCGTCGCCTTTCGGCCACGTTGTAGGAGCAGAGGATCGGACGTGCGCGCGCCGCGATCCGCCGCAAATGTGCCGCAGGATCCTGCACATATTCGAGCACGCCGAGAAAGCACACCAGATCCACCGCATCGATCCATTCGGCGGGCAAGGGTGCGGCATCGAGGTCGTGCACTTGGGTGCGATGGTCGCGCGGGGCCATATCGACGGGCAGATAATGGCGCGGTCGGGCGTGCTTCTCGAAATACATACCGCCGCAACCCACGTCCATGATTGCCAAGCCTTTCGGAATAAGCGTAGCGGCGAGTTCCGAGCGCTGATCCCAGTTGCGTGACGGGTGCCAGCCGTCGGGCGAAATCTGCGCGATGTATTTCTCGATCTGCCGGTCGCCCCGCTTGCGCCGCTGCTTGACGAACCGACGGGCCTCGTTGCTGAACCACCAGGGGTTGATCGACCGCGCGTCGGACGGAAGCAGCATGTAGGTGAGCAACTGGCCGCCGGCGAAGATCAGGCGAAAGCCAATGTCGAAGCCTGCCGCCTTGGCCATGGCTTCGAATTCTGCCGGGCTGTACTCGCGGCGCCATGCCGGCAACGACTGATATGGAAACCGGGTGTAGGCGTTTGTCCAATGGGTGCAGACAAGGGGCGACCGATGGCGGCAACGCGCGAGAAGAGGGGGGCTGGATCATCCAGATACTCGACAACCTGTGTCATTATCACAAGGTTGGCAGCGCGAATGAGGTGGTCGGGCGGTATTCCCGCGTTTAGATCGAAATAACTTATCTCGTCGGTCGGCGGTGCAATGTCGAGCCCGACATAGGAGCGGCAATTGTGATGTTCACGCATATTTCCCTGGCCGCAGCCAAGGTCAAGAATATCGGACTCGGGCGGAATAAAATACTCCGCCAGCCGCGTTGAGTTCGTATCAATATTGGGAATCCTGATACGTTCTAGCGGACCGTCTTCAATAAATTCTGCTAAATATTTATCCTCGATAATAGACGGCATCGCAGTCATGTGTAATCCTGTGGGCGGCACCATGAAGATGGTTTCACTTGTCTCGAAATTGACACAAGGTCCCGCCTAATCGCGGTGCCGCGGAGCGCTTTCAAATTAGCGATGAACTGTTACAAACGGCTGTCAGTTGGTGCGGTAATCGGCCCTGATTGGGCGGTTGAGGTCGGGTTGTTGGGGGTAGCATGATCGAGCAGCATGAAATACCGGCGGACGAAGCTCTAATCGTCACCGATGAGGATGGCGAGGTCGTCGGCGACACGGGCACCGAGGTCGTGGTCGACGGCCGCAAGATCAGTGTCGGCAACACATTCTTTCGCGGCGAAAGCACCATTTTCTACCCCACCCGCGACGAGTTGCGCAAACCGGAAGGGATCGGGCGCTACTTCCTTAGCGGCTGGGTGCCGGCGGTTTCCAGCGCCCGCCCTGGCGAGCAGGTCCTCGTCCTGGGCTGCGACATCGTGTCCGACCTGCTGCGCGCGGCGCAGGCCCATGGCCTGACCAGCACGGGGCTGCCGGGCGCGCTCGATGGCGGCATCGCGCATGTTCACGGCCTGCGCCGGGTGCTGGCGGCCGCGCTGGACCAGGCGGCCGATCCGGTGTTGGGCCTCGATGATCAGGACCTGGCGGCCCTGCGGGCGGTGGTCGGGTGTGCCGAGACCATCGTGCTGTGTCCCGGCCAATCCCAGTACCACGTCTCGCAACAGCCGGTGCAACACCTCCACCTGGCGCCGTACCTGGCCGGCGGGGCCGGGCCGGGTGTGGTCGATTGCCTCACCGCCACCCATGCCGAGACTGTCGCCGATCTGGCGGCATGCTATCGCTTGTTGCGTCAGGCCCGGCCGCAGGCGCAGATCGTCCTGGCCGTGTCGCCCCTGCCACTGGCGCAGAACCTGTCGTCCTTCGGGCCCCTGGTCGCCTCGATCGCGAGCAAGTCGACTGTGCGCAGCGCCGTCGACGACTTCTACCGCCAGGCCCGGCCGGGCGACGACCGGCTGCATTATTTCCCGGCTTTCGAACTGGTGCAGACCGGCCTGAACTACCCGTTCCTGGCCGATCGGCGCAGCCTGGCCCCGCATGCGCTGGCCCTGCTGGGCACGGCCTTTGCCCGCGCATTTGCCTTAGGCGTCGACGACGATGCCCTGGCCGCCGCCCATGTCGAAGCGAGGCAGGCCGATTTTGCGGCGGGCGAGGCCCTGCGCGCCAATCCGCCGGTGCCCTTGGCTACAGCGCCCCACCCGCTTGCCTGGCCCGACGAGGCGGCCATGGCGGCCGACACCACGCTGGAGCATGCGGTCCTGAAGGGGCTGATGCCGGCGGCGCCCTTCGTCAACGCCGACCGCACCCTGATCGCCTTCGGCAGTTGCTTTGCCAACAACATCAGCCGCTACCTGAACACGATCGGTTACAATGTGGCGACCAGGCGGGATGCGATCGCCTATGTCTCGCGCATGGGTGACGGCATCGTCAACACCTTCGCCATCCGCCAGCAGTTCGAATGGGCCTGGGAGGGCAAGGTGCCCCAGGTCGAGCTGTGGCACGACTACAAGGCGACCGAGTTCGGCTATGACGAGGGCATTCGCCTGCGCACCCGCGAACTGTTCGACATGGGCGATGTCTTCATCATCACCCTGGGGCTCTCGGAAGTCTGGTACGACGAGCCCACGGGCGAGGTCTTCTGGCGCGCCGTCCCGGCCGACAAATACGACCCCGGCCGCCACAAGTTCCGCATGATCAGCCAGGCCGAAAGCCTGGAGAACCTCCATGCCATCTACCGCCTGATCCGCGCCCACCGGCCGGCGGCCAAGATTGTCTTCACCGTCTCGCCGATTCCCCTGATGGCGACCTTCCGCGGGGCGGCGACCATCGTTGCCAGCGCGGTCTCCAAGGCGATCCTGCGCAGCGCGGTCGACGAATTCTTCCAGGCCCACCAGGCGGCCGATCCCGAGCTTTACTATTTCCCGGCCTATGAGGTGGTGACCGGCTGCTTCCACGAGCCGTTCACCCCCGACCTGCGCCACCCGTTCCTGCACACGATCCTGCTGAACATGAAGATGTTCGAGCGCTATTTCTGCGACAGCGGCTTGGGCGATGCCCAGATCGCCGAATTCCTGGCCGAGGTGCGCTACCGCGACCTGGCCCTCAACGGCGCCGATCGCCCGCTGGTCATGGCCCGGATCAAGGAAGAGGCCGACGAATGGCGCGGCGACGGCAAGGTGCCCTGCATCGAGTCGGTCGCCCGCCTGAAAGCGCGCGACGACGTGATCGCCGCCCGGGCGAAGGAGCGCGACGAGGCGACGGCGCTGCGTCAGCAGGAACTGACGGCCAAACGAGACGAGGCCCTGGCCGCCCGCGAGGCGGCGGCCGAGGAACGGCGCAAGGCGGCCGAACAGCGCCGGCTCGAGGCCGAGGCGGCGCGCGCCGCTCGGGCGCGGCCGGCCCGGTGAGCAATCGCGCCCAACTGCGGCGAGAGGCCGCGGCGACCCGCCAGCAGCGCCGGCAGGCCCAGGCGGCCTTGCGCCGCGCGGCCGGTGGGCGGGGCGCGCCGGGGGCAGGTATTCCGCGGCCCGGGGCTGGCGGCGGCGGGCCGGGGCGGTTGCTCGCGGGCCTGTTGCGATTGGTTCTGCGCCTGTTTCGCTGAGGGGCGTCGCGCGCCGAGGTTATGCTGCACTGCCATATTTCGGCCGCGATCGGCCGGATACTCCTTGCCGAAAGAAGCAATTAGCCGAATAAAGACAAACGGTTGGTGCCGCCGTGACGGGGGTGCCGCCAGAGCGGCCGCGGGGGTCGACATTGCGATGGTGGCATTTGCCTGCAGATGAATGACGCGCTGAACGCCATCCAGAACCAGTTGCGGGTGCTGAGCGCGGTGATTTTTCGCGAGGCCAAGGCACGTCTGGGGCTGAACTTCATCGGCCTGTGGACCGAGTTCGGCCGCCTCTCGATCGCCATCGCTATTTTCTCGGGCATCCGCTATTTCAGCGGCGGCGGCATCCACCGCGGCATGGAGATCATCCCCTTCATCGCGACCGGCGTGCTGTTGTTCTGGATGTTCCGGCGCACCCTGTTGTTTGTCTCGTCGACCTCGATGTCGGCCGATCGTTATGCCTTCTTCCCCCAGGTCACCATGCTCGACATTGCGATCGGGCGCGGCATCGTGAATGTCGTCCTCTACATCATCCTGTCCTTCGCCACCTTCGGCGTCTTTCGCCTGGTAGGTGTGTCGGAGCCGATCTTCCGTCCGGCCTATGTCGCCATGCTGCTGGTGGTCGCGGGCCTCTACGGCACTTTTGCCGGCATCATCCTGAATGCCTTGTTCACGCGGATCCGCATCCTGCGCCCGATCCTCCAGGTTGTCCTGCGCATCCTGATGATCACCAGCGGCGTGTTCTTCGTCATCCCGGAAATTCCCCATTTCCTGCACGACTACGCCCTGTGGAATCCGCTGCTCCACCTCAACGACCTGATGCGCCAGGAATATTTCGGCAAGTACCAGGCGGAGCTGGCCAGCTTCGGCTATGTCATGCGCTGGCTGGTCGGCCTTGTCCTGTTTGCCGTGATTGCCGAGCGGGCCGCCCGCAGCCGGGCGGCGCTGTCATGAACGCGCCCTTCACCCCGCCGGCCAAGGTCGCCGCCTTCGAGGGCGTGACGGTCCAGTACTATGAACGCGGCCATATCAGGACGGCCCTTCACGACGTCAGCCTGACGATCCGCGGCGGCGAAAGCGTCGCCATTCTGGGCACCAAGGGTTCGGGCAAGTCGACCTTCATCCGCCTGCTCGCCAATCTGGAAACGCCGATGGTGGGCCGGGTCGCCCATCACAACATGAGCGTGAGCTGGCCGGTCTGGGCGCGCACCGGGCTGATCCGCGGCATGACCGTGCGCGACAATATCCGCTTCACCGCCCAGCTCTACGGCCGCTCGCCGCCCCAGGTCATCCGCAGCGTCGACGACTTCGTTCACCTGGGCAGAAACATGGATGTATTGCTGGGGGCGCTGCCTTCGAGCACTATGGCCAAGGTAATGTTCGCGACCGCGGTGGCCTTGAACTTCGATTGCTACCCGATCGATGGCTGGCTTGTTACCCATGACCACGAATTCCGCCGCAAGGCCGAGGCCGCTCTGCAAGATCTCAGGTCCAGGGCATCGCTCGTTCTTGCAACCAGCCGCACGAATTTCGTGCATCATTTCTGTGACGTGGCCTACGTCCTTCACCAAGGTGTGTTGACGCCATATGACACAATCGATGAAGCCATCCGCACCTTCCGAGCGTATTCGGCGAGCGCCGAGACCGCCTAGGCCCGACCGCGAGGTCGAGCCCGACGACGGTTTCGGCGACGATTTCGGCGACGGCGACGAGCCGGGCGAGGCCCGCCCACGCCAGGTTGCGATAACCCATCTGCCGATGGCGGAGAGCCGGGAGGCGATCCGCCGCGGCAAGATCCGCTCGGCGATCTTCAGCCTGCTGGTGCTGGTTGTGCCGACGCTGATCTCGGCGGTCTACATCTACGGCTATGCCTCCGATGTCTACCAGGTCGACACGCTGTTCCAGGTCCGCACCTCCTATGACGCCGGCGGCATGGGCGGTGGCGGCAAGGGCGCGCTCAGCTTCCTCAAGGGCGGCTCGGTCATGGGCCGCGCGATGGACGAGTCGTTCTCGGTGGTGCGCTACATCGAATCGCGCAATGCCATGGACAAACTTCAAGGCGCCCTCGACCTGCGCAAGGCCTTCACGGACGAGTCGGTGGATTCCTATTCCCGGCTCGACGCCAACGCCGACGGGGAGGCGTTCTACGGCTATTACAACGACATGGTCAGCATCTACTTCGACGAAGTCAGCGGCATGATCAACCTCGAGACCCGGGCCTTCGATGCCGACCTGGCCTACAAGATGGCGACGGGCCTGGCCAAGCAGGGCGAGGACCTGATCAACCAGTTCAACACCCGCTCCGAGACCGACCTGACGGCGCTCGCCCGTAACGAGCTGAAAGACGCCGAGCAGCGGATGCGCGATGCCGAAGTGGCGCTGACCCGGTTCCGCAACGAGCACGGCTCGCTCGACCCTTCCGCGACCTCGGCCTCGGTCAACTCGATCATTTCGACGTTGAAAGGCCAGGCGGCGGCGATCGAGGCGGAAATGCGCGCCATAACCGACATTTCCCACGGCGAGGTGCCGCGCCTGGCCGAATTGCGCAACAAGCTGGCCGGCCTGCGCGAGCAGATCAAGATCGAGGAGTCGCGGCTGACCGGCGGCGCCGATTCCTGGGCGGCGCAGATCGAGGAATACAGCATCCTGACGCTGCAGGCCGAACTGGCCAAGCAGTCCTATGCCAATGCCCAGACCGGCCTCGATTCGGCCCTGGTCGAGGCGCGCCGTCAAAAGCTCTACGTGGTCGACGTGGTTTCGCCCATGCAGCCCAAGGAGGCGCGCCTGCCTTACCGCGCCCAGACGGTGTTCTTCACCTTCCTCAGCGCACTGGTCGCCCTGGTCATCGGGCGGCTGGTATGGGCGGGTGTTCGTGACCACATGGTCTGACCCCACCAGGCCGCCGCGGTTCCGATGATGCGCCTTGGCCGTCTGTTCCGCCGCGAGACGGTGGCGCCGGCCGCCGATGCGGCGGTGCGGGTCGCCTGGGCGGCGGCTACCGCGCAGGTGCCTTTCGCCAATCTGGGCGATGCGCTGAGCCCGGTGATTGTCGCGGCCCTGACCGGCGTCGCCGTCGCCCATGCCGATTTCGACGAACCCGTCGAGCGGCTGGCGGCGGTCGGTACCATCGGCCATGCCCTGCGCGGGGGCCTGGTGCATCTTTGGGGCACCGGCCTCGACCGCAACCTCTGGCCCAAGAACGAGGGCGGCGATCTGCGCCGCGCGCCGGCGCCGGGCTTTCGTGTCCACGCCACCCGGGGGCCGCTGACCCGCGCCGTGCTGATGGAAGCCGGGCTCGACGCGCCTGCGGTTTACGGCGACCCGGTGCTGCTGCTGCCGCATCTGTTCGCCCTGACGCCCAGGTCGCAATACGAACTCGGGGTCATCCCCCACCTGTCGGAACTCGACCGCCAAGGCCCCGATGCCCGGCCCAAGGCCGAACATCGGCGCTACCATATCCCGAGCGACGCAGGCGCCACGGTCCGCCTGATCCACACCTGGACCGCACCACGGGTGACGGCGCTGTTCGAGCGCATCGCCGAGATTCTGTCGTGCAGACGCATCCTGACGAAAAGCCTTCACGGCCTGATCATCGCCGAGGCTTTCGGCATCCCGGCGCTCTATATCGGGGCCAGGGGCCGGGGGCCTCGACGTTGCGACCTGGCGCAAGCGGGACATGGCGTGGACCATCGCTTTGCCGATTATTACCTGGGCACGGGGCGGCGGCAGGTGTGGTGCTATGTCCAACGCCAGGCCGAACCTACCGATTGGGCCGATGCCATCGCGGCCGTCGATGCCCATGCCCAGCCCGTGGTTTTTGACCCGGCCCCTTTGATCGACGCCTTCCCGCTGCCGCGTCACTGGTCGGCCCCGTTGCCGACAGCGCCGCTGCCGGATTGGCTCAAGGAGATAGAGCTGTGACCCAAAACCTCGAGTGCCTTGCAGCATTTGCTGCGGACGCAGTATTGTCCGCGCAGTCGAGTGGGGGAGGCTGCCACGCATGAGGACGCGCTTTAGTCGCAAGGCGGTGCCGGCCGTGATCATGGCTGGTGCGGCCCTTTTGCTCGTCGCCTGCGATCCGCCGATCCTGATCCCCGGCGACGCGCCCTGGCGCAGCCCGGGCGAGGTGACGACGCCGGCGGCGGTGCCCGCGGGGGCCTTCGGGACCGCGCCGCTGGTCGACCAGTCCGGCCGGACCTGGCAGCCGCGCGTGGGCCGGTCCTATGTTTCGGCCGCCGGCCATAGCTGCTCGACGGTGGTGCTCACCCCGGCGGGCGGCACCGGTCTGGCGGTTCAGCGTGTCGCCTGCCTGCAGGATGGCGCCTGGACGATCGTGGTCCCGCTGGCGCTCGGCCCGGGGAGGCGGACCCCCGCTTCTCGCCCGTCGCCGATCCCACGGCGCCGCAGGCCGATTCCCAGCAAAGCATACCCTTCCAGCAGCGGAGCCCGTCATGATGGCCGTGATGAGCGCCCCGGTTCGCCGTTTCCTTGCCGGGCTGGCGCTGGCCGTCGCCGTCGGTGCAGGCCCGGCAGCCGCCCAGTCCCTGATTACCGGCGGCCCCGCGGCGCCCGATCCCACCGCGGCGCCCTCGACCGCGGCGGTTTCCACCACCGCGCCCAGCCTGGCCGACCGTCCCTTCGGCGCCGGCCTGTTCATCAACCGCCAGGCCGCGGCCCCGGTCGGCGGCGGCAACCCGCAATACAAGGTGCAGCCGGGCGACCAGGTCCAGGTCCACCTGTTCGGCGCCGTGCAGCAGGACCTGGTGCAGACCGTCGATCCCCAGGGCAACATCTTCATCCCGCAGGTCGGCCCGGTCTCGGTCAAGGGCGTGCCCGCGGGGCAATTGACCAGCGCCATCCAGGAACAGGTCCGTAAGTCCTACCCGTCCGATACGGTGCAGGTCTACAGCACCATCATCGACGCCCGCGCGGTCGGTGTCTTCGTCACCGGCTTCGTCGCCCAGCCAGGCCGCCACATGGGCTCGCCCGCCGACTCGGTGCTCGACTATCTGGTGCGCGCCGGCGGCATTCTCGAGGGCGCCGGCTCCTACCGCGACGTCACCATCAAGCGTGACGGCGGCACCGTCGCCAAGGCCGACCTCTATGACTTCCTGCTCGACGGCGACCTGCCGCCCCTGACGCTGGGCGAAGGCGACACCATCGTGGTCGGCGGCCAGCATCCGGTGGTGAAGGCCGGCGGCGAGGTCCGCAACGAAGCCGTGTTCGAGTTTGCCGGCAAGCAGATGTCGGGGGCCGAACTGGTCACCCTGGCGCGGCCGCTGCCCAGCGTGAACAATGTCTTCGTGACCGGCACGCGCAACGGCATTCCGTCCACCAAGTACCTGACCCTGCAGGAATTCAAGAGCTTCGCCCTGTCCGACCAGGACATCGTGGAGTTCCAGCAGGATTCGATGTCGCCGGTGATCGCGGTCCACCTCGAAGGTTCCTACGAGGGCCAGTCGACCTATGTGGTCTCGAAATCGACCACCCTGCGCCAACTGCTCGAGCACATCCCGATCGATCCCCGGGTCGCCAATTTCGGCGCGGTGCATCTGCGCCGGACGACCGTGGCCGAGCAACAGAAAAAGGCCCTCGATTCCGCCCTCGACCGCTTGCAGCGCAGCGTGCTGACGGCCGTGGTCGAGACCAGCGGCGAGGCGGCCCTGCGCTCGGCCGAGGCGCAGATGGTGCTGTCGTTCATCGACCGCGTGCGCGGCGCCAAGCCCGACGGAACCCTGGTGGTTTCAGACGACCAGGGCCGGGTCGCCGACATCCCGCTCGAGAACGAGGATATCGTCGTCATCCCCAAGGTCTCCTCCACCGTGCTGATCGCCGGCGAAGTGCTGGCGCCGCAGACCCTGGTCTGGAAGCCGGGGGTCACGGCCGAGGAATATGTCGCCCAGGCGGGCAGCTATACCGACCGGGCCGAACGCGGCCGGTTCCTGGTGCAGAAGCCCAATGGCGCCATCCTGCTGATCCCGGACCCGACGGTCCAGGCCGGCGACCAGATCGTCGTGCTGCCCGAGATGGCCTTCAAGGGCTTCCAGTTCATCCAGGATCTGGCCGACGTGATCTTCCGCGTCGCCGGCATCACCCGCTTCCTGGACAATTGATCGCTCCGCCCACCCCGGCTGTCCGGCCGGGGTGGGCGAACCGGGCCTGTCTGCTGAAATCGGAATGTTGTCATGTCGAAGTCGCCTGTAACGGACTATTCGCGCTGGTCGACCGACGAGCATCTCTCGGCCAAATGGGCGGAACGGGCCGATTTCGCCGCGCGTTTCGTGCCGCAGGGCCTGACCGTGATGGATGTCGGCTGCGGCGCCATGCAGTTCGAGCACTCGTCCAAGGCCAGGCTCTACATCCCGGTCGATATCGTCCCGCGCGATGCCCGCACCCGCGTCATCGACCTCAATGCGGCGCCGCTGCCCGACGACTGGATCGACGAGGTGGAACTGGTTTCGTTCCTGGGCGTGCTGGAATACCTGACCGATGCGCAGGAAGTGCTGGCCACCATCGCCCGGCGGGGCGTCGCCGTGCTATGCACCTATAAGAGCCTCGAACTGGCGCCCAACGCCAACCGCCGGGCCAGCGGCTGGGTCAACGACTACTCCTCCAGCGAATTCCGCGCGATGGCCGAGGCGGCGGGCTTTTCCGTGTCGCGCCGAACGCTCTACAAGAACAACCAGCACGTCTATCTGCTGCTGCCCGAACACGAGGTCGAGGACAAGCAGTGGTGGCGCGAGAGCGAGGAAAAGAAACAGGCCAAGCGCGCGGTCAAGCGCGAGGCGCGGCGCCTGGGGCTGGTCGAACAGCGGCCGGTGCTGATGGTCGCGGGCTTCTACGGCCGCGGCAACAGCGGCGACGAGGCCCTGTTCCATGCCATCTACGAGGCCTTCTGCGAGGACTACGACATCTATGTCGCGGTCGACGAGCATGGCGCCTTCCGCGGCTTCTGGGACTGGTATCCCTATACCAAGTGCCGGGTGATCCATCAGACCGACCTGCACGCCTTCTCGGCCAAGCGCACCATTGCCGGTTTCATGATCGGCGGCGGCGGCCTCGCCATCGGCTATGCCGGTAACCTGGTGGTTTCCGCCCGCATGCGCCGCATCCCGACCTTCATCGCCGGCGTCGACCTGCCCGAACTGGCGCCGCCCACCACCGACCCCGAGGAATTGACCAAGCCGATGCTGGCGCGCATCGCCCGCCGCCTGGATGTCGATTTCCTGCGCACCTACCTGGGTGCCTTCGATCACCTGATGGTGCGCACCGAGCGTAGCCTGCGGGTGGCCGGCGAGATCGATCTGCCGGTGTTCCTGGGCGGCGACTGGGCCCTGCGCCTGATCGCCGATACCTCGCCCGACGAGACGCCCAACCCCAAGCGGGCGATCATCGTGCTGCGTGAATTCGCGCTCGAGATCATTCCCTACACCTATGTCCAGAAGATCGAGCGGCTGGTTTTGGGCCTCAAGGAACAGGGCTGGGAGCCGGTCCTGCTGCCGTTCTGCCCGGAAGACGTGCGCAACGCCAAGGAACTGGGCCTCGACAAGCTGGCCCCGACCTGGGAGCACTGGTGGAACCCGCGCCGCATGAAGCAGATCATGGCGCAGAGCGGCCTGGTGATCAGCGTCGGCCGCCTCCATGCGGTGATCTTCGCCGCGCCGTCGTTCGATGTGCCCGTCTGTTCCCTGGCGCCGCCCTTGAAGCTGCCCTCGGGCAAGAAGTCGATCTCGAAAATCGATTCCCTGTGCGCCGACTGGGACATCGACCAGTTCTTCGACGTCGAGGAATTGCTGGCCGCCGCCGCCGAAGGCCGCCTGCGGCCCGCCAGCCGCGAGAAGGTGACCGCCGCCGCCCAGCGCCTGGACGAATCGATCGCGCAAATGAAGGCGATCATGAGCGAGCGCCTGGAAGAGAAGGGCCTGGGCCCGGCCGCCTGAACGATAACCGGATGGTTACCGTCCAGGGTTATTACCGCTCCAGCGTGACGTTCCAATAGTCCTGGTCGGTCATGCCGGAAGGGAAGGCCGGGTTCGTCACGGCCAGTACCCGCTCGTCCGACAGCTCCGGAATGCCCGGAACCTCCGGCCAGAACGGCACGTAGGCGCGCCAAGTGGCCGGCACGCCGCGGGGCGGAAAGCGCCGGGCGATCCGGTTCAACTCGGCGACCGTGGGATGCCACAGGCGGACATGCAGGGTCATGCCGGCCTGCTCCGCCCGCCTGGCGCCTTTGCGCTGGTTGCACGGGAAGCAGGCCAGGGCCGTGTTCAGCCAGCCGCCGCCATAGCCGTCGCACTTGGGCAGGACGTGGTCGAAGGTCACGTCCCGCTGGGGCATGCGCTTGCGGCAATAGGCGCAACGACCCTCGTCCCGGATCCAGATGCCGGCGCGCGACAGGGGGCCGGCGTATCCAGCCGGACATAGGTCTTCTGCACCACCACCGAAGGCAGGTTCAAGGCCAGGTGCTGGCTGTGGACCTTGCGGTTGTAGACCTCGATCACGTCGACGCTGCCCTTGAACATGCCGCGCACGGCGTCGTTCCACGGCATGGTGTGCAGCGGGTAAAGCCCCAGGGGCTGGTAGTCGGCATTCAGGACAAGGGCCGGGTAGGCCGCCATCGGTCTCATCGGGAACTCCTGTCTACAATTCAGTATCCCATGTTCATTGCGGTTCTTGGTCGTTATCGCTCGCGCTGGAGGAATTTCTGCGTCGGGCAAAGAAAAACCCCTCCAGTTCGGGTCCTGGAGGGGTTCTCGAAAATTCGAGGATCGTGGGTCGCCTACCCGCGATCGTACCCTCCACGGCCCAGGCGGCCTGCCCCCATGCCGGCATGGCCGGCGTAGGGCGACAGGCAAAAGGCGACCGGCAACGGCCGGCGGCCGTTCGGTTCCATTTTTGTCTGCGACCAAAGGGCCGGCATGCTGTCGCTCCCAGGGGGCGGGTTGGTTCTGCAGTCGGAATCGCTCAAACTGCCGTCTCGCGTCAAGGAAATTCGCACGCCAGAAAGAAAAGCGCCGGCGCGGTTGCCCGCGCCGGCGCCTGGGAACCAGCCGCTCAGGCGGCTTTCAGCAGGCCGCGCAGCACGTAGTGCAGGATGCCGCCGTTCTTGAAGTATTCGACCTCGTCGACCGTATCGATGCGCAGCAGCAGGGCGATCTCCTTCACCGTGCCGTCGGCCTTGGTGATGCGGCAGGTCACGTCCATGCCCGGGGTCAGCTTCTCGGCAAAGCCCACAAGGTCGATTGTGTCGGTGCCGTCGAAGCCGATCGACTTGCGGTCGGCGCCGTCCTTGAAGACCAGGGGCAGTACGCCCATGCCGACCAGGTTCGAGCGGTGGATGCGCTCGAAGCTCTCGGCGATCACGGCCTTCACGCCCAGCAGGTTGGTGCCCTTGGCCGCCCAGTCGCGCGACGAGCCGGTGCCGTATTCCTTGCCGGCTACGACGACCAGCGGCACGCCCGCCTTCTGGTACTTCATCGAGGCATCGTAGATCGGCTCCACGACGGGTTCCACCTTCTCGCCGGGCTTGCCGTAGTAGGTGGTGACGCCGCCCTCGGTCCCCGGCACCAGCTCGTTCTTGATGCGGATATTGGCGAAGGTGCCGCGCATCATGACTTCGTGGTTGCCGCGGCGGGCACCATACTGGTTGAAGTCGGCCTGGGCGACCTTGTTCTTGACCAGGAACTTGCCGGCCGGGCTGTCCTTCTTGATGTTGCCGGCCGGCGAGATGTGGTCGGTCGTGATCGAGTCGGCGAAGATCGCCAGGATGCGGGCACCGGTAACTTCCGAGATCGCCTTGGGCGCGGCCGGCATCTTCTCGAAATAGGGCGGGTTCTGGATATAGGTCGACTTCTTGTCCCAGGCATAGGTCTGGGAGGCGGTGGTCTTGACCTTCTTCCAGTTGGCGTCGCCGCCGAAGACATCGGCGTACTGGGCGCGGAACTGGGCCGGGGTCACACACTTGCGCACCGTCTCGGTGATCTCGGCGTTGCTGGGCCAGATATCCTTGAGGTACACCGGCTTGTTGCCCTTGCCGTAACCGATCGGATCCTTGGTCAGGTCGATCTTCAAGCTGCCGGCGATGGCATAGGCGACGACGAGCATGGGCGAGGCGAGGTAGTTGGCCTTGACCAGCGGGTTGACGCGGCCCTCGAAGTTGCGGTTGCCCGAGATCACGGCGCCGGCGACCAGGTCGGCCTTGGTCACGGCATCGGCGATCGCCTCGGGCAGCGGGCCCGAATTGCCGATGCAGGTGGTGCAGCCGTAGCCGACCAAGTTGAAGCCCAGCTTGTCCAGGTCCTTGTTGACGCCGGCCTTGGCCAGATAGTCGGTCACGACCTTCGAGCCCGGCGCCAGCGAGGTCTTCACCCAGGGCTTCACCTTCAGGCCGGCGGCGACGGCGTTGCGTGCCAGGAGGCCGGCGCCCAGCATCACGCTGGGGTTCGAGGTGTTGGTGCATGAGGTGATGGCGGCGATGGTCACATGGCCATGGTCCATGGTGAACTTCTGGCCGGCCACCGGGGTCGGCTGGCTTTCCTTGCCGGCCTTGTCGAAGCCCGGCTTGGGCTTCACCAGTTCCTCGGCGAAGTTCGCGGCGACCTGGGACAGCGGCACCCGGTCCTGCGGGCGGCGCGGGCCGGCC
Source organism: Oleomonas cavernae (assembly GCF_003590945.1). Taxonomy (NCBI): domain Bacteria; kingdom Pseudomonadati; phylum Pseudomonadota; class Alphaproteobacteria; order Acetobacterales; family Acetobacteraceae; genus Oleomonas; species Oleomonas cavernae. The sequence goes on along the minus strand of NZ_QYUK01000008.1, from coordinate 196,518 downwards.
AGCGACGGCTCGACCGACGAGATGTCGAGTTCCAGGGTCGAGGAGAACACGGGGTCGGGCGTGCGCGCCGTCCGCCACAGGCCGTTGGCCTTGGCATAGGCCTCGACCAGGGCGACGCGGCCGGGCTTGCGGCCGGTCGATTTCAGGTAGTTGATGGTCTCGGCATCGATGGGGAAGAAGCCGCAGGTGGCACCGTATTCCGGCGCCATGTTGGCGATGGTGGCGCGGTCGGCGAGCGAGAGCTGGTCGAGGCCCGGGCCATAGAATTCGACGAACTTGCCGACCACGCCGTGCTTGCGCAGCATCTGGGTGACGGTCAGCACCAAGTCGGTCGCGGTGTTGCCTTCCTTGAGCTTGCCGGTCAGCTTGAAGCCCACCACTTCGGGGATCAGCATCGAGATCGGCTGGCCCAGCATGGCGGCTTCCGCCTCGATGCCGCCCACGCCCCAGCCCAGCACGGCGAGGCCGTTGACCATGGTGGTGTGGCTGTCGGTACCCACCAGCGTGTCGGGATAGGCGAGCGTGGTGCGGCCTTCCTTGCCCGTCCACACGGTCTGCGCCAGATATTCGAGGTTCACCTGATGGCAGATGCCGGTGCCCGGCGGCACCACGCGGAAATTGTCGAACGCCTGCTGGCCCCAGCGCAGGAAGGCATAACGCTCGGCATTACGCTCGTATTCGAGCTTCACGTTATCCTTGAAGGCGGCCTTGCTGCCGAACTCGTCGACGATCACCGAATGGTCGATGACCAGGTCGACGGGCGAGAGCGGGTTGATCTTGGTGGCGTCGCCGCCCATCGCGGTCATGGCGTCGCGCATCGCGGCCAGGTCGACCACGGCCGGCACGCCGGTGAAGTCCTGCATCAGGACGCGGGCCGGGCGGAAGGCGATCTCGCGGTCCGACCGTTTGTCGACCAGCCACTGAGCGATCGCCTTCACGTCGTCCACGGTCACCGTGGTGCCGTTCTCGTTGCGCAGCAGATTCTCGAGCAGGACCTTGAGGGAGACCGGCAGGCGGGAGAGGTCGCCGAGCTTCTTCTCGGCCGCCTTGATGCTGAAATAATCGTAGGACGATTTGCCCACGGTGAGCTTTTTGCGGGTCTTCAGGCTGTCGAGCGAGGGCACGGAGCAACTCCATGAAAAGGCGAGCGAAAACATGAGACGCGATCGCGGGTGCGATCGGTCGCGTCGATCGCTTGCGAGCATAGTGAGGCGCGCAGCACTCGTGAAGACCCGACGAAGGTCAACAGGGCCGTTCCCCTCGATTTTTCTGGCCCGTCGCGTCGCCTCGCCTATGATGCGGCCGCAATTGGTTCAAGGGAGGGCCGTGGCATGGCCGTGCATGTCGAGACGTCAGGTCCGGTGACCACCGTCATCCTGTCCAGGCCCCAGGCGAAAAATGCCGTCGACCGTCCCACCGCCGAGGCGCTGGCCGATGCCTTCCGTGCCTTCGATGCCGATGACGAGGCGCGTGTCGCCGTGCTGTGGGGCGACCACGGCACCTTCTGCGCCGGCGCCGATCTCAAGGCGGTCGCGCGCGGCGACAATGCCAACCGCACCGAGCCCGACGGCGACGGGCCGATGGGGCCGACCCGGCTGGACCTGTCCAAGCCGGTGATTGCCGCGATCAGCGGCCATGCCGTGGCCGGCGGCCTGGAACTGGCCCTGTGGGCCGACCTGCGCGTGGCCGAGGAGGACGCGGTCATGGGCGTGTTCTGCCGGCGCTGGGGCGTGCCGCTGATCGACGGCGGCACCGTGCGCCTGCCGCGCATCATCGGCCAGGGCCGCGCGCTGGACCTGATCCTGACCGGCCGGGCCGTGGGGGCGGCGGAGGCCTTGTCGATGGGCCTGGTCAACCGGGTCGTGGCCAAGGGCGAGGGGCGCGCTGCGGCCGAAGCGATGGCGGCCGAAATCGCCAAGTTCCCGCAGACCTGCCTGCGCTCGGATCGCCGCTCGGCCTATGAGCAGTGGAACCTCTCGCTCGACTCGGCCCTGCAAAATGAATTCTACATCGGCACCGGCGCCCTCGACGTCGAGGCGGTGATCGGCGCCACCCGGTTCCTGGAAGGCGCCGGGCGCCACGGCGCCGCCGCCGACTGACATGCTGGAAGCGCAGGGCCTGGGCATCATCCGCGGCGAACGGCCGGTCTTCGCCGGCCTCGATTTAGGCGTTGCCGCGGGCGAGGCGCTGGTGCTGCGCGGGCCCAACGGTGCCGGCAAGTCCACCTTGCTGCGCCTGCTGGCCGGGCTGCTGTCGGCCAGCGCCGGCCGCATCACCTGGAACGGCGCCGCCATCGACGAGGACCACGGCCGCCGCCTGCGCTATGCCGGCCACGGCGACGCCCTGAAACCGGCGCTGACCGCCCGGGAGAACCTGGCCTTCTGGGCGCGCTTCGAGGGCGGCGGCGCGGTCGACGGTGCGCTCGACCGCCTGGGCCTCTCGACCCTGGCCGACCTGCCGGCGGGCATCCTGTCGGCCGGCCAGAAGCGGCGCTTAGGGTTGGCCCGGCTGGCGCTCGGCCCGCGGCCGCTCTGGCTGCTGGACGAGCCCACCGTCAGCCTCGACGCCGCCGCCGTCGAGATGCTCGCCGGCCTGATCGCCGACCACCGCGCGGGCGGCGGCATGGTGGTGGTCGCCACCCACGACGGCCTGGCCCTGGAAGACGCCCGGACCCTGGTCCTGGAGAAGGCGTCGTGACGATTGGGCGCCGCAGGCCCCGGCACCCCGCGACGGCCCGATGGATCCCGGATCAAGTCCGGGATGACGACAGAGTGTTAGTTCGTCATTCCAGCGAAAGCTGGAATCCATCTCTCCACCGGCATGGTCTTACCGCATGGGTCCTGAGGTGGGCGGATGGCGTGGTTCGACAGGCTCACCATGAGGGGAATCTTTTTGCCACAAAGGTTTTCCTCATCCTGAGCCTGTCGAAGGACGCAGGATATTGCTGCAAGCCCCAATGGATCCCGGATCAAGTCCGGGATGACGATTTGTGTTTATGGCGTCATTCCGGCGAAGGCCGGAATCCATGGGTCAGCCCGCGTGGTCTGCCCGCATGAGCGCCTTCCTCGCCATCCTGCACCGCGACCTGCGCCTGGCCTTTGCCCAGGGCGGCAGCGTGGGGCTGGTCGTCGGATTCTTCGTCATCGCCGCCACGCTGTTCCCGCTCGCGGCGGGGCCGGAGCGGGAGGAGCTGGCGCAGGTCGCCCCGGCCGTGATCTGGATCGGCGCCCTGCTCGCCACCCTCCTGTCGCTCGACCGGCTGTTCCAGGCCGACCTGGAGGACGGCAGCCTCGACCTGCTGCTGCTGGGGGCGGGCCGGTCAGCCTGGTGATCCTGGCCAAGTGCCTGGCGCACTGGCTCTCCACCGGCCTGCCGCTGGTGCTGGTCAGCCCGCTGCTGGGCCTGCTGCTGGGCCTGGACGGGGCGGGGATCGTCATTCTGGTGGCGACCCTGGCCCTGGGGACGCCGACCCTGTCGCTGATCGGGGCGGTGGGGGCGGCCTTGACCGTCGGGGTGCGCCGGGCCGGCATCCTGATCGCGATTCTGGTTCTGCCGCTCTATGTGCCGGTGCTCATCTTCGGCGCCGGCGCCGTGGGGCTCGCCAGCCTTGGCCTCGAAACCGGCCCCAGCCTTGCCTTGCTGGGGGCACTTTTGCTGGTCAGCCTGCCGGTCGGGACCGTCGGGGCCGCTGCGGCACTGCGCCTCGCTGTACTTTAAGATGATCCAGATCATGTTGTTGCGGGGCGCGCGGAGAGATAAACCAATCCCATCATGCTGACGCGCCTGGCCAACCCGACCCGCTTCCTGCGCCTTGCCGACGCCGTCCTGCCCTGGACCGGCGGGCTGACCCTGCTCGCCTTCGCGGTGGGGCTGGTGTGGGGGCTGGGCTTTGCCCCGCCGGACTACCAGCAGGGCGATACGGTGCGGATCATGTTCGTCCATGTGCCCGCCGCCTGGCTTGCCATGTTCGGCTACAGCTTCATGGCGATCGCCAGCTTCGTCGCCCTGGTGTGGAAGCACCCGCTGGCCGACATCGCGGCCAAGAGCGCCGCGCCCCTGGGCGCCGGCTTCTGCCTGGTCGCCCTGGTCACCGGCTCGCTGTGGGGCCAGCCGATGTGGGGAACCTGGTGGGTGTGGGATGCCAGGCTGACCTCGATGCTGGTGCTGTTCTTCCTCTACGTCGGCTATATTGCCTTGTGGTCGGCGATCGAGGAGCCGGAGCGGGCGGCCAAGGCGGCGGCGATCCTGGCCATTGTCGGCGCCGTCAACGTGCCCATCGTCAAGTTCTCGGTCGACTGGTGGTCGACCCTGCACCAGCCGGCCTCGGTCATGCGCCTGGGCGGTTCGGCCATCGACGGCTCGATCCTGTGGCCCCTGTTCATCAATGCCCTGGCCTTCCAGCTCTACTTCGTCACCGTCCTGCTGTGGCGGATGAAGGCCGAGCTGGTGGCCCGCCGCGTCCGCGCCCTGACCCTGGGCCTGGCGGCGCAGGAAGGCTGAGCGGCCATGGACCGGATCGCCGACTTCCTCGCCATGGGCGGCTATGCCGGTTTCGTCTGGCCGGCCTTTGCCGTGACCTTCATCGTGGTGATCGCCCTGGCCGTCTCGAGCCGGCGCGCCCTGAAACGGGCCGAGGCGCGGCTGGCGGCCCTGGAAGCGGTCAGGCCCGCCCGCCGGCGCCGGGCCGCACAGCCCAAGGATGCGGCATGACCCCGCGCAAGCGCCGCCGCCTGATCTTCGGCCTGGCCGGCCTTGCCTGCGTGGCCACCGCCGCGGCCTTGGTGCTGTCGTCCCTGGGCGACCAGCTCGTGTTCTTCCTCTCGCCCACCGAGATCGTCGCCAAGGCGCCGCCGCCGACCCAGCGCATCCGCATCGGCGGCCTGGTCGAGCAGGGCTCGGTCTCGCGCAGCGAGGATGGCGGCACCGTCACCTTCCGCGTTACCGACCTCACCACCAGCGTGCCCGTGACCTACCGCGGCATGCTGCCGGCCCTGTTCCGCGAGGGCCAGGGCGTGGTGGCCGAAGGCACGCGGCAGCCCGACGGCTCGGTCAAGGCCGACCAGGTCCTGGCCAAGCACGACGAGACCTACATGCCCAAGGAAGTGGTCGAGGCCTTGAAGGCGTCCGGCCGCTGGAAGGAAGGCGACCCGATACCGGCCACCGCTCATCCGGGCACCGAGGGAGCGCCCAAGCCATGATCGCCGAACTGGGCCATTTTGCCCTGATCCTCGCCTTCCTGGTGGCGCTGGTCCAGGGCACCATCCCGCTGATCGGCGCGGCGCGCGGCCACGTGCCCTCGATGCGCCTGGCCGATACCGCGGCGGTGCTGCAGTTCGCCCTGGTGGTCGGCGCCTTCGCCGCCCTGATGCACGCCTATGTGACCTCCGACTTCTCGGTCGCCAACGTCTTCGCCAACAGCCATTCGGCCAAGCCGCTGCTCTACAAGATCACCGGGGTGTGGGCCAACCACGAGGGTTCGCTGCTGCTGTGGGCCCTGATGCTGACCCTGTTCGGCGCCATGGTCGCCCTGTTCGGGCGCAACCTGCCCGATGGCTTCCGCGCCCGTGCCCTGGCCGTGCAGGGGCTGATCGGCGTGGGCTTCATCGCCTTCATGATCTTCACCTCCAATCCCTTCGCCCGCCTCGACCCGGCGCCCCTGGAGGGGGAGGGGCTGAACCCCCTGCTGCAAGACCCCGGCCTGGCCTTCCACCCGCCGTTCCTGTACCTGGGCTACGTCGGCATTTCGATCGCCTTCTCCTTCGCCGTCGCCGCCCTGATCGAGGGGCGCGTGCCGCCCTCCTGGGCGCGCTGGGTGCGGCCCTGGACCCTGGCGGCCTGGGCGTCGCTCACCATCGGCATCAGCGGCGGCTCCTACTGGGCCTATTACGAACTGGGCTGGGGCGGCTTCTGGTTCTGGGATCCGGTCGAGAATGCCTCGCTGATGCCCTGGCTGGCGGCGACCGCGCTGCTCCATTCCGCGGTCGTGGTCGAGAAGCGCGACACGCTGAAATCCTGGACCATCCTGCTCGCCATCATCGCCTTCTCGCTCAGCCTGCTCGGCACCTTCCTGGTGCGCTCGGGCGTGCTGACCTCGGTCCATGCCTTCGCCTCCGATCCCGCGCGCGGCCTGTTCATCCTGGCGTTCCTGCTGGCGGTGACCGGCGGCGCCCTGACGCTCTACGCCATCCGGGCGCCCGCCCTGAAACCTGGTGGGTTCTTCGAGACGATCAGCCGCGAGGGCGCCCTGGTGCTGAACAACCTGCTGCTGGCGACCGCCACGGCGACGGTGCTGCTGGGCACCCTTTATCCGCTGATCCTCGACGTGGTGGGCGGGGCCAAGGTCTCGGTCGGGCCGCCCTATTTCAATGCGACCTTCCTGCCCCTGATGGCGCCGCTGGTGGTGGCCCTGGGTGTCGGGCCGATGCTGTCGTGGAAGCGGGCGGACCTGGGTGGCGTGCTGGCCCGGCTCAAGTTCGTCGCCCTGGTCGCGGTAGGTGTTCCGCTCGTCATCCTGTGGGCCACCGGCGAGGCGCCGGTTCTGTCGATCCTGGCCTTTATCGCTGCCTTCTTTCTGGCCGGCGGCGTGCTGGTCGAACTGGCGGAGCGGGTGCGCCTGCGCCAGTTGGGGCCGCTGGGTGCCCTGCGCCGCCTGCTCACCCTGCCGCGCGGTGCCGTCGGCATGACGCTTGCCCATCTGGGCATGGCCGTTTCGGTCTTCGGCATCGCCGCGGCCTCGGGCTTCACCGAGGAACACCTGAAGATCCTGGCGGTGGGCGACAAGGTGCTGGCGGGCGGCTATGAGCTCACCTTCGAGGGGGTGGGCGAGATCCCGGGGGCGAACTATACCTCGGTGCAGGGCCGCTTCCATGTGACCTATGGCGGGGCCGATTTGGGCACCATGCTGCCCGAGACGCGCCGCTTCACCGCCCCGCCGACGGAAACGACCGAGGCGGCGATCCGGCCGACGATCCTGGGCGATCTCTATGTCGTGGTCGGCGAGCCCAGCGGCCGGGGCTTTGCCACGCGGATCTATTGGAAGCCCTTCGTCATGTGGATCTGGGGCGGCGGCCTGATGATGGCCCTGGGCGGCCTGGTCTCGCTCTCGGACCGGCGGCTGCGCGTCGGCGCGCCCAAGCGCCGGCCGGCGACCGTGCCCGTGGCGGCCGAGTAATTGGCGATGATGGCCGGCAAATACCGCTTCCTGCTCGCCGCCCTGCCGCTGGCCGTCGTGCTGGGCCTGAGCGGCGCCTTCTTCGATCGCCTGGGCAAGGACCCCTCGGCCCTGCCCTCGGCCCTGATCGGCAAGCCCGTGCCCGATTTCGCCCTGCCGGGGCTGGACGAGGCCGGGCCCGGATTGGCCGCCGCCGACCTGCGGGCCGGCCGGGTGACCGTGGTCAATGTCTTCGCCTCGTGGTGCGCGCCCTGCCGGATCGAGCATCCGCTGCTCACCGCCCTGACTAAGGTGCCGGGCATCACCCTGGTCGCCATCGCCTACAAGGACAAGCCGGAGGCCTCGAAGGCGTTCCTGGCGGAACTGGGCAATCCCTACACCCTGATCGGCGCGGACGTGACCGGCCGGGTCGCCATCGATTGGGGCGTCTACGGCGTGCCCGAGACCTATCTCGTCTCCAAGACCGGCGAGATCGCCTGGAAACATGTCGGCCCGCTCACGGAGGACGTGATCCGGGGCGAAATGCTGCCCATGGCCGAAAGGCTGCTGAAGTGAGGATATTGCCCGCGCTGGGCCTGCTGCTGGCGCTCAGTTCCGCCGCCTGGGCGATCGGCGTCGACGAGCCGCTGCCCGACGCAGGCCTGGAGGCGCGGGCCCACGAGATCAGCCGCGAGCTGCGCTGCCTAGTGTGCCAGAACCAGTCGATCGAGGATTCCGACGCCCCCCTGGCCGCCGACCTGCGCCGCATCGTGCGCGAGCGGGTGGTGGCGGGCGACAGCGACGAGGCGATCAAGGCCTATCTGGTGGCCCGCTACGGCGAATGGGTGCTGCTGCGCCCGCCGTTCCAGCCGGCGACCTGGGTGCTGTGGCTGGGACCCTTTGTGTTGCTGGCCTCGGCTGTGGCCGTCATCGCCTGGCGCCGGCGCCGGGGGACGCTGCCCGTGGAGGCCCCGGCACCGCTCAGCGCGGACGAGGCGGCGCGCCTGGCCGACCTGCTGGATGAAAAACCGTCGCCGGGTGACCGGGCATGATGGTCGTGGCTTTCGCCCTGGTCGCCGCCGCGGTGGCGATCCTGCTGCTGCGGCCGCTGCTGCGCCCCGGTGCGGGGCAGCAGGTGCTGGATGCCGAGCGGGCGGTCTATCGCGCCCAGTTGGACGAACTCGAGGCGGAACGCGCGGCCGGCATGATCAACGATGCCGAGGCGGCAGGGGCAAGGCTGGAGATCGAGCGGCGCCTGCTCAAGACCGCGCGGGGACAGGAGCCGTCGCGCCGGCTGAAGCCGTCGCTTGCGCTGGCCCTGGTCGTGGCCCTGGGTGTCCCTGGAGGGGCCGCCTTGCTGTACGAATGGCTGGGTGCCGCCGGCATGCCCGATCGGCCCCTGGCCGAGCGCTTGACGACGCAAGGCCAGGATGCCGAGATCGCGCGCCTGATCGCCGAACTGGAAGCCCGCATGGCGGCCAACCCGGGCGATCCCCAGGGCTGGATGCTGCTGGCCCGCGCCCGGGCGGCCCAGGGCAAGCTGATCCCGGCGGCCGAGGCTTACGAGAAGATCGCCGGGCTGGTGCCGGACTCGGTCCAGGCGCGCCTGGCCGCCGCCGAGTTGCGCATCGCGGCCGCCGACGGCCAGATCACGCCGCAAGCCAAGGCCCTGATCGACCAGGCCCTGGCCCTGGCGCCGCAGGATCCCTCGGCCCGGCACTTTGCCGCCTATGCCAAATTCGCCGGGGGTGACCTTGCTGGTGCCGTGGCGGATTGGCAGGCGCTGTTGCCGACGCTGGCGGCCGACGATCCGCTGCGCAACGCGGTGATCGCCGGCCTTGCCGCCGCCGGCCAGCCGGTCGCGCCCACGGCGCCGGCCCCCACCGCCGACGACATGGCCGCGGCCCAGGACATGAGCCCGGCCGAACGCCAGGCCATGATCGAGGGCATGGTCGGCCGCCTCGCCGACCGCCTGAAGGACAACCCGCAGGACCTGGAAGGCTGGACCCGGCTGGCCCGCGCCTATGACGTGCTGGGCCGCAAGGCCGATGCCGTCGCCGCCTGGGAAAAGGCCGTGGCGCTGGCCCCCGGCAATGCCGAGCTCGAGGCCGGCCTCGATGCCGCCCGGTCCCGCCTGCCGTGAGCATGATCCCGCCCGATCCCGGGAAGGGGCCGAGCCACGATTTCCACCTGACCGTGCCTGACGGCGACGACCACGAGCGCCTGGTCTGCCGGACCTGCGGCTTCGTCAACTATGTGAACCCCAAGATCGTGGTGGGTTCGGTCGTCACCCACCAGGGCCGCTTCCTGCTGGCGCGCCGGGCCATCGACCCGCGCCTGGGGTTCTGGACCTTGCCGGCCGGCTTCATGGAGGTGGGCGAGACGGTGGCGGACGGCGCCCGCCGCGAAGCGCGCGAGGAGGCCAACGCCGAGATCGTCATCGACGCCTTGCTGGCGGTCTATTCGATCCCGCGCATTTCACAGGTGCAACTGATGCACCGCGCCACCCTGGCACGGCCGGATTTTTCGCCCGGGGCCGAAAGCCTGGAGGTTCGCCTGTTCGCCTGGGACGAGATCCCCTGGGGCGAGATCGCCTTCCCCTCGGTCGTCTGGGCGCTCAACCATTGGCGCCAGGTCGAAGGCCAGGCAGTCTTTGTGCCCTTTACCAACCCTCCCGGCGAAACCGGCGACCGCCCGCTGGCACCCTGACCTTGAATTGTCACGAAAGCGTCGCGAAAGTGTTGTGGGTGGATAGCAGATTCCCCCGTCATCACGATGGGAGTGCGCTTCATGGCCTCGGTCCGACTCGCCCGCAGTGGCGCCCTTGGTATCACCTTCGCCCTGCTGCTGGGCACGGGGGCGGCGCAGGCGGGATCGCCTGAGTATCTCACGCCCCATGTCGCGACCGACGCCGGGCCGGTGACGGTCGAATTCGACGGTGCCGCCTATGCCAACCAGGGCCTGGCCGGGCCGGGCGCCTCTCGGCCAATTTGATGGACTTCATGGGCGATTCGCTCGGCTCTTTCTCGTCCATGGCCGTGGTGCCGGGCAGTTGGAAGCGCGATGGAGAGCGTTACACCGCCAAGCTGGTCTCGCTGCCCGACCGCGGCTTCAACGATCCCGACAAGAAATTCTATTCTGACTATCAGGGCCGCCTGGTCGAATACGACCTCACCTTCACGCCCTACAGCGGCCCCGCTTTGCCGGCGGCAGCGGAATCCCAGCGCCAGATCGTGCTGCAGCCGACGGGTCGGGGCATCAAGCTGACCGATTTCTCGGGTGCCGCGACCACCGGCCTCGACCCCGATTCGCACACGGTCACCCAGCAGGGCCATGTCCTGCCCAGCCCGGCCGAGGGCCCGGCGGCCGGCAAGGTCTCGCTCGATGCCGAGGCGATCGCTTTCCGCGCCGACGGCAGCTTCTATGTCGGCGACGAATACACCGCCGGCATCTATCTCTTCGGTGCCGACGGCCGCATGAAGGGCTTCATCGCGCCGCCGGCCGCCCTGCTGCCCATGAGCGGGGGCGTGGTCGACTACGGCTCTAACGACAAGCCCGAGACCGGGCGCCGCAACAACCAGGGCATGGAAGCGGTCGCGATCACGCCCGATGGCACGCGCCTGATCGCCATCCTGCAAAGCGGCACGATCCAGGATTCGGCCGGCAATGCCGGCGACCGCAACAACACCCGCATCCTGGTCTACGACATTTCGGCCGATCCGACCCCCAAGGCGCCGGTCGAGCATTATGCCCTGCAACTGCCCATCTTCGCCGGCAAGGGCGACGGCAGCCCGGCCGACAAGGCGGCGGCGCAAAGCGAGGTCGTGGCCCTCGACGGCCACCGCCTGCTGGTCCTCTCGCGCGACGGCAACGGGCTGGGCTGCGGCTGCAAGGCGCCCGAGGTCTACAAATCGGTCCTGCTGGTCGACACCAAGGGGGCGACCAATCTCGCCGGCACGGAGTTCGAGACCACGCCCAAGCCGATTTCCAAGGGCCGGGAACTCGACGCCGCGATCACGCCGGTGCGCATTGTCGACCTCGTCAACATGCTGAACACCACGCAGCTCGCCGGCTTCGGCCTCAATATCGACAATGCGGCGGCCGGTCCCCTGACCCTGTCGGAGAAGTGGGAGGCGATGGCCCTGGTGCCGGCGCTCGACGAGGCCCGCCCTAACGACTACTTCCTGCTGGTCGCCAACGACAACGATTTCCAGACCGCCAAGGGCCTGATGCAGGGCGTGCCCTATGACGCCGGCCTGACCAACGACAACATGATCCTGGCCTATCGGCTGACCTTGCCGCACTGATCCTGCCCTGCCAACCCACCTCACCCCACCCTCTCCCCCTAAAGGGCGGAGAGGGCTACCAAGGTCTCCCTCTCCGCCGCTCGCGGGGGAGAGGGAAGGGGCCCGTCGCGTCAGCGATGGGAAGGGTGAGGTGGTGCCTGCGGTTACTTCCCCTGGTCGGCGTCGGGGAGCTGATGGCGCATGATCAGGGGCATCTGGGCCAGCATGAAGGCGAAGGTCAGGGGCATGATGCCGAAGACCTTGAAGTCGACCCAGGTATCGGTCTCGAAATTGCGCCAGACGAATTCGTTCAAACCCGCCAGCAGCACGAAGAAGCAGGCCCAGCGGAAGGTCAGCACGCGCCAGCCCTGATCGGACAGTTGCATGGCCGCACCGAACAGCGGCTTCAGCAGCGCACGACCGCTATAGAGGCCGCCGAACAGGATCACCGCGAACAGGCTGTTCACGATGGTCGGCTTCATCTTGATGAAGAGTTCGTCCTGCAGGATCAGGGTCAGGCCGCCGAAGATCAGCACGAAGAAGCCTGAGACCATGGGCATCACCGGCAGGCGGCGTTCCAGCGACCAGTTGGCGGCCAGGGCGACGAGGGTCGCGACCATGAAGGCGCCGGTGGCCGGGAAGATGCCGAAGCGGGCATTGCAGAAGAAGAACACCGCCAGGGGCCCGGCTTCGAGGGCCAGGCGCAGCAGGGGGTTGATCGGCTTGTGAGCGGCTTTGGTGGCCATGGCGTTACACCGTATCCGCGACGCCGGCCAGCGCCTTGGCGAAGGCTTCGGCATTGAAGTCCTGAAAATCGTCGATGCTCTCGCCCACGCCGATGGCGTGGATCGGCATCCAGTATTTCTTGGCGATGGCGACCAGCACGCCGCCCCGCGCCGTGCCGTCCAGCTTGGTCATGATCACGCCGGTGATCTTGGCCACCCGCTCGAACACGTCGACCTGGTTGACCGCGTTCTGCCCGGTGGTCGCGTCCAGCACGATGATGGTGTCGTGGGGCGCGGTCGGGTCGAGCTTCTTGATCACCCGGTCGATCTTGGTCAGCTCCGCCATCAGGCCTTCCTTGTTCTGCAGGCGGCCGGCGGTATCGATCAGCAGGACGTCATAGCCCTCGCGCTTGGCCTGTTCCAGGGCATCGAAGGCCAGGCCCGCGGCATCCGACCCGGCGGGGCGGGTGATCACCGGCACGCCCGAGCGTTCGCCCCACACGGCAAGCTGCTCGATCGCGGCGGCGCGGAAGGTGTCGCCGGCGGCCAGCATCACCTTCAACCCTTGCGCCTTGAAGCGGCTGGCCAACTTGCCGATGGTGGTGGTCTTGCCGGTGCCGTTCACGCCCACCATCAAGATGACGTGCGGGCGATGGGACTTGTCGATGACCAGCGGCTTCTCGGAATATTTCAGGACGCGGGCGACCTCCTCGGCCAGCACGCGCTTGACCTCCTCGTCCGAGATTTCCCGGCCGAAGCGGCCCTTGGACAGGGCTTCGCGCACCTCGCCCGCCACGGCCACGCCCAGGTCGGCGCGGATCAGGGCTTCTTCCAGCTCGTCCAGGGACTCGTCGTCCAGCTTGCGCTTCTTGACCAGGCCGGTGATCGACTGGCCCAGCGACGAGGACGAGCGCGACAGCCCGGCCTTCAGCCGGCTGAGCCAGCCGGACTTCTTGGTCCCGGTATCTTCGCTGGTGTCGGTCATGCGGCAATCAACTCCGCGCCCGCGCGGGCGCCAACGGTAACTTTGACGATCTCGCCGGCAATACCCGGTGCAGGCAGGCGCAGGGCGGCGAAATGTTCGGTCCGGGCCAGGTCGCCGTTTTCGACGACGGCGGATTCGCGCAAGCCCAGGCGGCTGTCGAGGAAACGGTGCAGCCCCTGCTCGCCCCTGGCGCGCAGCCGGTCGGCGCGCTCCCTGGCCACCATGGGCGCCACTTGCGGCATCTTTGCGGCGGGCGTGCCGGGCCTCGCCGAGAAGGGGAAGACATGGAGGTAGGTGAGGCCGACCTCGTCCACCAGGGCCAGGGTGTCCTGGAACGCCGCTTCGTCCTCGGTCGGGAAGCCGGCGATGAAATCGGCGCCCAGGACGATATCGGGCCGTGCAGCGCGCAGGCGCGCGGCAAAACGGACGGCATCGGCGCGTGAATGGCGGCGCTTCATGCGCTTCAGGATCAGGTCGTTGCCGGCCTGCAGGGACAGGTGGAGGTGCGGCATCAGGCGCGGCTCCTCGCTCAACGTTGCGATCAGGTCGTCGTCGGCCTCGGCCGCATCGATCGACGAGATGCGCAGGCGCGGCAGTTCCGGCACCGCCTTCAGCAGGCGGCGGCTCAACTGCCCCAGGCTGGGCCGGCCCGGCAGGTCGTCGCCATAGGAGGTGAGGTCGACCCCGGTCAGCACCACCTCGCCGCAGCCGGCCTCGACCAGGCGGCGCACCTCCGCGACCACGGCGCCCAGCGGCACGGAGCGGGAGGGGCCGCGGCCGTAAGGAATGATGCAGAAGGTACAGCGATGGTCACAGCCGTTCTGGACCTGGACATAGGCCCGCGCCCGGCTGCCGAAGCCTTCCGCCAGGTGACCTGCGGTCTCGCGCACGGCCATGATGTCGGCGACGCGGACCTTCTCGGTGTTACCGATACTGAAACTCGCGGCATCCATTTTCTCGATATTGCCGATGACCTGGTCGACCTCGGCCATCCGGGCGAAGCGCTCGGGCTCGATCTGGGCGGCGCAGCCGGTGACCAGGATGCGGGCACCGGGCTGCTCGCGCCGTGCCCGGCGGATCGCCTTGCGGGCCTGGCGCACCGCCTCGGCCGTAACGGCACAGGTATTGACGATGACGGTATGGTTGAGGCCGGCCGCCTGGGCGTGGCGCTTCATCACCTCGGATTCATAGGCGTTGAGGCGGCAACCGAAGGTAATGACCTCGATCCCGGCGGTCATCGGGCGCTCAGGCCGCCTCGACGCGCGGGGGCAGGGCGATGACGCCGCTGAAGGAGACGGCGATGGGGCCGGTCATGATCACATGGTTGTCGTCGGCGCGCCATTCGAGGTCCAGCCGCCCGCCATCCATCCAGATCGCTGCCTTGCGGTCGATCAGGCCGCGCCGTGTCGCCGCCACGACGGCCGCGCAGGACGCGGTGCCGCAGGCCAGCGTCCGGCCGGCACCGCGTTCCCACACCACCAGGCGCAGGGAACCGTCGGCCTTGCGCGAGACGAAGGAGACATTGGTGCGTTCGGGGAACAGGGGATCGGTCTCGATCGCCGGGCCGATCGCCTCGACATCGACCGCCTCGGCGTCGGGCACGAAGAACACCGCATGGGGATTGCCCATGTTCACCGCCACCGGGTCCTGGAGGCCGGAGGAGTGGCGGTAATCGACATGCAGCGTGTCCATCGCGCGGGCCAGCGGGATCTGCTCCCAGGCCAGGCTCGGCTCGCCCATGTCGACGGTGATGAAGCCGTCCGGCGCGGTGGAGGCGGTCAGCACGCCGGCCAAGGTCTCGATCGTCACCGTGTTGCGGCGCTTGCCCGCGATCAGCAGGGCGCCGACGCAGCGGGTGGCGTTGCCACAGGCGCCCGATTCCGAGCCGTCGGGATTCCAGATGCGCATGAAGGCATCGGCGGCGCTGGAGGGTTCGAGCACGATGAGCTGGTCGCAGCCGACCCCGGTCCGCCGGTTGGCGATCGCCTGCGCCAGCGGTTCGTTGATCTCCACGGGGGAGGAGCGGCCGTCGACGATGACGAAGTCATTGCCAAGGCCGTGCATCTTGATGAAAGAAATGCCGTCCATGCCCCGGTATATAGGCGCTGCGGCGCGTCTCGTAAATCGGCGAAGCAGCGCAGGGCTTAGATGCCCGCCATCCATTCCCCGGCGATCTCGATGGTGTGGGGCAGAATCGGGGTGCCGGCGGGCAGGACATCGATCGTTGTTGCCCGTGTGGCCCAGTCGCTCTGAAGTTCTGCCAGGCGCCGATCGATGCCCTCACGCAGTTTACCGTTCAGCAGATCACGAATGACTTGCGCCGTCGGAAGCGCGTCGGGCTGCAAGCGGATCGTGGTGGCGAGGTCGAAGACATCACGCGGCTTGAGAGTGCGGCCACGATAGAACAGTTTCTTCGCAAGGATTTCCGCCGTGGTCTCGACAGCCACTGGCCGGCCGAGAATCTCTTGAGCTTGAGTTGGCACCGACGTCAGGTGCGGGGCGACAATGAAATCGATTTCCCTGTCGCCAACGGCAATCCGCACGTGATGGGACGTTTCTTCGTAATTTTCGTAATGCTCCGCTGCCGCATTCAGCCTGGGTGACAGGTAGGTGAGGTATTGGGCATCGGCGAGAAAGATGTCGAGGTCTCGGCTCAAGCGGTGGTGCATCCGGGACATCAGCATCGTCCCGCCCCCAAAGGCAAAGGCGCTCGACACCTCGATCCGGGCGGCATCCGCAATCTTGAAAGCGATTTGGGCGAGTTCGAGCCAGTCGTCGGGGTGGCGTGTCACGGTTCGGCCAGCCATTCCTCGAGGTCGCGATTGCCAAGCTTCAGGTCGGCATCGAAGGCGGCATAAGTCGCTTTCAGCGCGGTCTTGGAAACGCCGTGGGCATCGCAGAAACGCAGGATTTCATCGGCCTCCAATTCGGATAGGAAGCGCTCGGCATGATCGGCCCAGACGCTACCGGGCCGGGCTGCGACAAGCGCACGGGCCAGTTCCGCCTCGTCGATCATGCGGGCGAAAGGCACATTGACGGCGACGACGGTGGCGCGTGTTCCCATGGCGCAACCATAGCACAGCCCATTCGGGTGCCGGCATTGTCAGACGGATCACCTGAACCTCGGTCGTCATTCCGGCGCCGGCCGGAATCCATTGAGACGTCGCGCGCTGCCCCCGAATGGATCCCGGCCTGCGCCGGGATGACGGGAACAATCATCTGCAATCAACCGGCCAACGGCCCCAGAATCCGCCCGATGATCTCGGCCAGGGTCTCCACCACTTCGGTCCGGCCGATGCCGGGGACGGGCATCAGGATGCTTTCCAGGATCGCCGCCTGGAGCATGGCGGTGAGCAGGAAGGCGGCGACGTCGGGGCGGGCGAAGGCCCGGGGGCTGATATTGGCGGCATAGATCTGGGTTGCCAGGGCCAGCAGCCGCTGCCGCATCTCGCCGATGATCGGCAGGTCGCGCAGGAACGGCACCTCGTATTGCATCGCCCTTACCAGGGCGGCGCGGCGGTCGATCGTGTCGTAGAGCACGCCGGCGGCATAGGCGTGGCGGGCCTTGCCTTCGTGGGGCGGCAGGGCCAGCAGGCCTTGGGCAAATTCGCCCAGGATCTCGTCCACCGTCTGCTCGAACAGGCGGGCGATGATCGCCTCCTTGCCCGGGAAATACTGGTAGATCGAGCCGATGCTGACCCCCGCCCGCTCGGCGATGTGGTTGGTGGTGAGCGAGGCATAGCCCCGCTCGGCCAGAAGTTGAGCAGCCGCCGTCACCACCGCCTCGACCGTGGCCCGGGCGCGGCCCTGGGTCGGCTCTTTTTTCATTGCGATATCAAGCGGTTGAACAGCCACGGCCAAGCCTTGTGGGGAGGGGCGACGATGTAAGTAGATATGAGTTTTTACTCATATACAATAGGCGGCGTTGAGAAGAGGTGCAGAAGAATGTCCACAGACGCCGCATCGCCCGTGCCCAGCCGCTGGCGTGATCCCGACCTCGATCCCGCCCCCTGGACCCTGCACATGACCCGCCATTTCGGCGCGCCCTCGACCGATCCGGTGCGTCGCGCCGCGGTCAGGGCCGGGCTCACCCAGGGCGATCCGCTGGCCGATGCGCTCGTCATCTGGATGAAGGCCGCCAAGAGCGACGGCTGGAGGATGTTCGACCTGGCCCTGACCAAGGGCATCGACGCGGTGCCCGAGGCGCCGCCGCCCCTGGCCAACTTCTTCGCCCATGTCGATCGCCGGCCCGACTGGGTCGAGGGCGACCTGATGCGGATCGGCTGCCGGGCGGCGCTCGCGACCGGGCCCTTGCTGCGCTATGCCCTGGGCTCGGGCACCTTGATGGTCGGCTATTGTTCGAGCGCGATCGCCCGGGTGCTCGTGATGACCGGGGCCTTGAACGGCCGCACCTATTCGCGCCTGCAGGAAACCGGCAAGTTCGGCGTCGATATCTATGCCTCGGGCGATGTCGGGCGGTTTTCCGCCGGCTTTGCCTCGGCCGTGCGGGTGCGGGTGATGCACGCCATGGTCCGCGCCGGGATTAGCCGCGATCCGCGCTGGAAAGCCGCCGACTGGGGCACGCCGATCAACCAGGCGGACATGGCGGCGACTGCGCTGGCCTTTTCGCTGGGCATGGTCGGGCCGCTGATCGACTTGGGCTTCACCCTCAGCCCGCGCGAGAAGGAGGGGGTCGTCCACCTGTGGCGCTATGTCGGCTATATCATGGGGGTCGACGAGGCCCTGCTGCCCGACTCTTATGCCCAGGCGGCCGCCCTGTTCAGCCTGCTGGTGCGTTCCCAGCCCGATGCCGACGACGACAGCCGCTCGCTCTCCAACGCCCTGCTGGGTGCGGGGGCCGAGGCGGTGAAGAACCTCCCCGGGCCGGTCGCCCGGGTCGTCGGCGGGCTCGACGCCCGCTCCTATGCCGGGTTCTCGCGCTACATTATCGGCGAGTTGGCGGCCGATACGCTGGAAATCCCGCGCACCGGCTGGCGCCACCTGCCGCGCGCCCTGCGCCCGGTGATTGCGGCGGCGAATCAGGTGCGGCGCCGGGTGCCTTACGTGAACGAAGGGGTGGCCCGCGTGCGCCTGGCCATGCTGCAGGCCCAGATTGGCAAAGCCTTCAAGGCCCGCAAGCCGCCGTTCGAGACGGGCGAGGGCAGCCCCCTGAAGGGCCGCAGCCATGCCGTGCCGGAGGCGGCGGAGTAGGGCTGGGAGCGGCGTTGTGCGTCCTTCGAGACGCCACCTGCGGTGGCTCCTCAGGATGAGGTAAGTCTCTTATGCCAAAACAATTTTCCTCATCCTGAGGAGGCCCGGAGGGCCGTCTCGAAGGACGCAGGATGCCGGTGCGAGATTATTCCCCGTCGACCAGCTTCAGCAGCTTGCGTTCCAGCACGGCGAGCACGGCGTCGAGGTCGTGGCCGCGTTTGAGGATGCGGCCGCCGGCGGCGATGACGGCAAAGGCGCCCTGGCGCTTGGCCAGGGCCGGGCGCTTCTCGATGCGGTAGAGCGGCTGTTCGGAGGAACGGCGGTGCACGGCGAAGACCGCGACCTCGACACCATCGGCCATGGCATAGTCGCGCCATTCGCCGGCGGCGACCATGCGGCCATAGAGACTCAAGATCCGGTCGAGTTCGCGGCGGGAGAAGAAGATGCGACGGGGGGCGGGTTGGGCACTCGCTGGGGCGGTTGTTTCGGCCGTTCGGCCCGACAACCAAGCGATCACGCCTTGCTCCATACGCCGTTCTCTCCCTGCGGCTGTCACGTGCCCGTCATTGTGAACGCAAGGCGGGCGGGCTCACAAGAAAAAAGCCCGAAGAAAATGCCTTCCTTTCGCCTCATTTGCGCCCCGCGACCGCCCCATTGCCCACCGATCTTAGCAGCGTTGGTCCTCAACAACGGCCCGACCGGACGGTGGGAAGACCCCCTAGCCCCCAGCCCCCTTTCCTCCGTTCGGTCGGGCCACCCCTCGAGGCACCAGCCCCCTCCCAAACCATCCCCGGTGATCTCGACTTGATCCGCCGCCCTGTCCCCCCTAGCTTGGCGCGCCACAAGGGGAGGCGGCGCGAAGGCGCGCCGATACATGGTTGACCAATCGGATTGCGCGGCGCCCATGATCGAAATTGTGGATCTGGTGAAACGCTTCGGCCCCTTCACGGCGGTCGACGGCGTCGGTTTTCATGTCGGCCGCGGCGAGGTCCTGGGTTTCTTAGGACCCAACGGCGCCGGCAAGTCCACCACCATGAAGATGGCCGCGGGCTTCCTGACCCCCACCAGGGGCCGGGTCGCGATCGCCGGCCATGATGTCGAGCGCGAGCCGCTGAAGGCCAAGCGCGCCCTGGGCTACCTGCCTGAAGGCGCGCCGTCCTATGGCGACATGACCCCGCGCAGTTTCCTGGAATTCTTGGGCCAGGTACGCGGGCTGGACCGGGCCGCGATCCGCCTGGGCCTGGGCCGGGTGGTCGAGCAGGTCGAACTGGAAGGTGTGCTCGACCAGCCGATCGATACCCTGTCCAAGGGCTTCAAGCGCCGTGTCGGCCTGGCCGGCGCCATCCTGCACGATCCGCCGTGCCTGATCCTGGACGAGCCGACCGACGGCCTCGACCCCAACCAGAAGCATGAAGTGCGCAACCTGATCGCGCGCATGGCGCCCGACAAGGCGATCGTCGTCTCCACCCACATCCTGGAAGAGGTCGAGGCGGTGTGCACCCGCGCGGTGATCATCGATCGCGGCCGGGTGGTGGCGGACGGCACGCCGGCGCAGCTGGTCGCCCGCTCGCCCTTGCACAATGCCATCCGCATCAGTCTCGCCGCCGTCATCCTGGACATGCCGTCGCGCCTGGCCGACGTGCCCGGTGTGGCCCGGGTGGTAACCCCGGATGGCTGGCGTACCGGCCAGGATTACCTGGTGCTGCCAAACGGCAGCGTCTCGATCATCGAAGGGGTGGCCGCCCGGTTGCGCCAGATCGGTGTGGCGGTCGAGAACCTCAGCACCGAGCACGGCCGCCTGGACGACGTGTTCCGCCAGTTGACCACCAGCGACGCGCAGAAGGTGCGGTCATGAGCAGTACCCTCGTCATCGCCCGGCGCGAGCTGGCGGCCTATTTCGCCACCCCGCTCGCCTATGTCTTCATCATCGTCTACCTGTTCCTGAACGGCATCTTCACCTTCTACATCGGCAATTTCTTCGAGCGCGGCGAAGCCGACCTGGTGCCCTTCTTCACCTTCCATCCCTGGCTGTACCTGTTCCTGATCCCGGCCATCGCCATGCGCCTGTGGGCGGAGGAGCGCAAGGCCGGCACGATCGAGCTGCTGCTCACCCTGCCGGTGCCCCTGTGGGCGGCGATCGTCGGCAAGTTCCTGGCCGCCTGGGTCTTCACCGGTATCGCCCTGGCCCTGACCTTCCCCATGTGGCTGACCGTCAACTATCTGGGCCAGCCCGACAACGGCGTGATCGTGGCCGGTTACATCGGCTCGTTCCTGATGGCCGGCGCGTATCTCGCGATCGGCTCGTGCGTGTCGGCGGCGACGCGCAACCAGGTGGTCGCCTTCGTGCTGACCGTGGTGGTGTGCTTCCTGTTCACCGCGTCGGGTGCGCCCATGGTGCTCGACGCCTTCTCGGGCTGGGCGCCGCAGGCGATCGTCGACACGGTCGCCTCGTTCAGCTTCCTGACCCATTTCAACGGCATCGTCACCGGCGTGATCGAACTCAAAGACATCGTCTTCTTCACCACCCTGATCGTCGCGGCCCTGGCCGCCAACGCGATCACGATCGACATGAAGAAGGCGAACTGAGATGGGTGCCACCCGCGTTCGCATCGCCGGCGGTGCCGCCCTCGCCCTGATCGCCATCCTGTTCCTGGTGGTCAACCTGATCGCCCAGGTGGGCCTGACCGGCCAGCGCGTCGACCTGACGCAGAACCGCCTCTACACCCTGTCCGACGGCACCCGCGCGGTGCTGGCCAAGCTCGACGAGCCGATCACCCTGCGCCTGTTCTATTCGGCGACCCTGGCCAACCAGTTCCCCGCCTTCAAAGCCTTTTCCGGCCGGGTGACCGACCTGCTCGATGCCTTCAAGCGGGCCGGACACGGCAATATCCGCATCCAGATCATCGATCCGGCACCCTATACCGACACGGAAGACGAAGCCGCCGCGGCGGGCATCCAGGGCAACGAGACGCCGTCTGGCGAATCCTTCTATTTCGGCGTCGTCGGCACCGGGCCGATCGGCGGGCGCGAAGTGATGCCGGTGATCACACCCGATCGCGAGCCGTTCCTGGAATACGACCTGGCCAAGATGATCGTCTCCTTGACGGCCGAGAAGAAGCCGGTGCTGGCGGTGATCTCGACCCTGCCGCTGGATGTCGGTTTCGGTGGGGCGATGGCGGCCCTGCGCGGCCAGTCGCACCCCTTTGCCGCCTATTCGCAACTGGCCGAACTCTACGACGTGCGCATGATGGCGTCCGATTTCGTGGAAGTCGGCGCCCACGTGGACATGCTGCTGATCGTCCATCCGCCCAAGCTCAATCCGCAGCAGCTCTATGCCATCGATCAGTTCGTCCTGAACGGCGGCCGGGCCGTGGTCATGGTCGATCCCAATGCCGAAGTGGCCAGCCAGATGGCCGGGCAGGGCGCGCCGCCGCCGCAGATGACCTCCGACCTCGAACCGCTATTGGGGGCCTGGGGCATCAAGGTCGACACCACCAAGGTGATCGGCGACCGCCGGCTCGCGACCAAGGTGACGATCCCGGGCAGCCGCCGCCCGGTCGACTATGTGGTCTGGCTGCGCGTGCCCAAGGCGCAGATGAACCATGACGATGTCGTCACCGCCGATCTCGACCAGGTGCTGGTGGCGACACCGGGCGCCATTTCGGCCGTCGAGGGCGCGACGACGACCCTGGAACCCTTGATCAGCACGACCGAGGATGCCATGGCCTTCGACCCGATCATGCTGCGCGTGACCGGCGACCCGCAGGACCTGCTGCGCGGCTTCGAACCCACGGGCAAGCCTTTCACCCTGGCCGCCCGGGTCACCGGGCCGGTCAAGACCGCTTTCCCCGACGGCGCCCCCAAGGTGACCGAGGAACAGTCGCCCAATCCCACCAAGGAAGGCGAGACGCCCGCCTTCGGGGCCAAGGAACGGGCGGCGCTGAAGGAATCGGCGACGCCGATCAATGTCGTGGTCTTTGCCGATGTCGATATCATCGACGACCGGCTGTGGATCGAGGAGATGGGCCAGGGGGCCCAGCGCCAGGTGGTGCCGCGCGCCGACAACGGCAACCTGATCGTCAACGCGGTCGAGAACCTGGCCGGTTCCAGCGACCTGATCGCCATCCGCAGCCGCGGCGCGGCCAGCCGGCCGTTCGAGGTGATCGACGGCCTGAAACGCGACGCCGAACAGAAGTTCCTGGCGCGCAGCCAGGAACTCCAGGCCAAGCTGCAGGCGACCGAGGCGCGGATCCAGGAATTGCGCAGCGCCCGCCCGGGCGGCGCCGGCGGCGCCATCGTCTCGGCCGAGACCGAGAAGGCCCTGGCCGAGGCCCGCGCCGAGGTCGTCGCGACCAGGCGCGAGCTGCGCGACGTGCAGCGCAACCTGGAAGTCGACATCGACAATCTCGAAAGCCGCCTGCGCTTCGTCAACATCGCCGCCATGGCGATCGTGGTGGCGATCGTCGCCTTCTTCATTTCCCTGGTTCGCCTACGCCGCCGCCGTGCGCGGCGTGGCGTGGTCTGACGCTCGAGAGGCCCCGACGACATGCGCCGTTCGACTCTCGCCATCCTGCTTGGCCTGACCATCCTGCTCTCGCTCGCCGGTGCCTGGCTGGTGATCGAGCGCATCCGCGAGACCCAGGCCGACCTCTCCGGGCAGTTGATGCTGCCCGACCTCAAGGCCGCGCTGAACGATGTTGCGGAAGTCTCCTTCACCGGGGCCGAAGGCGCGTTCAGCCTGAAGCGGGTCGAGGGCGAGACCTGGGTGATGCCGCAGCGGGGCGGCTACCGCGTCGATTTCGCCAAGGTCCAGCGCCTGTTGCTGGCCCTGGCCGATCTGAAGGCGATCGAGCCCAAGACGGCGCGGCCCGACCGCTACCGCTTCCTCGATGTCGAGGATGTCGCCCAGGGCACCAAGGGCCTGCGCCTGACCGTGAAGGACGGGCAGGGCGAGGCCCTGGCCGACCTGATCCTGGGCCGGCCGGACGAGACCATGGGGGCGGCCAAGGTGTCGCGCTTCTTCCTGCGCTTTGCCGGCGAGGCGCAGTCCTGGCTGGGCGAGGCGGAGCTGCGGGTGGAACGCGATCCGGCCCAGTGGCTGGACCGGGAACTGACGGTGATCGCGCCCGTGCGGATCAGGGCCGTCTCGGTCACCCATGCCGATGCAACCGTCCGTATCGCGCGGGAGAAGCCCGATGCCCCCTTCCTCGTCGCCGACCTGGCGGCGGGCACCGAGGACATGAAGACGCAGCGCGCCAATGCCCTGTCCGTCGCCGCGACCTATCTGGTGTTCGAGGATGTGAAGACCGCGCCGGCCGCCACCGACCCGGAAAAGCCGGCGATCAAGGTGGTCTACGAGACCTTCGACGGGGTCGTGGTGACCTTCGAGATCGCCACCGTCGACGGCCAGGGCTGGGCCACGATCGCTGCCGTGTTCGAGGATTCGATCGCGGCCGAAGGGGCCAAGATCCAGGCCCCGCCCGGCCCCGACGGCGCCGCCATCTTCAAGATGCCGGAGGCGGCCAAGGCCGAGGCGGCCGCGCTGGCCGCCAAGACCAAGGGCTGGGCCTACCGGATCGACGGCACCCGGGTGATCGACCTGACGCCCGCCCGTGCCGACCTGGTCCAGCCCAAGACGCTGGCCCCGCCCGGGGTCACGCCCGCCCTGCCGCCGCTGCCGGGCCTCTCGGTCCCGCCGGAAGGGCGGCCGGTGCCGATGCCGCAATAGGTTCCCTCTCCCCGCAAGCGGGGCGAGGGAGAATTGGGCTCAAGCGACCTTGAGCACCAGCTTGCCGAAATTCTCGCCCTTGAAGAGTTTCAGCAAGGTATCGGGAAAGGTCTCGATGCCGCTCACGATATCCTCGCGCGCCGTGACCTTGCCTTGCGCCAGCCATTGGGCGAGATCGCGCACCGCCTCGCCGTAGCGCGGGGCATAGTCGAACACCACGAAGCCTTCCATGCGGGCACGGTTGACCAGCAGGGACATGTAGTTGCTGGGCCCCTTCACCGCCGTGGTGTTGTTGTATTGCGAGATGGCGCCGCAGATCAGGACGCGGGCGTGGCGCGCCAACTGGGTCAGGCAGATATCGAGGATATCGCCGCCGACATTGTCGAAATAGATGTCGATGCCCTTGGGGCAATGGCCGCGCAGGGCCTTCTTCACATCCTCCGACTTGTAGTCGACGCAGGCATCGAAGCCCAGCTCGTCGACCGCGTATTTGCATTTGTCGGCACCACCGGCGATGCCGACCACGCGGCAGCCCTTCAGCTTGGCGATCTGCCCGACCAGGCCGCCCACGGCACCGGCGGCGCCCGAGACCACGACGGTCTCGCCTTGCCCAGGCTTGCCGACATCGAGCAGGCCGAAATAGGCGGTCATGCCCGGCATGCCCAGGACGCCCAGATAGGCGGGCAGGGGCGCCAGTTTGGGATCGACACGGGTCAGGGTCTTGCCCGAAACAACGGCGTATTCCTGGACGCCCGGCGTGCCGTTGACGATATCGCCGACGGCAAAGGCCGGATCGTTGCTGGCGATCACCTCACCGATGCCGCCGGCGCGCATCACCTCGCCGATGCCCACCGGCGGGATATAGGACTTGCCCTCGTTCATCCAGCCGCGCATGGCCGGATCGAGCGACAGGTACAGCACCTTGACCAGCACCTCACCGTCGCCGGGCGTGCTCGCGGCCTGCGTGGTGAATTCCCAGTCGCCGGGCTTGGGCAGGCCGATGGGGCGGGCAGCCAGGCGGAACTGGCGGTTTTGCAGGGTGGTCATGGGGTAAGCCTTTCCTGTAACGTTGTTCGTGGCTGGCAGTTGGGTGGTGCGTCCTTCGACAGGCTCAGGATGAGGGGGAGTCTTGTTGGCAAAAAGATTTTCGTCATGGTGAGCCTGTCGAACCACGCAAGACCTTGATCCAGGGCTCAACTGGCCCGCTTGCGCGCCTCTTCGTCGTAGAGTTCCTTTTTCGACAGCTTGCCGACCGGGGTCTTGGGCAGGTCGTCGCGGATTTCCAGGGCGCCGATCATCTCGTGCTTGCCGATGCGGGTCTTGAGGAAGGCCTGCATCGCCTCCAGCGTCATGGGGGCTGCGCCGGGCTTCAGCTTGATGAAGGCCTTGGGCGTCTGGCCGCGATAGGGATCGTGGATGCCGATGACGGTGACTTCCAGGACCGCCTCGTGCTCGTAGATCGCTTCCTCGATGGTGCGCGGATAGACGTTGAAGCCGCCGCACAGCAGCATGTCCTTGGTGCGGTCGACGATGCGCAGGAAGCCGTCCTCGTCCATGTAACCGACATCGCCGGTGCGGAAATAGCCGTCGGCGGTGAAGCTCTCGGCCGTCGCCTCGGGCTTCTTCCAATAGCCCTTCATGACATTGGGGCCCTTGATGCAGATCTCGCCGCGCTCGCCCAGGGGCATGGCCTTGGTGGCATCGTCGACATCGACGAACTTGAGCAGGATGCCGGGCAGCGGCACGCCGCAGGCGCCGATCTTGCGGATGCCGTAGACCGGCGTGAAAGTGCCCAGCGCCGTGGTCTCGGTCATGCCCCAGCCCTCGGAGAGGTCGCAGCCGGTCAGCTTCTGGAAGCGCTCGTGCACCTCGGTGGGCAGGGGCGCCCCGCCCGAGCCGCAGAATTTGAGTGAGTGCAGGTCGACTTTGGCGGCGTCCGGGTGGCCGACCAGGGCGGCATACATGGTGGGCACGCCGGGGAAGAAGGTGATGCGTTTCTCCGCCAACTCGCGGATCACTACCTCCAGCTCGAACTTGGCGTGCAGGATGATTTCGGCACCGATGACGATGCCCATCATCATGTTGATGGTCAGGGCGTAGATGTGGAACAGCGGCAGCACCGCCAGGATGCGTTCCTGCCCCGGCACGAACACCGGCTTGTCGCCGCCGCAGGTCTCGACCAGTTGGGCGCAGCCGGCGGTCAGGTTGGCATGGGTCAGCATGGCGCCCTTGGGCAGGCCGGTGGTGCCGCCGGTGTATTGCAGCACGGCGATGGTCGCGGCCGGATCGGTGACGGGGTGGCGTTGCGGCTGGCCGTCGTTGTCCAGCAGGGCGCGGAAGCTGACATGGGCGTCGTCCGCCGGTATATCGGCCAGTTGCCCGGCCTGGCGCAGGAAGGCGGCGACCGTGTCTGGCTCGGGCGTGAAATCGCCCAGGTTGCCGACCACCAGGGTCTTCAGCCGGGTCGACTTCAGCAGCCCGCCCATCTGCGGGTACAGCACCTTGAGATCCAGGGTGACCAGGATGTCGGTCTCGCTGTCGCCGACCTTGTGCTCCAGCACCCGTGCGGCATCGAGCGGGGAATAGTTCACCACGGTGCCGCCGGCGATCAGGATGCCGAAGAAGGCGATGATGTAATGCGGGCAGTTCGGCAGGTAGAGGCCGACATGCACGCCGGGTGCCACCCCCAGCTTCTGGAAGCCCTTGGCCGCGCGGTCGGCGAATGCCTGGAGCTGGGCATAGGTGATGCGGGCACCGTTGAATTCGATCGCGGGCCGGTCGCCGTAGCGGGCTGCCGCATCGGCCAGGACCTTGGGCACAGCCGAGGTGGGCAGGGGCGCATCCCAGCGCACGCCGGGCGAATAGGAATGGAGCCAGGGCATCGGGTTCTGTGACAATGGAGCCTCCCTTAGGTTCTTGCTTGGGCCATTGGCTGGCCGCTTATTTTTTTCGTCATTCCAGCGAAAGCTGGAATGACGATGAGGTTAGGCCGCCTGCGCGACCCGGGCTTCGAGCAAGGTCAGCGCCTGCTGCATCAGGTCGGAGAAATGCTCGATGTCCGGCACGGTATCGCGGTCGGCGGTCAGGCCATAGTCCAGATTGCCGCAATAGCTCATCAGGGTGATGTTGAAGGCCGCGCCATGGTAGGGGATGCTGATCGGGTGGTTCGAGACCACCTTCATGCCGGCGAAATAGAGCGGAACGGGCGATCCTGGCACGTTCGAGATCACCACGTTGAAGGCCGGCGCGTGGTAGTTCTGGATGCCGAAATTCTCATAGAGCCTTGCCGCCTGGGCCATCAGGGCGGGGGCGGGCAGCTTGGCCCAGTCGCCCATCAGGTTGGCCGGCATGGCGCGCATCTTTTCCTTGGCCCCGGCCATGTCGGCGCTGATCTTGCGCAGGCGGATGGTCGGGTCGGGCTCGTCGGTGTGGAGCGAGGCGCGCAGGAACACCACCTGGTTGCCGGCGGTGCCCTTCTGCGCCTCGGAGCGGATCGACATGGGGATGCCGGCGACCAGGGCGCGGGGCGGCAGGTCGGCCTTTTCGTTCAGGTAATTGCGCAGCGCCTCGGCGCAGATGCCCATGACCACGTCGTTCAGCGTGGTGCCCAGGGCATTCTTCACCGCCTTGATGCGGGCCAGCGACAGCGAACCATAGGCATAGGAGCGGCGCGCCGTGATCTGGGTGTTGAAGCGGGTGCGCGGCGCCAGGCCCATGACGCCGTCGGTGGCATTGCCCTTCAGGATCATCTTGCCGCGCTCATAGGCCTCGCGGCTGACCGAGGCGAGCAGGGGCCAGCTTTCGCGCAGCAGCTTGAACGTATCCACCGGCCGCCTGGACATGGAGCGGGCGCTGGTATAGAGCCGCTTCAGCAGCGAGGGGATGTGGTCGGGCTTCCACGGCTTGGCCGGCGGCGGGTTGACCCTGGGCACCTCGGTCAGGTCGAGCAGTTCGGTCAGGATCTCGGCGCCCGAAACCCCGTCGATCGCGGCATGGTGCATCTTGGTGATGGTGGCGACCCGGCCCTTGGCCAGGCCCTCGACATAGTGCAGTTCCCACAGGGGCAGGTTGCGGTCCAGGCGGGTGCTGGTCAGCTCGCACACCAGTTCGGTCAGTTGGGCGGTGTCGCCCGGGCCGGGCAGGGCGCGGTGGCGCAGGTGGTGGACCAGGTCGAAATCCGGATCCTCGACCCAATAGGGATGGTCGAGGTCCAGGGGCGTGGTCAGCAGGCGGCGGCGCATCGGCGGAATCCGGTCGAGGCGGCTTTCCACATGGGCGCTGATGCGGGCGAAGGCGCCGTCCTTGGGCGCCTTCTCGCCAGGCTCAAGGATCACCAGGCCGCCCACATGCATGGGACAGGTATTGCTCTCCACGTTCAGGAAGAACGTGTCGATGCCGCTCAGCTGTTGCATTTCATCATTCCGCTGGTGCCAGGCTGGGCGCCCGGCGTTGAGGATCGGGATAGAAAAAAGAGCGGAGCCCGCGCCGGTCGAACGGGGTCCACAGGCCCTCCTTCTGGGCCAGCCGGTCGGCGATGGCGAACAGCACCACGGGGTTGTGACCCAGGCCCGAATGGCTGCCTTCGACCTCGATGTTCTCGACCTGGTCGCCCGGCACCTCGACGCAGCGCTGCCAGGGCACGACACCGTCGGTGCGGGTGAAGATGCAGGTGGTGGGCACCGGCGGGGTGCCGCGCAGGCGCTCCGACAGGGCCGGGTCGTCGTCCTTCTTGCCGCTCAGCCATTCATAGACGCGGCGGGCATTGGAGGCGCGCGGGTTGCCGGCAAAGGGGCTGCCCAGGGTGATCACCTGGCGCACGGCCTTGGGGGCCTGCTTGGCCAATTCGCGCGCGAACAGGCCGCCGGCACTCCAGCCGATCAGGCTGACCGGGCGGCCATAGCGGGTGTTGAGCTTGTGCAGGCGTTCCAGCAGCGGCTCCAGCAGCTCGACCTTGCCGGTGTTGCGCCCGGCATGCCAGCCATGGGCGCGGTAGCCGCGGCCGCGCAGAAAGCTGCGCAAGGCATAGGTGCTGGGATCGTCACCCGCCAGGCCGGGCAGGGTCATCACCGGGTGGCCATCGCCCTTGGCGGCCAGATTATAGAGGGGCCAGGCCGCGACATAGGCGCCAAGCTCGAAGAAGGCCCGCGCCTCCAGGGCCAGGAGGAATTTGGAGGGTGCTGCCGACGGATCTGGTGCGGTTGTCATGGCGGACCTTGGCTGTTGGAAAAGGGCCCCGGCATCGTGAGTGGCCGGGCAAGCAACAACAGGTACCGACGCAACCAGCATGCCAGCCTAACCCAACGGGGGCGGCCGACAAGCGATAGCCTACCCGTTGGGTTTCATTCGTCTAATGAATATTCGCTGGATGGATTTATGAATTCTGTGCATGCCTCGACATGACGGCGGGCACGGCCGTGGCGTGGATGCGCGACCACAGGCCCTGCTTGCGCCAGCGGGCATAGCGATTGCACACGGTGGCATAGGGGCCGTAGTGGCCCGTCGGCCAGTCGCGCCAGCGCCCGCCGGTATGCAGCATGTGCAGAATGCCGCTGATCACCCGCCGGTCGTCGACGCGGGGGGCCCCGCGTCCGCCGGACGGCAACAGCGGTTCGACCCGCTGCCATGCTTCATCGTCGAGCCAGTAGAGCTGCTTCATGGTTCCTCCACAGAGCGAAACATCAGACCACGGCGGTGCCGCCATCGACGGCCAGGATCTGGCCGGTTACATGCCGCGACGCGGCGGAGGCGAAATAGACCGCCGCCCCCTTCAAATCCTCGTCGCCGCCCAGGCGGCCCAGGGGCGTTGCCGCCAGCACTTCCTTCTCGAAGCGGTCGAGCAGGCCCTGCGACATCTTCGAGGGGAAGAAGCCCGGGCAGATCGCGTTGACATTGATGTTGTAGCGCCCCCATTCGGCGGCCAGCGCCCGGGTGAAGTTCACCATGGCGCCCTTGCTGGTGTTGTAGGCGATGGTGAACATGTTGAGATTGGGCGGGTTACCGCCCAGGCCGGCGACCGAGGCGATGTTGACGATCTTGCCGCCGCCTTGCGGGATCATGGCGCGCTTGCCGACTTCCTGGGCCAGGTAGAAGGCGGCGTCGACATTCAGGGTCATGACCTTGCGCCAGGCCTCGGCCGGATGATCCTCGGCCGGCGCGCCCCAGCTCGCCCCCGCATTGTTGATCAGGATGTCGATGCGGCCGAAACGCTCCAGCACCGCCGTGGTCAGCCTCTCGGCTGGCTTGGCGGCGATATCGCCCAGGTCGCAGGGCACCGAGAAGACCTCGATGCCCTTGGGCGCGAGGGCGGCCTCGGCCGCCGCCAGCTCGTGCGGCTTGCGCGCGGCGATGGCGATCCTGGCCCCCATCTCGCCCAGCGCCTCGGCCATCTGCAGGCCTAGGCCGCGCGAGCCGCCGGTGATCAGGGCGACCTGGCCGGTCAGGTCGAACAGTTGCTTCACGCTCATGACTTCCGCTCCCAATCGCTTAAGCCCTCTCCGCCCTTTAGGGGGAGAGGGTTGGGTGAGGTGGGTCGGCGGCGTAAAGCGCGCTCTGACCCACTCACCACCTCACCCTCCCCGTCGCTGACGCGCCGGGTCCCCTCCCTCTCCCCCGCAAGCGGCGGAGAGGGCACGCTTGTTACTGCACGCGTTTCAGTTCCATCTTGCCGATCTGGTTGCGGTGCACCTCGTCCGGGC
Source organism: Oleomonas cavernae (assembly GCF_003590945.1). Classification (NCBI taxonomy): domain Bacteria; kingdom Pseudomonadati; phylum Pseudomonadota; class Alphaproteobacteria; order Acetobacterales; family Acetobacteraceae; genus Oleomonas; species Oleomonas cavernae. Next base: position 165,738 of record NZ_QYUK01000008.1, on the reverse strand, counting down.
CGTCGGCCAGGCGCAGGGTGCGGGCGCCGGCATAGGCATAGGCCAGGCCGAAGTCGTTGCTGACGCCGCCGCCGCCATGGACCTGGATCGCCCAGTCGATGACCTTGCAGGCCATGTTGGGGGCAGCCACCTTGATCATGGCGATTTCCTTGGCCGCCACCTTGTTGCCGAAGCGGTCCATCTTGTCGGCCGCCGCCAGCACCAGGTAACGCGCCTGGTCGATCAGGATGCGGGACTCGGCGATACGCTCCAGGGTCACGGTCTGCTCGGCCACGGTCTTGCCGAAGGCGATGCGGCTCTTCGCCCGTTTGCACATCCGCTCCAGCGCCCGCTCGGCCAGGCCGATCAGGCGCATGCAGTGGTGGATGCGGCCAGGCCCCAGGCGCCCTTGGGCGATCTCGAAGCCGCGGCCTTCGCCCAGCAGCATGTTGGACAAGGGCACGCGGACATTCTCGAACAGCACCTCGCCATGGCCGTGCGGGGCATCGTCATAGCCGAACACCGGCAGGTGGCGCAGGATCTTCACGCCGGCGGTCTCGCGCGGCACGATGATCATCGACTGCTGGGCGTGACGGTTGGGGTTGCGCGGGTCGGTCTTGCCCATGAAGATGAAGACCTTGCAGCGCGGATCGTTAGCGCCCGACGACCACCACTTGCGGCCGTTGATGACGTAAGTATCGCCCTGGCGCTGAATCGAGCTTTCGATGTTGGTCGCATCCGACGAGGCGACGTCGGGCTCGGTCATGGCGAAGCACGAGCGGATTTTTCCCTCCAGCAAGGGCTTCAGCCACTGCTCCTTCTGTTCCGCGGTGCCATAGCGCGCCAGCACTTCCATGTTGCCGGTGTCGGGCGCCGAGCAGTTGAACACTTCCGGCGACCACACGACGCGGCCCATGATCTCGCACAAGGGCGCGTATTCGAGGTTGGTGAGGCCGGCGCCCAGCTCGCTTTCGGGCAGGAACAGGTTCCACAGGCCCTCGGCCTTGGCCTTTTCCTTCAGCTCCTCGATGATGCGCGTGGGCTCCCAGCGGCTGCCCTCGTTCACCTGTTCCTCGAAGACGTGCTCGTTGGGGTAGACGTGACGGTCCATGAAGCTGCTGACGCGCTCCATCAGGTCCTGGACCTTGGCCGAATATTCGAAATTCATGGGATCTCTCCGGTTCAATCAGGGGCGGGGCGTGGTGTCGGTGGGCACGCGGTCTTCCAGGATGTCCTGCATCCGGGTCTCGATCGCGCGTTTGATGGCCTTGTGGGGCAGGATGTAGAAGCGGCCGGCGCGCACGCCTTCCAGGGTGATGCGGGCGACGTCGGCGGCACTCAGCTTGCCGGCCTTGGTGGCGCGGCGGACCTGTTCGGCATAGCGCTGCGACAGCGGATTGGCGGCAGTGCCTTCGGGCCGCGTCTGGTCGGAATGGGCGATGCCGGTGTCGACGAAGGCCGGGCACAGGACCGAGACGCCGATCGAGGATTCAGCCTCGCGCAGCTCGTGGTACAGGCATTCCGACAGGGTGACGACGCCATGCTTGCTGACGCAATAGACGCTGGAGCCCTTGGGCGACACCAGCCCGGCGGCGGAAGCGGTGTTGACCACATGGGCCTCGCCCCCTTGCGCCAGCATGCGGGGCACGAAGCTGCGGATGCCGTGGACGACGCCCATCAGGTTGACGTCCAGCACCCATTTCCATTCGTCCAGCGTGGTGGTCCAGGTCGGCCCGGCCACGGCGATGCCGGCGTTGTTGAACAGAAGGTGGGCGGCGCCGAATTTCTCCCAGGTCCGCTCGGCCAGGTTTTCCAGGTCCTGCGGGCGGGAGACGTCGCACGTCACGGCGAGCACCGGCACGTGGGGGCTGGGCAGCATCTCGACGGTCGTGGCCATGCCGGCCTCGTTGCGATCGGCCAGCACCAGCTTCATGTCGGCTTCCGCGCATAAAATCGCCAATTCGCGGCCGAAACCGCTGGCCGCCCCCGTGATGACCGCAACCTTGCCCGCCAGTTCCTGCACGTCGTTCTCCTGGCCTTAGCGATAGCTGATGGCGTCGGGCGAGCCGGCGCGTTCGAGATGGGCGAAATTGTTGAGATAGCTGAGGCTGACCCGGCCGGGCTGGCACAGGAGCTTGGTCACCGCGCTGTTCACGATCGACTGGTTGAGCTCGATCATGCGGTGGTCGGGCAGGTCCAGCAGCGACTGGCAGATCGCCGCGATCGGCCCGCCTGAGGTGAAGACGACGATGCGGCGGGCCTCGCCCGCATTCTCCGCCAGGCGCCACAAGGCCTTCAGGCAGCGGCCACGGAACGCGTTCCAGCTCTCGGTGTAATCATCATCGTGGCGGCTGCTCAGCCAGCGCTGCATGGCCTCGGTGAAGATCCGCTGCACGGCGCGGCCCGGGCTGCTGGCCTTGGCCAGGATGAGCTTGGTCTCCGCCGGGTCGGCCAGGGCCGGACAGTGGCGGGTCAGGATTTCGGTGTGGTCGTATTCATTGAAGCCCACGTCGATTTCGGGCTGCGGCGGCGCCAGCGGGGCGGGCAGGGTCTCCAGCACGCCGGCGGCGGTTTCCTTGTGGCGGCGCAGGCTGCCGGTGACCACCCGGCCGAAGTGCAGGCCGCAATCGCCGAACCAGGCGCCGAGGTGCCGGGCCTGGGCATGGCCGAGGTCGGACAGCTGGTCGTAGTCCGCGGCGCCGAACGACGCCTGGCCATGCCGAACCAGATAGACCTCTCCCATGCCGGCAACCTCCCTTTTGTTGCCGACAGACTAAGCGCGCCGTATCTTGCGTCTAATGAATGTTCGAGTGCGGGATACATAAGCATCATGCATATAAGCCGGATCGACCTGAATCTGCTGGTGGTGCTCGACGCGATCTTTGCCGAGGGCGGCATCACCAAGGCCAGCCACAAGCTGAACCTGACCCAGCCGGCGGTCAGCCATGCCCTGGGCCGCCTGCGCGATGTCTTTGGCGACCCGCTGTTCGTGCGCGACGGCCGCAACCTTACCCCCACGCCTTTTGCCCGCAACCTGATCGGCCCGGTGCGGCAATCCCTGCGCGGGATCGAGATCGCCCTGGCGGAGGTCGAGCATTTCGATCCCGCCACCTCGCGGCGCCGCTTCGTCATCGGCGTGCGTGATTTTCTCGAGGCCCGCGCCCTGCCGCCGCTGATGAAGCGGCTCAGCGAACTGGCGCCGGCCATCGACATCGCCGCGATCCACGTCGAGCGCCGGGTGCTGGAGGGGGAACTGGCTTCCGGCCGGCTCGATGCCGCACTCGACATCTGGCTGGCGCCGCCCGACTACATTCAGCGGGTGCGGGTGATCGACGACGACTTCGTCGTCCTGGTGCGCCAGGACCATCCGGCGATCCAGGGCAGCATCGATCTGGACAGCTATCTGGCGCTCGACCATATCCAGGTCAGCGCGCGCACCACGGGGCCGGGGATGGAGGATATCGAACTGGCCAGGCTGGGCCTCAGCCGGCACATCAGGCTGCGCTGCCAGCACTTCTTCGCCGGCTGCCGGGCGGTCAGTCAGACCGATATGGCCCTGACCATGGCCGAGCACTATGCCCGCATCGCCAACGAGCAGTTCGGCAACCAGATCCTGCCGTTCCCCTTGGAGTCACCAGGGCTGGACGCCTATCTCTATTGGCACGCCAATGTCGAAAACGATCCCGCCAACCGCTGGCTGCGGGCGCAGATCCAGCATGTCCTGAGCTAGCGGCGCTGGCGCGCGGCGACGAAGCCGATGCCGAAAACGGCGGCGATGGTGCCGATCGCCTGCGCCCAGGCGGCCAGTACCTCGCTCCGGGTGTTGCGGTCCCAGAACGACAGCGGCGGCGCCTGCGGCGCGGTCACGACCACCGAAACGGGGGTCTCACGCGCTGCCGCCGAGGCGGCCGCCGCGGCGGCGGCCGGCACGGCAGCGGCTGCTGCCCGGCGGGCATCCAGGCCCGCGTGCTCGGCCGCGATATAGGCCGCGGCCCAGGGCTGGCCGACCATGGAATGGCGGGCGGTGGTCACCACCCCGGTGCGCAGCAGCGCCTCGCCCAGGTCCTTGCCGTCGGCGCCGTTGCAGCGGGCGATCTCGCGCTGATACAGGCGGTCGCCGGTCAAAGTGCACTCGACCGGTCCCTTGGCCAGGAGATCGTCGAGCACGCGGCGGGCATTGATCCCCGCCGGGGTCACCAGTTCGGGCGCATCGATCGAGATCAGGCGCAAGCGCCGGCGCGCGCCCGCGATCTCGCCCATGTCGATGGTGAAGCCGTCGATGGCGATGGCGTCGCCCTGCAGCGTTTCCAACGGCGGCTTGATAGCGACCGCCGCATCCGGCGTGGTCGGCGGCGGCACCGGCGTTGCCGGCATCGGTGGTGCCTGGAGTTGCGGGGCGGGGGGCTGGGGCGACAGGATCTGCGGCGCGCCGGGCACGGCATCCTGCGCCGCCGCGGTTGCCGACAGCGCCGTCACAATGCCCAGTACTGCCACGAAACCACGGTTCATGGCCAAAGCATGCCCGAGGCTTCCCCCGCTCGTCGAGGTTCGAGGTCGATCACTAGCGCCATTCTGGCGCCAGTCCGACCCAGCTTACCGTCAGCCCCCGCTGCCGTAGGGCCGGGTGAGGACTTCGAGGAAGTGGCCGTCGGGATCGTCGAAGTAGAAGCCCCGGCCGCCGTCATTGTGGCTGATTTCCTTGGGCCGCTGGCGCATCGGGTCGGCCCAATAGTCGAGGCCGCGGGCGAGAACCCGCGCGTAGATGGCATCGAAATCGTCTTCGCCGATGAGGAAGGCATAGTGCTGGAGGCGGATCTCGCCCTCGATCTGGTAGAAATCGAGGGAAACCCCGTTGTCGAGGTCGACCACCAGGAAATGAAAGAAGCGCCGGGCCGGCGGCAGGCCCAGGATCCCGGTCAGGAAATCGGCCGATTTTTGCTGGTCGTTGCACCAGACGATGGTGTGGTTGAGCGCGACGCCCATGATGGCACCCGGATTTCGTTCTGCCGATGCCTTCTACGTTGGCCCAACCACGGGCAAATTCAATCCCGCTTGCCGCGGTCTGTTCTTCATCAATCGTCAGTAATTCCGGCCGACAATGCTCTCATGACGGCCGTGGCGCCCGCGCCCTGGCCACCCTCGGCAAGGGAGTGACGATGATGACAAAGTTTCTTCTGATCTTCGCCGCGGCGGCAATCACCCTCGCCCTGCTCAAGGCGATCGTCCTGCGCGCGACGCGGCAACCGGTGAAGCACCTCTATCGCCTGGACGGGCGGCGGTGGAACTGAGCGTTTCGGTGGCATGGTTCGCCAAAATGGGTAAAGGCGAGAACCGGTGCTTTGCCGCTCGATGAGCGCAAATTTTCGTCAGCTCCATAAAGTTGATATTGGGGCCGCCGCAAGTTTGTCGCCAAAGGGGACAAGGTCCGGGCCGTCATAGAGGACGGCGCCAAAGGCAAAGCGATTGCCGCAAGCGCCGGCCAACGTCCTGAGCCCAGCGAAGTCGCTGGATCTCACGGTGGCGCTCGCCTTCACCTCGATCCCCGCGATCATCCCGTCGTCGCGCTCCAACAAAAGGTCAACCTCGTTCAGTTGCTGATCGCGGAAATGATAAAGCCTCAGCCGTGAATCGGCGCCCGTCATAAGTTTGGATACCTCGGAGAACACGAAGCTTTCCAGGAGCGATCCGAAGGTACTGCGGTCGCCCCTCACCCGGTCGAGGGTCAGTCCTCGTGCCGTGGCCAGTATGCCGGAATCGAGAAAATGCAGCTTCGGCGTCTTGGCGATCCGCTTCAGCGCATTGGTGAACCAGGGCTGCACCGTCGCGATCAGGAACACCTGCTCCAGCAGCCCGACATAGCGCTGCCCCGTCTTGTGGCTGACGTTTATGCTGGAGCCGAACTGTGAATAGTTGACCAACTGGCCCGAATGCTCGGCCAGAAGGCGGACGAATTTCGGCAACTCCGTCAGTTTCTCGATCTCGGCGATGTCTCTCAGGTCGCGGGTCAGAATCGACGTCAGGTACGAGCGTGCCCAATCCTGGCGCCGCCGCTCGCTTTCCCGGCTGATGGCCTCGGGAAAGCCCCGAGGAGTACGAGTTTGACCAGATCATCCCCAGTGATCGCTCCCGGATCACCCCGCAGCTTGCCCGCGAATAAGCGCTCCAGGAAGGTCGTTGTCGTTCCTTCCACTTCCGCCCGGGCCAGCGGCAGCATCTGGATGGTTTCCATTCGGCCCGCCAAGCTGTCGGCGACGCGGGGCAGGGTGAGCACATTGGCGGAACCAGTCAGCAGGAAGCGGCCGGGGCGGTAGTCCTCATCGACCGTCTTCTTGATCGCCAGCAGCAGGTCGGGAACGCGCTGGATCTCGTCGATGATGGCCCGGTCGAGGCCTCGAATGAAGCCGACTGGATCGGACCGTGCGGCATCGAGTGCCGTCTGGTCGTCGAGCGTGACATAGGTCCGGCCTGGCCCTCCCATCTTCCGGACAAGTGTGGTCTTGCCGGCCCGGCGCGGCCCCACGACCAGGACCACCGGGGTGTCCGAAAGGGCCTCCGCCGCCCGCCGCTCCACGAACCGTTCGTACATGCCGCCTCCGAATCCCCGCCGATTGGAATTATCCAGCATGATAATTGGAAGTTTCCAACATGATAAATGGAAATCGGCCAACCGCGAATAGAACAGAGGCCGTGGCGGAAGGCGAGAGCCGCAATCGCGCAGCCGCGAAGCAGGCCGAAAAATCCCGTCCCTACCCGTTCCGGCGGCGGCAACGGCAGCTTTTGGCGGTGTGGTGTCCCCGGCGGGATTCGAACCCACGGCCCCAGGATTAGGAATCCTGTGCTCTATCCTGCTGAGCTACGGAGACACGGCCCTCTTTTAGGGGTGACGGCCGGCGGCGTCAATCGGGCGGGCGCCGGCCTCAGGCCGCAACCCTCAGCTGCTGGTTGAGGAAGGCGATGGTGCGGTCCAGGGCGGCGCGGGTGGGCTGGCCGGCCTCGTCGATCAGGTGGTTGGTCAGCACGCTGTGGGCCGGCTTGGGCGCCTTGGGGTTGGCGTGCTTGGCGGCGATCTCGATGCCTTCGAAGGCATCGCCGAACTCCTCGCGCAGGCGGGTAAAGCGCTCGCCCGGGCACATCGGGTCGCCCTTGAAGCGCAGGCCCAGGATGCGGGCGCCCTCGCGCTCGATCTTGTCATGGGCGGCGGCGATCTCGCGAGGCGAGGCATGCAGGCCGCCCTTGCGCGCCTTGCCGATCGGGAAGGGCAGGGAGGGCTGCGAGAGGACCGGGGCCAGGATCGGGGCATCCAGCATCAGCCCCAAGGCGAAATTGCCGGTGAAGCACATGCCGATGGCGCCCACGCCCCTGCCGCCGCAGTCCTGGTGGGCCTGGCGCGCCAGGGCCCGCAGCCAGTCGAGGATCGGGCTCGACTCGTTGGCCGCCAGGGCACGGAACTGCCGGCTGACGCAGACCCGGGCGAGGGAGTTCAGCACATAGCCGGGCGTGATCCGCTTCATCGGCGTGCCGAACAATTGCGGCATGTAGACGGCGAAGCCGGCATCGACCAGGCGCCGGGCAAAGCCCGCCACCTGCGGCGTGATCCCGGGATCTCGGACATCACGATGACGGCCGGGCCGCTGCCGGCCCGGAACACCTCGCGACTGGCACCGTCATGGCTGAAGCTGGTGGTTACAAAGCCTGGAACCTTGCTCATGAGCCCCTCCGCAAATCGCACGCCACTCTACCCTTGAGAGGGGCCAGGTTACAGGCCGAAAGCGTTGCCGCGCTTCACTTCGCCGAACTGGCCAAGGCGCCCGGTCTTGCACCGATCGGAGGCGCTGTAGGGGCAATCGCGATAGTAGAAGGCCATCTTACTGGCGACGTCCTGCACCCGGAAGCAGTCCTTGGCACCGTTGAGTTCCTTCTTGAACTTGATGCACATGATGCCGTTCTCCAGCGTCCAGGTGCCTTCTTCGGTAACGGTAGCCTGGACAACCTCGCCCTTGTTGCCCGAACGGGGCTGGGTGATCCGGGCCACCAGGGTGCCGTCCGGCCGGATATAGGCCTGCCAGGGAATATCATAGCGACCCTGGGCGCCGTCGCGGCTGCCCGTCATGCCCGACAGGGTGTTGCCGATCAGGCGCTCGCGCACCTGGGCGTCGCCCAGGTCGGTACCCGACGCGACGCGGGGCACGCCATTGCCCACCGGGCCACCGGCGCCGGCCACATCGCCCGCGGCGGCATTGGGGTCTTCGGCGCCGGCGGCGGTGCCGCGGCCTTCGCCGGTGCTGACCGGGGCGGCGACCTGGCCGGTGCCCGTCGTGGCGGTGGCCGCTTCGACCGGCTTGGCCGGGGTCGGGGGTTTTTGCGGTGCGGGCTTGGCCCGCGCCGGCTTGGGTTTCGGCGGGGTTACCGGCTTGGGTGGCGGTGGCTTCTCCACCACCGGTTCGGGGGCCGGTACGGGATCGGGCGGCGGGGGCGGCGGTGCCGCCGCGACCTCGGGCTCCACCGGGGCCTGTTCGGCCGGCGCCGGCTCGGCCGACGCGGCGGCCGCCGCCACCGCAGCGTCGTGGCCGTCGCCCTTGCTGGCGTCGCCGGGGATGTCGAAGACGATGTCGACGGCCATGCCGCCGGCGCCGTCTTCCATGGTGTCGGGCAGTTGCAGCAGCAGCAACAGCAGGATCAGCAAATGCAGCAGCGCCGAGCCGAACATGGCAAGGCGATCCATGCTGCGGGTGCGAGACGCAGGTGCGGTAACTTCCAGTGTTGCATTAAGCGACGACATCAGGGCATGATGCCTTCCAACAACAAAAAGAAAAGAGGCCTGCATCACAATGCGAGCAGGCCGCTACCGGGAGGAAGCTTGGTGGACCAAAAAAACCGGCCACCGAGGATGAGCTGAAGGCCAACAATAAAAACAGGCTGACAGCTTTATAGGTCGACAGCGCGCTGGGGAGGGTGCTTCGATCGAACAGGACCCAGGTTTGGGCGGTCCGGCGAGATACTCCGCGCCGGGCCGCTTTTTTTGGGTCAGGCCGCGACCGGCATCACCCCTTGCGGCGTTTCCGAATCCTTCAGGCCCGAGGCGTGGTACAGCGTCGGCGTGCCGATGCCCAGCATGCGGCGGACTTCGCCGGTCTGGACCGGCAGCAGCGCTTCCCAGTCGGCACCCGGCAGGAAGGTGGCCGCGCGGCCCAGTTGCCACGACTGATAGACCATGGCCAGGGTCCGCTGCTCGGGGTATTCCTGGCGCAGCTTGTGGATGCCGCCCAGGACGACGAGCAGGATGCCGGGGTTGCCGGACACGCCATGGGTGAATGCGAGCACGTTGAGCTCGCCCATGCCGTCACGGCCGTATTGGCCCAGCACGTGATAGAGGTCGTGGCTGTCGCGCAGCCGCTCGCCCAGGCGGCGCATCAGCGGATCGAGGGTTTGACGGTCGGACTGGTAGCCCTCATCGCTGGCCGCCACCAGGCCGTCGGCGGTGATCTGCTCGCGCTCGACAAAGGCCAGGTAGTCGCGGCCCAGACTGCCCTCGGGCAAGCTGCCGAGATAGGCGCGGTCGCCCAGCACGTCGCACAGCATCCGCGGCCGTTCGAGGATTTCCAGGGCGTTGGCCTGGGTCCGGAAGCGCCTGTACATCTTCTCGAAGGCCGGGCCGCCCAGGGCGTCGACGATCGTGAACACTTGCTTGGTGTCTTCCTTGTCGCGCAGCAGGGTGCGCAGCGCCTTGAGGGCGACGAGCGGGCGATATCGGCGTTTCGTATCAACACGCGACGTAGCCATCGGATTCCTCCATAATTTTGTCATTGCCGGATTCTGATAGACGGCTTACTAACAACACTGTTCATAAGATAATCCACTGTAGCGGCCTGTCAATGGGAGAAGTGATAGATGGCGGTCTCGTCGATCGGGGGTAAGCGGGTGCGGCGCACATCCGAGGAGGCCCGTCGCCAGATCCTCGACGCGGCGGAGTCGCGCCTGTCGCGCCTGGGGCCGGAGGGGATCCGGCTGCAGGACATCGGCCGCGATGTCGGCCTGTCCCATTCGGCGATCCTGCATCACTTCGAAAGCCGCGAGGGCCTGGTGCGGGCGCTGACCGAGCGCGCCACCGAACAGTTGCGCCTCGACCTGCTGGTCGCCCTCGACACCCAAGCCGGCATCGTGCCCGAGCCGGTGGTGGTGATGGAGAAGGTCTTCGAGGTGCTGGCCGAACGCGGCTATGCCCGCCTGGCCGCCTGGCTCACCCTGGCCCAGGGGGAGGAGACGCAGGGCGTCTCGCCCGGCATGATCAACGACATCATCGCGGTGATCCACCACATCCGCGCGCGGCGCCATGCCGACGAGGGCATCGAGGCGCCGGGCGAGGACGATACCGCGAACATCGTCTTCCTGGTCGCCATGGTCGCCTTCGGCGAGGGCATCATGGGCCAGGCCCTGCGCCAGGGCCCGCACCTGCCCAACACGCCCGACGATCGCGCCAAGTTCCGCCAGTGGTTCGGCGCCCTGGTCCACCAGCACATGGCCGACTACCACCGCAAGGCGCTGGAAAAGAAGGCCGAGGCCGGCAGCCCCGAACCGATGTAGGGCTGGGACCACTGTATTGCGTGGTTCGACAGGCTCACCATGAGGAAAATCTTTGTGCCAAAAAGAGTCCCCTCATGCCTCAAGCCTGTCGAAGGACGCAGGGCGTCTGTGCGAGGCGCCGTTCTTGAAACAGCCCCAATATCACCCGCGCGTGCCGGTCAAGGCAGGAAACTCGGCGCCGGCGTCGCCGCCCGACGAGAGGAAGGCCAGGCGGTTTCGCATCGCCGCGATTTCGACGCGCTGGCCGGCGATGATGTCCTCGGCCAGGCGCCTGACCAGGGGGTCGCGGCCATAGCGCAGCAGCAGTTCGGCCATGTCGACCGCGCCCTGGTGGTGCGGCACCATCATCGCCAGGAAATCGCGGTCGATGTCGCCGCTGCGTGGGCCCTGGTGCATGTCGGCGTGCATGCGCGCCATGGCGGCGTCGTTGGCCGGGTAGAAGGCCGCCGGGGCGGCATCGCCGGTCACGCCGTGACGCTCCGTGCGCCGGGCCGGACATAGACCAGGTTGATGCTCTTCTTGTTGCGCAGGCCGCCCGAGGGCAGGGCCAGCTCGCCGAGCGGGATGCGGGCGAGCAGTTTCGGCGCGAAGGGATCGCGCACGTCGAACACCGCGCACACGGTCTGGCCGCCGTGCGGGGTGCCGGGCAGTTCATCCTGTTCGTGCGCGACATAGAGCCGGGCATTGGCCGGATCGGTCCACAGGCCGTGGGCCTCGCGGCCGCCGCTGAAGAAGCTGGCGACCACCTTGCGCCGGCCCGGGGCGGCGGCGCGGTCGATGATCGAGATGCGGCTGCCGGCGATGCCGTCGGGGCCGCCGTCGTCGACCCGGCCCTGGCTGGCGTAGAGCACCTTGCCGTTGGCGTTTTCGACGAATTCGACATGGTTGGGCCGCGCCATCTTGCCCATGTCGACGACGTCGATGTAGCCGGCCTCGCCGGTCGGGGCGATCGCCGCGACCCGGTCGGCCAGCTTGTGCGAGAGCCACATTTCATCGCCCGCGGGCGACAGTTTCAGGAACGGGCTGAAGCCGAAGGGGTCGGTCGCCGAGATGTCGATCTTCCTGACCAGCTCGGCGGAACTGTGACCGCCTGCATCATAGCCGACGCGGAAGACCTGGATCATCGGCACCTTCTGGGACAACAGGATCGCCGTCGTCCCGTCCTTGGAGAACCAGGTGTGCGCGGGGCCGGGCAGGGTCGGAATGCGGCTGAGGATCGCGCTGCCCGGCGCCCCGCCCTGGCTCTCGAGCACGGCCTTCTCGACATCGACCACGGCGATGTGGTCGCTGCCGCGCAAGGTCACCCAGATTTCCTTGGCCGTGCGGGTGAAGGTGGGCTCGTGGGGCTCCCGTCCGACGAAGACGCCGTCGGTCAGGCGGTCACGGACCACGTCGTCGCGGGTGTTGGGATTGGGCACATTGCCGATCGGGGTGCGGGTCGCGGTATCGGTCAGGTAGATGTTGCTGGAGCCCCGGCCGGTCGAGACGATGAGGCGGGAGTCGGGCGAGGGGACCGCGCCGTGGATGGAAATCGCACCCCGATAAAGCGGCTTCTGGATCATCGCGGCGTGGGTTGCGACGATACCCCCGGTCACCAGCCTGAACGGCGGGCGGTGATCCTCGTCGAAACTGGTCAGGTTGACCGAAGGTTCGACCGTGTTGTCGTGCGGATTGATGACCGAGAGGGTGTTCGAATCCTCGTTGCAGATGAAGACCCGGTCCTGTTCGGCATCGCCGTCCTCGGCGGCGGCCTGTGCCAGGGGGCGGCCGGCCGGCAGCGATGCGGCGGCCAGAACCGCGGCCCCCGCCTTCAGTATCTCGCGGCGCGAAGCCTTGGGTGTGTGCTCGACCATCTTTGGCGTTCCTTCTGACGATACCTCGGGCCCGGCCGCCGGTGACCGGACCCGCTGGCATCATTGACGCCTTGGAGGCTCGACTATTCCCGCCCGCCGAAAATTCCTCCCGCTCAGCCGTGGCGTACGCCGGCACTGCCGAATTGCTGGTAGATCGCCTCCGCGATCGGCAGCAGGCTTTCGCGTTGCACTCGGGAGGTTACGGCAAAGCCCAGGCCCTGATCGATCCAGGCAAAGGTCGCCGCGTCACCCATCTGGGCGAACCTGAAGGCGGTTTCGCCTTCCTGGACCGCTTCCACGTAGAGGGTCAGCCGATTGCCGCTGGCATCGTCATACATGAGCTGCGCCGCCGCACCACTGCCGCCCGGCAGCAGGCGTCCGCCCATCAGCCTGTAACCATGGGCGCTCAGGTCCGGCGCGGTCAGCGGCCGGCCCAGGCGTTTCGACAGCCACTGCAGCAGGTGCGCCTCGTCTGAGGCCCTGACCTCGACCGGGTGGGCAACCTCCATGACGAAGGTCCGATAGGCGGCGGCGGCATCTTGCGCGATGGCCATCGTCGGCAGGGCCGGGGCCACGGGTTGGCCGGGGTGGGAGAGCCAGCCGCTGCCGGCCCCGGCAAAGAAGATGACGAGGGCCGCCGCCGCGGCCCGCGCCCGGCCCCGCCAGCGATCGCGCCGTGCCGCCCGAAGGTTCGATAGGCGCAGCCGGGCGGGGATCGGCTCGGAAAATTTCGCCTGCAACTGCTCGCGCAGGGCGGCGCGCTGTTGACGCTCGACCGCGATGCGTTCGGCGATCTCCCGGTGATCGCGCAGATAGGCCTCCACCAGCGCCAGGCGGGGCCCGTCGAGGCGGTCGTCGACGAAGGCCTGGAGATCGTCCTCGCCAATGGGGGCCTGCTGGTCGTTCATTTCACCCTCCGCAGCGTGAGGCGCCCCGACTCGATGATGGTGCGAAGCCGTTGCCTTGCTCTCGACAGTCGCGACATGACGGTGCCGATCGGCAGGCCGAGCATGCTCGCCGCCTGGTCATAGGAAAAGTCCTCGACGCCGATCAGCAGCAGCAGCGACTTCTGCTCTTCCGGGAGCTGGTCGAGTGCGGCGAGAACGTCGCGGACCTCGAGGCCCGTTTCCTGGGCCGGCGGGGTCGCCCGCGCCGGCACGTGGTCGATCGAGACATGGGCCCCGCGCCGCCGGTTGGCCCGGTAGGCATTGATGTAGAGATTGCGCAGGATGGTGAAGAGCCATGCCCTGAGATCGCCGTCGGGTCGCCGCAGATACCAGCGCGACAGGGCCTTCTCGAGGCAGTCCTGCACCAGGTCGTCGGCCGCCCTGTGGTCGCGCGCCAAGGCAAAGGCATAGCGGCGCAGCGCAGGGATCTGCTGCTCCAACTGCGCGCCCAACTCGTCCTGCGTCATCTGCCCTGATCCTGCTGCATCGGACGGGGGAAGCGCGGCACCGACCCGGGGCCGGCGCCGCGCCGGGCCGCTCAGGGCTTGGCGATGTGCCAGACACCCATGACGCCATCGCCGGTCGTATCGCCCGGCTTGGCATCCTTCACCCAAGTGTAGAGGGGTTTGCCCTTGTAGGCCCACTGTTTGGCGCCGCCATCGCGAACGACGATCGTGTAATCGCCCGCGCCGGCGGCATCGTCGCCTGCTGCCAGCGGCGGCCAGTTGGTCGCGCATTTGTCATAGCAGGCCGACTTGCCGTCGCTGTCCTTGTCGAAGATGTAAAGGGTCATGCCCTTGCCGTCGACCAGGGCGTCGCCCTTGTCGGTCTGGGCCACTTTCACCGGTTCGACGGCATAGGCGACGCCGCCGGCCATGACGGTGGCGGCGGCCAGGACGATTGCACGCATGATGGACTTGGGCATTGGGACTCTCCCTCTGTGCTACGGAATGCACGAGGAGAGACGCCGGCGACGGCGCGCTATTCCAATGGCCTGCGGATTTCGTTTGCGCGCGTGGTTGGGGCAAAGGCGCTGAAATGGAACGGGGCGACCTTATTGGGGTCGCCCCGTGTTCACCATTCGCGCCTGTGTGACTGAAGTCTGTGAGCGTGAGCTCAGACGAGTCCGACGACCAGCGCCATCAGAAAGGTGAAGACGACACCGGTCAGGAGATGGTTTGCTGTCATCGCATCCTTTTCCCTTATTCGGTGAGGTGGGGAATGATTCCGCCAATCGCCTCGCTTGAAAACCCCAAATCGTTGCTGCGGCGCGACAGGCCTTTGGCCTACCAGGGAAGCTCATTGCCGTCGTAATTCAGGAACTTGCCGCTGTCTCTTGAAGTGACATGGCCAATGGTGCGGCGCATCGCATTCACACTTTCTTCAATGGTCAGCGGGGCCTGGGCGCCACCCATGTCCGTTTGTACCCAACCCGGGTGCAGGGCGATCGCTGAAATGCCGCGCAAGGCCACATCCCGCGCGAGCGAACGCACCACCATGTTCGCCGCCGCCTTGGACGAGCGATAGATGTAGTCACCGCCCACGCCATTGTCGCCGATCGAGCCCATCTTGCTGGTGATCGTCACGATCAGGCCGCGTGCGCGGGCCAGCGGGTCGAGCAGCGCCTCGCTGACGTAGTAGGGGCTCAACGTGTTGATGCGCAGCGTCTCCAGCCAGACTTGCGGATCGATCGGCCCCAGATCTTGTGCCGTGGGACCCCAATTGCCGGCGTTATTGATCAACAGGTCCAGCTTGCTCTCGGCAAAGCGCGTGCGCAGGGTGGCGATGCAGCGCCGGTCGGTCACCTCCATCTCGTGCGCCGTAACGCTCGGGATTGCCTCGAGGTCGCCCACGCGGCGGCTCACGGCATGCACGGCCCAGCCCTCGGCGGCGTAAGCCTCGACCAGGGCGCGGCCCAGGCCGCGGCTGGCCCCGGTGATCAGGACGGTCTTGCTCATGGTGCCTCCCTCGCGCCGAAACCGCCGCCGCCCGGCGTCTCGATCTCGAATATGTCGCCAGGCGCCACCTTGACCTGCGCACAGGCCCCAAGCAACTCGACGGTGCCGTCGGCCCGGATCAGGCGGTTGATGCCCAGGCTGCCCGGCGCCCCGCCGGCGAGCCCGAAGGGCGGCACCCGCCGGCGGTTCGACAGGATGGCCGCGGTCATGTCCTCGCGGAAGCGCAAACTGCGGATCGCCCCGTCGCCGCCGCGATGCAGGCCAGGCCCGCCCGAGCCGCGGCGGATCTCGAAGCGTTCGACCAGGACCGGGAAACGCCACTCCAGGATTTCAGGGTCGGTCAGGCGCGAATTGGTCATGTGGGTGTGGACGGCGTCGCAGCCGTCGAAATCCGGCCCGGCCCCGGCCCCGCCGCAGATCGTCTCGTAATACTGGTGGCGGTCGTTGCCGAAGGTCAGGTTGTTCATGGTGCCCTGCGCGCCGGCCATGACCCCCAGGGCGCCGTACAGCGCGTCGGTGATCACCTGGCTGGTCTCGACATTGCCGGCCACCACCGCGGCGGGGAAATTGGGCCGCAGCAGCGAACCCTCGGGGCGACGATGTCGAGCGGTTCCAGGCAGCCCTGGTTCAGCGGAATGTCGTCGTCCACCAGGGTGCGGAAGACATAGAGCACCGCCGCCTTCACCACGGCGAAGGGGGCGTTGAAGTTGCTGGGCAGTTGGGCCGAGGTGCCGGCGAAATCGACCTTGGCGCGGCGCGCGGCACGGTCGACCGTGACCGCGACCTTGATCACCGCGCCGTCGTCCATCTCATAGGCGAAGCTGCCGTCGTGCAGCCGGTCGATGACCCGGCGCACCGCCTCGGCCGCATTGTCCTGGACGTGGCGCATATAGGCGTGGACGACATCCAGCCCGTACTGCTTCACCATGGCCAGCAATTCCTGCGCGCCCTTTTCGCAGGCGGCGATCTGGGCCTTCAGGTCGGCCACGTTCTGGGCCGGGTTGCGGGCGGGATAGGCGCCCGAGGACAGCAGGGCGGTAACCTCCGCCTCGAGGAAGCGGCCGGCCGCGACCAGCGGCACATTGTCGATCAGCACGCCTTCCTCGTGGACATTGCACGAATGGGGCGGCATCGAGCCCGGGGTCAGGCCGCCGATATCGGCCTGGTGGCCGCGCGCGGCGACATAGAAGATTACCTCGCGGCCCGCGGCATCGAACACGGGCGCGATCACCGTCACGTCGGGCAGGTGGGTGCCGCCGTTGTAGGGCGCGTTCAGCATGTAGGCGTCGCCCGGCTTCATCGCCTGGCCATGGCCGCGGATCACGGTCTCGACCGATTCCGACATGCTGCCCAGGTGCACCGGCATGTGCGGGGCATTGGCGACCAGGCCGCCCTTGCCGTCGAACACGGCGCAGGAGAAGTCCAGCCGTTCCTTGATATTCACCGAATGGGCGGTCTTCTCCAGGGTCAGGCCCATCTGCTCGGCGATCGACATGAACAGGTTGTTGAACACCTCCAGCATGATCGGGTCGCGCCCCGTGCCCACCGCCCGGCGGCCTTCGGCGCGGCCGGTACGGTCCAGGAACAGCACGCCGGTCTCGCCCATGCGGGCCTGCCAGCCGGCTTCGACCACCACGGTCGAGTGCGCCTCGATCAGGATCGCCGGGCCGGCGACGACATCGCCCGCCAGCAGGGCACTGCGCTCGACCACGGTGGCATCGTGCCAGGCGCCTTTGGAGAAGAAACGCGAGCGATCGCGCAACGGTACCGCCTCGCCCGGCGGGCGCGTGCCCAGGTGCGGCTCCTCGATCGGGGCACCGCCGCCGGTGGCCTCGACCGAGATCGCCTCGACGATCAGGCGCCGCTCGCCCGAGATGAAGCCGAAGCGCGCCCGGTGCGCGGCTTCGAAATCCGCCCGCAGGGACGGAATCGGCCCGTGGGGGACGATCAGGGCGGTGTCGGTGCCCTCGTAGCGCAGGTGCGTGCGCCGTGCCAGGGCGACCTCGGCCGAGGCGACGCCCTGGGCCTCGACCTCGGCCACGGCGCTGGCACCCAGGGCCGAAAAGCGGGTGGTGATGCGGGCGATGGTATCGTCTTCGAGAATCGCCTCGACCGCCTCCTCGCGCGTCGCCGCGATGTCGGCCAGGCCCATGCCGTAGGCCGACAGCAGCCCGGCCAGCGGGTGCAACATGACGCGGCTCATGCCCAAGGCCTCTGCCGCCAGGCAGGCATGCTGGCCGCCGGCGCCGCCGAAACACTGCAAGGTATAGCCGGTGACGTCATAGCCGCGCTGGACCGAGATCTTCTTGATCGCATTGGCCATGTTCTCGACCGCGATGGCGAGGTAACCGTCGGCAATCGATTCCGGCGACTTGACGACGCCGGTCGCCGCCGCGATCCGGGCCGCCAGGTCGGCGAACCCGGCAACCACCGCGTCGCGGTCCAGCGGCTGGTCGGCCCGGGCGCCGAACACGGCCGGGAAATATTGCGGCACCACCTTGCCGACCAGGACATTGGCATCGGTCACCGCCAGCGGCCCGCCGCGGCGATAGGCGGTGGGGCCGGGGTTGGCGCCGGCCGAATCCGGGCCGACGCGCAGGCGGTTGCCGTCAAAGCCCAGGATCGAGCCGCCGCCGGCCGCCACCGTGTGAATCGCCATCATCGGCGCGCGCAGGCGCACGCCGGCCACCTGGGTCTCGAAGGCGCGCTCGAAGCTGCCGGCGTAGTGGCAGACATCGGTCGAGGTGCCGCCCATGTCGAAGCCGATGATCTTGGCCTCGCCCACCGCCGCGGCCGTGCGCACGCAGCCGACCACGCCGCCGGCAGGGCCCGAGAGGATCGCGTCCTTGCCCTGGAACAGGCGGGCATCGGTCAGGCCGCCCGACGATTGCATGAACATCAGGCGGGTGCCGCCGAGGGCACCGGCCACCTGGTCGACGTAACGCCGCAGGATCGGCGACAGATAGGCGTCGACCACGGTGGTATCGCCGCGCCCGACCAGTTTCATCAGGGGGCTGGTCTGGTGGCTGGTCGAAACCTGGGTAAAGCCGATCTCGCGCGCCAGGGCCGCGATTTTCTGCTCGTGATCGGGATAGCGATAGCCGTGCATGAAGACGACGGCCACGGCGCGAATGCCTCCTCCATAAGCGGCTTGCAAGCCCGGGCGCGCCGATTCGATGTCGAGGGGCGCCAGGATCTCGCCGCCGGCCGACAGGCGCTCGTCGACTTCGACCACGCATTCGTGCAGCAGTTCCGGCAATTCGATGTGACGGGCAAAGATCCTGGGCCGGTTCTGGTAGGCGATACGCAGCGCGTCTTTGAAGCCCCTGGTGGTGACCAGCAGCACCCGTTCGCCCTTGCGCTCGAGCAGGGCATTGGTCGCGACCGTGGTGCCCATCTTGACGGCATCGACCGCGTCCGGCGGGACCGGGGCCCCGGTATCGAGGCCCAGCAGGCGGCGCACGCCTTCGACCGCGGCATCCCCGTACTGTTCGGGATTTTCCGACAGCAGCTTGGCCGTTACGATGGCGCCGTCGGGCCGGCGGGCCACAATATCCGTGAAGGTACCGCCACGGTCGATCCAGAAGTCCCAGGTGCGCATATGTCCTCTTGTGCCGGGGCCCCGAGATTCAACACCATGCCAGCGGTTCACGAGTCAATGATTGGGGCGGACAGGGCAGGCATGACCATCTGGGGCAAGATCATCGGCAGTGCGGCAGGTTTTGCCCTGGGCGGCCCGCTGGGCGCCCTGATCGGCGGCCTGGCCGGCCACGCGGTCGACCGGATCGCCGACACCGCCGCCGTCGTCCGGCAGGAGGCGCCAAGCCGCGAGCAGACGCGGCGGGTGGCCTTTACCGTGGGGGTCATCGTCCTGGGGGCCAAGATGGCCAAGGCGGACGGCGTGGTGACCAAGGACGAGATTGCCGCCTTCCGGCAGGTCTTCCACGTGCCCGCCGACGAGGTCGACCATGTCGCGCGGATCTTCAACCGGGCCAAGGCGGACGCGGCGGGGTTCGAGGTCTATGCCGCCCAGGTCAAGGCCGTGCTGGGCGAAGACAAGGCCGTGCTCGAGGAATTGCTCGACGGCCTGTTCCATATCGCCAAGGCGGATGCCAAAATTCATGCCGCCGAGATCGAATTCCTCCAGTCGGTGGCCGGCATCTTCGGCTTCACGGCGGCGGAATTCGCCGCCCTGCGGGCCACCCACCTGGGTCCCGACCGGTCGGACCCCTTCACCGTCCTGGGGGTGACCCGCGAGATGAGCGATGATGACCTCAAGGCCGCCTATCGCAAGCTGGTGCGCGAGCACCATCCCGACGCCCTGATCGCCAAGGGCATGCCCGAGGAATTCGTCGCCATGGCTACACAACGCCTGGCCGCCATCAATGCCGCCTGGGACCGGATCACCAAGGAACGGGGCATCAAATGAGTGCGCTACCCCGCTTCGAGACCAAGCGGCTGCTGCTGCGCCAGCGGACCCTCGACGACCTCGAGGCGTCGATCGCCATGGACCAGGACCCCCTGGTGGTGCAGTACGTGGCCGTGCCCTGGAGCGATCCGCAAAGCCACCGCGCCTTCGTGCTGGACCGGACGACCCGCGCCTATCCCACCGGGCTCGGCTACTGGTCGGTCTTTCCGCGGGAGGATCCCGATACCTTCATCGGCTGGGTCCTGCTTATTCCCAACAAGGCGGTCGGGCCCGAGATCGAGATCGGCTGGCGCTTCGTCCGCTCGTCCTGGGGCAAGGGCTATGCCTCGGAAGCGGCCCGCCCGATCCTCGACTATGGCCTGCAGATCCTGGGCCTGCCCGAGATCGTCGCCGAGATCGACGCCCGCAATCACGCCTCGATCGGCGTCGCCCGCAACATCGGCATGCGCTTCACCGGCTGGTACATGCTCAACGGTATCCGGGGAGAGCGCTACGTTGCGAGTTGATCAGGTTTAAATTTGTGAATTAAATGTAATTGCGTTGTGCATACAAGGCATCATTGCGAATGGCATGGCAATCCAGGCACCAGAAGGCGGAGGCGCAGCGCCAATCCCTGCTACTCGCCGCTGCCGCCGCCGACCCGGCGAGCGACGAAGCGCAGGTGCTGCGCGAACTCGACGCGGCCTTTGACGATCTGGTGGCGGAAGACGACAGCCTGTGAGGCATGGAGACCTCGTGACCATAGGACTCCCCTCCGCCCGCTTGCGGGGGGAGGGGTTGGGGAGGTGGGTCGGGCCGTCTCGATATGCCGGGTTTTGCCCCCTCGACCTCCTCACCCAACCCTCTCCTCCCGCGGAGGAGAGGGCTTTGTAGGGCGCTGGCGGCTTTCCTCGAACTGGGGCAAGAGATCGCTTGAGTTACTTCCGGCTTCAGGCAGTCGACTGTCAGCCGATCTCCAGCGAGACGATCTTGCCACCCAGCAAGCCGAAGGCGAAAGCGAGGTTGACCGGGCTGCCGGGGAAATTGCCGGTGACCTTGGCCGTCACGATGGTCCGGCCGTCCTGCTCGGCGGCATCGAGCGGCTCGGTGGTGTGCTGGTACTTGGCCTTTGTCGCGGCTTTCCATGCCGCGATGGCGGCCAGGCCCTCGATGATATGGCCCTCGTCCCGGATGGTCGCATCCGGCGCGAAGCAACGCGCCAGCGCCGCCGGGTCATCAGTGTGCTCGGCGGCAAAGTAGCGTTCGATGGCGGGCGCGAGTTGAAGGGGCATGGCGATTCCTCCCTGTTGTCGACGACACCGGACCGTCTGCGCCGCGACCCGGATTGCCTGACGGGCAAGCTGGCGCTAAGCTCCGAAAATGACAAGAACCGACGAAAAAGTAAGGTACTCACCTGAAGGTAAGGGTAGCGCCTATACACCTGTGACGGCTGCCGAAGGGGTCGAGCAGGCGTTCAGGATTCTCGAAGGCCGGTGGAAGCTACTGATCCTGTTCCATCTGTTCGGCGGCAAGCTGCTGCGCTTCTCCGAGCTGGAGCGGGCGATTCCGGCCATTTCGCAGAAAATGCTGATCCAGCAGCTTCGCCAGATGGAGGGCGATGGCGTCGTCCGGCGGATCGTCCACCATCAGGTGCCGCCCAGGGTCGAGTATGGCCTGACTGACTGGGGCCAGGCGCTGTGCCCGGCCCTCGATGCCTTGCTGACCTGGGCCGCCCTGCGCGAGAATGGGCCGGATACGGTTACTTGAGGCGCGCGATCAGGGCCTGGGTGAAATCCTTGGTCGAGGCCTTGCCGCCCAGGTCGCCGGTGCGCACCCCGTCGGCGTTCAAGGTGGCGTCGATGGCCGGGGGCAGGCGGGCGGCGAGGTCGCCGCGGCCGACGTGATCCAGCATCAGGCCGGCGGCGAGCAGCAGGGCCAGCGGGTTGGCGATGCCCTTGCCGGCGATATCGGGGCGGAGCCGTGGACCGCCTCGAAGATCGCGGCCCCCGTGCCGATATTGGCGCCCGGCGCCATGCCCAGCCCGCCGATCAGGCCGGCGATCTGGTCCGACAGGATATCGCCGAACAGGTTGGTGGTGACGATGACGTCGAACTGCCAGGGGTTCAGCACCAGTTGCATGGCGCAGGCATCGACGATGCGCTCGTTCATCGCGATGCGACCCTCGTAGGTCTTGGCAACCTCGCGCGCGGTCTCCAGCATCAGGCCTGAAATCGCCTTCAGGATATTGGCCTTGTGGACCACGGTCACGGTCTTGCGGCCGTTCTTCAGCGCATAGTCGAAGGCATATTCCAGGATCCGGCGGCAGCCGGCCCGAGTGGTGACGCCCTGGCTCAGCGCCACCGCATGGGGGTCGTCGCCGACCTGCACGAAGTGCTCGTGGGCAACGTAGTAGCCCTCGAGATTCTCGCGGATCAGCACCATGTCGATCTTGTCGTAGCGGCCGCCGGGGATCAGCGTCTGGGCCGGGCGGACATTGGCATAGAGCTGGAACGCTTCACGCAGCCGGACATTGACCGAACGGAAACCGCCCCCCGACGGCGTGGTCAGCGGGCCTTTCAGGGCGAGGCCGGTCTGCTTGATGCTGTCGAGCGTGGCCTGGGGCAGGGGATCGCCCGCCGCCTCGATCCCGGCCATGCCGGCGGCCTGCCGGTCCCAGGTGAAGGGCGCGCCCAGCGCGTCGAGGATGGCGACGACGGACTCGACGATTTCGGGGCCGATGCCGTCGCCGGGGATCAAGGTTGCCGGAATTGCTGATGCCATGATTGCCTCGCGCGATGTCGGCCTGCTTTAGGTCCGGTGCCTTACAGTGTCGAGCCCGACCAAAGGCTCAGGTCAGGCGGGCATAGGCCAGGGCCGCGGTGATCACCTTGTGCCCGGCCGCCTGCGCCGCCGCCCCGACCCGCAGGGTCTCCGCCCGCAGCGCCGGGATCGACACGCCCTTGGTGGCACCAAGTTCGACCCGGTGGCCGATCAGCCAGCGCTCGACCATCGCCGCGTCGACTTCGACATGGAACTGAATGGCCAGCACCTTGTCGCCCAGGGCAAAGGCCTGGTTCAGGGTCGGCCCGGTGGAGGCCAGCCGTACCGCGCCGTCGGGCAGGTCGAAGGTGTCGCCGTGCCAATGCAGCACCGGCACGCCGTCGAGGGCTTCGAGCGGCGAGGCGTGGCCGGCGGTGGTCAGGGTGACCGGCCCCCAGCCGATCTCCTTCTCACGGCCGGGATAGACCGCGGCGCCGGCCGCGGCGGCGATCAACTGGGCGCCCAGGCAGATGCCCACCAGCGGCAGGTCCGCCTCCAGGCGGCGCTTGATGAAGGCGATCTCGTCCTTGAGATAGGGGTAGAGGTCGTCCTCATAGGCCCCGATCGGCCCGCCCAGCACGACCATGTAGTCGTCCGCGGTGGGATCGACGGCGCTGAGATCGTCGATGCCGATGTCGAGATAGCGGCAGGTGATGCTGTGATCGGCCAGAACCTGCTCGATCAGGCCGAGGTCCTCGAAGGCGACGTGGCGCAGGGCCAGGCAGGTACGGGTCATGGCGGGATCTCCGTCGATGGCGCGGCACCATCTTTGACGCGGCGCAGCGCGTCCGGTCAAGCCGCCATTGCGCTTTCCGCGACACGGGCCATGCAAGAGGCGCAATGGTTTGTCTTATCCACGGCTGATAATTGATCATTATGGCCCCGATCGATATCGCTCTCGTCCTGTTGGTGAATCTCGCCTGGGGCTTCAATTTCGTCGCCGCGAAGGTCGCGGTGAACGAGCTGCCGCCGATGCTCCTCACCGGCCTGCGCTTCTGCCTCCTGGGCCTGATGCTGGCGCCGCTGATCCCCAGGGTGCCGCGCGACCAGATCAAGGCGGTCCTGCTGGTCACCGTATTCGCCGGGATCCTGCACTTCGGGCTGCTGTTCATCGGCTTGGGCCTGGTCGACGACGTCTCCTCGGCCGCGGTCGCGATCCAGCTCAACATCCCCTTCGTGACCATTCTCAGTGTCGTCATCCTGAAGGAGACGATCCGCTGGCGCCGCATCCTCGGCATCGTTCTGGCCTTTGCCGGCGTTTTCGTGATCGGCTTCGATCCGCGGGTTTTCAGTTATGTCGACGGGCTGCTGCTGTGCGTCAGCGCGGCTTTCGCCATGGCCATCGCCATGATCATCATGCGCCGGATGAAGGGGGTAGGGGTGTTCACCCTGCAGGCCTGGATGGGCCTGGTCACCGGCCCTGCCATGATCCTGATTTCCCTGCTGTTCGAGACAGGGCAGGTGACGGCAATCGAGCATGCCACCTGGATCGGTTGGGGTGGGCTGGCCTTCACCATTTTCGGCTCGTCCCTGATCGGCCACGCCGGCAATTTCCGCCTGTTGCAGCGCTATCCGGTGACCTTGACCGCGCCGATGATGCTGCTGGCGCCGGTGCTGGGCATCTTCTTCGGCGTCACCATGCTGGGCGACGCCTTCACCACGCGCATGATCATCGGCAGTGCGATGACATTGGCCGGCGTTGGGATCATCATGCTGCGCGAGAAGAAAATCCTCGGCGATGCTCCTTGATGGCGATTCGGGACTGCCCCTCTCCCAACCATGACGATCGCGGCGGCCAGGCCGTTTCGATCCTGATGATTCATTACACCGGCATGACATCGGGGGCGCTCGAGAGGCTGTGCGACCCGCAGGCCAAGGTCTCGTCCCATTACCTGATCGAGGAGGACGGCACCGTCTTTCGCCTGGTCGACGAGGCTCGTCGCGCCTGGCATGCCGGCCAGGGCTCGTGGCGCGGCATCGACAACGTCAATGCCCGCTCGATCGGCATCGAGCTGGCCAATCCTGGCCACGAATGGGGTTACCGCCCGTTTCCGCCCGGGCAGATGGCGGCGCTGGCCGACCTGGGCCGCGGCATCGTGGCGCGTCACATGATTGCCCCGTTCGACGTGATCGGCCATTCGGACTCGGCGCCGGCCCGCAAGACCGACCCCGGCGAGTTGTTCGACTGGGCCTGGCTCTCGGCCCAGGGCGTGGGCGCCTGGACCGGGGGGTGGATGCCGTGGCCGGCGGCCGCCTGGGCCCCGGCGAATCCGGCCGGCTGGTCGAAGACCTCCAGGCCGATCTCGCCGCCTTCGGCTATGGCCTGCGTGTCCATGGCCGCTATGACGACGAGACCCGGGCCGTGGTCGGCGCCTTCCAGCGCCATTGGCGCCAGGCCCGGGTCGACGGCATTGCCGACCTGGAGACGCGCGGCCGGCTCGCCCGGCTCTTGCGCGAGCGCGTCTAACCCGTTAGGCCTATCCCCGCCAGATGGCCGGATGGCCGCCGCCGCTTGCAAAAGCGGGGGAGGAAAGTCCGGGCTCCACGGAAATACGGTGCCGGTTAATGGCCGGCGGGGGCGACCCCAGGGACAGTGCCACAGAGAGCAGACCGCCGCTCCATCGCTGCAAAGCGGTCGGGCGGTAAGGGTGAAAGGGTGCGGTAAGAGCGCACCGCGCGGCCGGTAACGGTCGTGGCAAGGTAAACCCCACCGGGAGCAAAACCAAATAGGGGCGACATGCCGGTGCAAGCCGGCGGGATCTGTTTCCGGTCCGTCGCCCGGGTCGGTTGCTTGAGGCGGTCGGTAACGATCGTCCTAGACGAATGGCCATCGGCCGCGGGCAACCGCGGTCACAGAACCCGGCTTACAGGCCATCTGGCAGATTTTTCGGCAGGGCGAAAGCGCCCAACCGGGACGGTTCGGGGGACACGGAACCGTCCAGGGGGCGCCTTTCGACAGTATAACAGGGCCCTCGTCGATCAGGCGGCGCGGGAGGTCCAAACCGGGGATCGCGGCTCGGACAACGAGACAGCTTGACGGTTTCCCTCCTGGTTAGAGCGCCCGGCAGTGATGCGGGCCATCATCACGATCGGCGCCTTCGCACCGTCCCGCATTGAGCCAGATCAAGTCCCCCGGGCCCTTGCCAGGCTATGTTGGGGCGACCATCTTGAGAGCTTCAAGGTGTTTGGGTGAGTCATGACGGGTCTGGCAGGACAGCGGATGGGGCTGGTCAAGGCGCTCTTGCTCCTGGCCATGCTGGTGCTGGCGGCGGTGCCGATGCCGGCACGCGCGCTGCCAGCCCCTGTCCCTCCCACGGCTCATGCCGTGCTCGATCAGCCCGCGGGCGCGCCTTGCGATGAGCACGGTGCCCCGGCGGATCTGTCGTGCTGCCTGGGCAATCTCTGCGTGATGCTGTGTACGGCCCTGCCCGGGCCGTCGCCCGTCGCCCAACTCCTGGGGGCAGCAGCCCCCGTTGCCTATGCGGGCTCCCATGTGGGCCGGGCCGAGGGCATCGATATCGCGGGCCTTTATCGGCCGCCCCGGCCCACCGTCTGAACGATCGAGCGTAAGTGTGGCCGGCGCACCAGCCGGCGAACGTTCCTCTTCGGATGAGCATGGTCATGATGACTTTTCTTTCACGGCGCCGCTTCCTGGCGTCGAGCTTTATCGCCGGTGCCGGCCTGCTGGCGCCTCGCCTGCTCCACGCGGCGACCGCCGCCCCGGCCACCACCCTTGCCGTGGCGCGCCGGACCATCGAGGTGAAAGGCCGCGCCGCCTCGGTTTTCGGGGCCCACCAGGCCGACGGGACTTCGGGCCTGTTCCTCGATCCCGGACAGCGCTTTGCCGTCCGCGTCGATAATCGTAGCG
Organism: Oleomonas cavernae; assembly: GCF_003590945.1. NCBI lineage: Bacteria > Pseudomonadati > Pseudomonadota > Alphaproteobacteria > Acetobacterales > Acetobacteraceae > Oleomonas > Oleomonas cavernae. Next base: position 139,324 of record NZ_QYUK01000008.1, on the reverse strand, counting down.
GCGAGGACACGATCCTGCACTGGCATGGCCAGACGCCGCCGCCCGACCAGGACGGCGTGGTCGATACCGGCTATGCCCGTGTCGTCGCCAATGGCGCGATGCAGGACTACGACTTCGCCGCCCGCCCGGGCACCCATTGGCTGCATTCGCACCACGGGCTTCAGGAACTGCAATTGCTGGCCGCGCCCCTGATCGTGCGCACGGCCGAGGACCTTCGCCACGACGCGCAAGAGGTCGTGGTGCTGCTCCACGACTTCAGCTTCAAGGAGCCGGCGGAACTGCTGGCGGGCCTGGGCGGCGGGATGAACCATGGCGACATGGCCGGCATGGATCACAGCGCCATGGGCCACGGCACCATGGACATGCCCGGGATGGCCATGGACCTCAACGATGTCGAGTACGATGCCTACCTCGCCAACGACCGCGGCCTCGACGATCCCCAGGTGGTCAAGGTGGAGCGTGGCGGGCAGGTCCGCCTGCGCCTGATCAACGGTGCGTCGGGCACGGCGTTCTGGATCGACCTGGGCGCCCTCGACGGCACGGTGATCGCCGCCGACGGCAACCCGGTCCAGCCCGTGGCCGGGCGCCGCTTTCCCATGGCGCAGGGCCAGCGGCTGGATATCCTGCTGAGCTTGCCGGCCGGCGACGGCGGCGCCTTCCCGATCCTCGCCCAGCGCGAGGGCGAGCGCCAGCGCACCGGCATCATCCTGGCGACGCCGGGGGCTGCGGTCGTCAAGCTCGCCGACCTGGCCGAGGCCGCCGTGCCGCCCGTCGACCTGTCGCTGGAGCAGCGCCTCGAGGCGGCGGCACCCTTGCCACAGAAACTGGCCGAGGTGACCCATCGCATCGCCCTGACCGGCTCGATGTCGCCCTATCGCTGGACCATCGACGATCGCGACTGGGCCAACCGGCTGCCGTTGAAGGTAACCCCCGGCCAGCGGGTGGCGATCGAGATGGTGAACAAGGGCATGATGGCGCACCCGATGCACCTGCATGGCCATCATTTCCAGGTCGTCGGCCTGAACGGCAAGGCGGTCGCCGGCGCCGTGCGCGACACGGTGCTGGTGCCCATCGACGGCACGGTCACCATCGCCTTTGATGCCGACAACAGCGGACGCTGGCTGTTCCACTGCCACAACCTGCTGCACATGGCGACCGGCATGATGACCGAAGTGGTCTACAGCGACGCCGTGTAACGGATTGGGTTTCCGAAACGCCATGCCCGGCCTTGTGCCGGGCATGACGTGGAGAGAAGACTCACGCCGCGCGCAGCAAGGCCTTCGCCGCCCTGCGTTCGTTCATCTGGTAGCGGACGAAGGCCTTCAGCACGCCCAGGCCGACATCGGGCTTCTCGCCCCGGGCGATCGCCATCAGTTGCAGGCAGAACCAGCTCTGGATGCCGAAGCCGTTGACGATCTTGATCATGTCGATGGGCGAATGAGGGCCCAGGTAGCGGCCGGGGCCGACGCGCAGGCGGTTTTCCCAGTCCTCCAGGCGGGCCAGCGATCCGGCCAGCAGCTTGCCTGGCGCATCCGGGTCGACGCACAGGGGGCGGGCGAGACCGACCACGTCGCAGGCGCCGCTGGCGATCGCCGCATCCATGCCGGCCCGACTGCGGAAGCCGCCGGTGACCATCAGCGGCGTCTTCACGGCCGCCCGGATTTTCGCGGCGTAGTCGAGGAAATAGGCCTCGCGCGCCACCGTCGAGGCGCGTCGGGTCTCGGTCTGCCTGGTGTCGCTCGCCATCGACTCGTTGCCCATCATCATTGGCCGCTCGTAGGAGCCGCCGGAGATTTCCAGCAGGTCGACGCCCTCGGCCTCCAGCCAGGTCGCGACCGTCACCGCCTCGTCATCGCCGAAGCCGCCCTTCATGAAATCGGCTGAGTTCAGCTTCACCCCGACACCGAAGGCCGGACCGACCGCGGCGCGCACCGCCCGCACAACGTCAAGCAGGGCGCGCGCCCGGTTCTCCAGGCTGCCGCCCCACTGGTCGGTGCGCTGGTTGGAACGGGGACTCAAGAATTCGCTGAGCAGATAGCCGTGGGCGGCGTGGATCTGCACGCCGTGGAAGCCGGCAACCTGGCAGGCCCGGGCGGCGAAGGCGAAACGCTCGACCAGGGCGGCGATCTCCTCCGCCGTCATGGCGCGGGGATCGCCGAACTGCTTGCCCGGCAGGGGCAGGGCGATGGGCGAGGGGGCCTGCGGCGTCTTGTTGACCATGATCGGCGTCTGGCGCCCGGCATGGCTGAGCTGGGCCCAGATCCTGGCCCCGTTCAGCGAGCCGGCGGCCGCCATCGCGGCCAGGGCGGTGCGCGCCTGATCGTCCATGCGCCGGTCGACCACGACATTGCCGGGCCGCTCCAGATGATCGGCATCGACCTGGATATTGCCGGTCAGCAGGAAGCCGGCACCGCCTTCGGCAAAGCGGCGGTAGAGGGCGGAAAGCTGCGGCGTCGCCCGGTTGGCATGGTCCGCCAGGCCCTCCGTCATCGCCGATTTGGCCAGCCGGTTCTTGAAGACCTGGCCGCAGGGCAGGGTAAGCGGCGAAGCAATATCGGTCACGGGGCGCTTCCTGACGGCTGTTATGGCATGTTGCCGGGCAGTCTTGTTGCTCCGCCGCCCGCCGTCCAGGCGATTCTAGCGCCGGGCCAGGAAGATCGGGATCGCGGCGCCCAGGAACAACGACAGGACCAGCCCGAGGTTGGCGACGGCGGCAAAGGGCAGGGTGGTGGCCAGGGTGGCCCCTGCCGCCGCCCCGGCCATCTGCATGAAGCCGAGCAGGGCGGAGGCAAGGCCGGCCCGCTCGCCAAAGGGCGACAGGGCAAGCGCCGTGCCCAGCGGGTTGGCGAGGCCCATGCCGAACAGGAAGGCCGAGCAGGGCACGACATAGGCGGCAAGGCTCGTTCCGGCCAGGGCCAGCATGGCGCCGCCGCCGACCAGGGCGATGGCAAGCCCCGCCAGGGCGACACGGCCGGGGCCAAAGCGCTTGGCCAGGCGCGGTGCGGCAAGGCCGGCGCCGAACACCAGGAACACGGTCGCGGCAAAGAACAGGCCCATCTCGATCGCGCTGAAGCCAAACCCGTCCATCAGGATCGCGGGCGAGGCGGTGAACAGGGCAAACAGGCCGCCCATCACCAGCATCACCGCCCCGGCCGGGACAATGAACCGTCGATCGGCCGCCAGCCCGCCGTATCCGCGGGCGATTGCCAGCGGTGCCAGCGGCGCCCGCCGGCTGGCCGGGTGGGTTTCGCCCAGCACCGTGGCATAGGCGATCCCGACGACGCCGCCCAGGATGGCCACGACCACGAAGGCGGCGCGCCAGCCAAAGGCGTGATCCAGCGCCCCGCCCAGCAGGGGCGAGAAGCCGGGTGCCGCCGCCATGGCGACCATGGTCAGCGACAGCACCCGTGCCAGGGCATCGCCCACGAACAAATCGCGGGCAATGGCACGGGCCAGGACCGAGGCGGCACAGACGCCCAGGGCCTGGACGACGCGCCCGGCGATCATCACCGGCAGGCTGTCGGCCAGGGCGCACAGCAGGCTGCCGGCGGCGAAGACGACCAGCCCACCCAGGATCAGCGAGCGCCGCCCGAAGCGGTCGGAGAGCGGCCCGACGAACAATTGCCCGACGGCGAAGACGATGAGGAAGATGCTCACGATGACGCCCAGCGCCGGGTCGTCACGCCGAAACTGCCGGCAATGCCCGGCAGCGACGGCAGCATGATGTTGGTCGCCAGCGATGCCAGTGCCGACAATCCGCCCAGCACGGCCAGCAGCGGGCCGGTCAGGCGCCGCTCGGACAGATCGGCCGGGCGGGCCGGGGCGGCGATGGCGTGGGCCGCTTGGGTCATGATGAGCTCTTCCGTGTCGGTTGGGGCCTAGACGACGCTGGCGCCGCCGTCGACGCCGATCGACTGGCCGGTGATATAGGCCCCGGCGGGCGAGGCGAGCAGCAGGGCGAGGCCCGAGACGTCGTCGGCCTCGGCAATGCGGCCCAGCGGGATGCGGGCGGCGGCCTGGGCCTCCACTTCCGGCTTTTCCCACAGCATGCGGGAGAAGTCGGTGCGCACCGGGCCGGGGGCGATCGCGTTCACGCGGATCTGCTTGGGCCCGAGTTCGAGTGCCAGGTTGCGCACCAGTTGCCCCAGGGTCGCCTTGGAGGTGCCGTAGACGCCGAGGATGCCGTTGGCCCTGGTCGCCGCGATGCTGGAGGTGACGACGATCGAGCCATGGCCGTGGCCGGCCATGCCGGGGACCAGTTGCTCGATGAGCAGCAGGGTGTTGCGCACGCCGGCAATCGTCTGGTCGAAGGCGGCGCCGCTGGCGCTGGTCACCGGGCCGACATGGGGTTCGGTGGCGGCATTGGCGATCAGGATGTCGACGTGGCCTAGCGCGCGCAGCGCCCGTTCACCCAGCGCCGCGACCGAGGCCTCGTCGCCGATGTCGGCGGGGATGCCGATGGCGCCGCCCGGCAGGGTCGCGGCGGCGGCGTCCGAGCTTTCCTGGCTGCGGCCGCTGACGGCGACGCGGGCGCCAGCCTCCGCCAGACGCCTGGCGATGGCGAGGCCCATGCCCTTGGTGCCGCCGGTCACCAGCGCGGTGCGGCCGGTCAGGTCGAAGCTATTCATGATGTTCAAGCCCTTTCGATGGCGATGGCGGTCGCTTCGCCGCCGCCGATGCACAGCGAGGCGATGCCGCGCTTGAGATCATGGCGCTGTAGCGCGCCCAATAGGGTGACGATCAGGCGGGCGCCGGTGGCGCCGATGGGATGGCCCAGGGCACAGGCGCCGCCGTTGATGTTGACCTTTTCATGATCGAGATGCAGGTCGTGCATCGCCGCCATCACCACGCAGGCGAAGGCCTCGTTGATTTCGAACAGGTCGACGTCGCCGGCCGTCCAGCCCACCTTGTCCAGCAGCTTGGAAATGGCCCCGATCGGCGCCGTGGTGAACCAGGCGGGTTCCTGGGCGTGGCCGGCATGGCCGCGAATGGTGGCGAGGATCGGCAGGCCATCACGCTCGGCCAGCGAGCGGCGGGTCAGCACCAGGGCGGCGGCGCCGTCGGCATTGGCGCTGGAGGCCGCCGCCGTGATGGTGCCGTTGGCGCGGAAGGCGGGCTTCAGGCCGGCGATCTTGTCGGGCGAGACCTTGCCCGGGTTCTCGTCGATCGAGACCACGATGTCGCCGGTCTTGCCGGCAATGGTGACGGGCACGATCTCGGACACGAAGGCGCCATCCTCGATCGCCTTGCGGGCGCGGATCAGCGAGCTGCGGGCATAGTCGTCCTGCATCTGGCGGGTGAACTGGTAGCGTTCGGCCGTGTCCTCGCCGAAGGTGCCCATGGAGCGGCCCTTGTCATAGGCGTCTTCCAGCCCGTCGAGGGCGGCATGGTCGAAGATCTGGTCATGGCCGAAGCGATAGCCGCCGCGCGCCCGCTTCAAGAGGTAGGGCGCGCCCGACATGCTCTCCATGCCGCCGGCGACGATGATATCGGCCGAGCCTGCGGCGATCAGGTCGTGGGCAATCATGGTCGCCTTCATGCCCGAGCCGCAGACCTTGTTCACCGTGGTGGCGCCGGTCGCATCGGGCAGGCCGGCACCGCGCGCCGCCTGGCGGGCCGGGGCCTGGCCCTGGCCGGCGGGCAGGACGCAGCCCAGGAACACCTCGTCGATGCGGTCGGTGGCGACACCGGCCCGTTCGACCGCCGCCTTGACCACGGTCGAACCCAGCACCGGCGCGGGCAGCGACGACAATTCCCCCTGGAAACGGCCCAGCGGGGTGCGGACCGCGCTGGCGATGACGACGGGATCGGCAAGGGTCATGAGACAGCTCCTGTTCGGCGCGGTTGTCTTTATATGATGATCATAATATTATGGGTGACAGCCAAAGGACAGCCCCGACACCCATGAAAATTTCACCGACCCCCGCTCAAGCCGCGCATGCCTTCATCACGCCCCACCTGTTCAAGGCCAAGGCGCCGGCGGCCTCGCCGGTCCCCGACCTTCATGTGGCAGGCCCTCAGGGCGACCTTGGCGTGTGGACGGCGGGCAGCGGCCCGGCCGTGCTGCTGGTCCACGGCTGGGAGGGCAATCACCTGGATCTGGGCGCCTTCGTCGAACCGCTGGTGGCGGCCGGGCGCCGGGTGGTCAGCCTCGACCTGCCGGCCCATGGCGTCTCGGCCGGCACCCGGGGCTCGATCCCCGACCTGGCCGCCGGCGTGCGTGCCGTGGCCGATGCGATCGGGCCGGTCGAGGCCGTGATCGCCCATTCGATCGGCAGCCCGGTCACCGTGCTGGCCCTGGACGACGGCCTTGCCTGCCAGCGGGTGGCGCTGATCTCGCCCCCCATGCGCTACACCGATTTCGCCCGCGCCACCGCCCACCAGGTGGGCGTCGATCCGGACGGCGTGGTCGAAGCCCTGCGTGATTTAGGCATCGATATCGACCGCCTGGATGTCTCGACCATGGCGCCACGGCTGCGCCAGCAGGCCCTGCTGATCCACTCGGCCGAAGACCGGGTCACCTCGGTCGAGACCACCCGAAAGATCGCCGCCAACTGGGCCGGCAGCCGGATGATCGAGGTCAAGGGCCTGGGCCACCGCCGCATCCTGCGCGATCCCACGGTGATCGAGACGGTGGTGGATTTCGTTGTGGGGTAGGCCATCTGGCATCGCCATGGTGCGTCCTTCGAGACGGCCCTTCGGGCCTCCTCAGGATGAGGAAAATCTTTATGGCATAAAGACTTACCTCATCCTGAGGAGCCGCGGCACGCGGCGTCTCGAAGGACGCACTATGCCGATCCCGTGTAAAGATGCGGCCGCTGCACGGCAGTGATGCGCGGCGCGGGCGCCGTTGCCGCCCGGTATTCCCGGGTGTTATGCCTCAGACATCATGGTTCGCCTCATCCCCTGGCTCGTCGCCTGTGCCTTGTTCATGGAGAATCTCGACTCCACGGTCATCGCCACGGCCCTGCCGCAGATCGCGCAGTCGCTGGGGGAGGATCCGCTGCGGCTGAGCTTGGCCATCACCTCCTACATGTTGGCGCTGGCGGTGTTCCTGCCGGTCAGCGGCTGGGCGGCCGACCGGTTCGGCGCCCGCACCGTGTTCGCCGGGGCGATCGGGGTGTTCACCCTGGGCTCCGTCCTGTGCGGCTTCTCCGGCACCCTTCTGGAACTGGTCGGCGCCCGCATCGTCCAGGGCGTGGGCGGGTCCATGATGGTGCCGGTCGGGCGCCTGATCCTGGTGCGCACCGTGCCGCGCGGCCAGCTGGTCAATGCCATGGCGCGGATGACCCTGCCGGCCCTGGTCGGCCCGGCCATCGGGCCGCTGCTGGGCGGCTTCATCGCCACCTATGCCTCGTGGCAATGGATCTTCTTCATCAACGTGCCGATCGGGCTGATCGGCCTGTTCTTTGTCCTGCGCCTGATCCCCAACCTGAAGGAGGAGAAGCCGGATCCCTTCGACCTGACCGGCTTTGCCTTGAGCGCGGTAGCGCTCGCCAGCCTGATGTTCGGGCTGGAGCACATCGGGCGGGGCGAGATGGCGCCGGCCGCCGTGGTCGGCACGATCGCCGTCGGGCTCGCTTTCGGCTGGCTCTACCTGCGCCGGGCCCGGCGGGTGGCGCGCCCGGTGCTGGATCCCACGCTGTTTCGCCACAAAAGCTATCTGGCGGCGGTGATCGGCGGTTCGCTGTTCCGCATCGGGGTGGGCGCGGTGCCGTTCCTGGTGCCGGTCATGCTGCAGATCGGCTTTGGCCTGTCGGCCTTCGAATCCGGCTCGCTGACCTTCATCGCCGCGGTCGGCGCCCTCATGATGAAACCGATGACCGCGCCGATTTTCCGGCGCTTCGGTTTCCGCCCCGTGCTGCTGGGCAATGCCCTGCTCAGCGGCGCCGTCCTGATCAGCTATGGCTTCTTCCGGCCCGAGACGGCCCATTGGTTCATCATGGCGACCCTGCTGGTGGGCGGGCTGTTCCGCTCGCTCCAGTTCTCAGGGCTGAACACCCTGGCCTATGCCGAAATCTCGCAAGCCGAGACCAGCCGCGCCAACACCCTGTCCAGCGTGATGCAGCAGCTCTCGCTCAGCGCCGGCGTGGCGGTGGGGGCCATGGTGCTGCACCTGACCCAGCTCTTCGCCTCCAAGGGCGCGTTGACGGCGGGCGATTTCCTGCCGGCCTTCCTCACGGTGGGCCTGCTGTCCTGCATCTCGGCCCTGTTCTTCGTGCGCCTGCCGCTCGATGCCGGCGACGAGATCAGCGGCCATCGCGCCGCCTTGAGCAAGGCGGCCGACGTGGTGGACTCGTCAGATTGAGTGCAATTTCGTAAATAATAACTTTCGATCTGCTCCGTTAATGTTCGAAACGGAAATGCCTATCTTTCTCTCAACGGGCCACGACGCGGCCCTATCGGGAGACACGGCAATGATCGAACTTCGCCCCTTCAGCAGCCTCGGCGGTGCCAACCATGGTTGGCTCGACGCCAAGCATCACTTCTCGTTCGGCAGCCACTACGACCCCAAGCGCATGAGCTGGGGTTCCCTGCGGGTGTGGAACGACGACACCATCGAGCCCGACACCGGCTTTCCGCCGCATCCCCATTCGGACATGGAAATCATCACCTATGTCCGCAAGGGTGCCATCACCCACAAGGACAACCTGGGCAACCAGGGCCGGACCGAGGCAGGCGACGTGCAGGTCATGTCGGCGGGCAACGGCATCGTGCATTCCGAGTACAACCGGGAAGCCGAGGCGACCCAGATCTTCCAGATCTGGATCCTGCCCACCAGCCGCGGCAAGGCGCCGTCCTGGGGCGCCAAGCCGTTCCCCAAGGATGACCGTTCGGGCCGGTTCGTGACCCTCGCCAGCGGTTTCGAGGCTGATACCGACGCCCTGCCGATCCGCAGCGATGCCCGTGTCCTCGGCGCCACCCTGAAGGCCGGCGAGACGGTCGAATACGAGATCGACGCCAGGCGCCACGCCTATCTGGTGCCCGCCACCGGGGCGGTGGAGGTGGACGGCGTGCGGGTCAATGCCCGCGACGGCGCCGCGATCAAGGACCTCAAGCGCTTCAGCGTGAAGGCGCTCGAGGACTCCGAGGTGGTCCTGGTCGACGCCGCCTAACAGTCGGCGCAGGCCTCCGCCATATCCAGCATGTGCTGGTCGGCCGCATCATCGATCGATGGTGCGGCCGGCTTGCTGTTGTCGATGGTCTCGACCTTGGCGCCGCGCTCCAGGGTGCGATGCACCGGGCAGCGGTCGGCGATTTCCAGGAAGCGCGCCTTCATGTCGTCGGGCAAGGCGCCCTCGAAGGCGATCCCGCGCGAGAACAGGTCGGGCGGGGTGCGGGCCTTGTCCTTGGTATGGCCGACCGTCACTTTGAGCGGCGGCAGGGCCCAGCCCTTTTGATCCGCATACATCCGCAAGGTCATCACGGTGCAGGCGCCCAGTGCCGCGCACAGCAGGTCGTAGGGCGAGGGGCCGGAACCCAGGCCGCCATCCTTCGCCGGCTCGTCGGCCAGGAAACGGTTGCCGCCGGCGCTCACCTGCACCTGGTAGCGGCCGTTGCCCGTCGCCTCGACCACGATACCTTCGCTCGCCGGTGCCGCTTCCGCCATCTGGTCGACATAGCGCGAGGCCCAGGCGGCGATCACGTCGGCGGCGTAGTCAGCGTCGCGCTGGCGCGTCAGCAGATGATCGGCATCGTCGAGCGAGATGAAGCTCTTGGGGTGTCGCGCGGCGGTGAAGATGGCGGTCGCATTGTTGGCGCCGACGATGTCGTCCAGCGGGGCATGCATGACCAGCAGCGCGCGATGCAGGTCATGGATGCGGGCCTTCTGATCGTGGTTCTTCAAATCGTCGACGAAGTTGCGCCGGACCGTGAAGGGGCGGCCGCCCAGGTTCACCTTGGCCTCGCCCTTTTCCACGATCTCGCCGAGCGAGTCGCCGAACTGGCCAGTGACATGACCGACATCGAACGGCGCGCCGATGGTGGCGACCGCGCGCACCAGCGGCAGTTCGCCCGCCGCGGCCAGCACCGCGGCGCCGCCCAAGCTGTGGCCGATCAGCAGGCGCGGGGGCCGGCCCGATGCCTCCAGCGCCCGGGCCGCGGCCAGCAGGTCGCGCATGTCGCCGCTGAAGCCGCCTTCGGAAAAGATCCCTTCGCTGTGCCCCAGGCCGGTGAAATCGAAGCGCAGCACGCCGATGCCGCGCGCCGCCAGGGCGCGGGCAATGCGCACCGCGGCGACCGAATCCTTGGTGCAGGTAAAGCAATGGGCAAAGATCGCATAGGACCGGGCCGGCCCCTCGGGCAGGTCCAGCCTGCCCGACAGGGCCTGGCCTTCCGATCCTGTGAAATCGAACGCTTCTGTCGGCATCGTCTTCCCTCGGACTCGACGGTTGATGGCCAGCATCTTGACCGCAGGCATCCCGCCGCGCCAGAAGGGGAAGATCAACCCCGCGCGGAAGAGGATACCGAAATGACCCAGGCAACCCAGGCGCCGGTGGCGATCGTGACCGGCGGCGGTCGCGGCATGGGCGCGGCGATCGCCCACGAACTGTCGTCGCGCGGCTATCAATTGGCCCTGATGTCGCCATCGGGCAGTGCGCAGACCCTGGCCGATACCTTGGGCTGCATCGCCGTGACCGGCTCGGCCGGCAAGGCGCAGGACCTGGAAAACCTGGTTGCGAGGACGCTCGAGGCCTATGGCCGGGTCGATGCCGTGGTCAATCACACCGGCCACCCGCCCAAGGGCGACCTGATCGACATCAGTGACGAGGACTGGGCGACCGGCAACGACCTGATGGTGCTGAGCGTGGTGCGCATGGCCCGCCTGGTGACGCCGCTGATGCTGGCGAGCGGCAAGGGTGCCTTCGTCAACATCACCACCTTCGCGGCCCTGGAGCCGTCGCTGAAATTCCCCGTCTCCTGCGCCTACCGCGCCGCGGTCAGCGCCTATACCAAGCTCTATGCCGATCGCTATGCCGCCGACAACATCCGCATGAACGCGCTGCTGCCCGGCTACATCGACAGCCTGGACCACAAACCCGGCACGGCGGAGACGGTCCCGATGCAGCGCCTGGGCACGGTCGAGGAAATCGCCAAGACCGCCGCCTTCCTATTGTCGGATGACGCCGGCTACATCACCGGCCAGAGTCTCCGGGTGGATGGCGGTGTGACCCGGCACGTGTGACGTAACACCTGAAGGGCAGAGAGGGCGGCAAGGGGTCCACCACCGTCATCCCGGCGAAGGCCGGGATCCATGCCGATGCAGCGCGCGTTCTCGCCGCGATCACGCCCGACCCCACCATGGATTCCGGCCTTCGCCGGAATGACGATGTTGGGTTTCCCTCTCCCCCCTAAAGGGCGGAGAGGGCTTTTAGGTAGACAGCCGGCCTTACGCGGCGGGCAGGGGGCAGCGGGCGACTGTTTCGGCTTCCGCCGCCGGCAGGCCCAGCAGGCGCATGACGACGGCGACGGTGCGTTCGTCCAGGCTGCCCCGGGCGCCGTCGGCGCCGAGCTGTTCGGCGACCGCGGCATTGTCGGACTGGAGCTGGGCGGAAATGGCGGTGAGTACCGTGCCGCCCACGGCGATGAAGGTCAGCACCGGGTCGTCGGCCGTGAACCGCCCGGCGTCCAGGCCCCGGCGGATGTCGCGCTGCAGGCGCGGACCTAGGCCGCGGCTGAGCATCTGGCCCGAAAGCCCCTGGCGGACCAGGAAGCGGCCCCAGACCGGCTCGTGCCCGGCCCGCCGGATGGCGTGGCGGATGCAGATCGAAATATATTCGGCCGGATCGCCGATCCCCTCGGCCAGGCGGTCCAGGGTGTCGCCGAATTCCTCGAACACCGTGTCGATCAGGGCGTCGTAGATCGCTTCCTTGGATTTGAAGTGGTTGTAGAACGAGCCGAAGCCGACATCGGCGGCCTCGGTGATCTCGTTGATCGCGACACCTTCCACACCCCTCTCCGCCATCAATTCCAGCGCCGCCTCCAGCAGGCGGGCGCGGGTCTCGCGCTTGCGCCGGGCGCCGCGCGGCTCGCGCATCGGTTCGGCCGGGGCCATCTCCGCGGGTTTGGGCATCACGACTCCGTTCGATCAATGGCGGGATTATAGACGAAAATCATATTTGACAAAATCATCAATTTTGACTTTATTGTCACTAATGAAACGGCGCGTGCCGATGTTTGGGAGAGATGACGGGCATGGAACGGGCGGTCAGCATGGTCACCGATGTCCTGGTCGTCGGCTTCGGGCCGGTGGGCGCCACCATTGCCAACCTCCTGGGGCGCCATGGCGTGCGTACCCTGGTGGTCGACAAGGCCACCGAGATCTTCCAGGCGCCGCGGGCGATCGCCCTCGACAACGAGGCCTTGCGCATCCTCCAGCTTGCCGGCTTGGGCGAGGGCGCCTTCGAGACCATCGCCATTCCCCAGGTGCGGCTGCGCTCGCCTTCCCTTGGCGAATTCGGCTGTCTCAATACCCTGGGCGCGATCGACGGCCATCCCAAGCTGGTGACCTTTTTCCAGCCCGATCTGGAACTCGCCCTGCGCGCCCGCCTGGCCCATCATGCCGGGGTACAGACGCTGCTGGGCGCCGAGTTGACCGGCATCCACGAGACCGGCGAGGGGGTCGAGGCCACGCTCACCCGTGCCGACGGCGGCGGGATGACGGTGCAGGCGCGCTACCTGATCGGTGCCGACGGCGCCGGCTCGACGGTGCGGCAGTTGATCGGCCAGGGCTTCGCCGGCCAAAGCTACGCCGAAGACTGGCTGATCGTGGATGCCTTGAACGTGCCGCGCCCGATCGACCATGTCGAATTCATCTGCGATCACCGCCGGCCCACCCCCACATGGTGGCGCCCGGCGGGCGCGAGCGCTGGGAGTTCATGCTGCACCCGGGCGAGACCCGCCAGGAGATGGAGCGGGACGACAAGATCGCCGCCCTGCTGGCGCCCTGGGGCCGGCCCGACGAGATGCAGGTGGAGCGGCGCGCGGTCTATCGCTTCCATGCCCGGGTGGTCGACTGTTTCCAAAAGGGTCGGGTGTTCCTGGCAGGGGACGCGGCGCATATCACCCCGCCCTTTGCCGGCCAGGGCCTGGTGGCCGGGCTGCGCGATGCCGCCAACCTGTGCTGGAAACTGGCCTGGGTGCTGAAGGGCCGGGCCGCACCGGCGATCCTGGCCAGCTACGACGTCGAGCGGCGACCCCATGCCAAGGCGATGATCAACCTGGCCAAGTTCATGGGCCGGCAGGTGATGCCGACCAATGCCGTCGCGGCCTTCCTGACTCACGGCGCCATGCGGCTGCTGCGCGCCGTGCCCCCGCTACGCCGCCATTTCGACGACCTGGGCATCAAGCCGAAAAACCGGTTCGGCCGCGGCCTGTTTGTGCGCGGCCGCTCGCACCTCACCCGCGGCGGCCTGCTGCCACAGGGCTGGTTACGGAGCGTGAGCGGCGAGGTCCGGCTCAGCGACGATGTCCTGGGCCCCGGCCTGTCCCTGGTCGGCTTCGGCCTTGACCCCCGCAGCCATCTCAGCTCTGCCGCCTTGCAGGCCCTGGCGGCGGCGGGCGGGGAAGTGGTGCAGATCTGCCATCGCGGCCAGCGCCTGCACCGCGCGGCGGCGGCGCCGGGCTGGGAGGATCTGGCCAATGCCTTCCTGCCCACCGTGCCCTTCGGCTGGGTCGCCCTGGTGCGGCCCGACCGTACCATCCTGCACGACGGCCCCATCGCCGCGGTCGAGCGCATTGTCCACGAAGGCCTGGGCGTCTTGGGGCCCGGCGACCCGGTCGCCGTCCCGGCCCCGGCCCTTGCTTCCTGAAGGAACCACCATGTCGCAACTCCGCACGTCGCAGCCGGCCCGCCACCCCGATCCGACGGTGAAGGCCGCGGGCCTGGCCTATCTGATCTTCGACCGGCCGGATCTGGCCCGGGCCGAGCAGTTCCTGACCGATTTCGGCCTGCGCGTGGCGGCCCGGCAGGACGGCGCCCTGTTCCTGCGCGGCACCGGCCCCGCCCCCTATTGCTATGTCGCGCGAAAGGCGGCGCGGCCGCGTTTCGTCGGCTTCGGCTTGGAGGTTGCGACGCGGGACGACCTGCGCAAGCTCGCCGCCCTGCCCGGCGCCTCGGGCATCGAGGCGATGACCTGGCCCGGCGGCGGCGAGCGGGTCCGCCTGGTCGATCCGTCGGGCTTCGAGGTCGAGGCCGTGTTCGGCCGGGCCGCGGCCGAAGGGCTGGCCCATCGTGCCCCGCTGCCGCTCAACAATGCCGACCGGCACCCTCGCATCAACGACACCCAGCGCCCGCCGGTGGCCCCGCCCGAGGTGATCCGCCTGGGCCATGTGGTGATCGAGGTCGCCGATTATCAGGCGACCGCCGCCTGGTACACGCGGCATTTCGGCCTGATTCCCAGCGACGTCCAGGTGCTGCCCGACGGTTCGCCCGCGGTTACCTTCTTCCGCCTGGACTTAGGGAATACCCCGGCCGATCACCACACCCTGGCCATGGCCCAGGGCTTTGCCCCGCTCTACAGCCACAGCGCCTTCGAGGTGGTGGACGCCGATGCCGTGGGCATGGGCCAGCGGGTGCTGCGCGAGAAGGGCTGGTGCCACGCCTGGGGCATCGGCCGGCATATCTTAGGCAGCCAGATCTTCGACTATTGGCAGGACCCGTTCGGTGACAAGCACGAGCACTATTGCGACGGCGACCTGTTCACCAGCAGCCGGCCGACCGGCATCCATGCGGTCTCGCGCGAGGCCATGGCGCAGTGGGGTCAGGTTATGCCGCGCAGTTTCACCAAGCCCAAGCTTACCCCGGCAATGATCCTGACGATCATTCGCAACCTGCGGCGCAGCCCGGATATCAGCCTCTCGAAGCTGATCACCCTGGCCAAGCTGTTCGGCTGACCGTCCCCCCTCACGAAAGAAGCAGTCATGGCGATCAACATTCTGCGTTTCTCGCATCAGGGCCTCACCCGCTGGGGCGTCGTGCGCAACGGTGCCATCACCCCGGTGCCGGGCGATTTCTCGACCACGGCCGATTTCATCCGGGCCAACAGCGTGGCCAGCCTGTCGGCCCTGTCCGGCGAGACGATCGCCGAGGCCGCGGTCAAATGGCTGTCGCCGGTGACGGCCAACCAGCAGTTCGTCTGCCAGGGTGCCAACTATCGCCAGCACATGGTCGAATCCGGCATGGATCCGGATGCCAAGACCTTCAACATGATCTTCACCAAGGCGCAGAGCTGCATCTGCCCGGCTGACAGCGACCTGGTCAAGCCGGCCCATGTGCGGTTCCTGGATTATGAGATCGAGCTGGGCCTGGTGATGAAGCGCGACGTGACGGGCAAGGTGGCGGTAACCGATGCCGACCTGCCCGGTTTCATCGCCGGCCTGGTCATCGTCAACGACTACTCCGCCCGCGATATCCAGATCCCCCAGATGCAGTTCTACAAGGGCAAGAGCTATCGCACCTTCGGCCCCGTTGGCCCTTACCTGTGCCTGCTGGAACCCAAGGATTTCTCGCTGCTGAAGCGGCTCGACCTGAAGCTGACCGTGAACGGCCAGGTGCGCCAGCAGGACAGCACCGCCAACCTGGTCTATGGCCCGGCCGAAACCCTGACCGAACTCTCGGGCGTGCAGGACCTCTACACCGGCGACCTCATCGCCACCGGCACGCCCGCCGGCTGCGCCTTGAGCATTCCATCCCCCGCCAAGCAGAAGATCGGCGCCCTCCTGCCCGAGGCGGTGAAATGGCGCGCCTTCATGAAGGTGCAGGCGGGTCGCCCGCAGTACCTCAAAGGCGGTGACGTGGTCGAGGCGCGCATCGCCAGCGCCGACGGCACGATCGATTTGGGGCTTCAGCGCAACCGCGTGGTGGAGGAACGGGCATGAGCTTCCCGGCCTTTCCCACTCGCAAGTTGACGGACGCCGAAATCCAGCAGTACCGCGACGACGGCGTGATCATGATCAAGGGCGCGATCGACCGGAACTGGCTGGACCTGATCGAGGCCGGGCTGGAGCAGGGGCGGGGCGACATGTCCCTGCTGGGCCGCTTCATGTCCCGCAAGGTCGGCGGCTACCAGATGGACATCTTCCTGTGGAAGCGCATCGACCAGATCCGCGATGCGATCTACTACGGGCCCTTCGCCCGCTGGGCCCAGCAATTGATGGGTGCCAAGGAGGTGCGCTTCTTCTACGACCAGATGTTCGTGAAGGAACCGGGCACCGACGCGCCCACCCCCTGGCACCAGGACTTGAGCTTCTGGCCGATCCGGGGCGAGCAGATCTGCTCCTTCTGGATCCCGCTCGACCCCGTGACGAAAGAGAACAGCGGCCTGCTCTATGTCCGCGGCTCGCACAAGTGGCCCCAGCGCTTCAAGGCGATCTCGCCCGACTATGTCGCCGCCATCATCGACGAGAAGATGGACGACATCCCTGACATCAATGCGGCACCGGAGAAATACGACCTGGTCGACTGGAACATGGAGCCGGGCGACATCCTGATGTTCCACCCGCTGACCCTGCACGGCTCCTACGGCAACGCCTCGCGCACCCGCCGGCGCCGGGCCCTGGCCCTGCGCTGGACCGGCGACGACGTGACCTACCAGCCCTCGGCCAAGCGCATGCCGGTTCATTTCCGCCATGAGTCGGCTGTCGGCGGCCCCCTGCGCGGCGCGGCTTTCCCCCGTATCCTGCCGGATTGCGATCCGGCGGAGCGGGCACTCCGCGCCCGGCCGGAAAAGCCGATGCCGGCCAAGATGGTGGGCTCGCTCCTGGACAATGCCCGCGCCGCGATCCGGCTCAAGCTCAGCGGCGTCGACAGTCGGGCCCTGAAGCAGACCTGGGGCAAGCCGACGCAGGGATAGACACTTTCGTGCCGCCGCCACAGCGTTATATAGTCGATCTATATAACGCTGTGGCGGTCCGATGCCTTCCACCGATCTCGATGCCCGATTCTCCTTGCGCCGCGGCGGTTCGCTGCCGGTGGAGGATCAGCGCCTGGCGCTGATGCTGGCGATCCGCGAGCACGGCTCGATCGCCGCCGCCGCCCGTGCCGTCGGCTTGAGCTACAAGGCGGCCTGGGACGGCGTGAAGGCGCTCAACAATCTTTTCGCCCAACCGCTGGTCGAGGCGCAGACCGGCGGGCGAAGTGGCGGCGGCACGGTGATCACACCGGCCGGCGAGGCGGTCATCCAGGCCTTCTCGATGATCCGCAGCGAACTGGCCGGCTTTCTCGGCACACTGGAACGTCGCCTTGGCGATAGCGGGGCCATCTCACCCTTATTCTGGAGTTATGCAATGAAGACCAGCGCCCGCAATGCCTTGCGCGGTACCGTCGAAAAGGTGACCGATGGGGCGGTGAACGCCGAAGTGATCATTTCGCTCGGCCAGGGGCAGCACCTGGCGGCAACCGTGACCCGGCCCAGCGTCGAGGCGCTGGAACTGGTGCCGGGCAGGCCGGTGATCGCCCTGATCAAGTCGAGCTTCGTCATCCTCGGCGTCGGCGAGCCGGGGCGGACTTCGGCGCGCAATGTGCTGAAAGGCACGGTCGTCGCCCACGATCCCGGCGCGGTCTCCAGCGAGATCGACCTCGATATCGGCGGCGGCAAGACCATCACCGCCGTGATCACCAAGGTCAGCGCGGAAGAGCTGGGTTTTGAGCCGGGCGAGCCCGCCTATGCGGTGATCAAGGCTTCCCACATCATCCTGGCCGTCGAGTAAGGACAAGACCCATGCTCATCAACCGGCGCCGCTGGCTCCAGTCTCTCACCGCCGGCGTCATGCTGGCCGCCGCCGTCCTTGCCCCGGCCCGCGCCGAGGACAAGCCGGTGCTGGTCTTCGCCGCGGCCAGCCTGAAGAACGCGGTCGACGAGCTGGCCGCCGCCTATACCAAGGAAACCGGCAAGACCATCCAGGTCTCCTATGCCGCGTCCTCGGCCCTGGCCAAGCAGATCGAGGGCGGCGCGCCGGCCGACATCTTCATTTCCGCCGACCTGAAATGGATGGCTTATCTCTCGGGCAAGGGCCTGACGAAGAAGGAGACCGAGCGGCCCTTGCTGGGCAACGAACTGGTCCTGGTGGCGTCCAAGGACTCGACCGTGACCGCCACGATCGAAAAGGGTTTCGACCTGGCCGCCCTGCTGGGCGACGGCCGCCTGGCCATGGGCGAGGTGAGTTCGGTCCCCGCCGGCGTCTACGGCAAGGCCTCGCTGACCTCGCTCGGGGTGTGGGACAGCGTGAAGGACAGGCTGGCCCAGGCCGAAAACGTCCGCGCCGCCCTGGCCCTGGTGTCCCGCGGCGAGGCGCCTTTGGGCATCGTCTACGCGACCGATGCCCGGGCCGACCCGGGCGTCAAGGTGGTCGGCACCTTCCCGGCCGACAGCCACGACCCGATCGTCTACCCGATCGCCCTGCTCGACGCCTCGACCAACCCGGACGCCGCGGCGGTGCTGGCCTTCCTGGAAAGTGCCACCGCCCGCCCGGTCTATGAAGGCCAGGGCTTCACCGTGCTGGACGCGCCCAAGACGAACTGAAGCGATAAGTACCCTCGCCCCCACCGGGGGAGAGGGCAGGGTGAGGGGGGCCGGGGCCGTCCGAGATGTTCCAATGCCCCTCACCCCATCCCTCTCCCCCGGTGGGGGCGAGGGGGCCGGGTGGCGCGGGCGGTTACCCCCGCTTGGCCAGATAGGCATCCGCCAGCTCGATCAGCCGCTCGCGGCCGAAGCTGGGGTCGTGGCCGGCGTGGACGACCTGGACCGGCAGGTCGCGCAGGCGCTTCATGGTGCGGACGTAGGTGGGGATGTCGGCGCCGCCGATCTCGTCCAGCAAGGGGCCGTCATAGATCGCATCGCCCGAGAACAGGGTGCCGGTCGCCGCTTCCCACAGGCCGATGCTGCCGGGCGAATGGCCGGGCAGGTGGAAGACCTCGAAATGCCGGTTCCCTAAGTCGACGATGTCGCCCTCGGTGACAATCTCGGTCGCAACCGAATCATGCACGCGGTAGGACGACGGATTGTAGCCTTCGTAGGGAATGGCGGTGATCAGCCCTTCCTCGATCGGGTAACCCCAACTGGCATATTTCTCCAGGGCGCCGGGCGGGAAATCCTTGGCCAGCAGGGCGCCGCGGTCCCTGGGGTGGCACAGGCAGTCGGCTTCCAGTTCGTGCACCAGGGTGCACTCGAACTCCGAATGGCCGCCGATGTGGTCGTTGTGGGTGTGAGTCGCCACCGCCGTTACCTTCTTGTCCAGCAAGTGTTTGGCCGCCTCGCGCAGGCTGGCCACGCCCATGCCGGTGTCGACGAACAGGTCGCGGTCGCGCCCGCGCACATGCCAGATATTGCAGCGCATGAGGGGCACCACATGGGGCTCCCACAGCAGGGTGATGTCGTCGCTGATGCGCTGGATCTCGAACCAGCGGTCGGCAATGGGCAAGGCGGTCATGGACAACTTCCGACAAGTTTCCGCCATAGTGATCGCGTCTGATCGCCGCCGGCAAGGCCGGCGTGCCGCCGGCAGGAGGGGGCAGGGTTGGGTGAAATGCAGATCTTGACGGGGGGCTGCGCCTGCGGCGCGCTGCGCTACCAGGTGCGGGCGGCCGTGATCGACGCCGGCTATTGCCACTGCCTGCTGTGCCAGCGCACCACCGGCGCCCCGGTTCTGGCCTGGGCCTCGATCCCGATCGAAGGGGTCGCCTATGTTGCCGGCACGCCCTCGGTCTACCGCTCCAGCGCGTGGGGCGAGCGGCGCTTCTGCGGCACCTGCGGCGCCCAGATCGACTATCGCGACCGGGAGGCGCCGACCAGCGTCTCGATCAATATCGCGACACTCGACGAGCCGGGCGCGATCCCGCCCGCCCGGCATATCTTCACCGCTCATCGCCTTCCCTGGTTCGAGGTGGCGGACGATCTGCCCCGCCACGACGCGGGAGCTTGAGCCGGCCGCACCTCACCCCTCGGCGCCGGTGCGCATCCGTTCCGCCCGGCGGCGCAGGAGTTCGAGCGCGATCAGCAGGGCGACCGCGGCGACGATCATCACGGTCGCCGCCGCGGTGATGGTCGGGCTGATGTTCTCGCGGATGCCGGAGAACATCTCGCGCGGCAGGGTGCGCTGCTCGGGGCCGGCCACCATGAGCACGACGACCACCTCGTCCAGCGAAGCGGCGAAGGCGAACAGGGCGCCCGAGGCCATGCCCGGCGCAATAACCGGCAGGGTTACCCGGAAGAAGGTGGTCAGCGGCCCCGCACCCAGGCTGGCGGCGGCGCGGGCGAGGCTGGGGTCGAGCCCTGCGAGCGTTGCGGAAACCGTGACCACCACGAAGGGGGCGGCCAGGGCGGTGTGGGCCATGATCAGGCCCAGGTAGCTCTGGGTGAGGCCCAGCGGCGCGAAGAACAGGTAGAAGCCGACGCCGACGATGACCACGGGCACGATCATCGGGCTCATCACCAGGGCCATGATCAGGCCGCGGCCCGGGAACCGCGCCTTGGCCAGGCCGAATGAGGCGAGCGTGCCCAAGGTCGTCGCCAGGATGGTGGAGGCGATGCCGATGATCGCGGTGTTCATCAGCGCCCGCGTCCATTTCTCGCTGGTGAAGAACTCGCCGTACCAGCGGGTGGAAAAGCCGGTGAGCGGGTAGGTCAGGAAATTGCTGTCGTTCACCGACAAGGGCACGATCGCCAGGATCGGCCCCAGCAGAAACACGAAGACGAGGCCGCAGGACAGGTACAGGACCCAGGTCCACAGCCGTTCGGGCCAGGTGCGGGTGGTGGTCATCAACCCAGCCTCACGCCGCCGCCGACCAGGCGATTGTAGACCCAGTAGAGCAGCAGGGTCGCCGACAGCAGCACGGCACCCAGGGCCGCGGCCATGCCCCAGTTCACCGTGTCGGTGGTATAGAAGGCGATGAAATAGCTGACCATCTGGTCGCCCGCGCCGCCGATCAGGGCGGGCGTGATGTAGTAGCCCAGCGCCATGATGAAGACCAGCAGCACGCCCGCGGCCAGGCCCGGCAGGGTCTGCGGCAGGTAGACCCGCAGGAAGGCGGTGGTGGGCGTGGCGCCCAAGCTGAGTGCCGCCTTGCGATAGACCGGCGAGATGCCGCGCATCACGCTGTAGATCGGCAGGATCATGAACGGCAGCAGGACATGGGTCATGGCAATATAGACGCCGATGCGGTTGTAGACCAGGCGCACCGGCGCCTCGGTCACGCCCAGCATCATCATCACCTGGTTGACCAGGCCGTTTTCCTGCAACAGCACCACCCAGGCCGCGGTGCGCACCAGCAGCGAGGTCCAGAACGGCAGCAGCACCAGGATCATCAGGAGGTTCGACCGGCGCGGCGGCAGGTTGGCCAGCAGGTAGGCGACGGGAAAGCCCAGCAGCAGGCACAGCAGGGTGACCGCCCCGGCGATCTCGAAGGTGCGCGCCAGGACATCGCGATAGATCGCCCGGTCGGCCGGAGTCGCAGTCAGGTCACCCTGGGCGTCGCGCTGCATGTCGATCGCCGCCAGCAGGAAGAAATCGGTCAGGGGGCCGCGCGCCTGGTACAGCGCCGCCCATACATCCAGCTCGCCCCAGCGGGGGTCGGCGGCGATCAGGGTGTCGCGCCAGTTCGGCGCCGTCTCGGGCAGGCGCCGGGCGCTATTGACCAGCAGGCTGCGCCCGCCGTCGACCGCGTAGTTCAGGCGCCGGGCCGCGATCGGCAGGGTGCCGGCGGCACGCGCACTCGCCATGTCGGCGGCCAGCGCCGCAAAGACCGAGTCGGGCGGCAACTGGCCGTGATCGGTCCAGTCATCGAAGGCTCTTGTCACCTGGGGCAGGACGTCGGCGATTTCGGGGTCGTCGACCGCGCGGCGCAGCATGTCGCCGATGGGCAGGACCATGGCCACGATCAGGAACAGCACCAAGGGCGCCACCAGGGCGAAGGCACCCCATTGCCGCCGCCGCTCGGCCCGCCGCAACTGGCGCAGCAGGGCCCGCGAGGCGACGGTGTCGCCCCGCGATGCGGTTGTTTGTGGGGTGGCGGTTACTTCGCTGCCCATTTGTTGAACCGCTCGGTCAGGCGGTCGACGTTCTCGATCCAGAACGCGGTCGACAGTTCGATCGAGACGCCCAGGTTGGCCGGATCGGTCGGCAGTTCCTTCAGGCGCTCGGCCGGGATCAGGGGCGAGGCGGCCGGATTGGTCACACCGTAGGCAATGGCCAGCGGCAGCTTGGCCTGGTTCTCCGGTTTGCCGACAAAGGCCAGGAACTTGTAGGCCGCGTCGACATTCGGGCTGCCCTTCATGATCACCCAGCTGTCGATCGTGTAAAGCGAGCCGTTCCAGACGATGCCGAAGTGCCGGCCTTCCTTGTTGGCGGCGTCGATGCGGCCGTTATAGACCGAGGTCATCACCACTTCGCCCGCGGCGAGCAGTTGCGGCGGCTGGGCGCCGGCCTTCCACCACACGATCTCGGCCTTGATCTCGTCCAGCTTCTTGAAGGCGCGGTCGACGCCTTCAGGCGTTGCCAGCACCTTGTAGACATCGGCCGGGGCCACGCCATCGGCCATCAGGGCGATTTCCAGGGTGGTCTTGGGCCCCTGGCGCAGGCCGCGCTTGCCCGGGAAGGTCTTGGTGTCGAAGAAATCGGCCCAGCCGGTCGGGGCCTTGTCCTTCAGCTTGTCCTTGTCGTAGCCCAGCACGAAATTATAGACGATCGCGCCGACGCCGCAGTCGTGCACGGCCGCCGGCAGATAGGCGTCCTTGCCGCCGATCTTGGCGAAGTCCAGTTTCTCGAATAGGCCTTCCTCGCAGCCCAGCACCAGTTCCTCGGACTCGACCTGGACCACGTCCCACGGCGTCTGGCCGCCTTCGATCTTGGCCCGCAGCACGCCGATGCCGCCGTCCCAGGATTCGTCGGTCAGGGCGACGCCGGCGGCCTTCAACGGCTCGAAATAGATCTTCTTCTGGGCGTCCTGATAGGCGCCGCCCCAGGACACGATGCTCAGGTCGCGGGCCATGGCTTGGGCCGAGAAGGCCGCCACCGCCAGGCCGGCGGCAAGGCCGGTCAGTTTCTTCATCATTGTCGTCGTCATGAAACCTCTCCTG
The DNA here is from genome assembly GCF_003590945.1 of Oleomonas cavernae. Lineage (NCBI taxonomy): Bacteria > Pseudomonadati > Pseudomonadota > Alphaproteobacteria > Acetobacterales > Acetobacteraceae > Oleomonas > Oleomonas cavernae. The sequence continues at coordinate 116,252 of NZ_QYUK01000008.1, read as the reverse complement.
TTATATCAGGTTCTTATAGGCCGGAGTTGGCCATCGCCGGTGCCGCATCCAGGGCCCGGCAATCCGCAGTCGGCAGTTCAAGCCACAGCCGTTCCCCTGCCTGGGGCACCGGCCGGCCGGCCCGGAAGCGCATCTTGATGGTCAGGGCGGCGTAACCGGTATCGGCCCGCACCCGCATGTGATCGCCGTGATAGATGGTCTCGACCGTGGTCGCCTCGACCGTGTTGGGGCCGCCCGGCGCCACCCCTTCGAGCAGGATCTTCTCGGGCCTGATCGAGATCGAGGTCGCCGCGCCGGGCTCGAGTGCCGCCACCGCCTGGGCCGCAATGCTGCTGCCGTCGGGCAGGCAGACCTGCGCGATGCCGTCCTGGAGGGCGACGATCCGTGCCGGAATGGCGTTGTTCTCGCCGATGAAGGAGGCGACGAAACTGTTCCGGGGCGCTTCGTAGAGCCTGGTCGGCGTGTCCAGCTGCTGGATGACGCCGTCGTTGAACACGGCAATGCGATTGGAAATGGTCAGGGCCTCGTCCTGGTCGTGGGTGACATAGACCACGGTCACGCCCAAACGCTCGTGCAGGTGCTTGATCTCGATCTGCATGTGCTCGCGCAACTGCTTGTCGAGTGCGCCCAGCGGTTCGTCCATCAGCACGATCGCCGGCTCGAACACCAGGGCGCGGGCCAGCGCCACACGTTGCTGCTGCCCGCCCGAGAGTTGCGCCGGCTTGCGTCCGCCCAGATTGCCCAGCTTGATCATGTCCAGCGCGCGGGTGACGCGCGTTTCCCGTTCGGCCTTGGGCACGCCCCGCACCGACAGGGGGAAGGCGACATTCTCGGCCACGGTCATGTGGGGAAACAGGGCATAGTTCTGGAACACCATGCCGATGTTGCGCTTGTGCGGCGGGGTGCGGGCGATGGATTGCCCGGCCAGCAGGATGTCGCCTTGCGTCGGCGTCTCGAAGCCCGCGAGCATCATCAGCGACGTGGTCTTGCCCGAGCCGGACGGCCCCAGCAGGGTGAGGAACTCGCCCTTGATCACATCGAGGTTCAGGTCTTTGACGACCAGGGACCGGCCATCATAGGTCTTGCGCACACCCCGAAAGGCGACGATCGGCCCGCTCTCCGCCATTTGTTGTTGTTGTCCAGTCTCGCGATCGCAAAGCGGCAGCATGGCACGCGGCAAAATCCCTTGCCACCCCCTGCCTTGGTCGAGTTGCGGCCGCTATTTTTTCTTCAGGAACTCGATCACGTCGAAGGTGACGGTGGCGCCATAGTCCGGCGCCTTGCCGTCCGGCGCGGTGTAATAGCCCTTGGCCGACAGGCCGGGCACGCCCAGGGGCACGGTCGCCCCGGCGCCGCCGTCCATGATCTTGAAGGACAGGCCCTTTACCCCGGGGATGGGAATATCCTTGTTCTTGATGAAGCCGAAGGCGAGGTTGCGCGTCGGCTCGTTGGCCAGGATGGTGGTCACCATGCCGCCGACCACGACACCGGTGACCGAAATCATCAGCACCCGGTCGGCGGTGCCGGCACTCTGCCATTCGCTGTGCAGTTCCTTCAACTGGCGCTCGCCCTGGTCCTTGGCCTGCTTGGCGAGTTCCTGGACGGCCGGCAGCTTGTAGATCGCCTTCAGCACATCGGACAGTTCGCCCGGCTTGGCCGTGGCCGGGCCGTCGCCCCGCGTGTAGGCGGGCGCCGGCGGCCCGATCGGCTGGAAGCCGGGGCCGGCTGTCGGGGTATAGGCCGGGGGCGGCACGGGCAGGAAGACGGGATTGGGGCCGGGCCCCAGGATCGCCTCCCAATGCGGCAGGAGAAGCTGGAAATTGGGTTGCAGCCATTGCTGCGTCATCTGCGGGCCGGCCATCTTGGCCTGAAGTTCCAGCATCATCTGCTCGATCGACGGATCGAGCTTCAACTGGGCATCGAACAGCCGGATCCGCGGCGGTCGATAGCCAAAGCCGGGTTCGCCCATGACAACCTCCTCGGCCTGTCGCCGGACTGGTTGCGCACTCTGGCACCGGCAGGGAGCGGTGTCACGGCCCCTTGGCTGGGGCCGGTTTGCCGCCTAGGGTTCGCAGCACAGGGTGGGGGAGGAAATCAGGCGATGGGATTGCTGGCCAGTTTGGGGATGTACGACCAGCCCTGGCTGCAACAAGCCAATGATGCGATCTGGGCCGTGCTGGCGCGGCAATTGCGCCTTCTGGGCGTGGCGGCGCCCGGCCGCTTGGAACGCACGCGCACGCTGGGCGAGATCTGGCTCGATCCCGACCTGTTGCTGGGCCAGACCTGCGGCTATCCGCTGGTGACTTTCCTGGCGGGCCGGGTGCGCATGGTGGCGACGCCCTGCTATGACACGCCCTATACCGACGGGCCGGACTATCGCAGTGTCATCGTCGTGCGGGCCGATGGCGGTCCGATCTCGCTCGCCGGCCTGCGCGGCGCCCGCGCCGCGGTGAACGAGGCCACCAGCAACAGCGGCATGAACTTCCTGCGCGCGGTGGTCGCCCCCTTGGCGCGCCGGGGGCGGTTCTTCAGCACCGTCCGCTATACCGGCGCCCATATCGCCAGCATGGCCGCGGTCGCCGCGGGCGAGGCCGACGTGGCCGCGATCGACGGGGTTACCTTCACCCTGACGGCCCGGCACCGGCCCGACCTGGTGGCCGGCCTGCGGATCCTGACGCAAAGCCCGTCCGTCCCCGGCCTGCCCCTGGTCACCCGGCCAGATGCCCCGGACGATCTGGTCGCAACCCTGCGGGCCGCCCTGGACGGCGTGATCGCGGAACCCACACTCGCGCCGGCGCGTGCCGCCCTGGGGCTTGTCGGCTTTGCGCAGGTGCCGCCGGAGCGCTACCAGGCGATCCTGGACCTCGAGGCCGAGGCGGCGCGCCTGGGTTACCCGATACTGGGATAGACCGGCTTGTCGTGGGCACGCCACAGGAAGCGCCGCGCCACCTCGCCGTAACCGGCATAGACCAGCCCGCCGTTGCGCTCGAGCAAGGCCCCCCGCTCGGCTCGATAAAGCGCCGGCAGGCGGTACCAGGGCTCGTGCTGGCGCATATGGTGCAGCACATGCAGGTTGTTGTGCAGGAACAGGAGGCCGAACAGGCCGGCCCGTTCGACGATTGCCGTGCGGTGGGTGGCATCCTCGGCAAAGCGATGTTCGGCGAAGGAGCGCAGGCTGGTCAGCGCGGCACCGGTGTAGACGAAGGCTGCCAGGTACAGCCACAGCGGCATGCCGCAGATCACGCTCACCCACACGATCACCAGGGCGGCGGCGATGGCATGGCGAGCCCAGATGCCGCGTCGCCCCGCTTGTCCGGCCCACAGCCGGCGGGCCTCGCTGCGCAGGAAATAGCTGATGCTCAGAAACGGGCCGACGGTCAGGCGGCCGGCCAGCGTCGTGTTGGCCCGCAGGAGCCAGCGCATGACCCGGCCCAGCCGCGCCCACGCCGCCGGCGTTACATAGGCGGTTTCGGGATCTTCCCGCGGATCGGTCAGGTCCGGCTCGTAATGATGCTTGATGTGATCGGCGCGGTAGATGTCGAAGGGCAGCCACAGGGCCAGCGGCGGCAAGGCCAGGGCACGGTTCAGTGCCCGCCAGGGCGTCGGATGGCCGTGGATGATCTCGTGCAGGAAGGAGCCGTGCCAGGCGATCAGCCAGGCGCCGATGACCGGCAGGAGCCAAAGCGGGATCTCGCGCCAGAACCAGGTCGCGCCCAGGAAGCCGCCATAAATCAGGAGCCCCACGGCCACGGTCGGCCATTCGGTTTTGCGGGGAAGCCCGGGAACGGAGCCCTTGGTCAACGGCGCGGTGGCGCCCATGATGGTCCTATAGTGTATTTAGTCTACCGATTTTATAGTCTATTATCCGGGTTGGGTTCAAGCAGGATAAAGGCCACACTTCGGATATTGGGCCTATATCACACCATAGGAGCAGGGAAATGGCATTCAGTGGATTGAAGCGGATTGTCGCAGGCCTTGCCCTGGCAGGTGCCCTGGCGGTCTCCGGCGCGCAGGCGGCCGACAAGGTGGTGGTCGCCTCCAAGATCGACACCGAAGGCGCGGTGCTGGGCAATATCATCGTCCTGCTGCTCGAGCAGGCGGGCGTGCCGGTCGAGAACAAGGTATCGCTGGGCGTTACCAAGATCGTGCGCGGCGCGCTGATCGCCGGCGAGATCGATATCTATCCCGAATATACCGGCAATGCCGGCTTCTTCTTCAGCGTGCCCGAAGATCCGGCCTGGAGCAATTTCGATGCCGGCTACAAGAAGGCTGCCGAACTGGACCTTGCCGCCAACAAGCTGGTCTGGCTGACCCCGGCGCCCGCCAACAACACCTGGGTGATCGCGGTGCGCAGCGAGATCGCCACCGAGGCCAAGCTGGTCAGCCTGGAGGATTTCGGCAAGTGGGTCAGCGGCGGCGCCAAGGTGAAGCTGGCCGGCTCGGCCGAGTTCGTGGAAAGCCCGGCGGCCCTGCCGGCGTTCCAGAAGGCCTATGGCTTCAAGCTGACCAATGACCAGCTCCTGGTGCTTTCGGGCGGCGATACCGCGGCGACGATCAAGGCAGCAGCCGAGCAGACCTCGGGCGTCAACGCCGCCATGGCCTATGGCACCGACGGCGCGCTGGCGGCCCTGGGGCTGACCGCCCTGACCGATCCCAAGGGCGTGCAGCCGGTCTATGCCCCGGCCCCGGTGGTGCGCGCGGCGACCCTGGAGAAGTTCCCGGCCATCGCCACGGCGCTGGAGCCGGCGTTCAAGACCCTGACCTTGGAAACCTTGCAGAAGCTCAATGCCGCGGTGGCGCTCGACGGCATCGATGCCAAGACGGTGGCCAAGGATTACCTGACCAAGGCAGGCCTGCTGAAGTGACCAGCGGCGTCGCCGATCCGCATTTTCTGGGGCACCGGGCGGCACTCGCCTGGCGCCCCGGCGTGGTGCAGGCGACGCTGACCCTTGCCGCCCTGGGCGGTGTCCTGGCGCTGGGCTTCGTCGGCTTCTCGCCCAACCGCATCCTGACCGGCAAGAGCCTGGCCCTGTGGGAGGTGGTGGACACGCCGGGGGCGGCCGGCTTTGCGCTGGCCGGCCTCACGCTGCTGGCGGGGGCCCTGGCACCGCCCCATCCCTTGCGCAACATTGTCTCGGGCGTCGGCGCCGTGGCCCTGCTGGTCGTAACCCTATGGGTGGCCGGTGACGTCGCGACCGGCTTGACGGCGGCAGCACCCAGCCCGGCGGCGCGGGTCTCCCTGGGCGGCGCCTTTTGGGTGCTGCTGCTGGCGGCGGCCCTGGCGGCCAGCGATGCCCTGGGCCGCCTTGCCCGTGGCCATTGGTGGCGCTTCGGCGCCCTGGGCCTGGTGCTCGCCTTCCTGATTGTCCTGGCGCTGGGCGGGCACTTCGATCACCTGTCGCTGGTGCGCGAATGGGCCAACCGGCGCGAGGCCTATGCCGCCGAACTGGGCCGTCACCTGGTGCTGGTGGTTGGCGCCCTGGTGCCGGCGGTGCTGGCCGGCGTGCCCCTGGGCCTGCTGGCGCTGCGCCGGCCGGGCGTGGCGCCCGGGCTGTTCGCCGGGCTGAACCTGGTCCAGACGATTCCCTCGATCGCCCTGTTCGGCCTGCTGATCGGGCCGCTGACCTGGGCGGCCGATGTGGTGCCGGGCCTGCGCAGCATCGGCGTAGGCGGCATCGGTGCAGCCCCCGCCCTGGTCGCCCTGGTGCTCTATGCCCTGCTGCCGGTGGCGCGCAGTACCCATGCCGCCTTCCGCCAGGTCTCGCCCTCGGTGATCGATGCCGCGCGGGGCATGGGCATGACCGGGGGCCAGGTGCTGCGGCGCGTTTCGCTGCCGCTGGCCATGCCCGTGCTGCTGTCAGGTTTGCGTATCGTGCTGGTGCAATTGATTGGCCTGACCGTGGTCGCCGCGCTGATCGGGGCCGGCGGGCTTGGCACCTTCGTGTTCCAGGGCCTGGGCCAGACGGCGACCGACCTGGTGCTGCTGGGCGCGGTCTCGACCATCGCGCTGGCCCTGTTCGCGGATATCGTGTTGCGGGTGGTGACCTTGGCTTTGCGTAAGGAGGGCTTGAGATGATCGAATTGTCCGGCGTGACCAAGCACTTCGGCGACCGCGCCGCGGTCGACCAGGTGTCGCTCAACGTCGCCCGGGGCGAGATCTGCGCCCTGGTCGGCACCTCGGGCAGCGGCAAGTCCACCACCCTGCGCATGATCAACCGCCTGATCGAGAAGGACGCGGGCACCATCCGCATCGACGGCGTCGATGTCGACAGCCAGCCGGTAGTCGAACTGCGCCGGCGCATCGGCTATGTCATCCAGTCGATCGGCCTGTTCCCGCACTGGAGCGTGGCGCGCAATGTCGCGACCGTGCCCGCCCTGCTGGGCTGGCCCGCGGCCAAAGCCAACGCAAGGGTGGATGAGTTGCTGGCCCTGGTCGGCCTCGATCCCGCGATCTACCGCGATCGCTCGCCCCATCAGCTTTCGGGCGGGCAGCAGCAGCGGGTGGGCTTTGCCCGGGCGCTCGCCGCCGATCCCGACGTGCTGCTGATGGACGAGCCTTTCGGCGCCGTCGATCCGGTCACCCGCGACAGCCTGCAAAGCGAATTGCTGCGCATCCATGCCGCCACCGCCAAGACCATCGTCCTGGTCACCCACGACATCGACGAGGCGATCCGCCTCGCCAGCCAGATCGCGGTGATGGATCTCGGCCGGATCGTCCAGCAGGGCCGCCCGCGCGACCTCCTCGCCAACCCGGCCGACGGCTTCGTGCGCGAATTCGTCGGCGGCACCAGGCGCGGCCTGCGGCTGCTCAAGGTCTCCGCCGTCGGCGACCTGGTGCAGGCCGGGCCGGTGCCCGACGGCGTCCCCGTGCCAGCCTCCACCGCGCTCGACGATGCCCTGGCCCAGATGATCGCCCAAAGCCGCACCGCCCTGGCGGTGGCCGATGACAACGGTGCCGTGCTGGGCATCGTCCGGCTCGAGGACCTGGTCCTGAGGGCGGCGGCATGAGGGCGGGACAGGCATCCTGCGTGGTTCGACAGGCTCACCATGAGGAGAATCTTTATGCCAAAAAGACTTTCCTCATCCTGAGCCTGTCGAAGGACGCAGGGCGGAAGGGCAGGGCGCCATGAGCATCGCCGCCGTGTCCCGGCCGGCATCGCCCTGGCCGCTGCTGCTGGTGGGCACGGCCTTCCTGGTGCTGGTCATCGGCCTGCAGCAGGCCGAGCCGGTGTTCCACTGGTGGTTCCCCGAGCTGGACCGGCCGATGTACACAAGGGCGACGTTCCTGGAACTGACCCTGTCCCATGCCGGCCTGGTCGCCGTCTCCAGCCTGGTCGTGGTCGGCGCCGGCATCGCCATCGGCACCTTCGTCACGCGGCCCGCCGGCCAGGAATTCCGCGGCGTGGTCGACACCGTCACCGCCGTGGGGCAGACCCTGCCGCCGTCGGCGGTGCTGGCGATCTGCGTGCCCATCGCCGGCTATGGCGCCGTGCCCACCTTGATCGCGCTCAGCCTCTACGGCCTGCTGCCGGTGGTGGACAGCACCATCGCCGGGCTGCGCTCCGTCTCCGACGGGGTGAAGGACAGTGCGGACGGCTTGGGGCTGACCCCGCTGGGCCGCCTGCTCCAGGTCGAATTGCCGCTGGCCGCGCCCATCATCCTGACCGGGGTGCGCACCTCGGTGGTGATCAATATCGGCACCGCCACCATCGGCTCGACGGTGGGGGCGCTCACCCTGGGCTCGCCGATCATCGAGGGGCTGGCCGGGTCCAACCCCGCCTATGTCCTGCAAGGGGCGATCGTGGTCGGCCTGTTCGCCATCCTGGTCGACCTTGTCTTCGAGCGGCTGGACCGCCGTCTCCAACGCCGCCTGCCACCCCAAGGCTGATCCATGTCGATGTTGAGCAACAAGGGCAAATACGGCATCAAGGCCCTGGTCCATCTGGCCCGCCTGCCCGCGGGTGAAACGGCGCAGGGGGTGGATATCGCCCAGGCCAACCAGATCCCCAAGAAATTCCTCGACGGCATCCTGGTCGACCTGCGCAAGACCGGCTTGGTCAACAGCAAGAAGGGCCCGCGCGGCGGCTACTCCCTGGGCCAGCCCGCCTACCAGATCCGCTTAGGCGACGTGGTGCGCACGCTGGACGGGCCGCTGGCCCCCATCGCCTGCGCCAGCAAATCGTCCTTCAAGGCCTGCGACGATTGCCCCGACGTCTATACCTGCGGCGTGCGCGCCCTGATGCTGCAGGTGCGCGATGCCATCGCCAGCGTGCTGGACAAAACCACCCTGGCCGATCTGCGCGACGGCACCGGCGGCTCCACCGTCGACAACCTGATGTACCACATCTAAGGTCGCCCCATGACCGCCGACAGCCACCTGACCAGTCCCAACGGGCGCAAGCGTGGCCGGGGCCTGAATATCCCCTTCCGCGGCACCCCCGGGCCGGACAATGCCATCACCGATGTGCCCGGCGTGACCGTGGGCTTCACCACCCTGATCGACGAGAACGCGCCCATCCGCACCGGCGTCACCGCGATCCTGCCGCGCCCGGCCGGCGACCTGCTGCACCCGGTCTGGGCGGGCGTCTTTTCGATGAACGGCAATGGCGAACTGACGGGCTCGCACTGGGTGCGTGACGGCGGCTGGTTCACCGGGCCGATCACCATCACCAACACCCTGTCGGTGGGCGTCGCCCATCACGCCACCATCCGCTGGATGCTGTCGCGGTTCCGCGACGAGATCACCCGCTCGCTCTGGCTCCTGCCCGTGGTGGGGGAGACCTATGACGGCTGGCTGAACGACATCGAAGGCCTGCATGTGACCGAGGGCGATGTCATCGCCGCCCTCGAGGCGGCCAGGGGCGGCCCGGTGGCGGAGGGCAATGTCGGCGGCGGCACCGGCATGATCGCCTATGAATACAAGGGTGGCACCGGCACCGCCTCGCGCCGGGCCAGCGTGCGCGCCGGCACCTTTACCGTGGGGGCCCTGGTCCAGGCCAACCACGGCCGCGGCCCCTGGCTGGAGATCTGCGGGGTGCGGGTGGGCGAGAAGCTGCCGCCCCGGCCGATCTGGACCCGCGAGACCGGCTCGATCATCGTGATCCTGGCCACCGATGCGCCCTTGCTGCCCTCGCAGCTCGAGCGCCTGGCCCGCCGTGCCGCCATCGGCATCGGCCGCAACGGCACGCCCTCGGGCAATTCATCCGGCGACATCTTCCTGGCCTTTTCGACCGCCAATGATCCCGGTCCCTTGCCCGAGCCACCGCTGCTGCGCTTGGAGGCCGTCACCAACGACGATCTCGACGCGCTCTACCTGGCGGTGGTCGAAAGCGTCGAGGAGGCGGTGGTCAACGCCATGCTGGCGGCGCAAACCATGACCGGCCGCGACGGCCGGGTGGTGCCGGCGCTCGATCCCGAGCGGGTGGCCGCGCTGTTTGCAGAAAATTAAGGTCGCGGGCGGCATGCTGGTGCCACCATGCCCACGGAAACCCGCCATATCAGCTTTCGCCCGCACGAGATCGTCGCGGCGATCGGCGATTTTCATGCCCGGCGCAAGTTGCCGATCCCCAAGGGCAAGGTCCTGGGCATTTCCTTCACCGAGGCGCCCAATATCCAGACCACGCTGTCGATCCGCCCCGACGACGAGGCGGAGCCGGTCGACTTCACCCTGACCAGCGAGACCCTGGCCGCCGCCCTGGTTTTCTACTGCATCAACCGCAGCATTCCGCTGCCCGCCATGGCGACCAAGCGCCTGCAGCGCAACGGCGACGAAATCGCCCTGGTCATCACCAGAGCCAGTCGCTCCTAGCGCGCCGCCAGCCGCTTGGTCACGGCGGCACCGGTCAACTCCCGCAGGGCATCCTTGCCCACCCAGCGTGCCGTGGTATCCGTCGACGCTGCCAGCCGCCGTGCCGACGCCACCGCCGCGGCATTGAGTGCCGGGTTGCGCTTGCCGATGGCGCGCAGGGCCATGTTGACGGCTTTCTTGACGAAATTGCGCTCGTCGGTCGCTGCGGCCTCGATGCGGGCCAGGCCCTGGACGAAGGGCGCGTCGGCAGCCTTCCTGTCGTGCACGCTCAATGCCCAGATCAGGGCGAAAGCCGCGCGCCTGACGAATTCCTCGGGCCGGTCCGCCCATTGCTCGGCCTTGGCCCAGGCATGGGCCGTATGGTCCCACAGGTGAAAGCAGGCGGTGTCGCAGACCGCCCAATTGTCGAAATCGCCGGCCCAGCGCTCCATCTGCGCCGGTGTGACCCATGCCGGCTCGGCGAGGAAGATCGCCATCATGCGCGCCTCGTACCAGCCTGTTCCCCACAGCGCCTGGGCAAGATCGTGATCGCGCCCCAGCCGCCTGGCCTCTTTCCGCATGGTCCCGACGGAAACCCCGAAGGCCCTGTCGGACGGGATGGCAAAGCGCGCCATGCCGTCGCGCGCGGCCTTGGTGCCCTGGCTTTTGAGCCAATCGACGACGGCTTGGGTCTGGTCGCTGCTCATCCGATTTCCACCATTCGTCATCCCGGCGAAAGGGGATCCGGGCGTCGAGACAGTAGCCTTCAAATAATCCCCGACGCCACCGCGGGCGAGGGGTGGGCGAGCGCGTCGGCCAGGAATTCCAGCGCGTGCCTCGTCTCCTGGCGGCCGACGACGCCGCCCAGGCAGACGCGCACGGCTTCGGGCGGCGGGCGGGAGACGGCGAAGGCGTCGCTCACCACCACGCCCATGCCGGATGAGCGCATGTGATCGGCAAAGCTCGAGCGGCTCCAGGGTGTGGGCAGGGAAACCCAGAGGTGGAAGGCTTCCGGGTCGGTCAGGTAGCTGCCGGCCGGCAGGATCTCGCGCACCAGGCCCTGGCGGGCGCGCGACTCCTGGCGGATCGCGGCCAGCACATCCTCGGCTATCCCTTCGATGATCCAGTGGCTGGCGATCGCCACCGTGATCGGCGAGGCCATGACGGTGGCGGCGCGCAGGGACGCGGCCAGGGGCCAGACGCTGCGATTGTCCGGTGCCGCCAGATAGGCGACGCGCAGGCCCGCACCCAGGCACTTGGCGAGGCCCGCCACGTAATAGGTGATATCGGGGGCCAGGGCAGCGAACGGCGGGGGCGGGGCCACCGGCACGCTGCCATAGGCATCGTCCTCGATGATCTTCACGCCATGCCGGCGGGCCACCGCGATCAGCGCCGCGCGCCGGCGCGCCGAGATCGTCGCCGTGGTCGGGTTGAGCAGGGTGGGGTTACAATAGAGCGCCTTGGGGGCATGGCGCCGGCACGCCTCCTCGAAGGCATCGGCGCTGATGCCCTCGCCGTCCTGGGCCAGGCCCACCAGTTGCAGCCCCAGTTGCGCGGTGAGCGCGCGGATGCCGGGATAGGTCAGGTCCTCGCAGCAGACCACGTCGCCCGCCTTGGCAAGCACGCTTAAGGTTGCCAGCAGGGCGCTGTGGGCGCCGGGGCAGACCAGCACCCGGTCGCGCGGCACCTCCAGGCGATGATGCCGGGCAAGCCAGGTCACCGCCGCGTCCTTGTCCGCCGGCGCGCCGCCGAAACCCTGGTAGCGCAGCAGCGCGGTCAGGTTGGTGCCGATCTCCTCCAGCCCCAGGCGCATGCGCTCCAGCAGCACCGGGTCTTCGGGCTCGGGCGGCAGGTTCATGGTCAGGTCGACCAGGTCGCGGCGGCGGGCGGGCTTGGGGCTGGCGGTCGCCTCGCCGCGCACGAAGCTGCCGGCGCCGACGCGGGACTCGATCAGGCCCCGGCGCTGCGCCTCGACATAGGCGCGGGCGACGGTGGTGAAGTTCAGGCCCAGTTGCTGGGCCAGGACCCGCTGCGGCGGCAGGCGGTCGGCCGGGGCCAGGCGGCCGATGCGGATGTCGGCCTCGATCGCGTCGGCGATGGCCTGGTAGTGCGGCCCGATGCTCTTGCCGATCTGCGGGATCCAGCCGACCAGTTTGCGCCCCATCGATCAATGCCCAAACTTGAATGCAGTCAATTTGATCATTTCAGGTTCAATTGACTGCATCTTGATCTCGGTCGCACCCTGCGTCTCGGCCCAGGCTTGGCCGCATTACCGCCGTTGGATGACTTTATGAAACACCCGATTGCTGCGCTGCGCAAGAAAACTTGGAATGGCGGCCGCGCCAGAGCCCGAAAGGCTTTCCCGGGGCCTTCCGGCGGCTTTCCGGGGCTTTCTCGCGGTTCTGCGGGAGGAGGGGCGCTGCACAGAAAATGAACTGCGGCCCGCCTAAATGAGTCGCAGTGCCCAAAAAGTGATCCGGCGCTTTTCGGGCGGAATCCGGTCATTGACTGGAAAAATTGATCGCATTTTTTCGATTCTGACTATCGATTGTGCAGAAACTTGACTGGCACGGCGTTTGCAATTTCTCCGACGACCACCCTTACGGTGCTCGCCTGACAACCTGGGAGAGATGCAATGCCTGCCGTTACCAAGCCAGCCCACCAGAAGGGCGACTTCTTCGTCGACTACGAGCAGAAGCTGTTCGAGGACGTGAAGGCCAAGCCGGGCGAAAAGGCCCTGGTCACCTTCCACACCGTGGCCTTCGAAGGCTCGATCGGCCTCGTCAACCTGCTCCAGGCCACCCGCCTGCTGCGCAAGGGCTTCGAGACCTCGGTCCTGCTCTATGGCCCGGGTGTGACCCTTGGCGTGCAACGCGGCTTCCCCACCCTGGGCGACGAGGCCTTCCCCGGCCACCTGGCGATGAACAACCAGGTGGTCAAGTTCATGGGCGAGGGCGGCAAGGTCTTCGCCTGCCGCTTCGCGCTCCAGGCGCTCTACGGCCACGGCGAGCCCTCGCTGATCCCGGGCATCACCCCGATCAGCCCGCTCGACGTGCTGGACCTGATCCTGCTGCACCGGGCCGATGGCGCCTTCATCCTGAACACCTGGACGCTTTGAGATGTCACGGGTCGTCAGGGCAGCGGCGGTTCAGATCGCCCCCGATATCGAGCAGCCCGCGCGCACGCTCGAACGGGTCTGCAATGCCATCGCGGAGGCGGCGGGGAAGGGCGCCCAATTCGTGGTCTTCCCCGAGACCTTCGTGCCCTACTACCCTTATTTCTCCTTCGTCCATCCGCCGGTCTCGACAGGCCAGGACCATCTGCGCCTGTACGAGCATGCCGTCACCGTCCCGGGTCCCGTGACCCAGGCGGTGGCGGCCGCGGCCCGCGCCCACGGCATCGTCGTGGTGCTGGGGGTGAACGAGCGCGATTACGGCTCGCTCTACAATGCCCAGCTCATCTTCGATGCCGACGGCACGCTGGCCCTCAAGCGCCGCAAGATCACGCCGACCTTCCACGAACGGATGATCTGGGGCCAGGGCGACGGTTCAGGCCTGGCCGTGGTCGAGACCGCCGTGGGCCGGGTCGGCGCGCTCGCCTGCTGGGAGCATTACAACCCGCTGGCCCGCTACACGCTGATGGCCCAGCACGAGGAAATTCACGCCAGCCAGTTCCCCGGCTCGATGGTCGGGCCGATTTTCGGCGAACAGATGGAGGTGACGATCCGCCATCACGCGCTGGAATCGGGCTGCTTCGTGGTCAATGCCACCGGCTGGCTGAGCGAGGCGCAGATCGACGCGATCACACCCGATCCCAAATTGCAGAAGGGCCTGCGCGGCGGCTGTCACACCGCCATTGTCTCGCCCGAGGGCAGCCACCTGGTGCCGCCGCTGACCTCAGGCGAGGGCATCCTGGTCGCCGACCTCGACATGCGCCTGATCACCAAGCGCAAACGCATGATGGATTCGGTCGGCCACTACGCCCGGCCCGAACTGCTCAGCCTCAACCACGACAACCGTGCCACCAGCCCGGTCGTCACCACTCACAACACCGTCATCCCGGCGAAGGCCGGGATCCACGGCGGGGGCGATACGGGTCCGTCCCAGTACTCCACGACAGTGGATCCCGGCCTTCGCCGGGATGACGGTCAGGAAGATCGTGTCCGCCCTGCCGAGGTCAAGGCCCAAGGCCGTTCGTTTTAAGGAGTGTGTCCATGAAACCGACAGCGACCCAATCCCTGATCACCGAATTGCAGTCCTTCGGGGTTCGGCTGGCTGATCCCAGCGCCGGCGCCGCCAGCCGGCGCGGCGGCGCGGGGCCGTCGGATCACAAGGCGATGACGGTCGAGGGCCGCACCGTGATGGTGCCGGTGCATACCGCCGGCGCCTTCGCCTCGCCCTACGTCGCCAGCCGCCCGGACGCGGAGGGTTACAGCACGATCGCGCGCGACGGTGTCGATGTCGGCCGGGTGTCGTTCCCGTTGTCCCCGCGCTTCTATGCCCTGCAGACCTTCGACGGCATTCCCTATTCCAAGATCGCGGTCCTGCACGGCCGTGACGTACTGGCCACCACGGTGCTGCAAACCTGCATCCGCTACGGCAGCCGCAAGAAGACCTGCCAGTTCTGCTCGATCGGGCAGTCGCTGGCGGCCGGCCGGACGATCGCCCACAAGTCGCCGGAGCAACTGGCGGAAGTCGCCCGTGCCGCCGTGTTGCTGGACGGGGTCAAGCACATGGTGATGACCACGGGCACGCCCAATGCCACCGACCGCGGCGCCAAGATCCTGTGCGACAGCGCCTTTGCCGTGAAGGCCGCCGTCGACCTGCCGATCCAGGCCCAGTGCGAGCCGCCCGACGACGACATCTGGTTCCAGCGGTTGAAGGCGGCCGGCGTCGATGCGCTGGGCATGCACCTGGAAGCGGTAACGCCGGAGGTGCGGGCGCGCATCATGCCGGGCAAGGCCAGCGTGCCGATTTCCCGTTACCTGGACGCCTTCAAGGTGGCGGTGCCCGTCTTCGGCCGGGGCCAGGTCTCGACCTATATCCTGGCCGGCCTGGGCGATACCAGGGAAGCGATCCTGGAAATCTCGCAAACCTTGATCGGCCTGGGCGTCTATCCCTTCGTGGTGCCCTTCGTGCCGATCTCGGGCACGCCGCTGGAAGATCATCCCGCCCCGTCGCCGGCCTTCATGCGCGAGATCCTGGCGCCCCTGGGCGCCATGCTGAAATCCGCCGCGCTGCGCTCGGCCGACATCAAGGCCGGCTGCGGCAAGTGCGGGGCCTGTTCCGCCCTCTCCAGCTTCGAGGATTAGGGCCATGCTGTTCGAGCCGGTCCTGCCCTACCTCGCCGGCGAATGCACGGTGAAATTCGCCACCGCGGATTGGGAGCGGGCAGGGGCCATGGCCCTGCGGGCCCAAGTGTTCTGCCGCGAACAGCGCATCTTCGAGGGGGACGACCGCGACGCGACCGACGCCCGCGCCATCACCCTGGTGGCGCTGGCCCCGATCTTCGGCGTGCCCGACCATGTGGTGGGGACCGTGCGCATTCACGAAGACGCACCCGGCGTCTGGGCCGGTTCGCGCCTGGCGGTCGATCTCAGCTATCGCCGCATGGGCGCCATCGGCACCGGCCTGATCCGGCTGGCAGTGTCCTCCGCCCATGCCCGCGGCTGCCACCGCTTCCTGGCCCAGGTCCAGGCGCGCAATGCCGAGCTGTTTCACCGCCTGCACTGGCGCACCCTGGAGGAGATCACCCTCCACGGCCTGCCCCATCATTTCATGGAAGCCGACCTCGACCATTACCCGCCCTTCGGCGCGGGCGAGACCGGCTTCGTTACCATGATCCGGCGGGCGGCATGAGCCTCGTCGACCTCGCCCGCCATATCCAGGACAGCCGCGGCCTGGCCCACAAGCGCGATATCGACGCGGTCGTGTCGGGCCTTGGTCTTGGTGCCGGCGCCATCGCGGTGGGCGACGATTGCGCCGCCATCCCCGATGGCGACGGCTTCCTGCTGCTGGCGATCGAAGGCTTCATCAACGACTTCGTGGCGGCGGAGCCGTGGTTCGCCGGTTACTGCGGCGTCATGGTCAATGTCAGCGACATTGCCGCCATGGGCGGCCGCCCCACCGCCGTGGTCGATGCCCTGTGGAGCCGGGATGCCGCCCATGCCCGCCCCTTGATGGAGGGCCTGGCGGCCGGGGCCGCCGCCTACGGCGTGCCCATCGTCGGCGGCCACAGCAACACCCGCAATACGGGCGAGCAATTGTCGGTGGCGATCCTGGGCCGGGCCAAGTCTCTCCTCACCAGCTTCGATGCGAGGCCCGGCGAGGTACTGCTGGCGGCGATCGACCTGCGCGGCCGCTACCGCGAGCCGCACCCCTATTGGGATGCCAGCAGCGGCGCCCCCGGCGCCCGCCTGCGCGCCGACATCGAACTGCTGCCGGCGATCGCCGAGGCGGGCCTCGCCCGCGCCGCCAAGGATATCAGCATGGCCGGCGCGGTCGGCACCGCCCTGATGCTGCTCGAATGTTCCGGCCTGGGCGCCGATCTCGACCCGGCCCGGATTCCCCGGCCCGAGGGCGTGGCGCTGGAGCGCTGGCTGATCTCCTTCCCCAGCTTCGGCTATATCTTCAGCGTGGCGCCGAACAAGGTTGCTGCCGTAGAGGCGCGCTTCGCCCAGGCGGGCATCGCCTGCGCCGCCTTCGGCACCACCAACGCCAGCGGCCTGGTCCGCCTCAGCGACGCAACCGGTGCGGTTCCCCTGTGGGATTTCGCGGCCTCGCCGCTGATCGGCTGCGGCCCGCCGCGCGAGGAGTTCGCCCGCCATGCCTGAACTGCGCTTCCGCGTCCGCTGGCCCGATGGCGCGACCGAGTCCTGCTATTCGCCATCCTCGGTGATCGCCGACCATCTGGATCCCGGCACGCCCTATCCCCTGGCGCAATTCCTGGAGATCAGCCGCACGGCACTCGCCGCCGCCAGCGAGCGGGTGCGCCAGAAATACGGCTTCCCCTGTTCCCGCGCCCTGGGCCAGCTCGCCCGCATCGAGGCAACCGCCGCCACTTTCGCCCATCGGCCCGACGCCACCGTGGTCGTCGAAGGCTTCGAGATATAGGACCCCGCCCATGACCAAGATCGATCCCGCCCGCCGCCACTATCCCGTCCTCGTCATCGGGGGAGGCCAGGCCGGCCTGTCCATGAGCTATTGCCTGAAGCAGCAGGGCATCGACCACTTGGTGTTCGAGAAGCATCGCCGCGGTCATATCTGGTCCAGCGAACGCTGGGACAGCTTCTGCCTGGTCACGCCCAACTGGCAATGCCAGTTGCCGGGCTTCCCCTACAACGGCAGCGACCCCTTGGGTTTCATGAAGAAAAACGAGATCCTGGCCTATATCGATGCCTATGTGGACCTGGTCCAGCCGCCCCTGCTGGAAGGTGTCGAGGTGAAAGCCCTGCGCCGCCTGGGTGCGGGCTTCGAACTCGAGACCCAGACCGGCACCTATACGGCGGACCAGGTGGTGCTGGCCGTGGGGGCTATCACATCCCCTCGATCCCGCGCATCGCGGAACGCCTGCCGACCCCGATCCGCCAGCTCCATTCGTCGGAATACCGCAACGCCGAGGCTTTGCCCCCCGGTGCCGTCCTCGTGGTCGGTTCCGGCCAGTCGGGCTGCCAGATCGCCGAGGACCTGCACCTGGCCGGGCGCCAGACCCATCTGTGCGTCGGCAGCGCGCCCCGCGTCACCCGCCGCTACCGGGGCAAGGATGTGGTCGAATGGCTGCACGACATGGGCCATTACGACATGCCGATCGACCAGCATCCCCTGAAGGAGAAGGTGCGCGGCAAGGCCAATCACTATGTCACCGGCCGTGACGGCGGCCGCGACATCGACCTGCGCAAGTTCGCCCTGGAGGGCATGAAGCTCTATGGCCGCCTGGGCGCGGCGCAGGGCAGCGAGTTGCGCTTCGCGCCCGACCTTGTCCGCAACCTCGACGGCGCCGATGCCACGGCGGAACGGATCAAGGCCGGCATCGACGCCCATATCGCGGCCAACGGGATCGAGGCGCCGGTCGAGGCGCCCTATGTCCCGCTGTGGACGCCGGCGAGCGAGCCGGCCGCCATCGACCTGATCGCGGAAAACATCACCACGGTGATCTGGTCCACCGGTTTTCGCTCCAACTTCACCTGGGTCGAAATCCCCGCCTTCGACGGCCGCGGCTACCCCACCCACAAGCGCGGGGTGAGCAGCGTTCCGGGCTTGTATTTCCTGGGGCTGCCCTGGCTCTACACCTGGGGCTCCGGCCGCTTCTCCGGCGTCGCCCGCGACGCGGGCTTTCTCGCCGAGCAGATCCTCGGCCACCAGGCCAAGCCGGCATTGCGGGCCGCGGGCTAGTCCCGGCCCTCAGAGCATCCAGCCTATGCCGGCGAGCACCGCCACGACGCCGATCTCGATCGCGCAGGCCCGGCGGTAGAGCGCCAGTGCCCGGCGGATGTCCCTGGCGGTCGCTTGTGGCCGGCCGGTGCCCATCCAGGCATCGCTGCTGAGTGTGTCACCGTAGACCTTGGGGCCGTTCAGCGCCAAGTCCAGGGCGCCGGCCATGGCTGCTTCCGGCCAGCCGGCATTGGGCGACTTGTGCTGCCGCGCATCCCGCCAGGCCGCCCGCAACGCGGCCCTCGCGTCGGCGCCGGGCGCGATCAGGGCGGCGGCGGCCAGCCACAGGGCGCTGAGGCGCGAGGCGGGCAGGTTCACGACATCGTCGGTGCGCGCGGCGGCCCAGCCGAAGGCCTGGTGGCGCGCCGTCTTGTGGCCGATCATGCTGTCGGCGGTGTTGATCGCCTTGTAGCCGACGATGCCGGGCAGGCCCAGCAGGGCGCACCAGAAGGCCGGCGCCACGATGCCGTCGGAGAAATTCTCGCCCAGGCTCTCGATCGCCGCCCGGGCGACGCCGGCCTCGTCCAGGGTGCTGGTGTTGCGGCCCACGATCATGGCGACGGCCCGGCGGCCGCCCGCCAGGCCCTGGGTTTCCAGCGCCGTGGCTACGGCGACGACATGGGCATCGAGGCTGCGCTGGGCGATCAGGGTCGAGGCCAGGATCGCCAGCACGACGATGCCGGCACCCCAGGGCAGGTAAAGCAGGATCAGGTATTGCAGGCCCCAGGCGGGTAGCATGGTCAAGGCCAGCAGGGCGCCCAAGGCCGCGACCCCATTGAGCCGGCGGGCACTGTCCGGCATGGTCGCGCGGTTGAGGCTGCGGTCGAGTCGGCTGATCAGCGCGCCGATCCAGATGACCGGGTGGCCGATCAGCGGGATCAGGCGTTGCGGATAGCCGAAAGCGGCCTCCAGCCCAGGGCGGCCAATAAGATCAGGAGGGGGGGCTCGATGCTCATGGAGGGCGCCACAGCTAGCACGAAAGCGCCAGGCAGGGCAGATCCCTTGTCGACGCACGGCGGCCATCGCTCGGCCGCGCAGGCCCGCTTTCCAGGCGCCCCCCAACCCTGGCTCGACCTGTCGACCGGGATCAACCCATTGCCTATCCCCTCCCGGCCCTGTCCCCGGCGGTCTTCACCGCTCTGCCGGACCCGGCCGCCCTGGCGGCACTGGAGGCCGCGGCGGCCAGGGCCTATGGCGTCGCCGATCCGTCGCTGGTGGTGGCGGCACCCGGCACGCAGATCCTGATCGACCTGCTGCCCCGGCTGTTGCCGCCGGCCGATGTCGCCGTGCTGGGCCGACCTACGGCGAGCATGGGCCTGGCTGGCTGCGGGCCGGCCACCGGCTGCGCAGCGCCCGCTACCTGCACGACTTGCGGCAGGCCAAGGTTGCCGTGGTGGTCAATCCCAACAACCCCGATGGCCGCATCCTGGCGGCGGCCGACCTGCTGGCCCTGGGCGCGGCGCTCGACGCCCGGGGCGGCCTGCTGGTGGTGGACGAGGCCTTTGCCGACCTGGAGGCGGGCACGTTCAGCCTGGGTTCGCGCCTGCCGCGGCCGGGCATCGTGGTGCTCCGCTCCTTCGGCAAGACCTATGGCCTGGCCGGCCTGCGCTTGGGCTTCGCCCTGGCCCCGGCCGATATCGCGGCCGAGATTCGCGCCGCCCTGGGGCCCTGGGCGGTCTCGGGCCCCGCCATCGCCGTGGGGACGGCGGCCCTGGCCGACCGGCTTTGGCTCGAAGCGTCGGCGGCGCGCTGTTCTGCCGATGCCCTGGACCTGGACCGGCTCATGGCCGGGCCGGCTTTGACGCCCTGGGCGGGACCAGGCTGTTCCGCCTCTATCGCCACGACGAGGCGGCCGCATGGTTCGAGCGACTGGGCAAGGCCGGCATTCTGGTGCGCCCCTTCGACTACCAGCCCGATTGGCTGCGCCTGGGGCTTCCCGGCGACAAGGCATCCTGGGCGCGCCTCGAGGAGGCCCTGCGATGACCGGCCAGGCCCCGCCTGTCTTCGATGCGGACTTCCGCCGCCATTTCGAGGAATTGCTGCGCTGGCGCCGCGACGTCCGCCGCTTCCGCCGCGAGCCGCTGGCGCCGGGCCTGCTGCACCAGTTGCTGGAACTGGCGGACCTGGCGCCCTCGGTCGGCAATTGCCAGCCCTGGCGCTTCGTGGTGGTCGAGGATTCAGGCGTCCGCGCCGCCGTGCGGGCCAATTTCCAGGCTGCCAATGCCGCCGCCCTGGACAACTACCAGGGCGAGCGGGCGCGGCTCTATGCCAGCCTGAAGCTCTCAGGCCTCGACGATGCCCCGGTGCACCTGGCGGTCTTCGCCGACCTCAACCCGGCGCAAGGTTTCGGCCTGGGCCGCCAGACCATGCCCGAAACCATCGAGCATTCCGCGACCACGGCGGTGCACACTTTCTGGTTGGCGGCGCGGGCCTTCGGCGTCGGCGTCGGCTGGGTCTCGATCCTCGATCCCGACGAGATCAACACCCTGCTGGACTGTCCGCCCGGCTGGCATCTGGTGGCCTATTTGTGCGTCGGCTACCCGGTCGAGGAGCACGAGGATCCGGAGCTGGAACGCCACGGCTGGCAGGGGCGCACGCCGCTGTCGACCCGGCTTTCGGTCAAATGACGCTCGATTGTTTGTGGCAATTGCGTTAGCGTCGCCGCTGGATTGGTCCCGCAAGGGCTAAGAGGGAACGCGGTCGAATACCGCGGCTGTCCCCGCAACTGTAGGCGCCGACGCTGCCTTCCGAGTCCCACTGGCCTCTGCCGGGAAGGGGGAGGGCGGAGCAGGGCGCGAGCCAGGAGACCTGCCGATCCGACCGGAACACCAACTGCGCCGCCGGTGGAGCGGCAGAAAGAGTAAGAGATCATGACGACCAAGGCTGCCTCCCTACCCCAAACCGTTGCCGTTCCGCGCTCGCGCCTGGCCGTTGCCGCCAGCCTGTTTGCGATGGGCGTCGGCTTCGTCTTCCTGGTGGGGTTCTCGCACCCGCAGTCGCTGCACGATGCCGCGCACGACACCCGCCACGGTCTCTCGTTCCCCTGCCACTGAGGTTGCCATGTTCGGACGTCTTGCGGCCTGCGGCCTTGCCGGCGGGATCCTCGGCGGCTGCCTTGTGGCGGCCATCCAGGCGGTAACCACCACCCCCCTTATCCTCCACGCCGAACTGTTCGAGGTACACGAGGTCGCGGACGCCGCCGGTATCATCCTCGCGCACGCCCATGGCACGGCCAGTGATGCGGTTGCCCATGCCGACGGCTATGACACCACGCGCCTGTTCATGACCTCGATCATGACGGTGGTCTGCGCCATCGGTTATGGCTGGATCCTGCTGTCGGCCATGTACCTGAAGGGTGCGGCGATCACCGCGCGCAGCATCCTGCCCTGGGCGATCGCGGCCTTCGTCGCCACCGGGCTGGCCCCGTCCCTGGGCCTGGCGCCGGAACTGCCGGGCTCGGCCGCGGCGGATCTCGATGCAAGGCAACTGTGGTGGGCCGGTACGGCCCTGGCGACCGCCGTCGGCATCGCCTTGATCGCCTTCAGCCGCAACCCGCTGTGGATCGTCGCCGCCCTGGTGCTGATCGTGCTGCCGCACATCATCGGCGCGCCGGTGCCGCCCGATCCCGAAAGCCGCGTGCCGGCCGAAGTCGCGGCGGAATTCGCCGGGGCCTCGCTGGTCGTCCAGTTCCTGGCCTGGGTCATCCCCGGTGCCATCGCCGGCTTCCTGGCCCAGCGCCTTATCCGCCCCGAGCCGGTCGCCGCATAACGCTCAGGGGGAGGGGAACCACCCCCCTTGCCCGATTTCACGATGCCCCCTAGGCTTGGGGCATCGTGAAAATCATTGATTACCTTGCCCGAGAACACCTCACCCTGACCGAATTTGCCCGGCGTGCCGGCGTTTCCGTCGCGGCCATGAGCCGCTATATCAGCGGTCAGCAGATCCCCCGTCCCGAGGCCATGCGCCGCCTGGCCGAGGCCTCCAACAACCACGTCTCGCCCGGCGATTTCTATGCCCCGGCGGGCCAGGGGGTGATCCGCACGATCCCGTCGCGGCGGCCCGCCACTTCCTGGAGACGCGGCCCGAGATCCGCTTCATCGACCTCTTCATCGCCGATACCAACGGGGTCTGCCGCGGCAAGCGGGCGACCCGGGGCGAGGCGCTGGAGGTGATCGAGCATGGGCTGAAACTGGTCGGCTCGGTCTTCGGCCTCGACATCCACGGCGACAATGTCGAGGAGACGGGCCTTGGCATGGCGACCGGCGACCGCGACCAGATCGGTGTGCCCATCGACGGCCGCATCCTGCCCATGCTGTGGGCCGGGCCTGATGCCGCCCAGATGCACCTGACCCTGCTGGACGAGGACGGCTCGCCCTTCTTCGCCGATCCAAGGCAGGTGCTGGGCGATGTCCTGGCCAAGTTCAAGGCCCTGGGCCTGACCCCGGTGGTGGCCTGCGAACTGGAATTCTACCTGATCGACAATGCGCGCGACGCCAAGGGCGGCCCGCAACCCGTGCCGTCCCCCTTCACCGGGCGGCGCGACTGGACCACCCAGGTCCTGTCGCTGGAAGACATGGACGCGCACCGTGCCCTCTTGACCGAAATCGCCGAGGCGCTGGAGGCCCAGGGCGTGCCCGCCACGGGTGCCTTGAGCGAGTACGCGCCGGGCCAGTTCGAGATCAACCTGCATCATGTCGCCGATGCCCAGGCCGCCTGCGACCATGCCATCCTGTTCAAGCGGGCGGTGCGCGCGGTCGCCCGCCATCACGGCCACGATGCCACCTTCATGGCCAAGCCCTATGGCAACATTTCGGGCTCGGGCCTGCATGTCCATATCAGCCTCGTGGACGAGAAGGGCCGCAACGTCCTGGCGACCGGCCATCCGCATGCCGACCAGCGCCTGCGCCATGCGGTGGGCGGGCTGATGGCGGCGATGCCGGAATCGATCGCCGTGTTCGCGCCCAATGCCAATTCCTATCGCCGCTTCCAGCTCGGCTCCTATGCCCCGGTGGCACCCACCTGGGGTTTCGAGAACCGCACCGTGTCGCTGCGCGTGCCGGGCGGCGACGGCCAGGCCAGGCGCATCGAGCACCGGGTCTGCGGCGCCGATGCCAACCCTTACCTGGCGGTGGCGGCGATCCTGGGCGCCATGCATTACGGCCTGACCAAGGAAATCGACCCCGGCCCGCCGATCGAAGGCAATGCCTATGACGCGGTGGCACCCAGCCTGCCGCGCCACTGGTCGAACGCGCTCGACACCTACGACGACGGCCTGATCCTGCCGCGCTATTTCGGCGAGCGTTACCACCAGCATTACGGCCGCCTGCGCCGCGCCGAATTCGAGCGCTACGAAGCCGAGGTGAACCCCCTCGACCACGCCTGGTACCTCGATCATTTGTGAGGTGCGTTGGACTGGCATTGTGCGTCCTTCGAGACGCCACCTTCGGTGGCTCCTCAGGATGAGGAGAATCTTCATGCCAGAACAAATCTCCTCATCCTGAGGAGGCCCGCAGGGCCGTCTCGAAGGACGCAGGATGGCTATGCAGGCCGGGGTATTGCCAGCCGTCGGTGCCTGTATTTCAGTATCAGGCACTCGCTGAGGACCCCGCCATGACCCTGGACGCCTGGCTCATCTTCCTGCCCGCCGCTTTCCTCATGGCGGTCGCGCCCGGCCCCAGCAATGTGCTGGTGGCCAGCCATTCGGTGCGTTTCGGGCTGACCCCGGCCCTGCTGGCGGTGGCCGGGCGGATCGTCACCTTTGCCGGCATGATCCTGATCACGGCGCTGGGCCTGGGTGCCATCCTGGCGGCGTCCGAAGTGGCGTTCGCCGTGATCAAGTGGCTGGGCGTTGTCTATCTCGCCTGGCTGGGCATCCAGACCTGGATGGCCAAGCCGACCGCCGCCGCCCAGGCGCCGGTCGTCACCGCCGTCGGCCTCAAGGCGATGATGCGGCGCGAGGCGATGGTGGCGATCGGCAATCCCAAGGCGATCCTGATCTTCACCGCGGCCTTTCCGCAGTTCATCGACCCGGCGCGCGACTATGATGCCCAGATGTGGGTGATCGGCGCGACCTTCCTGGTGCTGGAATGGTTCGCCGCCTTCATCTATGGCAGCGCCGCCGCCTGGTTCCGCCGCGCCGCCCCCAGCCTGAAAGCCGCGGTCATCGCCAACCGCCTGACCGGGGCCGCCTTCTGCCTGGGCGCCGTGGGCCTGGCCTTCGCCCGCAAGGACTAGCGGGCGGTGCTGGCCGCGGGCGAGCGGGCGATGTAGTCCAGCGCCAGCGAGGTATCGGCTTCCGTCCGCGGGTCATAGCCGCGCAGCAGGAAGCGCCAACTGGCCCCGGCGATCTTGCGCAGCGACAGCAGGCGGCCGGCGCGGACGGCACGCGGCCATTCCCGGAACAGGCTTGGCCGCCGGGCCAGGTTGGGGTCGTGCCTCATCAGGAAGCGCATGGCCATGGTCCAATGCAGCACCAGGATCGGCACCACCCCGGTCATCAGGAACAGGCGGTGGAAGAAGCCGGCCGGGGCGATGTGGCGATAGAGGTCGAAGGCCACCGTGCGATGCTCGACCTCCTCGGCCGCGTGCCAGCGGAACAGGTCCAGCATGGTCGGGTCGGCATTCCAGGATTCGATGTTGGTGGCCTCCAGCGCGAACTTGCCCCACATGCAGGTGAAGTGTTCGCCGGCCGCGATGATGCCGATGCGGGTGTTCAGCCACCAGCGTTCCAGTCCCAGGCGCCGGGCCGGAATCCCGAAGATCCGGTCGCCCAGCGCGCGGTCGATCTGGCGCCGCAGGAAGGCCATGTAGCGGTTGCTGTCGATGCCATGGGCCTGGAAATGCTCCAGCACCAAGCCGTGTGCGCCGCCATGAATGGCTTCCTGGCGCATGAAGCCGATCACGTCCTGGCGCAGCTTCTCGTCGGTCACCAGGGGCAGGGCCTGCTTGAAGACCTGGCAGAACCACGCCTCGATCGGCGGGAAGATCAGGTGCAGGGCGTTGTAGAAATGCGAGGTGAAGGGATCGCCGGCGACCCACTGGATGGGCGTGTCCTGCCAGTCGAATTTCACGCGGCGGGGCGTAATGGTATGGGTTTCTTGCGGCAGGCTGGTCATGGCGAACCTCACTTCGGCGCGAGTTCGATGCGGGCGATCCGGCGCACGAGGCCGGGCGAGAGGCGCGACAGAGCCGAACCGATCACCGCCTCGGCGCCGACCAGGGCCACTGCCCGGTCCCTGGCCACGGCCTTGACGATCGACTTGGCGACCTGTTCCGGCGTGAAGCCCCGGCGATGGTACATCACGGCGGCCTTGTCGCGGCGGCGGGCCTGCTCGTCGGCGCTGACGCCGACATAGACGGTGGCCTGGGCAATGCCGGTCTCGACGAAGCCGGGGCACACGGCAGTGACGCCGATGCCGCTGCCGGCCAGTTCGGCCCGCAGGCAATTGGTCATCATCAGCACGGCCGACTTGGTGGTGGCATAGGCGGCGAAGCTGCGCGAGGGCATGAAGGCCGCGGCCGAGGCGACATTGACGATGTGGCCCTGGCGCCTGTCCTGCGCCATGCGCTGGCCGAACAGGCGGGCGCCGTGGATGACACCCCACAGGTTCACGCCCAGGATCTTCTGCCAGTCGGCGACCGAGGTCTCGAGGAAGCCGCCGGCCATGCCGATGCCGGCATTGTTGACCACGATGTCGACCGGGCCGCAGGCCTCGTCGACCCATTGGGCCAGGGCTTCCATGGCCGCGGCATCGGTCACATCGGCGCGCCGGGCCTGGGCCTGCAAGCCTTCCTGGCGGGCCAGCACGGCGGTGTGTTCCGCCGCCGCCTCGTTGATGTCGACGGCGATGACGTCGGCGCCCTTCTGCGCAAAGGCCAGCGCCGTGGCCCGGCCGATGCCGCCACCGGCCCCGGTGACCAGGATCTGCTGGCCGGCGAAGGGCCGCTTGCCAGTGTTGGTGGCGCGCTGGCGGGCGCGGCGGGTCACGGCGCTCTCGATGCCGCTGTCGACCTCGGCGACCATGCGGCGGACGTGGCCGGCGACCAGGGCGGGCTGCGACAGCGGCACCCAATGGCTGATGGCCAGATCGTGGCGTGCGAGTTTGGGCACGTACTTCACCAGGCCCTCGTACAATCGCGGGCTGACGAAGCGGTCGCGCAGGGCGACCAGCACCTGTACCGGCAGGTCGATCTGGAACCGGCCGGGTTTCCCCACGTGGCGGTGGAAATTGGCCCGGTAGAGGTTGATGCCGTTGATGCTGTCGGCAAGCTGGGTCGGCCGTGGCGCGACCTTCACGCCCTCGCTTCGCCGCAGCAGGCGCGGCCAGGCCTTGGCCAGGCCCATCCGCCACAGCAAGGGCGCCAGGAAGGGCAGGTGGAACAGCATGACGTACCAGGACCGCACCAACTGCCCCAGCAGGGGCAGCAGGGCGCCCGCCTTCAAGCGGTCGCGCAGCCACAGGCCGGCGAGGTCCAGGGACGGGCCGGACATCGAGGTATAGGACAGGATCCGGTTCTTCAGGCGCAGGTCGACCAGCGCCTCCCAGCCCTGGATCGAGCCCCAGTCGTGGCCGACCAGATGCACCTTGGCCCCCGGCACCGTGGCGTCGAGCACGGCGGCCAGGTCGCCCATCAACTGGTCCAGGCGATAGTCCCGGCCCGAGGCGGGGGCGGTGGAAGCCCCGGCGCCGCGAACGTCATAGGTCACGACCCGGTGATCCTGCGCCAGATCCTGTGCCACCCCGTCCCACACCGTGCTGTCGTCGGGATAGCCGTGCAGCAGCACGACCGTCGGCCGGCCGGCCTCGCCCCGGACGCGGGCGGCGAGTTCGACCTCGCCCGAGGGGATGCGGAAGGTTCCGGTCATGCGAGGCAAATCCTCTCAGAGGTAGTTGTTCTTGAGGTTGGCGACGAAGCCGTCGACCAGGCCGTTGAACTCACGCATCACGATCGGCGTCGCCACGGCCTTCAGCAGCCACGACACCGGCACCTCGACCTTGCCCGCGACATTGATGGCGATGTCGCTGTGGCTGGCGGCTTTCGCCTTGATCTCGATCCGGCCGCCGATGCTGGCATTGCCGATCTTCGGGACCGGCTTGAACTCGACCACGCCGGCCACCTTGTCGATGCTGAAGCGGGTGGCGAAATCGATGCGGGTCTTGTGGGTGACCGGGCCCAAGGGCGCCAGGCGCCAGTGATAGACACTGTCGCCCAGCGGCTCGAACGAGCGCAGGCTGGGGAAATGCGCCAGGGTCGCCTCGACATCTTCCAGGAGCGCCACCACCCGCTCGAAGGCGGCGGGGACGGTTTCCCGATTCTGGCGCTTGATATCGACGGATATGGCCATGGCGAAACCCACTATCCTCCCGGGAGAGGCGGACTTATGTTTGTTACTTGCCAGTAAGTTACCAATGCGTAATATTATGTCAAGTGACAAAAGGAGGGGCCGTGACCGTACAGACTGTGGCGCGCGCCAAGCGCCGGCCCCGGGCCGAGCGTGAGGTCCAGATGCTGGACGTCGCGGCGGAAATGTTCGCCGAAAGGGGCTTCCACGCCACCAGCATGGACGACATCGCCGCCGCCTGCGGTGTCACCAAGCCCATGCTCTACAGCTATTTCGGCTCCAAGCCGGGCCTGCGCGCGGCGATTGTCGAGCGCACCGGCACCTTCCTGATCAATGCCTTGATGGCGGTGAGCACCGAGCCTGACCCGCGCACCAGGCTGGCGCGGACCGTGACCATGCTGGTCGGCTTCCTCTACCGTGATACAGCAAGGTGGCAGATTGCCTTTTCCGCCATGAAAGGGGAAAGCGAACTGGCCCAGCAGATCATGGGATTTCGCCGGGCGGTGCTGGACATCACGGCGATGACCTTCGCCGACTTCCGCCCTCCGGGTCTTGCTGCAGCCACGGCCCGGGCGCGGGTTACGCCCTATGCCTATGCCCTGATGGGGGCCGCCGAATCCGGCGCCGAATGGTGGCTCGCCACCCCCGGCATCAGCCTCGAAGAGACCGAGCGCATGGCCCTGAATGTCCTCGATGCCCTGATCGGCGTGGTGCGTCGGGAACTGGGATCTATATAACCTCTGTCGTCATCCCGGCGAAGGCCGGGATCTATGGGCCTGCCAAGGGAGATTACTTCTGGAAGGTCTCGCCTGCCGGCGCAATGGATTCCGGCCTTCGCCGGAATGACGAATTGGGGTGTTGTCAGCCGTTGTCGGCCAGGACCCGGCCGGCGAGATAGAGCGAGCCGCAGATCATCACCCGGGTACCCAATCGGGCCGCCTGGGCGACGGCACTGGCAAGGTCCGGTGCCGCCGTCGCCGACAGGCCCGCCTCGATCGCCGCCGCGGCGATCTCCTCGGCTGGGCGCGCCGCCGCTTCGCCGGGAATGGTGACGGTCACCACCTTCGGCGCCAGGTCGCGGAACGCGCCGAAATAGCCCGCTGCATCCTTGGTCGAGAGCAGGCCGGTGACCAGGACCAGCGGCCGCGCATCCATGGCCGCCAGTGCCGCGGCCAGGGCGCGGGCGGCATGGGGATTGTGCCCGCCGTCCAGCCACAGCTCGCCGCCCGCCGGCATCAGCGCGACCAGCGGCCCGGTTTTCAGGCGTTGCAGCCGGGCCGGCCACTGCGCACCGGCAATCCCGGCCTCGATCGCCGGCGCCGGCAGGTCCAGCAGCAGGGCAGCGGCGGCGGCGGTCGCGGCATTGGCGATCTGGTGCGGCCCGGCCAGGCTGGGCCGTGGCAGGTGCCAGGCCGGCTGTCCCGGCCGCGCGAAGCGGAAGCCCTCGTCGGTCGCGGCATATTGGAAATCGATGCCGGCAATGATCAGCGGCGCGTCCAGCAGGTCCGCCTGCGCCGCGATCACGCCCAGGGCCTCGGCCGGCTGCGGGCCGATCACGGCGGGCACGTCGGGCTTCAGGATGCCGGCCTTCTCGGCGGCGATTGCCTTGATGTCGTCGCCCAGGAACTCCCGATGGTCGAGGTCGACCGGTGTGATCACGCTCAAGTGCGGCCGCGCCACCACATTGGTCGCATCCAGCCGCCCGCCCAGGCCGACCTCGAGCAGCAGCAGGTCGGCGGGATTGCGCGCGAAAGCCAGGAAGGCCGCGGCGGTGGTCACCTCGAAGAAGGTGATCGGCGCCTCGCCATTGGCCCGCTCGCATTCCTCCAGCAGGGCGATCAGCGCCGCCTCGTCGATCAACTGCCCGGCCAGCCGGATGCGCTCGTGGAAGCGCACCAGGTGGGGCGAGGTATAGGCATGGACCCGCAGGCCCGCCGCCTCCCCGATCGCGCGCAGATAGGCGACGGTCGAGCCCTTGCCGTTGGTCCCGGCGACATGAATCACCGGCGGCAGGTCGCGCTCGGGATGCCCCAGGCGCGCCAGCAGCCGCTCCATCCGCCCCAGCGACAGGTCGATCTTCTTGGGATGCAGCCGGGTCAGGCGTTCAAGGACGAGGTCGGAGGTCATGGTAACCCGTAAAATCCCTCTCCGCCGCTTGCGGGGGAGAGGGAAGGGGCCCATCGCCGGTAGGCGATGGGAAGGGTGAGGTGGTGGGTGGAACGAGTGAGCTCTACGCCGTCGACCCACCTCACCCAACCCTCTCCCCCCTGAAGGGCGGAGAGGGCTTTTTTGGTCAGGCCCGCGCCGGCAGCTTCACCGCTGGCGGCGGCCGCCGGTTCATCAGGAGCGAGACCACCTTGGTCAGCCGTTCCTTCATTTCCTTGCGCGGCACCACCATGTCGATGATGCCGTGTTCCAGCAGGTATTCGGCACGCTGGAAGCCTTCGGGCAGTTTCTCGCGAATGGTCTGCTCGATCACGCGCTGGCCGGCAAAGCCGATCAGGGCACCCGGCTCGGCCATCTGGATGTCGCCCAGCATGGCGAACGACGCTGTCACGCCGCCGGTGGTCGGATCGGTGAGCACCACGATATAGGGCAGCTTCGCATCGCGCAGCATTTCGACCGCGACGGTTGACCGCGGCATCTGCATCAGGGAGAGAATGCCTTCCTGCATGCGGGCGCCGCCGGCCGCGGTAACCACGATCAGGGGCACGCCGTGATCGACGGCCCGTTCGGCCGCGGCGATCAGGGCCTCGCCCACCGCCAGACCCATGGAGCCGCCCATGAAGGCGAAATTCTGTACCGCCAGGACGGCACCCAGGCCGTTGACCGTGCCATAGGCCACCGCCATGGCATCGTTCTGCCCGGTCTTGGCCCGGGCGTCCTTCAGGCGGTCGGTGTAACGCTTCTCATCGCGGAATTTCAGCGGGTCGAGCTGGACCTCGGGGATCGGCACCAGGGTGAAGCCGGGGTCGAGGATCAGCTCGATGCGCTCGCTCAGGCCAAAGCGCATGTGGTGACCGCAATGGTGGCAGACGTTCAGGTTCTCGGCCAGTTCGCGGTGGAACAGCATCTGGCCGCAACCGGGGCACTTGGTCCACAGGTTGTCGGGCGTGTCGCGCTTGACGAAGGCGGCCCGGATCTTGGGACGGACGACGTCGTTCAGCCAATTCGCCATGCTTGGATCCTCGAACTGTTAGGCGGCGTTGCGCTTCACGCCGCGCACGCCGGCGGCCAGACGCGCCACGAATTCACTGACCCGGGCCGCCACCGGCGCGCCCGAAACACCTTCCGCCGCGGCCTTGCCGATCAGCGAGACCACGGCACTGCCGACCACCGCCGCGTCGGCATATTCGACGATCGCTGCCGCCTGCTCGGGCGAATTGATACCAAAGCCCACCGCGATCGGCAGGTCGGTATGGCGGCGGATGCGCGCGACCGCGGCCCCCACCTTGGTGGCATCGGGGCTGGCCGCGCCGGTGATGCCGGTGATCGAGACGTAGTAGACGAAGCCGCTGGTATTGGTCAGCACCGTGGGCAGGCGCTTGTCGTCGGTGGTGGGCGTCGCCAGGCGGATGAAGGCGATCTCTGCCGCCAGCGCCGGCAGGCACAACTCGTCGTCTTCCTCGGCCGGCAGGTCGACCACGATCAGCCCGTCGATGCCGGCGGCGTTGGCATCGGCCAGGAACTTCGGCACGCCATAGGAATAGATCGGGTTGTAGTAGCCCATCAGGATGATCGGCGTGGCCTTGTCGCCCTCGCGGAAACGCCGCACCAGGTCCAGCGTCTTGCGCAGGGTCTGCCCGCCGCCCAGGGCCCGCAGGCCGCTGGCCTGGATCGCCGGGCCGTCGGCCATGGGATCGGTGAAGGGCATGCCGATCTCGATCACGTCGGCCCCTGCCGCGGGCAGGGCCTTGATCACCTCCAGCGAGGTTTCCAGGTCCGGGTCGCCGGCGGTCACGAACACCACCAGGCCGGGGCGGCCTTCGTCCTTCAGGGCAGCGAAACGGGCATCGATACGGGCGACGGTCACAATTTCGCTCCAAGCGCGCTGGCGACGGTGAAGATGTCCTTGTCGCCCCGGCCGCTCAGGTTGACCAGGATGATGTGGTCCTTGGGCAGCTTGGGCGCGATGCGGCCGACATGGGCCAGGGCATGGGCCGATTCCAGCGCCGGGATGATGCCTTCGAGCTTGGCGCAGAGCTGGAAGGCGTCCAG
This sequence comes from Oleomonas cavernae, assembly GCF_003590945.1. NCBI lineage: Bacteria > Pseudomonadati > Pseudomonadota > Alphaproteobacteria > Acetobacterales > Acetobacteraceae > Oleomonas > Oleomonas cavernae. Next base: position 84,475 of record NZ_QYUK01000008.1, on the reverse strand, counting down.
CGCCTCCATGTCGGTGGCCGAGACGAAATTCACCCGGCCGATGTCGTGCAACCAGGAATGTTCCGGGCCGATGCCGGGATAGTCGAGCCCGGCCGAGATCGAATGCGCCTCGATGATCTGGCCGTCGTCGTCCTGCAGCAGATAGGTGCGGTTGCCGTGCAGCACGCCCGGCCGCCCGGCGGCCAGCGAGGCGGCGTGCTTGCCGGTCTCGATACCGTGGCCGGCGGCCTCGACGGCATCGATTGCCACCGTCTTGTCGTCCAGGAAGGGATAGAACAGGCCGATGGCATTGGAACCGCCGCCGACACAGGCGACCAGGGTATCGGGCAGGCGGCCTTCCGCCTTGAACATCTGGGCCTTGGCCTCGGTGCCGATCACCGCCTGGAAATCGCGCACCATGGCCGGGTAGGGGTGAGGGCCGGCGACCGTGCCGATGATGTAGAAGGTCTCGTCGACGCGGGTGACCCAGTCGCGCAACGCCTCGTTCATGGCGTCCTTCAGGGTCTGCGAACCGCTGGTCACCGGGATCACCTCGGCGCCCAGCAGCTTCATGCGGAAGACATTGGGGCTTTGCCGCTCGATGTCGGTCTTGCCCATGTAGATGGTACAGGGCAGGCCGAAGCGGGCGGCCACGGTGGCGGTGGCGACGCCGTGCTGGCCGGCCCCGGTCTCGGCGATGATGCGCGTCTTGCCCATGCGCCGGGCCAGCAGGATCTGGCCCATGCAATTGTTGATCTTGTGCGCGCCGGTATGGTTCAGCTCTTCGCGCTTCAGGTAGATCTTGGCGCCGCCGAAGTGCTCCGTCAGGCGCTGTGCGAAATAGAGCGGGCTGGGCCGGCCGACGTAATGTTCCAGGAAATAGTCGAGTTCGCTGCGGAAGGCGGGATCGTGGCGCGCGGTCTCGTAGGCCTTCTCCAGGTCCAGGATCAGCGGCATCAAGGTCTCGGCGACATAACGGCCGCCATAGATGCCGAAGTGACCCTGCTCGTCGGGGCCTTCACGGTAGGAATTGGGCGTCGTCAGGGGCGCCTTGGCCATCAAATCATCCTTCAACGGACGCGACCGCGGCCAGGAATGCCGCGATCAGGTCGAGATCCTTCACCCCCGGGGCACGCTCGACGCCGCTCGACACGTCCACCGCCGGGGCGCCCGCCGTGCGGATCGCCAGGGTGACATTGTCGGGCGTCAGGCCGCCAGCCAGGAACCAGGGCTTTTTCCAGGCCTCGCCGGCAATAAGCTGCCAGTCGAAAACCAGGCCATTCCCCCCGGGAAGGCCTTTCTTAGGCGGTTTGGCGTCGAGGAGCAACAGGTCGGCCACCACCTCGTGGGCGTGCGCGATCGCCACATCCTCCGGGCCGGCGATCCCGACCGCCTTCATCACGGGTAGGCCGAAGCGGCTGCCGATCGCCGCCACCCGTTCCGGCGTCTCGCGGCCATGGGCCTGGATGATCTTCACCGGCGCCGCTGCCAGGATCGCCTCAATCGCCGCATCGTCGGCATCGACCACCAGGGCAACCGGCGTGACATGGCCGGGCAGGCGCGCGATCAGGCCGGCGGCGGCGGCCGGCGTCAGGTTGCGGGGCGAGGGTGGATAGAACACAAAGCCCGCGTGGCTGGCGCCGCCGGCAACGGCGGCATCGACCGCCTCGGGGGTGCTCAGGCCGCAAATCTTGGCACGAATGGACATGGGGCGGGTTTATAGCAGATCGTTATTCGGCGCGCCGCAAGCCTTGACAGAAGTGTCCCTCGCAATATAATCAGCAGTATGCGTTACCAAGCGTCCTCAGGACGCTTGGTAACGCATACTGGGTTGAATTTTCTCGACGCAGGTTGATGGCAAGATTTGTCTCAGGCCCGGTTGTGCCCATGCCCGCCAAACGAACGCGTTTGGTGGCGGCTGTACTTGCGGAACTGGAGGCTGAAGTCCTGCCGGTCACAACAGCCTATGCCCTTTTTCATCTCATGCGGGGGCTGATGGCCGAGGAAAGCGGGCGAAAGCTTTATATTCGCCCGGCGACGCCGCCCGCCGACCAATTGCGGCGCGTCATCGACAATCTGATCGGGACGCTCGGGCTCGATGTCGACCCCGACTATGGCCGGGGTGTCTACCGGGTGCCGAGTGTCGGCGGCGGCAGTGCCGAGGCTGTCTGCGCGCTGGTCAACCCCTTCGGTTATGTTTCCCATCTGTCGGCCATGCAGCGGTGGGGTCTTACCGAGCGGCGGCCGGAGGCCCTGCACCTGACCATGCCGACGCCGAGCGCGGCACGGGCCTATGTCGACGCGCGGATGATGGCCGACTACGGTCAACCCTTCCCGGAAATGCCCGCCGGGTCAGCCGTGAAGCTGATGTTTATCCGTCCCCCTGCGATGGTGCGCGGCCGGCCGATCGATGTGATTGGCAAGGCGCGGCTGGGGCGTTGGCTTGCGGTGCGCGGCACGCACGAGCGCCTGGCCACGATCGGCCAGACCTTTTTCGATATGCTGGACACGCCGCAACGATGCGGCGGCATGGCCCATGTCATCGACATCTGGCGGGAACATGCACCGACCTACCTCGACGACATCGTTGCCGCCATCGACGAGAGCGACGCCGCCATCGTGAAGGTGCGGGCCGGCTATCTGCTGGACGAGGTCATCGGTGCGGGCGACGCGCGAACCGATGGCTGGCTTCGCTTCGCGGCGCGCGGGGGCTCCCGTGTTCTCGATCCGGCGAAGGATTTCGCGACGGCCCATTCCGAAAAATGGATGCTTTCCATCAATGTCTGACGGGCGGATCGCCGATATCAGCCGATGGGTGGAGCGGGCAAGGCCCGACCCGGCGGCCTATGCCGAGCGGCAGGCTACGGAGATCGTTCTCACCACGATCGGTGCGCTGTCGGACTATGGCAGCCGCATTTTCCTCAAGGGCGGCATGTTGATGGCCGTGGTCTACGGCAGCCTGCGCGGGACCGCCGATATCGACTTTTCAACAGACTTGGAGCCGGTCCCTGGACTGAGGGAGAAACTGCGCGGGGATTTGGATCGCCTGCTGCCGCGGATTGCTGCCCGCCTCGGCTATCCCGATCTGGTGCTGACGGTGCAGTCGATCAAGGAGAAGCCCCGGCCATTTGGCGGGGCAAACGTGTCGTTTCCCGCCCTCAAAATAACGGTTGCCTACGCCCGGCGTGGCGACCGGTCCGAATGGCGGATCGAAGCCGGACAATCGCCCAGGGTGGTAAGCCTGGATATCAGCTTCAATGAATCGATCAATGCAACCGAGTTGGTTCGACTGGACGATCGCGGGTCGACGTTGTTCGCCTATGCCCTCACCGATCTGATTGCCGAGAAATTCAGGGCCCTGCTGCAACAGACCGAACGTGATCAGCCGCGCTACCGCCGTCAGGATGTCTACGACATCGCCTACCTCGTCACGCATTTCCCCCTCGACGACAGGGAAATGCACAGCATTCTTCAATCCTTCAGACTGAAGTGCCGGGCGCGTGGGATTACACCCGGCGTCCATTCGATCAACGATCCGCTTGTCGTCGCAAGGGCGCGAGCGGAATGGGGAACGCTGGCGGCCGAATTGCCGAAGCTGCCGGATTTCGATGCCTGTTTCAAGAAGGTCGAGGCGCTCTACCGGGCCTTGCCGTGGTGATGGACCGGATTACGCAATCGAGTGGCCCGCCGCCCAGCTTTGCAGCTTCGACACGGGCGCCTTGCCGTCGAGGCATTCGACCACCCGCTCGCCGACCAGGGGGCCGAACTTGAAGCCGTGGCCCGAGCAGCAGGACAGGATCAGGGCCTTGTCCTCGGCCTCGATGCGGAAGCGTTCGTCGGTGGTGACGGTGTAGAAGCAGGTCTTGGCCTCGACGATGCGGTAATCGTCGAAGGCGGCGAAGCGGCGCTTGGCGGCCGCGAGGATGCGAACGGACTCGTCCTCGCCGGGCACCCGGTTCAGGTCCGGGTCGGCACCGGGGCCGTCGATGCGGTGGTCGCCGATCTTCAGGTGATAGCCGTCGACCGGCGGCACGGCGTAGAAGCCCTCGTCGCGGTCGATTTCCAGCAGCATCGGCGCCTTGGCCCAGTCCGCCCGGTATTGCGCAGGCACGGCGGTATAGATCAGAACCTGGCGGGCGGGGGTGAGCACGGGGGCGAGGCCCGGCACCAGCCGGGTCGTCCAGGGGCCGGCGGTCACCACCAGGGCGTCGCCTTCGAGGATGCGGCCGTCGGCCAGGGTCGCCGCCCCCCGGGCGGGATCGATCGCGGTGACCGCCATCTGCGCAATCAGCGTGCCCCTGCGTCTTACCAGGTCGGCCAGGCCTTCGATGATCCGGTCGGCCAGCAGGGCACCGCCGCTGGGCAGGTACAGCGCCGACTCGACCCCGACGGACGTCAGCATGAGATAGCGCCGGTCCAGTTCCGTCGTCGACAGGCGCTCGCAGGCGATGCCGAGGCGGTCGAGCGAGGCGGCGGAGAGGGCGCCCCAGTCGCCGGGCCGGAAGCAATGGGCCAGGGTGCCGGTCTCGACGAAATGCCGTGTGCCCAGGTCCGCCCATACCCGTTCCCAGGCAGGGAAGGCGTCACGCACCATCAGGGCATAGCCGTCGCGGTCGCCGTAGGGGTAGCGGATCAGGCGGTGGCGGTCGACCGAACTGCCCAGCGGGTTGGGCACCGGCCCCTGTTCGACAACGGTGACCTCATGGCCGGCGGCGATCGCCGCCCGCGCCACGGACAGGCCGTAGAGGCCCGCCCCGACCACGACCAGTTTCATCCACGCAAACTCCGGTACAGCAGGGCCGCGGCCGCCAGGTCTTCCAGCGCCGTGCCCACGGACTTGAACAGGGTGATTTCGGAGGCCGAGCGGCGGCCGGGATCACGGCCGCTCGCCAATTCGGCCAGGTCGGCGACCACGTCGCTCGTCGCGATGACGCCGCGGCCCAGCGGGTCGGCCAGGTCGCCGGCTTCGTGCAGGGCGCCGGCGCGGGTATCGACGAACAGCCGCGCCCGGGTCACCGCCGTATCGTCGACCTCGCGCATGGCGGGCGTAAAGCCGCCCACCAGGTCGACATGGGTGCCGGGCCTGAGCCAGGCGCCCTTGATCAGGGGCGCGGTGCTCATGGTGGCGCAGGTGACGATGTCCGCCCCGGCGACCGCCGCCTCGAGGTCGTCCGCCACCGTGCCGCCCACCGCCGCCGCAACGGCCGCGGCCTTGTCGCGATTGCGGTTCCACACCAGAACCCGCTCGATGTTGGGGCGGACGGCGCGGTGCGCCTCGACCAGATGGGGGCTGAGGTTGCCGGCACCTACCATGAGCAAGGTGCGGGCATCGCCCCGGGCCAGATAGCGCGCGGCCAGGGCCGAGGCGGCGGCGGTGCGCCGCACGGTGATCGCGCTGCCGTCGGCCGAGAGCAGCGGGGCGCCCGTGACGGCGTCGAACAGGACATAGAGGCCGATCACCGAGTCCAGGCCGCGGGCATTGTTGCCCGGCGCCACGGTGACCAGCTTCACCCCGGTGAAGGCGCCCGGCTCCCAGGCCGGCATGACCAGGAAGGTGTTGGTGTGGCCCTGGCCATCGGGGATGGGATGGTGGCCGCGCAGGGGCGCCTCGATCCGGCCGGCGGCGAAAGCCTCGCCCAAGGCATCGATCAGGGCCGGGTAGGTCAGGGCGCTGCTGGCGGCTTCGGCCCCGACGTGGGTGAAGGCAGGCGCTGCACTCAACGGGGAACGGGCAGGTTGGCGGCACCGTGCGGTACGGGGGTGGTGGGCGCCGGGGCAGTGGGCGCCGGGGCGGACTGCTGGGCCGCCGCCAGGTCGCGTTGCAGGCCCTTGTTGTCGCGCTTGAGCACGACCCGGCGCCGCATCCCCGCGACCCAGGCGACGCCGCCGCCGATCAGGATGCCGACGAAGATCGCTAGGAACAGCACGACGAACAGCGGCAGTTCGATCGCCCAGGCGGGGGCCGTGGTGTTGAACGGATCCACCGACAGGCGCACCGGGCTGCGATTGGCGAGCGCCAGGGCCACCAGGACGATGACGACGGGCAGGGTGATCAGCAGGGTGCGCAGCTTCATCGATGATGTTCCTGGGGACTCAGCCCTCGGAGTCGTCGCCGCCACCTGGGTTCAGGCGCTCGCGCAATTCCTTGCCGGTCTTGAAGAAAGGCACGAATTTCTCCGAGACGTCCACCGCCTCGCCGGTGCGCGGGTTGCGGCCGGTGCGGGCGGGCCGGCTCTTCACCGAGAAGGCGCCGAAGCCGCGGATTTCGACCCGGTCGCCGCGCGCCAGGGCGTCGGCCACTTCCTGGAAGATGGTGGAGACGATGCGTTCGACGTCGCGTTGATACAAATGGGGGTTGGCGGCAGCCAGGCGCAGGATCAGCTCAGACTTGATCATCGGCCCGTTGGCTCCCCGCCCATAGCCCCTCAGTCGAGGCGAGGGTGCCAAACGGCCGTCAAACCGTCAAGGGTAAGCCATTTTGGCACAAAGGCTTTTCCGCTCAGGATGTCTGAAACATCAACTTCGCCCTCGGGATCGGCCTTGAGGATGGGCAGGTCCGGCTCGAGCCCTTTTTCGGACTCGAGCCAGGCCCTGATCTGGCGTTCGGCGCCCAGTTCGTCGACCAGCTTGGCGGCCAGGGCCTGCCGGCCGGTGAAGATGCGGCCGTCGGTGACGGCGGCCAGTTCCGCGGGCGAGAGCTTGCGCCGTTCGGCCACGATGTCCTTGAACCAGGCGAAGCTGTCGTCGATCACCCCTTGCAGGGCGGCGCGGGCATCGGGCGAGATCGCCTCGAAGGGCGAGGGCGAGGCCTTCAGCGGCGCCGATTTGATCTCGTTCACCGAAATCCCCACCTCGGCCATCAGCTTGGAGAACTCCGGCGACTGGATCAGCACGCCGATCGACCCGGTCAGCGAGGTCTCGTAGGCAAAGATACGGTCGGTGCCCAGGGCGATCAGATAGGCGGCCGAGGTCCCCAGCGTGCCGATCGAGGCCACCACCGGTTTCTTGTCGGCCAGCCGGCGCAAGGCGTCATAGATCGCCTCGCCCCCGACCGTGGTGCCGCCCGGGCTGTCGATCGACAGGATCACCGCCTTGACGTCATCGTCCTTGGCCAGGGCATCGATCAGGGCCACCTGCTCCTCATTGGCGACGATCAGGCCCTCGACCGGCAGCCGCGCGATGTGCGGCCGGCTGGTGCCATCGAACACACCGGGAAAGACCAGCGCCCCGACGACGGCCAGCGCCGCCAGCGCCAGCAGCCGCCAGCGCGTCAACCGCCGCCGCAGCAGCCGCCGGTCCAGCAACAGATCCTCGCCGCCACCCGAAATGCTCATGAAACAGCCCGCCCTGGAGTTGACGCAGGCAGCGTAACCAGCCCAGGCGGCGGCGCAAGGGGCTTGCCCGGTGAGGGGCATTTGTGGATTCAATCAATGCGTGCGATGCCCGGTATTTCACCGCGCGTGCCGCCTGCCGGGATGGGGAAGCGATGAAGACCTTTAGAATGGCTGCGGCCTTCCTGGCTGTTTGGGTTTGTCTGCCGGCTGCGGCGGAGACGGTGGTCGCCCCGGATAAGGTCCCGACGCCCGCCCAAAAAAAGGCTGTCGAGAAGGTGATTGAGCAGGCGTTAGATACCGACATGCCGAGTGTTGAGGATTTCCTTGTTGGAACTGTGGAGCTAAACGACGACGGTCGCCCTGATTTGATCATCCATATGCAAGGCATCGAGTGGTGCGGGTCTTCGGGTTGCGCCGCCTTTGCTATTCTCGCGACGACGCAGGGCTTTTCTAGCAAGCCCATCGAATTTCCGAATTTCGGTGAGAGGGTGACTGTGCGCGACGCTGTGCATAAGGGGATGCACGACCTGAGCTTCGATGACAGCCGTCACGTCTTCGTCTGGACCGGCAAGCAATACGATTGATCTCTGCCCCCAAAAGCATCGGGGCGCGCTGTTGCCAGCGCGCCCCGACTTCTTCAAGCGTGATGGACGAGATTACTCGTCGTCGCTGTTCTCGGCTTCCGCGCGGGCGCGGGCCTTGGACATGGCGGCACCCAGGATGTCGCCGAGCGAGGCGCCCGAGTCGGACGAGCCGAACTGCGCAACCGCTTCCTTCTCTTCCTCGATCTCGCGTGCCTTGATCGAGAGCTGGAGCTTGCGGGTGGCACGGTCGACGTTGGTGATCTTGGCGTCGATCTTGTCGCCGACGGCAAAGCGCTCGGGGCGCTGGTCCTGCCGGTCACGGGCGAGGTCGGCCCGGCGGATGAAGCCGCGCACGCCATCGTCGCCGATCGCCACTTCAACGCCACCCTCGTTGACCTCGGTCACCGTGCCGGTCACAACCTGGCCCTTGCGGACTTCGTTGTTGTTGGCAAGGGGATCGCGGCCGAGCTGCTTGACGCCGAGCGAGATGCGCTCCTTCTCGACATCGACGTCGAGAACGATGGCACGCACCATGTCGCCCTTCTTGTAGTCCTGGATCGCCTGTTCGCCAGGACGGTTCCAGTCGAGGTCGGAGAGGTGGACCATGCCGTCCACGCCGCCGTCGAGACCGATGAACAGACCGAATTCGGTGATGTTCTTGACCTCACCCTCGATTTCCGTGTTCTGCGGATGCTGGCCGGCAAAGGCCGACCACGGGTTCTCGAGGCACTGCTTGAGACCCAGCGAGATGCGACGCTTGTTGGCGTCGACCTCGAGCACCATCACTTCCACTTCCTGGGAGGTGGAGACGATCTTGCCCGGATGGACGTTCTTCTTGGTCCAGCTCATTTCGGAGACGTGGACCAGGCCTTCGACGCCCGGCTCCAGTTCCACGAAGGCGCCGTAGTCGGTGATGTTGGTCACGCGGCCGAGGAACTTCACGCCCACCGGATACTTGACCGAGACACCGTCCCACGGATCGGCGAGGAGCTGCTTCATGCCCAGCGAAATGCGCTGGGTTTCCGGGTTCACGCGGATGACCTGAACCTTCACGGTCTGGCCGATCGTCAGCGCCTCGGAGGGGTGGTTGACGCGGCGCCAGGCAATGTCGGTGACATGCAGCAGGCCGTCGACGCCGCCCAGGTCGACGAACGCACCGTAGTCGGTGATGTTCTTGACCACGCCTTCGAGGATCTGGCCTTCCTTGAGGTTCGCGACCAGCTCGGTACGGGCTTCGGCGCGAGTCTCTTCAAGCACGGCGCGACGCGACACGACGATGTTGCCGCGGCGGCGATCCATCTTGAGGATCTGGAAGGGCTGGGGCACGCCCATCAGCGGGGTGATGTCGCGCACGGGGCGGACGTCGACCTGGCTGCCGGGCAGGAAGGCGACGGCGCCCGACAGGTCGACCGTGAAGCCACCCTTGACGCGGCCGAAGATCACGCCTTCGACGCGCTGGCCCTTCTCGAACGCCCGCTCCAGGATGGTCCAGGCTTCTTCGCGGCGGGCCTTCTCGCGGCTGATCACCGCTTCGCCCATCGCATTTTCCATGCGCTCGAGGTAGACCTCGACAATGTCGCCGGGCTTCAGCTCGGCCTTTTGGCCGGGCGCAGCGAATTCCTTGAGCAGCACGCGGCCCTCGGCCTTCAGGCCGACGTCGATCACCGCGAAATCGTTTTCGATCGCGACGACGCGACCTTCGATGACGCTGCCTTCAAGGGAATTGGCGGAACCGAAGCTCTCGTCGAGCAGGTCCGCGAAACTTTCTTTGGCGCCGAAATCCAGCGCGGTCGATGCAGATGCCATTGGTCAGTAAACTCCTATAGTCTCTATTCCTGGCCTGCCGGTTGTCTCCGACGGTCTTCCCCTAATCCTCCCAGGGGCGGTTCAAACGGCGAACGGCACGGCCAACAGCAAGCCCTAGGCTTGCGTCCCCCGCGCCTTCTCGATGATGGTCTTCGCCTTGGCGAAGACGTCTTCAATACCCAAATTCGAGGTATCCAGCAAGTAGGCGTCGTCGGCCGCCTTCAGCGGCGCGGTCGCCCGGCCGGCGTCGCGGGCGTCGCGGGCGGCGATTTCCGCCCGAATCTGGTCCAGATCGGCGCGCACGCCCTTGTCCACCAGTTCGAGGTAGCGCCGCGCCGCCCGGGCGTCGACGCTGGCGGTCAGGAACAGCTTCACCGGCGCTTCCGGGTAAATCACGGTGCCGATGTCGCGGCCGTCCAGGATCACCCCGGCCTTGCCGCCGGGCGGATTGACCGCCACGTCGCGCTGCAGGCCCAGCAGGGCGGTGCGCACCCGCGGCATGGCGGCGACCACGCTGGCCAGGTTGCCGGTCGCCTCGTCCCGCAGGGCGGCATCGCCGGTCAGGCCCAGGTCCAGGGCGGCGGCGGCAGTTGCCGCCTGGGCTTCGGTCGGTTGGGGATTGCCGGCGCGCAACAGGGCCAGCGCCACGGCCCGGTAGAGCGAGCCGGTATCGAGATAGGCGAAATCGAAGGCTTCGGCCAGGCGGCGCGCCAGGGTGCCCTTGCCCGCGGCCGCAGGGCCGTCGATCGCGACGACGAAAGCGCTCACCCCGCCCTCGAGAAGCCCGCGCCCAGCGCGGTCATCAAGGCGGCGAAGCCGGGGAAGGAGGTGTCGATCATGTGATCGTCGTCCACCGTCACCGGCCGGGCGGCGGCCAGGCCCATGACCAGGAAGGACATGGCGATGCGATGGTCCAGGTGGGTGGCGACCGTGCCGCCGCCGGCCACCGTGCCCTTGCCGGCCACGACCAGCGTGTCGGCGCCGGCCTCGTGGGCGACCCCGTTGGCGGCCAGGCCGGCGGCAATCGCCGCCAGCCGGTCGCTTTCCTTCACCCGCAACTCGGCCAGGCCGTTCATGCGCGTGGTGCCCGTGGCAAAGGCGGCGGCGACCGAAAGGATCGGGTATTCGTCGATCATGGACGGCGCCCGGCTGGCCGGCACGTCGACACCCTTCAACACCGAATGACGCACCCGCAGGTCGGCAACGGGTTCGCCGCCGGCGTTGCGCTTGTTCAGGAACTCGATCTGCGCGCCCATCTCGATCAGCGTGTCGAACAGGCCGATCCGCAAGGGATTGAGGCCCACATTGGTGATCGTGATGTCGGACCCCGGCACGATCAGGCCGGCCACCAGCGGGAAGGCGGCGGACGAGGGGTCGCCGGGGACCACCACCGGGGCGGCAATCAGTTCCGGCTGGCCCCGCAGGGTGACGCGGCGGCTGCCGTCGGCCAGGTCCACGATCTTCACCACCGCGCCGAAATGGCCCAGCAGCCGTTCGGAATGGTCGCGCGTGGGTTCGGGCTCGATCACGATGGTCTCGCCCGGCGCATTCAGGCCGGCCAGCAGGATCGCCGATTTCACCTGGGCCGAGGCGACGGGCAGGCGGTATTCGATGGGCATGGGCGCGCGGGCGCCGACCACGGCCAGCGGCAGGCGGTTGCCGGCCCGGCCGACGAAGCCGGCGCCCATGCGCGACAGGGGCTCGGTCACCCGGGCCATGGGGCGCTTGTTCAGCGAGGCGTCGCCGGTGAACACGGCGGTGATCGGATGGCCGGCGACCAGGCCCATCAGCAGCCGTGCGCCGGTGCCCGAATTGCCCAGGTCCAGGATGTCGCCGGGCTCGGACAAGGCGCCGACGCCGACACCGTCGACCTGCCAGTGGCCGGGGCCGACGCGCGTGACGGTGGCGCCCAGGCGCCGCATGGCTTCGGCGGTGCGCAGCACGTCGTCGCCTTCCAGCAGGCCGGTGACCTCGGTCCGGCCGATCGCCAGGCCGCCGAGAATCAGGGCGCGGTGGGAGATCGACTTGTCGCCGGGCACCGTGACGGTGCCGGCAAGGGCGGGGCAGCTTTGGGCGGTCAGGGCGGGCACTTTGGAGCCTCAAAGTCCGAATCGACGAGGGGTGCTACTAGCACGGCGCCATTCGCTTTGACAGACCGCGCGCTTCGTGGCAAAGCCACCCCCTGATTTTTCCCGTGGGAGACGACTTTGGCGAAACCTGAATGGGGCGCAAAGCGGCAGTGCCTCGCCTGCGCGACGCGCTTTTATGACATGGGCCGCGATCCGATCGTGTGCCCCAAGTGCGAGACCGTCTTTGAACCCGAAGCCGCGTTGAAGGCCCGCCGCGTGCGGCCCGACCCCAAGGCCAAACTGAAGGCCGCCGCTGCGCTGAAGGCCGGCGCCGTGGTCGACGAACTCGACGATGAGGAAGTCGACGAGGATGCCGAGCCCCGCGCCGTCGTCGATGACGAGGACGAAGAGGAAGATCCCGGCATCGAGGAGTTGGGCGGCGACGAGGAGGACATCATCGCCGACGCCGATGCGACCGACGAAGAGGGCGAGCCCCTGGTCGATGTCGACGATGCGGTCGAGGAAGAGGAAGTCGAGGAGGATGACGTCCTGCTCGAAGAGGACGAAGATCTCGACGACGAGGATCTCGAGGACGTGGTCGATGCCGATCTCGATCTCGACGATGAGAAAGATCGCTAAAAATCCTCTTGATCGGGGGGCGGGATCTCACTAAGTTCCGCGCTCCGCAGGGGACGCTGCCACGGCGCAGCGAAACAGGCGGGCAGGGACGGTACGGGGCCATAGCTCAGTTGGGAGAGCGCTTGAATGGCATTCAAGAGGTCGTCGGTTCGATTCCGATTGGCTCCACCAACCGTCCACTGAACAAGAAAGGCGATCCGAAAGGGTCGCCTTTCTTGTTTTGGGCCGTCAGTTGCGCTGCTGCGTTACGAAATCCGCGACATGGCCGGCGAAGTCGGCGGGCCGGGCCAGTATACCCCAATGACCGCTGTCGATCGCGGTACGGCGCAGGTTAGGCGCCCACTGTTCCATCCCGTCGAACAGGAAGGCAGGCACGAAGGGATCCCGGGTCATGACCAGCAACTGCACCGGCAGGTCGGTCGAACGGCTGCTGGGGCGGCGCAGTGTCGGCAGGAGATTGGTCCGGTAGAGGCCAAGGCCGCTGATCGCATCCCGGACCTGACCGTGCCGCCCGGCGACGGGAAGCCTTTCCAGCCGCGAGACCAGCCGGGGCCACAGCCGTCCCAGGCCAAGGCGCCAGGTCATCTCGGGAATGACGGGAATCTGAAGCATGAGCATATAGGACGAGGCCAGCGCCCGGCGAACGAAGCGGCCGAGGCCGGCCAGCGTCTTGGCCCGCAATTGCCCGTGAAACCAGTGGCCGACGTGATCGAGACTGGGGGCTGCCGTGGAAAAGGAGGCGATTCGCCCTTTGAGTTGCTCGCCCAGCACGGCCTCCCATCCCTGCAGCGCGCCCCAGTCATGGCCGACGATGTGGACCGGCCGATCGGGGCTGACGGCATCGAGGACCGCCTCGAGATCGCCGATCAGCCTGTCGAAACCATAGGCATTACGCCCGGACGGGGTCGTCGACTGGCCGGTGCCGCGCATGTCGAAGGCGACGACCCGGAAGCGGTCGGCCAGCAGGGCGGCGATGTCGGCCCAGACAGCCGCCGCATCGGGATAGCCGTGCAGGAAGACGATGGTCTCGTCCCCGTCGCGCCCGCCCCATTGGTAGGTGGCGAGGTCGACGTCGTCGTTGCGCACGAAGCGCGGCTCGGGCATGGCTCGAGTTGCATTGGGGCTGCTCATGATGCGCGCCTCGCCGTCGCTGCCTCATAGGCGGCGACACCGGGTGACTGGTTGATGTAGGCCAGGGCCAGTTCCGTCGATCCTTCGTGCAGCGGGTGGTAGCCCGGCTTGAAGAAGCGCAGCGCCGTGGTCGCGAACCATCCCACGGACGGGATGTTGTCCAGCCGCGCCGAGCGCCGCCAAGCTTGCCAGAAGCCCCGGCGGAACAGGCTTTTCTGCGACCGGGGCAAGCCCTCGTCGGTGCGGGCGAAACGCGCCGTCCCCGCCGCCATCAGATAGACGAGGACCGGGCCGGTGATCGCCATCAGGGCGGCCCGCAGAAGATAGCCGCCGCCCAGGTGGCGATACAGATCATAGGCGACGGTCCGGTGCTCGACCTCTTCGGCGCAGTGCCAGGTAAACAGGTCGGTGACGACCGGGTCGCCCCCGGCCTTCCAATTGGCCTGCTTCAGTGCGAACTGGCCCAGGGCGCAGGTGAAATGCTCGGCTGCCGCCACCAGGCCGACGCGGACGAGCAGCCACCGCCGCTGCATGAAGGCCGGCAGCCGGATGCCCAGGGGCTTTTCGGCCAGGGTCCGCTCGAACAGGCGGGCGGACCGGCGGTAGTTGTCCGCGATGTCGGTGCCATAGCGGGAGAGATATTCCTCGATCGACACCTTGTGGGCGCCGGCATGAATCGCCTCCTGCCGGATGAAGGTCTCCACGTCCTGGCGCAATTTCGCATCCCCGATCCGCGGCAGGGCCTGGGTGAAGGTCCGGCAGAAGAACCCCTCGCCCTTCACCAGGGTGAAACTGAACTGGTTGACCCAATGGGCGCCGAAGGGATCCTCCGGCAGCCAGCGCAGCGGCGGATTTGTCCAATCGAAGGCCACCCGCCGGGCGCGGATCTCCCAAGTCGCGGTCGATGCCTGAACCGCTGTCGCCATGTCATGCCTCCCAAGATTATCAGTGTTGAACGCATAGGATAATGATCGTTATAATACCGATCGTTATACTATGCTTTGTCAACTGACAAATTTGTCGACCGACAAAAAAGGAATGTCCGCCTATGCGTTATGGACCCCACCACAAACCCACCAGCCGGGCGCGCCTCCTGGAAAAGGCGGGGGCGCTGGCCAAGAAGGAGGGCTTCGGCGCGACGGGGTTGAGTGCGCTGGTGTCGGCGGCAGGCGTCACCACCGGCGCCTTCTATTCGCAGTTCACGTCCAAGACGGAACTGCTGCAGGCGATCGTCGAGCATGAACTCCTCAAGCTGCTGCCGGCCGTGGAAACACCCGACGTGGACAGGATCCGGGCCTTCGCCAGCGGTTACCTCAGCGACTTCCATGTCGACCATCCCGAGTTGGGGTGCCCGATGCCCACCCTGGCGGCAGAAGTGGGCCGGGCGAGCCGGGAAACCCGCGAGACCTTCGAACGCACGATCCGCCGCATCCAGGAGAACCTGATGGCCGTCACCGGGAACGCTGCTTCGGCCTGGGCGCTCATCACCCAGGCGGCGGGTGCCATTCTCATCGCCCGGGCCATGGCAAGCGCCGAGGGGCGCACCGAGGTTCTGCAAGCCGCGCGGGCTGCGGTCGCAGGGCTGCTGCCCGCCCGCACGGCCGCCGATTCAGGCGTGGGCGGCGCGCAGGCAGATCGATAATCTGTCCGACGCCCGCCTCGGCGCGGGTACCGGAATCGAATCAGCCCAGCAGGATTTCCCGCCGCATGTCCGAGCCCAGCAGCCAGAAAGCCTTTCCCGTTTCCTGGGAGCAGTTTCACCGGGATGCCCGTGCCCTGTCCTGGCGCCTGTCCGGCGACCGCGGCTTCGAGGCCATCGTCTGCATCACCCGGGGCGGCCTGGTGCCGGCGCTGATCATCGCCCGCGAACTGGGCATCCGGCTGATCGACACGGTCTGCATCGCCTCCTACCACGACTACAAGGAACAGGGCGCCGCCCAGATCCTCAAGGGCGTCGGGCCCGAGGTGGCGGCCCTGACGGCCGACGGCGGCACCCGCATCCTGCTGATCGACGACCTGGTCGACACCGGCAAGACCGCCCGCCTCGTGCGCGACATGCTGCCCAAGGCCCATTTCGCCACCGTCTATGCCAAGCCCATGGGCCGGCCGCTGGTGGACACCTTCGTCACCGAGGTGAGCCAGGACACCTGGATCTATTTTCCCTGGGACCTGGGCCTGTCGTTCCAGCCGCCGATTCGCGACGGCCATCCCGGCTAGGCGGGGCCGCCCTGCGGCGGTAGCGCCCTTGATTTTCCGTCAGCCATCGCCAGATGATCTCTAGGCGTGTGGTGCCGTCAGGGCCACGTCGCTTCCGGGACCGTCAGGTCCGATAATTTCAGGTCAAGGGCGGCTCGCTCGGTTCGAGGAGTTGCAAGGCGATGACGCGGATGTCGGTATTCAACAGCCCCTTGTTGCTGGGCTTCGATCACATGGAGCGGGTGCTCGACCGCGTGGCCAAATCGGCCACGGATGGCTATCCGCCCTACAATATCGAGCAGACGGGTGCCAATGCGCTGCGCATCACGCTGGCGGTGGCCGGTTTTGCCCGCGAAGACCTGAGCGTCACGGTCGAAGAGAATCAACTCATCGTCCGGGGCCGTCAGGCCGAAGACAACAAGCGGACCTATCTGCATCGGGGTATCGCCGCACGGCAGTTCCAGAAGAGCTTCGTGCTGGCGGAAGGAATCGAGATCGTGCGGGCAGGGCTCGACAACGGGCTCCTGCACATCGATCTGCGCCGGCCCGTGCCGGCCAGCGTGGTGCGCACCATCCCGATCGACTCGGACGCCTCCCTGGAAGACGGCGTCATCGAGCCGCGTAACGGGGCCGAGCAGGCCCGTTGAGCGTGCGTCGGACTATCCGGTCGCCGTACTGGAGGTGTAAAGTGAACATCGAGAACAACGACGCCAATATCCGGCACATCACGCCCGAAGCGCTGGCAGCGCTGGGCGGTGGCGCCCTGGTCTACATCAAGCCGGTCGAGGTCGACGGCAAGCAGGTCGTCGCGGTCCACGGCGCCGACGGCTCGCCCCTGGCCCTGGTCGCCAACCGCGAACTGGCCTTCGCCGCCGCCGTCCAATACGAGATGCAGCCGCTCAGCGTGCATTGATGGTTGGCCCTCAAACGCCGGGCGGCGGCCTTCGCCGCCTTGGCTCGCTTCGCTGAAGCTTCGCGGGGCCTCAATGGCCCTTAAGGGCACGGTGCCGAGCCCTCTCCTCCTGGGAGGAGAGGGTTGGGTGAGGAGGGACCCTCGGTGTTTTAAGCTGCGTGCGGCTGGCTGGGTTCGGTGAGCAGCGAGTAGATCGCTTCGACCGAGTCGCCGTGGCGCAGTTTTTCGCAGGTGTCGCGGTCGCGCAGCAGGCGCGAGACCTTGGCCAGGGCCTTGAGGTGATCGGCACCGGCGCCCTGGGGGCCAGCAGCAGGAAAATCAGGTCGACCGGCTGTTCGTCGATCGATTCGAAATCGATCGGCTGGTCCAGGCGGGCAAACAGGCCGAACAGGCGATCGATCTCGGCCAGCTTGCCATGGGGGATAGCGATGCCCTGGCCGACCCCGGTCGTCCCCAGGCGCTCGCGCTCCAGCAGGATGTCGAAAATGGTCCGCTCGTGCACGCCGGTGATTTCGGCGGCACGGGCGGCCAATTCCTGAAGCGCCTGCTTCTTGGTGGCCGTCTTGAGGCCGGCAATGACGCCCTCTGGGCCGATGATCGAACTCAAATCCAAGGGATAAGCCTCACGCCCGAGCGCCATTGACGGCCCGCTGATTGGGCTCGATCCAGCCGATGTTGCCGTCCGGGCGGCGATATACCACGTTCAGGCCGCCGTTGGCGCTATTTCGGAACATCATCGCCGGATGCTCGCCCAGGTCCAGGCGCATCACCGCCTCCGACACGGTCAGGGTCTCGATCTGGGAATCGCTTTCGGCGATCACCAGCGGGGTGCCGTTGGCGCCGTCCACGTGCGGCTCCTCGGCCTCGTCGTCATCGTGCGGCGCCAGCGTGTAGTTGAAGGCCGGCTCGACCGCGCGCTTGGCGCCGTTGTGGTGATCCTTCAGCCGGCGCTTGTAGCGCCGCAGGCGTTTTTCGATGCGCTCAGCGGCGCCATCGAAGCTCGCGTAGATTTCGGTGCCGTCGCTGTGGGCATTGACCAGCAGGCCCGCCCCGAAATGCACCGTGCAATCGGTGCGGAAGAGGTGAGCCTGGCGGGAAAACGTCACGGTCGCGTCGATCGGCCGGTCATAATACTTGCCGACGACCAGCCCCAACCGCTCGGTCACGTGGCTGCGAAGGGCGTCGCCGACATCGATGTGTTTTCCGGAAATGATCAGCTTCATGTGTGCCATCTGCGCTTGAGGAAAGGGGCGCTTGGACGGGTATCGGCCCGGTTGCGACCACGCCCCGGCGGGCGCTTCTGATCCCTTGGTCGTCCGGACAGTTTGCCCGTCCCTTCATATCTACGAGCTAACGGCCGGGGATTCCAGAGGGGACCGGTGCCGGTCGCGCTTTTCCGGCGATCAGCGCTTGCCCAGGGCCTTCTGGCGCCGCCGATCGGTCGACGAGCCGATGCCCATGGCTTCGCGGTATTTGGCCACGGTGCGGCGGGCGATATCGATGCCTTCACGCTTCAGCAACTCGACCAGCTTGTCGTCCGACAGGATCGCCTTGGGCGCCTCGCCGTCGATCAATTGGCGGATGCGGTGGCGCACGGCTTCGGCGGAATGGGCGTCCGAGCCATCGGTCGAGCCGATCGCCGCGGTGAAGAAGAATTTCATCTCGAACAGGCCGCGCGGCGTCCAGATCCACTTGTTGGCGGTGACGCGGCTGACCGTCGATTCGTGCATGGCGATCTCTTCGGCGATCGCCTTCAGGTTCATGGGCCGCAGATGGCTGATGCCGTGGCGCAGAAAGCCGTCCTGCTGGCGCGCCAGCGACGTGGCTACCTTCAGGATTGTCCGTGCGCGCTGGTCCAGGGCCTTCACCAGCCAGTTCGCCGAGGCCAGGCAATCGGACAGATAGGCCTTGTCCGACTTGTCGGCGCCGCCGGCGCCCAGCCGTGCGGCATAGCGCCGATCGATCAGCACCCGGGGCATGGTGTCGGCGTTGAGTTCGATCAGCCAGTCGCCGCCCTGGCCCTGCCTGATATAGACGTCGGGCACCACGGTCTGGATCGGCGCGGTGTCGAAGGCCAGGCCGGGCTTGGGGTTTAAGGTGCGGATTTCCTTGATGATCTCGAGGATTTCCTCCTCGTCCACATTGGCGATGCGGGCGAGCGCGCCGAGATCCCGCCGGGCCACCAGGTCGAGGCGCCCCAGCACCGCCGCCATCGACGGATCCAGGCGATCGGCCTCGCGGCACTGGATGGTCAGGCATTCCTGCAGGGAGCGGGCAAAGACGCCGGGCGGGTCCAGCATCGACTGCAGATACTGCAGCAGGGCTTCGAGCTCGGATTCCTCGGTCCCCAGGCGCTGGGCGATATCCTCGACGCTCTCGGTCAGGTAACCCGACTCGTCCAGGCTGTCGACCAGGCTGACCGCAATCAGTTGCTCGGCCGGGGCCAGCACCAGTTCGGCCATCTGCCCCATCAGGTGGTCGCGCAGCGAGGTGACCGAGGCCAGCCGTGCATCGCCGGAGGTCTCGCCATCGTCGAAGTCGCTGCGCCCGCCGGGGCCGAGCGCGCTCCAGTTCGTCGCCGTCAGGTCGTCGGGACCGGCCGACTCGTGCGCCGCCTTGTCGATCGTGGCATCGTCGCCGAAGACGTTGTCATAGGCCTCCTCGAGGCTCGCGGCGCGTTCGCCCAGGCCGCTCTGGTCCTGGATATCGCGGTCCAGCCCGACGGGACCCGCCTCGATGCGGCCGGCGGCGGGATCGGCATTGTCGCTGCCCTCGTTCCACTCGCCCTCGACGGGGGCGGTATCGCCGGCCCCCTCGTCACGCGACAGGAGCGGGTTGCGTTCCAACTCCTGCTCGATATACGAGGCCAGTTCGATCTGGCTCAATTGCAGCAGCTTGATCGCCTGCTGCAATTGCGGCGTCATCACCAGCGACTGGCCTTGTCTCAGCTCCAGCCGTTGCGTGATCGCCATCGGTCCTATCCGTCAGAGACTGAAGCGATCGCCGAGATACACACGGCGAACACCTTCGTGAGCGACGACCTCGTCGGGCGAGCCTTCCATCAGCACCTGGCCCTCGTGGATGATGTAGGCCCGGTCGATCATGTCCAGCGTTTCGCGGACATTGTGATCGGTGATCAGCACGCCGATGCCGCGATCCTTCAGGTGCCCGATGAGATGGCGGATGTCGTCGACGGCGATGGGGTCGATGCCGGCCAGCGGCTCGTCCAGCAGGATGAAGCTGGGGCCGGTGGCCAGCGCCCGGGCGATTTCCACGCGCCGCCGTTCGCCGCCCGACAGGGCGACCGACGAGGTATTGCGCAGATGGGCGATCGAGAATTCGGCCAGCAGGTCGTCGAGGATGGCATCGCGGCGGTCACGCTCGGCCTCGACGATCTCGAGCACGGCGCGGATATTGTCCTCGACCGTCAGGCCGCGGAAGATCGAGGCTTCCTGCGGCAGGTAGCCGATCCCCAAGCGTGCCCGGCGATACATCGGCAGCGCGGTGACATCGCGCCCGTCGAGCAGGATGGTGCCGTAATCGGGCGCGACCAGGCCGGAGATCATGTAGAAGCAGGTGGTCTTGCCGGCGCCGTTGGGGCCTAGCAGACCGACAACTTCGCCCCGCTGCAATTGCAGGCTGACGCCGCGGACGACCGGGCGCTTGTTATAGATCTTGCCGATCGACCGCGCGACCAGCCCCGCCAGGGCCGGGGCGGGCGAAGGGCTGTCGTCCTCGGCCGTCGACTCGGCCGGGTGGGGCTCGGCGAGGGAGGCTATGGCGGTCAAGGCGTTCACTGTGCGGGAGGCGCGGCGGGACGCTGTTCGGGCACGATCAGGCCCTTGACCCGGCCACCGTCGCCGCCCGCCGTCATGACGCTGCGGCCGGTATTGAGGTTGACCACCAGCTCGGTGCCTTTGAGGACATTCTCGCCGCGGGTCAGGATGACGTTGCCGCGCATGGTCACGATGCCCTTCTCGGGCTCGTAGACCGCGCTGTCGCCCTGGGCGCTGTCTTCCTTCGAGGTGACGAAGACATTGCCCTTGGCCTCGATCTTCTTGATCCCCGAGGGGCCGCCGGTCACGTCGGTGACGCTGCCGCCGGCATAGAAGACTTCGAGCCGGTCGGCCCGCAGCAGCATGTCGGCCTGCTTCACGTTGACATTGCCGGTGAACACCGCCTGCGAGGTCTGGTCCTGCACCTCGAGCGCATCCGCCGAGATCTCGATCGGCGCCTTGGAGTCGAAGCTCAGGCGCGGCGGGCCGCCCGTGGGGCCGCCGCCGTTGCCTTGCGCCCAGGCCGTTCCGGCCGCCGCCAAGCCCAACGCAAGCGCCGCGGCAAAGCCCAGAACTGATACGCGGCCCGGCCTCATTGCTGTCGTCATTTCCCGTCCCCGGTTTGCCCTTGCGACGGCACGATCACCGCCTTGACGTCACCCTCGAAGCGAAGCAGGTGGCCGTTGTCGCTCGCCCGCAGCCGATCGGCCTCGATGCGCCCGGTCGGGCCTGCCCCTTCCACCCGCTTGTCGCTCGAAGCGGTGCCTTTGGCAAGGTCGAGTGCGACCGTCTCCAGCTTCACCACGTGTCCGTCGGCCAAAGTCACTGTAACACCGCCGTCGAGCGTAAGGATTTTATCGGCCGGGCGATATAGCCCGGTGGCGGCGACGATCTTGACCGGACGGCCGTCTTCCAGCGCCAGGTCGGCGGTAATCTCGTAGAGCGTGACGGCGGTCGGCTCCAGGCCGTCGGCCGTGGCGCGCTTGGCGTTGATCACATAGGGCCGGCCCTGGTCGTCGGCGCCGGTCAGCACCGGGGCGATCATCTCCAGGCCATCGGCCCGCACTTCCACGTCGCTGTAGGACAGGGCAAAGTCCCGCTTGCCTTCGATTGAGGGCCAGACCAGAACAGCGGCCAGCAGGCCGACGGCAACCAGCGGCAGCACGATCTTCATCAATCCGACGAAACGGCTGTAGAGACCGCCGGAGCGCGGGGCGCTCACGCTGCTGCTGCTTGATTTGGGCGGCGATGCCATGTCACACGACCCCGGCGCGCAGCAGATCGTGGATGTGCAGGATGCCGACCGGGCGGTGGGCATCGTCCATCACGAACAGGGTGGTGATCGACAGCTCGTTCATGATCAGCAGCGCCTCGGAGGCCAGGGCCCGCGACGGGATGGTGCGCGGCGTGCGCGTCATGACGTCGCCGGCGGCCAGGCGCAGCAGGTCCGGCCCCATGTGACGCCGCAAGTCGCCGTCGGTGATGACCCCGACCAGGTGCCGGGCCGAATCGACCACCCCGACGCAGCCAAAGCGGCCGGAGGTGATGGTCAGCAGCACCTTGTCCATGCGCTCGCCGGGGCCGGCCAGGGGGATTTCGCCGCCGGTGTGCATGAGGTCGCTGACGCGCACCAGGTGGCGGCCCAGCTTGCCGCCCGGGTGGAAGGATTTGAACTGGTCGGCGGTGAAGCCGCGCCGCGCCATCAAGGCGACCGCGATGGCATCGCCCAGGGCCAGTTGCATGGTGGTCGAGGTGGTAGGCGCCAGGCCGAGCGGGCAGGCCTCGGCCGCGGCCGGCAGGACCAGGACGATGTCGGCCGCCTCGGCCAGGGTGCTGGCGGCGCCGGCGGTGATGGCCAGCAGGGCGATGCCGTGGCGCCGCGTATAGTCGATGATGTCGACCAGTTCGCCGGTCTCGCCCGAATTGGACAGGCACAGGACGACATCGTCCTTGGTGATCATGCCCAGGTCGCCGTGACTGGCTTCCGCCGGGTGTACGAACAGGGCGGGGGTGCCGGTCGAGGCCAGGGTAGCGGTGATCTTGCGCCCGACCAGCCCCGACTTGCCCATGCCCGAAACGATGACCCGGCCCTTGGCCTGGGCGATTCGGCCGACGGCCGCGGTGAAATCGCCGTTCAGCGACTCCGCCAGGACGTCGAGGCCGCGCGCTTCCAGGCTGAGCACGCGGCGGGCTTCGGTAAGATCAGTCGGTTGTTCGGTCACGATCATCGCTTGCTGGTGGGGCGGCGCCTGGGCGCCGCGACCATCGGTCCGGCGATCCGGCGCAAGGCCTGGGTGAGGGCAATATGGGAGCGGCAACGCCCCCGCGCAATCGAAACGGCTGCCCGCCCGATCGGTTCCGGCGCGCCTTCAGGCGTGTGCGAAGATATCGATCTCGGGCCAGCCGGCCAGGTCGAGCTGGGCGCGGGCGGGCAGGAAGTCGAAGCAGGCGCGGGCGAGGCCAGTGCGCCCTTCACGGGCCAGCAGCACGTCGAACTTCGCCTTCAGGCCGTGCAGATACAGCACGTCCGAGGCGGCGTAGGCCATCTGGGCCTCGGTCAGGTCGGCAGCGCCCCAGTCCGAGGATTGCTGCTGCTTGGAGATTTCCACGCCCAGCAGGTCGCGGCACAGATCCTTCAGGCCATGGCGGTCGGTGAAGGTCCGCACCAGCCGCGAGGCGATCTTGGTGCAATAGACCGGGGCCGTCAGCGCGCCCAGGCCCTGGTACAGGGCGGCGATGTCGAAGCGGGCGAAATGGAACAGTTTCTCGACCTTGGGGTCGATCAGCATGGCCGCCAGGTTCGGCGCGCTCGTCTGGCCCAGCCCGATCTGCACCAGGTGGGCATTGCCGTCGCCCGAGGAGAGCTGCACCAGGCAAAGCCGGTCGCGCTGGGGGTTGAGACCCATGGTCTCGGTATCGATCGCGACCACGGGGCCGAGATCGAGATCTGCCGGCAGATCGCCCTTGTGGAGCGTCACGGTCATGGCGCGGCCTCGATCAGTGGGAAGGCTCGCGGTGGTGCCCAGGAAAAGACTCGAACTTTCACGCCCTTACGGGCACTAGTACCTGAAACTAGCGCGTCTACCAATTCCGCCACCTGGGCAGGTGCGAGGCGCGGTTGATACCGCTGCGTGCGACGGTTGTCAACGCCCGTCGCACGAAAATTCGGTACCCGCCGCGCGCCCTCAGGTCCTCTCATTCCGCCGGCTGGATCGCCTGTGCGGGGTGCGATGCCTTGCGCCGGACGAAGGGATAGAAGATCTGCTGCCAGGGATCGACCGGCGCCAGATTCTCGATTCCATAGGCCGTCGGATAGCGGCGGGTGATCTTGGCCGTGCGAAACAGCACATCCCAGAAGAACAGCAGGTTGCCGTAGTTGCCCTTGTAGTTGGTAACCCCATCCGCCGTGGTCAGGCCGTGATGGGCGGCGTGGGTCGCCGGCGTCGAGATCACCCGCTCCACGACCCAGGCGACCGGGTGCAGCCAGCGATGGCGATACAGGGGCTCGTCCCAGCGCACGCTGGAATGGGCGCCGAAGATGACCAGCATCTTGAGCCCGCCATAGATCGCATAGACCTCGCCGAAACCCAGGTAGACCAGCACGGCCGAGGCCCACAGGCCCGGCATGAACAGGTAATAGAGCAGGTTGTTGCGGTAAGTGATGCGGATGCTCATGTACTGCGCCTCGTGATGGGCGCGGTGGAACTGGTAGAGCCAGGGCACGCGATGGGCCGTGCGGTGCCACCAGTACTGGCTCATGTCGTCGGCGACCAGCAGGATCGCGAACATCAGCAGCGGGTTGAGTGCCGCCAGGGCGTCGTGGGAGCCTGGCGCCAGATATTCGGTCAGCGCTGCACCGGCGACATAGATGGCCGGGATGGTGACGAGCAGGATGGTCAGGGTCGAGATCAGTTCGATCAAGCCGTCGCCCGGCCGCGCCTTGGGCTGGGTGAAGCGGCCGGCCAGGTACTCGACCACGACAAAGGCGGCGTAGACGCCAAGGATGGCGGCGATCTGCGCAAGTTCTTCCATGAAGGCTCTCTCCCGATGCTTGGTCTTGACACCATGCCCGCGGCAGTGAGGCTGTCGCTATGATCGCAATCGGCAAAATCGTGATCGCAAATGGCT
Organism: Oleomonas cavernae; assembly: GCF_003590945.1. NCBI lineage: Bacteria > Pseudomonadati > Pseudomonadota > Alphaproteobacteria > Acetobacterales > Acetobacteraceae > Oleomonas > Oleomonas cavernae. The sequence continues at coordinate 59,920 of NZ_QYUK01000008.1, read as the reverse complement.
GATGGGGCGGGGCGGATAACCACAGGATCGCGGGCCGGGGCGGTGTTGCTGCGCTTCCTGCGCGAGCACTGGCCACCGGCGCAGGTCGAGGGCCTGCTGGCCCGGATCAAGCTTGCCGATCACGATTTCGCCTCGGTCGATGCGCGGATGACGGTTGGCCAGTTGACCGCCTTGTGGCAGGCGGCGGCGAGCGTCGAGCCGGCGATCGGCCTGCTGCTGCACCGCCGCTTCGGGCCGGCGGACGTCCACTTCATCAACCACCTGAACGCGCACGCCGACACCCTGCGGGCCGGCTTCGAACTGTGGGCCCGCTTTGCGCCCTTGCTGTGCGACGGCGATTCGGTCGCCCTGACCTTCGAAGGCGCGCAGGCGGTGCTGACCTATCGCAATCCCCTGGCGCCCCAGGCGGCCCGCTTCATGGTCGAGCACTACTTCACCATGGCCTGCGCCTTCGCCATCGAGCATGCCGAGGGACCGCTGAGCCTTGATGCCGTCGCGTTCGAGCATGAAACCCCGCCCTATGCGGCGGTCTGCGCAGCGCTGTTTCCCGCCCCGGTGCGCTATGGCGCGGCGCGCAACGCGCTGATCTTCCCGGCCGCCGATATCGGCCGGCGCCTGCGCAGCCCCGATCCCTATCTGCGCGGCTTCCTGGAATTGGCCGGCGAAGCGCGGCTGAAGGCGGTGGCCGCCGATCGCAGCCCAGCCCACGGCCTGGCCGCGGCGCTGCGCGCCGGCATTCTGCGCGGCGACCTGCTGGGCCTCGACGAGGTGGCCGCCGCCGCGGTGATGACCCCGGCCGACGTGCGCGCCTTCCTGGCCGCCCAGGACACCACCTGGCGCGCTTTTGCCGACGGCGTGCGCCGCGACCTGGCGGGCGAGTTGATCGGGCAGGGCATGTCCGCCACCCAGGCGGCCTATATGATGGGCTATTCCGAGCCGGCGGCCTTTCAGCACGCCTTCCGCCGGTGGTATGGCGTCACAGTCGGCGCTTTTCGCCGCGCAGCAGTTGGCGCGGCGGCGCCGATTGAATAAGGTGCGGCTATTGTTTTTGGATCGAGGGCGGGTTTCTGCCGCAGGGCGGCGCTGCCTTGGTATCGGGGGTTTTCATGGCCGATCGGCTGGTCACGGTATTCGGTGGTTCGGGCTTCATCGGGCGCTATGTCGTCAAGCGGCTGGCCAAGCAGGGCTGGCGCGTGCGCGTCGCCGTGCGTCGCCCGCAGGAAGCGGGCTTTCTGCGGCCCATGGGCGATGTCGGCCAAGTCGCCATCGTCCAGGCGAACGTCCGCCATACCCCGTCGGTCACCCAGGCCGTTGCCGGCGCCGATGCGGTGATCAACCTGGTCGGCATCCTGGCCGAGGGCGGCCAGCAGAAATTTCACGCCGTGCAGGCCGAGGGCGCCCGCCGGGTGGCGACCGCGGCCAAGGCGGCCGGGGTTGGCCGGTTCGTCCAGCTTTCCGCGATCGGCGCCAGCGCCGAGTCGGCGGCCGACTATGCCCGCAGCAAGGCGGCGGGCGAGGTGGCGGTGAAGGCGGCCTTCCCCGGCGCGGTGATCCTGCGCCCCTCGATCGTCTTCGGGCCCGAGGACCAGTTCTTCAACCGCTTCGCCGCCATGGCGCGCCTCTCGCCGGTGCTGCCCCTGATCGGCGGCGGCGAGACCCGGTTCCAGCCCGTCTATGTTGGCGATGTCGCGGACGCGATCGTCGCCGCGACCGGCGATGCGACCCTGGCCGCCGATGCCCCGTTCGAACTGGGCGGCCCCAAGGTCTACAGCTTCAAGGAATTGATGGCATTCGTGCTGGCCACGACCGGGCGCAAGGCGGTCCTGCTGCCGATTCCCTGGGCGATTGCCAGGCTGCAGGCCGCCGCCATCGGCTGGCTGCCCGGGGCGCCGATCACCGCCGACCAGGTCAAGATGCTGGCCCATGACAATGTGGTCGGCGACGGCGCCCCGGGCCTCGCCGCCTTCGGCATCACCCCGACCTCGGTCGAGGCGGTCGTCCCCGCCTATCTCCAGCGCTTCCGCAAGCGCGGCCAGTTCAGCACGGCGAGCCAGGCCGAGAGCTGAATCCGGGTCCCGGTGACGGCAAGGCCCCAACCTCTGCCGTCATCCTATCCTCAATCGTCATGGCCGGGCTTGTCCCGGCCATCCACGTCGCCAAGCTGCCTATGCCGTCAACAGATGTGGCTCGTCTCGACGTGGATGACCGGGACAAGCCCGGTCATGACGGAAGGGGCGGTAACAAGCCTTGCAAATTAGGGGATCAGCAGGATCGCCCCTGTCGTGGCGCGCGCCTCGGCTGCCTCGTGGGCCTTTGGTGCCTCTTCGAGGGGTACGCGCAGGCCGATGTCGAGGCTGACGATGCCGGCCTCGAGCGCGGCGAAGAGGTCGGCGGCGTTGGCGCGGAAGCTTCTGGCATCGGCATTGTGCGGGAAGACCGAGGGGCGGGTCAGGTAGAGGCAGCCCTTCTTGTTCAACAGATCGGGTGAGACCGCCGGGGCCGGGCCGGAGGCCGCGCCGTAGCTGACGACGAAACCGAACGGGGCGGTGCAGTCCATCGATTTGAGCAGGGTGTCGGCGCCCACGGAATCATAGACCACGCGGGCCTTGCGGCCACCGGTCGCCTTGATGACGGCATCGGGCCAGTCGGCCTTTGTATAATCGATCGCGGCGTCGCAGCCGGCGGCCAGGGCGACGTCCAGCTTGGGCCGCGAGGCCGTGCCGATGACCGTGGCGCCCAGGCCCTTGGCCCAGCGGCACAGGATCTGGCCGACGCCGCCCGCCGCGGCATGGACCAGCACGATGTCGCCCGGCTGGACCGCATAGGTCTTCTTGATCAGGTACTGTGCGGTCAAGCCCTTGAACAGCACGGCGGCGGCCTGCTCGTCGCCGACCTCGACCGGCAGGGGCACCAGGCGATCGGCGGCGACATTGCGCCGGTCGGCATAGGCGCCGATGCCGGCATGCATATAGGCGGCCCGGTCACCCGCCTTGAAGTCGGTAACGCCGGGGCCGACCGCCTCGACCACGCCGGCCGCCTCGTGGCCCAGGCCGGTGGGCAGGGGCAGGGGATAGACGCCGCTGCGCTGATAGACGTCGATATAGTTGAAGCCGATGGCAGTCTGGCGCAGGCGCACCTCGCCCGGGCCGGGATCGGGCAGCGAGACGGTTTCCAGCTTCATCACCGTGGGCGCGCCGAATTCGGCGAGGCGGATGGCTCGGGCTTGCGTCATGGCGGCTTCCTTCCGTGAAGGTATGACATTAATCTTACCTTGGCCGTCTTACACCCTAGGTATGATCAAATCCATAGGTATGATAGAAATCGATCATGGCAGATGCTGAAGGACATCCCACCCTGGCGGAAATGGACCTGGGCCGCGTGCTGGCGGCGCTGGCCGATCCCTTGCGGCGGCGGATCGTCGTTCTGCTGGCGGCCGAGCCCGAGGGGGGCGAGCGGCCTTGCGGCTCCTTCGGCCTGCCGGTCACCAAGGCGACCCGCACCCATCACTTCAAGGTGCTGCGCGAAGCCGGCCTGATCCATCAGACCGACCGGGGCAACAGCCGGACCAATCGCCTGCGCCGGGCTGAACTGGAGCAGCGCTTTCCCGGGTTGATCGCCCTGATCGAGCAGGAAGGCCTGCCGGTAGAAGCCTGATGGCGCCGCAAATGTGCGGTTGCGAAGGCTTTTGGCGGAATCCACCTCGACGGACCTGCGAAAATCGTTTCAAATCAATTGCCTCGACCCGTCTTGCGGTGCCGCATCCCAGCCTTCGCGCTGCGAGATGCATATCAAACCGGACCTATTTTTGCCTAAATATTAAGCGCTTGAGGCGCCGCGCCTGATTTGCCTGTTAAATTAGGTCAGTAAAATTGCCCTATCGGCGTTTTTTTGCTTTGCGATCAGAAAAATTGCGCGTATCTAAAAAATCAACCTGACGCGCCGCGACAGGAAAGGGATGACCTGTCCCTGCGTGCTACCGGCCGTGATGGAGTAGGCCATGGCTGAGAACAAGATGCTGAAGTTCGTGTCGGTCGAGCAGAAGACCCCGCCCAAGCGGGAGGCTGGCGCCCGGGTGCAGGACTTCAGCGAAATCTATGCCGCCTTCGTCCAGCCTGCCGCGCAGGAGCAGGCGGGGCGGTGCTCGCAATGCGGCATCCCGTTCTGCCAGATCCATTGCCCGCTCTCGAACAACATTCCCGACTGGCTGAAGCTGACCGCCGAAGGCCGCCTGCAGGAAGCCTACGAGCTGTCCCAGGCGACCAATTCGATGCCGGAAGTGTGCGGCCGCATCTGCCCGCAGGATCGCCTGTGCGAAGGCAATTGCGTGATCGAGAAGGATTTCGAGTCGGTCACCATCGGCTCGGTCGAGAAGTTCCTGACCGAGACGGCCTGGGAACAGGGCTGGGTGAAGCCGCGCACCCCGCGCGCCGAACTGGGCCTGTCGGTCGGCATCATCGGCGCCGGCCCCGGCGGCCTGGCGGCGGCGGAACAACTCCGCGCCAAGGGCTACGAGGTCCATGTCTACGACCGCTACGACCGCGTCGGCGGCCTGCTGATCTATGGCATTCCCGGCTTCAAGCTGGAAAAGCATGTGGTGAGCCGCCGCGCCAAGCTGCTGGAAGACCAGGGCGTGACCTTCCACCTGAACGTCGCCGTCGGCGACCAGGTGAAGCTGGACGAATTGCGCGCGCGCCACGATGCCCTCCTGATCGCGACCGGCGTCTACAAGGCGCGCGACGTCGCGGTGCCGGGCGCCGCCCTCGACGGTGTGGTGCCGGCGATGACCTATCTCACCGCCTCCAACAAGGTCGGCATGGGCGACAAGGTGCCCGAGTTCGACTCAGGCGATCTCGACGCCAAGGGCAAGCATGTGGTGGTCATCGGCGGCGGCGACACGGCGATGGACTGCGTGCGCACCGCCGTGCGCCAGGGCGCCAAGTCCGTGAAGTGCCTCTACCGCCGCGACAAGGACAACATGCCGGGCTCCATGCGCGAGGTGAAGAATGCCGAGGAGGAGGGCGTCGAGTTCGTCTGGCTGTCGGCACCCCAGGCATTCCTGGGCGACGGCAAGGTCAGCGGCGTCAAGGCCCATCGCATGCGATTGGGCCTGGCCGATTCCAGCGGCCGCCAGGCGCCGGAAGTGATCGAAGGCTCGTCCTACAACATGCCGGCCGACCTGGTGATCAAGGCCCTGGGCTTCGATCCTGAGGAACTGCCGACCCTGTTCGGCGCGCCGGAACTCTCGGTGTCGCGCTGGGGCACGGTGAAGGTCGACTTCAAGACCATGATGACCAACCTGGACGGCGTCTTCGCCGCCGGCGACATCGTGCGCGGCGCCAGCCTGGTGGTCTGGGCGATCCGCGACGGCCGCGACGTGGCCGACCAGATGCACCTGTATTTGAAGGCCAAGGCGGATGCCCGCCTGGCCAAGGCCTCCTGACGGACAGCGGAGGGACGATCCATGGCACACAAGATTGAAAGCGGTTCGGATTTCGTCGCCCATTGGCGCAAGGAAACCGAACGTCTCGAGGCCCAAGGCCTCTATGTGCCGTCCGACGAGCGCGATAGCTGCGGCGTCGGCCTGGTTGCCGCCATCGACGGCAAGCCGCGGCGCGAGGTCGTGCGTGCCGGCATCGAGGCCCTGAAGGCAGTCTGGCACCGGGGTGCGGTCGATGCCGACGGCAAGACCGGCGATGGCGCCGGCATCCACATCGAGATCCCGCAGGATTTCTTCACCGATCACGTCCGCTCGACCGGCCACGAGCCCAGCGACCGCGGCCTGGCGGTCGGCCAGGTGTTCCTGCCGCGCACCGATTTTGGCCAGCAGGAAGCCTGCCGGACCATCGTCGAGCAGGAAATCCTGAACTTCGACTTCTACATCTATGGCTGGCGCCAGGTGCCCGTGGACGTCACGGTGATCGGCGAGAAAGCCAATGCGACCCGGCCCGAGATCGAGCAGATCATGATCGAGCACCCGGAAGGGCTCTCGGACGACGAGTTCGAACGCAAGCTGTTCATCATCCGCCGCCGCATCGAGAAGCGCGCGCTGGAAGCCAATATCTCGACCGATTTCTACCTGTGCTCGCTGTCGTGCCGCTCGATCATCTACAAGGGCATGTTCCTGGCGGCGGACCTGTCGACCTTCTATCCCGACCTGGTCGACGACCGCTTCGTCTCGTCCTTCGCGATCTATCACCAGCGCTATTCGACCAACACCTTCCCCAAGTGGAAGCTGGCCCAGCCCTTCCGCATGCTGGCCCATAACGGCGAGATCAATACCTGGAAGGGCAACATCAACTGGATGAAGAGCCACGAGATCCGCATGGTCTCGGAGGCTTTCGGCGAGTATTCCGACGACATCAAGCCGGTGATCCAGCCCGGCGGTTCGGATTCGGCCGCGCTCGACAACGTCTTCGAGGTGCTGGTGCGCGCCGGCCGTTCGGCGCCCCTGGCCAAGACCTTCCTGGTGCCGGAAGCCTGGTCGAAGAAGTCGACCATGCCGGAATCGCACCGCGCCATGTATGCCTATGCCAACTCGGTGATGGAACCCTGGGACGGCCCGGCGGCGCTGGCTATGACCGACGGGCGCTGGATCGTCGGCGGCCTGGACCGCAACGGCCTGCGCCCCATGCGTTACACGATCACCCGTGACGGCCTCCTCGTCATCGGTTCCGAGACCGGCATGGTCCTGCTGCCCGAGACCAATGTGGTCGAGAAGGGCCGCCTGGGCCCCGGCCAGATGATCGCCGTCGACCTGGGCGAGGGCCGGCTCTATCACGATCGCGAGCTGAAGGACACGCTGGCGGCCCAGCATCCTTATGTCGAATGGACCAAGTCGATCGTCGAGCTCGACGAAAAGATCAGGCCGGCCAAGGGCGAGCCCAAGCCCTTCGATACCAAGGCGCTGCGCGTCCGCCAGCTTGCCGCGGGCCTGAGCCACGAGGACATGGAGCTGATCCTTCAGCCCATGGTCGACGAGGGCAAGGAAGCCATCGGCTCGATGGGCGACGACACGCCGCTGGCCGTGCTGTCGGAAAAGCACCGGCCGCTGCACCACTATTTCCGCCAGAACTTCAGCCAGGTCACCAACCCGCCCATCGATCCCTTGCGCGAGCATCGGGTGATGAGCCTGAAGACGCGCTTCGGCAACCTGAAGAACGTGCTGGTCCAGGATTCGAGCCAGGCCAATGTGCTGGTGCTCGAAAGCCCGGTGGTCAGCGCCGGCGAGCTCGAGGAACTGAAGAAGTTCATGGGCGATTCGCTGGCCGAGATCGACTGCACCTTTGCCGTCGACAGCGGCAGCGACGGCCTGCGCCAGGCCGTGGCCCGCATCCGCCAGGAAGCGGAAGACGCGGTGCGCCAGGGCTATGGCCACCTGATCCTGACCGACGAGAAGATTTCGGCCGAACGGGCCGCGATCCCGATGATCCTTGCCGTGGGCGGCGTGCACAGCCACCTGGTGCGCCGGGGCCTGCGCACCTTCACCTCGCTCAACGTGCGGGCGGCGGAATGCCTGGATACCCATACCTTCGCGGTCCTGATCGGCTGCGGGGCGACCACGGTCAACGCCTATCTGGCCGAGGCCTGCATCGGCGACCGTCACGCCCGGGGCCTGTTCCCCGGCCTGTCGCTCGAGGTGTGCATCGCCCGCTTCAAGGAGTCGATCAACCAGGGCCTCCTGAAGATCATGTCCAAGATGGGTATCTCGGTGGTCTCCAGCTATCGCGGCGGTTACAATTTCGAGGCGGTGGGCCTGAGCCGTGCCCTGGTCGCGGAATTCTTCCCCGGCATGATGTCGCGCATCTCGGGCATCGGCCTGCCCGGCATCCAGAAGAAGGTGCTGGAACTCCATGCCCGGGCCTATGACCCGGAAGTGGCGTCCCTGCCCGTGGGCGGCCTCTACCGCTATCGCCGCAACGGCGAATTGCACGCCTGGGAAGGCAACCTGATCCACCTGCTGCAGCAGGCGGTCGGCACCGACAGCTATTCGCTGTACCGCAAATATGCCCAGGCGCTCCATGCCAGGCCGCCGGTTTCCTTGCGCGACCTGCTGGAATTCAAGCCGGCCGGCCGCCCGGTGCCGATCGAGGAGGTGGAATCCATCACCTCGATCCGCAAGCGCTTCGTGACGCCCGGTATGTCGCTGGGGGCCTTGTCGCCCGAGGCGCACGAGACCCTGACCATCGCCATGAACCGGATCGGCGCCAAGGCCGACTCGGGCGAGGGCGGCGAGGGCGAGGAACGCTTCCGCCCGCGCGCCAACGGCGACAATGCCAATTCGCCCATCAAGCAGGTGGCCTCGGGACGCTTCGGCGTCACCGCGCTGTACCTCAACAATGCCCGCGAGCTGGAAATCAAGGTCGCCCAGGGTGCCAAGCCTGGCGAGGGCGGGCAGTTGCCCGGCTTCAAGGTGACGGTCGAGATTGCCCGCCTGCGCCATTCGACGCCCGGCGTCATGCTGATCTCGCCGCCGCCGCATCACGACATCTACTCGATCGAGGATCTGGCCCAGCTCATCTACGACCTGAAGCAGATCAACCCGACCGCGCAGGTCTGCGTGAAGCTGGTCTCGGGTTCGGGCATCGGTACGATCGCGGCCGGCGTGGCCAAGGCCAAGGCGGACGTGATCCTGATCTCGGGCCATGTCGGCGGCACTGGCGCCTCGCCCCAGACCTCGATCAAATATGCCGGCCTGCCCTGGGAAATGGGCCTGACCGAGGCCAACCAGGTGCTGACCCTGAACCGCCTGCGCCATTCGGTGAAGCTGCGCACGGACGGCGGCATCAAGACCGGCCGCGACGTGGTCATGGCCGCCCTGATGGGGGCCGAGGAATATGGTGTCGGCACGGCCAGCCTGGTCGCCATGGGTTGCATCATGGTGCGCCAGTGCCAGTCCAACACCTGCCCGGTCGGTGTCTGCACCCAGGACCCGGCGATGCGCGACAAGTTCGACGGCACGCCGGAGAAAGTGGTCAACCTGTTCTCGTTCATCGCCGAGGAAGTGCGCGAGATCCTGGCCTCCCTGGGCCTGCGCTCGCTCGACGAGGCGGTGGGCCGGACCGACCTGCTGCGCCAGGTCAGCCGCGGCCATCATCACCTCGACGACCTCGACTTGAACCCGCTGCTGGTCACGCCGGACTCAGGCCCCTATGCCCGCCATTGCGTGGTTCAAGGCCGCAACGAAGTGCCCGACACCCTGGATGCCCAGATGGTGAAGGACGCGGAAGCGGTCTTCGAGCGTGGCGAGAAGATGCAGCTCACCTATACGGTGCGCAACACGCAGCGTGCCATCGGCACCCGGCTGTCGTCCCATGTCGTGCGCAAGTTCGGCATGACCGGCCTCGACCATGGCCACATCACCGTGCGCCTGCGCGGCTCCGCCGGCCAGTCGCTGGGGGCCTTCGCGGTGCAGGGCGTCACCCTGCAGGTGTTCGGCGATGCCAACGACTATGTCGGCAAGGGCCTGTCGGGCGGCACCATCGTGGTGCGGCCGATGACCTCGACCTCGCTGGTCCCGCACGAGAACACGATCATCGGCAACACGGTGCTGTACGGTGCCACGGCCGGCTATCTGTTCGCCTCGGGCCAGGCGGGCGAGCGCTTTGCCGTGCGCAACTCGGGCGCCACCACGGTGATCGAAGGCTGCGGCTCCAACGGCGTCGAATACATGACCGGGGGCACCGCGGTGATCCTGGGCGCGGTCGGCGACAATTTCGGCGCCGGCATGTCGGGCGGCATGGCCTTCGTCTACGATGCACATGACGACTTCCCCTGCGCATCAACGAGGAGTCGGTGGTCTATCAGCGCCTTGCCTCCAGCCATTGGGCGCAGGTGCTGAAGGACCTGGTGGTGCGCCACCATGCCGAGACCGGCTCGCCCATCGCCCAGCGCCTGCTGTCGGACTGGGACCGCGAGATCGATCGCTTCTGGCAGATCTGCCCCAAGGAGATGATCAGCCGCCTGGCCCATCCGCTGTCGGACGAAGCGGTGGCCAAGCGGGCGTAACCTGAAGCACCCACCTCCCCCAACCCCTCCCCCCTGAAGGGCGGAGGGGGGCGACAAAGCCCTCTCCTCCTCGGAGGAGAGGGTTGGGTGAGGAGGGGAACCTCGGAACCGCGAAAATGGCCCCCACCATCTATCTCGCCGGCCCGGAAGTCTTCCATCCCGACGCCCTCGACCTCGGCCGGGCCAAGCAACGCCTGTGCAGCGAACGTGGCTGGACCGGCCTGTTCCCGCTCGACGGCGCGGTCGAGCCGACCGGGCCGGCGATCTTCGCCGCCAATGTCGCCCTGATCCGGCGGGCCGACGCCATTATCGCCAATCTGACACCGTTTCGCGGCCCCAGCGCCGATGCCGGCACCGTCTGGGAACTGGGCTTTGCCTTAGGCCTGGGCAAGCCGGCCGCCGCCTATCGCAATGTGGCCGACCGCTATTTCGACCGGGTGATCGCCTGGAACGGCGCCCCGTTGACGCAGGGGAAATACGATCGCGACGGGCTGGAAGTCGAGCGTTTCGGCCTGGGCGACAATCTGATGATCGATGCCGCCCTGATCGAGCAGGGGCGACCGGTGGTTGAGCAGGCGGCAGCCTTTACGGACCTGGCCGGCTTCATTATCTGCCTGAACTGCTTGACGCCCGTGCTAACGACACTTGTCGCGCAGAAAGCCGGCCCCTAAAGTCGCCGCCATGCGCGTCGTCTATCATCTGCCTCTGTCGCCCTTCTCGCGGAAGGTCCGCCTTGTGCTCAAGGAAAAGGGCCTCGATTTCGACCTCAAGGTCGAACGGGTCTGGGAACGCCGGCCGGAATATCTGGCACTGAATCCGGCGGGCCAGGTGCCGGTGCTGGTCGATGCCAACGGCCTGACTATCGTCGACAGTTGGGCGATCGTCGAATATCTGGACGAGATCTATCCCGATCGCCGCATGCTGGGCTTCGATCCCGCCAGCCGGGCCGAGACGCGGCGGCTAGCAGCCTGGTTCGACGGCAAGTTCTATGTCGAGGTGACCTTGAACCTGGTGTTCGAGAAGGTGAACCGGCGCTTCTACAATCTCGGCAACCCGGACTCCGGGGCGATCCGGCTGGGCAAGCAAAACATCAACTATCACCTCGACTATATCGCCCACCTGGCCGAGCGGCGGCGCTGGCTGGGGGGCGACGAATTCGGCCTGGCCGACATCACGGCGGCTTCGCACATCTCTTGCGTCGACTATCTGGGCGACGTCCCCTGGGACGCCCATCCCCGTGCCAAGGACTGGTATGTGCGGGTGAAGTCGCGGCCCAGTTTCCGGCCGCTGCTGGCCGACCATGTCGCCGGCATGCCGCCCCCGCCGCACTACGCCGACCTCGATTTCTGACCACGCCGATGACGCCCAAGTCCCCGCGCGACGCCCTCGAGGCCGAGGCGCGCCGGCTGGGCTTCGACCGTATCGGCGTGACCACGCCCGATGCCCTGGCGCGAACCGGGCGCGACGGCGACCTGCACCGCTGGCTGGCCGAGGGGCACCAGGGCGAGATGGCCTGGCTCGCCGAGACCGCGGCACGGCGGGCCGACCCCCGCGTGCTGTGGGCACAGACCCGCGCGATCGTGATGGTTGCCCAGAACTACGGCCCGGAATCCGATTCCCTGGCGCTGCTGGAGGCGCGCGACCGTGGCCTGATCGCCGCCTATGCCCGGATGAAGGACTATCACGACGTCATGAAGGGGCGGCTGAAGATGCTGGCGCAATGGACCGCCAGCCGCCTGCATTGCGACGTGAAGGTCTTCGTCGATACCGCGCCGGTGATGGAAAAACCCTTGGCCCAGGCGGCAGGCCTGGGCTGGCAGGGCAAGCACACCAACCTGGTCAGCCGGGAGTTCGGCTCGTGGCTGTTCCTGGGTGCCCTGTTCACCACCGCGCCCCTGCCGGCCGACCGGTCCGAGGAAGATCATTGTGGCACCTGCCGCCGCTGCCTCGACATCTGCCCGACCAATGCCTTTCCCGCCCCCTATCGCCTGGATGCCAGGCGGTGCCTTGCCTATCTCAGCATCGAATACGGCGGCGTGATCCCGCCCGAATTCCGCGTCGCGATGGGCAACCGCATCTACGGCTGCGACGATTGCCTAGCGGTGTGCCCCTGGAACAAATGGGCGCAAGCCAGCCACGATACTAAGCTGGCCGAGCGCCTGGACCTGACCGCACCGGCCCTGGCCGACCTCGCCACCCTGGACGATGCCGCCTTCCGCACCCGCTTCGCCGGCACGCCGATCAAGCGCATCGGCCGCGACCGCTTCCTGCGCAACGTGGCGATCGCCATCGGCAATTCGGGCAACGTGTCGCTGTTGCCGGCGGTCGAGCGCCTGCTCGACGACGAAAGCCCCCTGGTGCGCGGCATGGCTGTGTGGGCCTATCGCCGCCTGTCGCCCGATCCTCTTGCCGCCGCCGATCAGCGATTGTCGGCCGAGCTTGATGGGGAGGTTCGCGAGGAATGGCATCGCCCTATTGATTGACAAAATCAACTAATTTGGTTGAATTCAGCAATCAATGAGGAGTCGTTCATGACCGATCTGGCCGGCGAGGTTCGGCGCTTCAATCGCTTCTACACCCGTGCCGGCGGCATCCTGGGCGAAAGCTTGCTGGGCAGCGATTTTTCCCTGACCGAGGCGCGCGTCCTCTACGAACTGGCGCAAGGCGGCGAGATCAGTGCCGTCGATCTGAAAGAGCGCCTGAATATCGATGCCGGCTATCTCAGCCGCATGCTGAAACAGTTCGAGCGGCGCGGCCTGATCCGGCGCGAGCCCGCGCCGGCCGATCGCCGGCGCGCGCATGTGGTGCTGACCGGGGAGGGGCAGGCGGCATTCGCCGCGCTCGACCGGCGGTCCCAGCAGGCCGCCGCCGACCTGCTACAGCCCCTGGCGCCACAGGACCAGGCAAGGTTGGTGCAGGCGATGGTGTCGATCCAGCAATTGCTGGCGCCGCCGGGGGCCGCGCGCCGCCCGGTGATGACCCTGCGTCCGCATCGGCCGGGCGACATGGGCTGGGTCATCGGTCGCCATGGGGCGCTCTATGCCCAGGAATACGGCTGGGACGAAACCTTCGAGGCTTTCGTGGCCGAGATTGCCGCGCGCTTCATCCAGCAATTCGACCCCGTGAAAGAACGCTGCTGGATCGCCGAATTGGCCGGCGAGCGCGTCGGCTGCATCTTTCTGGTCAAAGACAGCGATGCGGTCGCCAAGCTGCGCATGCTGCTGGTCGATCCCGCCGCCCGCGGCCACGGCCTGGGCCGCACCCTGGTCGCCGAATGCTTGGCGTTTGCCCGCGATGCCGGTTACGCCCGGGTCAGGCTATGGACCAACGACATCCTCCACGCCGCCCGCAAGCTTTACGTCGACGCCGGCTTCCGCCTGACCGAGACCGAACACCACCGCAGCTTCGGCCAGGATCTGGTCGGCCAGACCTGGGAACTGGATTTGTGACATTGGACACCGCCGTTCCCCACCCCTGGCGTCATCCCGGACTTGATCCGGGATCCATGCCGATACCGCGCGAGCACTTGGTCCTGGTGCACAGGGCCTCATGTCACGATGGATCCCGGATCAAGTCCGGGATGACGAAAGTGGAGAGCGGCCCCTATTTCGTCCTGGTCTCGAGCGTCTTGAGGCTGGCGGCGATCGCATCGCGGATATCGCCCTTGGGGGCGACGGCCAGGGCCGCCTGCCAGTCGGCCTTGGCGCCGTCGCGGTCGCCGGCGAGCAGGCGGATGCGGCCGCGTTCCAGCAGGATGGCGGGATCCTTGGGGGCGAGCGCCAGGGCCTTGTCGGCCGCGGTCCGGGCTTCCGGCAGCTTGCCCAGCTCGCGCAGGGCGGTGGCGAACAGCAGCATCAGCTCGGGGTCGTCGTTCTCGATCTGGGTTGCGGCATCGAGGTCGCGCACCGCCTGCGGCCAGTGGCGCAGGGCGGCGTGGGCGCGGGCGCGGTCGGCCAGCAACTGGGCATCGTTGGGCGTCACGCTCAAGGCCCGGTCGAAGGCCCGGACGGCCAGGTCCGGCTTGCCGTCCAGCATCCGCACATTGCCGAGCTGGCCCAGCAGCGCCGCCGACTCATGCTGGTCCCCGATCTGGTCGATCAGGCGGTTGAGGCGGTCGGCCGCGGCGCCGTAACGCTTCAGCGCCACCTCGGCCAGCACCGTGCAATGCTGGGCCGCGGGATCGTCCGTGGTCTTGGTCCAGGCCAGGGCGGCGGAATAGGCATCGCCCGGCGCCTTGTCGATCATGGCGACGCATTCGCTGTAGGTCATGGCCAGGGCGGGCGTGGCCGCCAGCATCAGGGCCAGCACGGCGGCGGCGCGCGTTACTTGTTTCAGTGGCTGCATGGCGCCTACAGTCCTTCGTCGCTTCGCCTGATGCAAGACCGCGCATGAAATCCAACGGCCCCCGTCTGTTCTGCTTCGGCCTCGGCTACAGTGCGCTGGCCCTGGCCGGCCGGTTGCGCGCGCGCGGCTTTGCCATCGCCGGCACGGTGCGCACGCCCGACAAGGTGCCGGCCTTGCAGGCCCGAGGCTTCGATGTCCACCTTTTCGACCGGGGCCGGCCGCTGGCCGATTTTGCCGGGGCGCTGGCGGGGGCGAGCCATATTCTGTCCTCGGTGCCGCCCGATGGCGGCGGCGATCCGGTGATCGATCTGCATGGGGATGACCTGTTGCTGCTCGGCGGCATCGAATGGGCCGGCTATCTTTCGACCACCGGCGTATACGGCGATCGTGGCGGGAATTGGGTCGACGAGGACTCGCCGCTCGATCCCGGCACGGATCGGGGCGCGCGCCGTGTCGCGGCCGAGGCGGCCTGGGCAGGCACCGGCCTGCCGGAGCACCTGTTCCGCCTGGCGGGGATCTACGGCCCGGGGCGCAACCCGATGGTCGGGCTGCGCGCCGGTACCGCCCGCTGCGTGGTCAAGCCCGGCCAGATCTTCAGCCGCATCCATGTCGACGATATCGCCGCCGTGCTGGAAGCCTCGATCGATCGGCCGGCGCCGGGCCGTGCCTACAATGTCTGCGACGACGAGCCGGCACCGCCGTGGGAAGTGATCGAATATGCGGCCGCGCTGATCGGCATGGATCCGCCGCCCCGCGTGCCCTTCGAGGCCGCGGAACTGAGCCCGATGGGGCGCAGCTTCTGGACCGAGTCCAAGCGCGTCTCCAACCAGCGCCTGCACCGGGAACTGGGCGTGCGCTTGGCCTACCCGACCTATCGCGAGGGGCTGGCCGCGATCCTGGCCCGGGAGGCAGGCGATGGCGACCCCGGTTCCCTTTGATATCGCCGAGCGCCAACAGGCGCTGGCCGCCCAGCGCCGTCAGGCGATCGAGGATGCGGTGCCCGGCACCACGGGCGAGGTGATCGCCCGGGTCGTCAACGGCTTCGACGAGCAGGCGCTGAAATTGATCGATGCCGGCGTGGCCATGGGCGACCGCCTCGATCACGCCCTGCTGGCGGCGGCACGGACCAACCGCGGCAACCTGATGCAGAAGCTGATCGCCCGTGGCGCCCCCTTCGCGGAGATGGAGGCCGAAGTCTACGGCGCCGCAGCCGCGCAGGGTTCCATCGCCGTGTTGCGGGCCCTGGGCGATTGCGATCCCAATGCCCCGGATGCCCTGGGTTGGCCGCCGCTGTTCCATGCCGCGGTGAACGGCCAGTCGATGGCGCTCGATCATCTGCTGGATGCCCGCGCCGATCGCCATCTCCGCGATCCGCAAGGTTTCACCGCCGCCGGCCGCGCCGCCAGGGCCGGCCAGCACGCGATCGCCGACCGGCTGAAGCCGATGGACCTGCCACCGGACCTCGAAACGCTCGACCTGGCCAGCCTCGACAATCTGTTCATCGCGGCGGCCAGGGGTAACCGGCCCAGTGCCTTCGAGCCGCTGATCCGGGCTGGTGCCGATCTGTCCGTCCTGGGCGGCAAGGCCCTGTGCGCCGCGGCCGGGGCCGGCGCGATCGATGCGGTGCGCCGCCTGCTGGTCTTCGAAGTGCCGGTGATGGCGGCGGGCGAGGGGGGCGAGCATGCGCTGCTGGCGGCCGGCCGCGTAGCCTTCGGCAACGAGGCGCTGATCGACCTGCTGATGGCCTGGGGGGCCGAGGGCGAGGTGGCGCAACTGAAGGCCGAAGGCCTCCACGGCTCGGCCGCGCGCGTGGCAAGGGGGCTGGCCACCAGGGCCCTGTTCAAGGCGGTGTGGGACGACAGCGCGGCGGGCATCGCGGCGGCGATCGCTGACGGCGCCGATGTCAACGGGCGGCTGTGTTTCGCCGTGACCTATCTGGAGGGGCGGCGCTACGAGGGCAGCGATAGCGCCTTGATCCGGGCGGCGGCAACCGGCCGGATCAAGGCCGTCGAGCAATTGCTCAAGGTGCCCGGCGTCGACCTCGACGCCGAATCCGGGCTGCCCTTCGATACGGCCCTGATGCGGGCGGTGAATTTCGGTGCGCGCGAGATCGCCTTGATGCTGGTGACGGCCGGGGCCGATCCGCGCCGGCCCGGGCGCCTGACCGGCCGTTCGCCGCTCGATGTCGCGGTCATGCAGAACGACCTGATGCTGATCGGCCGCTTCAAACGCTGGCGTGGAGGACAACCATGAGAGCCGACCGCTTGGACCATCTGATCTGGGCTGCGGGCGATCTTGGCGCCGGCATCGACGCGCTCGAGGCCCTGTCCGGGGTTCGGGCTGCGGTCGGCGGCCGCCATCCGGGCTTTGGCACGCGCAACGCCCTGGCCGCCCTGGGACCGGGGCTGTATCTCGAAATCCTGGCACCGGACCCGGCGCAGGACAGGGCCGGAACCCTGGGCGGGCTGATCGAGGCCTATGACCGGCCCGGCCTGATCGGTTGGGCCGCGACCGGCACCGACCTGCCGGACCGTGCCACACGCCTGCCCGCCCTGGGCCTGGCCAGCCCCGGCGCGGTCGCCATGGAACGGACACGGCCCGACGGGGTGCGCCTCACCTGGTCGATCCTGGGAATCGGCGGGCATCCGTTCGGTGTGCTGGTGCCTTTCCTGATCGACTGGCAGGGCTCGCCCCATCCCTCCCTGGTGGCGCCGGCCGGGCTCTCGCTGGTGTCGTTTTCCCTGCGCAGCCCGAAATCCGACGATGTGAGACGGCTGCTCGGCGCGCTGGGCATCGAGGTGGTGGTGACGGCCGGCGAACCCCAGCTTTCCGCGACGCTACGCGGCCCCAAGGGCTCGTTCACGCTCGAGACGGTGGGCACCTTGCCCGGGCGGACATTCGGCCTGTGAGCCCTCGATGCCTCTTGCCGGCTGCGGCCGGCCTGCTATTTGTCACTCGTTGCGCAAAAAACAACGAGGGGGCTAACCCAAATGTCTATCGCCGTACTCTGTATCCTGATCGCCGTGCTGTTGCCGCCGGTGACCATGGGCCTGTCTAAATTCTCGTCCGTCGGTTCCTATGACAATGCCAGGCCGCGCGACTGGGCGGCGACCCAGACCGGCTGGCGGCTGCGCGCCTACTGGGCGCAGAACAACCACTTCGAAGCCCTGCCGGGCTTTGCCGCCGCCGTCATCCTGTGCCTGATCGCCGGTATCGACCGGGCCTGGCTCGACCAGTGGGCGATGATCTTCATCGCCATTCGCCTGGTCTACACCGTGATCTATCTCGCCGGCATCGCCCCCTTGCGCACCCTGGTGTGGCTGGGCGGCGCGGCCGTGGTGATCTGGATGTTCATCAAGGCCGGCATGGCCCTGGCGACCGTCGCACCGGTTTGAGTGACAACACCCTTCCCGCCATGCGACGGGAAGGGTGACTTACGGCGCGGCCGGTGTCTGCTTGATGCAGACCGGCTCCCCCGTACCCGGGTCATGGCAGGACCACTCCGGCCCAAAGCCATTATTGTGATGTGGCGATACCGGATCGTGAATGCCGAACCATGCGGCGACGAGTGCCCCGGCAACGAGGGGGGTACCGTACAGCGTCCATCGCCGGGCACGGGGCCAATCGCGCCAGCGAAGCGCTTTCGCAATCTCGACCGCCGGCGCTATGGCAAGCGCGGCGAGGATTGCGGCAAGCGCAAGGAACATGTCGATGATCCCGTCACGGTGCGTCCTTGCAGTGTATCGATGATCACGTCGCCCGGAAAGGACGTGGTGGGCCCCTGCGGTCGGCCGAGCGTCAGCAGCTTCGCCGTCGTTCTCCCTCTCCGCCGCTTGCGGGGGAGAGGGAAGGGGCCCATCGCGTCAGCGATGGGAAGGGTGAGGTGGTGGTTGGGAAGAGCGCGCCCTGCGCCGTCGACCCACCTCACCCAACCCTCTCCCCCCTGAAGGGCGGAGAGGGCTACCAAGGCCCCACATCCGTCATCCCGGCGCAGGCCGGGATCCATTGCGACGTCGCGCGTTGCCCCAGAATGGATCCCGGCCTGCGCCGGGATGACGATGTAGAATTTCCCACTCCGTCGTGTGGCGTCGGAGAGGGAGATTTGGTCAGTTGCCGCCTTCCAGCAGGCGGCGGGCGATGACGTTGGCCTGGATTTCGGCGGCACCCTCGAAGACGTTCAGGATGCGGGCATCGCACAGCACGCGGCTGATCGGGTATTCCTCGGCGTAACCATTGCCGCCATGGATCTGCAGGGCGTTGTCGGCGGTCGCCCAGGCGACGCGGGCCGCCAAGAGCTTGGCCATGCCGGCTTCCAGGTCGCAGCGCCGCTCGGCATCCTTCTCGCGCGCGGCAAAGAAGGTGATCTGGCGGGCGATCATGATTTCGACCGCGGCCCAGGCCAGCTTGCCGAAGACGCGCGGGAAGGCATAGATCGGCTTGCCGAACTGCACCCGGTCGAGGGCATAGCGCAGGCCCAGTTCCAGCGCCGCCTGGGCGACGCCGACGGCACGTGCCGCGGTCTGGATGCGGGCGGATTCGAAGGTGGTCATCAACTGCTTGAAGCCCTGGCCTTCCTGCTGGCCCAGCAGGTTTTGCGCCTTCACCTCGAAACCGTCGAAGCCGATCTCGTATTCCTTCATGCCGCGGTAGCCCAGCACCTTGATCTCGCCGCCGGTCATGCCCGGTGTCGGGAAGGGCCTGGCGTCGTCGCCGCGCTGCTTCTCGGCCAGGAACATCGACAGGCCCTTGTAACCCGGCTCGGTCGTGTCGGTGCGGGCCAGCAGGGTCATGACGTCGGCGCGGGCCGCGTGGGTGATCCAGGTCTTGTTGCCGGTCACCTTGTAGACGTCGCCGTCCTTCACCGCGCGGGTGCGCAGCGAGCCGAGGTCGGAACCGGTGTTGGGTTCGGTGAAGACCGCGGTCGGCAGCAATTCGCCGCTGGCGATCAGGGGCAGCCACTTTTCCTTCTGGTCCTGGGTGCCGCCGGCCATGACGAGCTCGCAAAAGATCTCCGCGCGGGTGCCCAGGGACCCGACGCCGATGTAACCGCGCGAGAGCTCCTCGGTCACCACGCACATGGCGGTCTTGCCCAGGCCGTGGCCGCCGAATTCCTCGGGCAGGGTCAGGCCGAAGACGCCCAGCTCGGCTAGTTCCGAGATCACCGACAGGGGGATGAACTCGTCCTTCAGGTGCCATTCGTGGGCGAAGGGGATGACCTTGTCCTCGGCGAAGCGGCGGAAGCTGTCGCGCACCATCGCCATGGTCTCGTCCAGCCCCAAGTCGCCGAAGCCCGAGGCCAGGCCGTCCTTGATGCCATCGGCGATTTCGGCCCGCACGGCCGCGGTATTGCCGGCATGGATGAAGGCGGCAACGCCCGCGTCGGCCAGGTAGACGCCGACCTGCTCGTCGGTCAGGCCGTAGTCGGCGGGGCGAACCACTTCGCCCTGGCTCATGGGAATGCCGCCCTCGATCTGGGCGCAGTATTCGCCAAAGCCCGCCTGGAGGATCAGGGTCTCGAGCCGGCTGAGCTTGCCGTCGACCTTCAGCGTCTCCGCCCAGTGCAGGAGCTGGCGCAGGCTTTCCACATAGGTGGCGAGCCAGGCCAGGCCGTGGGCCGCGAACTGTTCGGCTTCGAGCTTGGCGGCAGAGACCTTGCCGTTCACCGCGACCTTGTCGAGCACGGCGCTTTTGGCATGGGCGAGAAGACGATCGGCCGCCTCCACCGCTTGGGCCCCTTTGCCCAACAGGTCGGTGATGACGATGTCGGCAGGGGTTGCAGCAGTGGCGGCCAAACTCATCTTCTCGCTCCTAGACTTGTATCAGCGGATCGGGTCAGGCCGACTGGCCGGCCTCGATCGCGTCTTCGATCGTGCGCAGGCCGGGGTACTTGGCGGACACGAGAACCGCCATGTTGCCGGGCTTGTGCTGGTTCTTCCACATCTTGGTGTGCGCACGGGGAATATCGGCCCACGAGAACACTTCCGACATGCACGGGTCGAGGCGCCGTTCGATGACGAGCTGGTTGGCCTGGCTCGCCTGCATCAGGTTGGCGAAGTGGCTGCCCTGGATGCGCTTCTGGCGCATCCACACGAAGCGCGCGTCGAAGGTGATGTTGAAGCCCGACGTGCCGGCGCAGAACACCACCATGCCGCCGCGCTTCACCACGAAGGTGGAGACGGGGAAGGTTGCTTCGCCGGGATGCTCGAAGACGAAGTCGACGTCGTTGCCCTTGCCGGTGATGTCCCAGATCGCCTTGCCGAACTTGCGCGCCTCTTTCATGAAGGCGTCATATTCGGGCGAATTGACCTTGGGCAACTGCCCCCAACACTTGAAGTCGTTGCGGTTGATCACGCCCTTGGCGCCCAGCGACATCACGAACTCGCGCTTGGACTCGTCGGAAATGATGCCGATCGGATTGGCGCCCGAGATCGAGATGAGCTGGATCGCCATCGAGCCCAGGCCGCCCGAGGCGCCCCAGACCAGGACGTTGTGGCCCGGGCGCAGGATGTGCGGGCGATGGCCGAACAGCATGCGGTAGGCGGTGGCCAGCGTCAGCGTGTAGCAGGCGCTTTCTTCCCAGGTCAGGTGGCGCGGGCGGGCCATCAACTGGCGCGCCTGGATCACGGTGAACTGGGCGAAGGAGCCGTCGGCCGTCTCGTAGCCGTAGATGCGCTGGCTGGGCGAGAACATCGGGTCGCCGCCATTGCATTCCTCGTCGTCGCCGTCATCCTGGTTGCAGTGAACCACGACCTCGTCGCCGACCTTCCAGCGCTTCACCTTGGCGCCGACCTTCCAGACGATGCCCGAGGCGTCGGAGCCGGTGATGTGGTAGTTCTTCTTGTGTACGTCGAAGGTCGACACGGGGATGCCGAGGCCGGCCCAGACGCCGTTGTAATTGACGCCGGCGGCCATCACGAACAGCAGCACTTCGTCTTCGCCGATTTCGGGCGTGGGCATCACTTCAAGCTGCATCGCCTGTTCGGGCGGGCCCTGGCGGTCGCGCCGGATGACCCAGGCGTACATGCTCGCGGGGACATGACCCAGCGGCGGAATCTCGCCTACTTCGTACAGATCCTTGATCGGCCGGGTGTCCGCGGTCGTCTGGACCTGGCTCGTCGTGCTCACCGCCATCGCTAAAATTCCTCACGCTCCGTCGGGTTGTGTCGTCGGGCTGATTTTTCTTCCCGCTTGCCGGTTGTGCTCTCGGTTTTTCTGCCTTCTGCCGAGACTCCGGATAGGGGCGGAGTTTTGGATCGGGCGTTGATCAGTTGCAAGTTTATTTTGCGTCGCACAACATGCTAATTGAATAATATGGCATTGAACATGGGTCGAAAGAGCAACGTCCACCTTGGAAACGGCGCTTTTCGAGCCACAAAGTTGCGAGACTGGGGATTTCAGCGATGGGTGACATGAAGCGTGAAGCAGCCGAAACCGGGGCGGCCAAAGTGTCGCGGGACGAGCCCTGGCTGATCCGCACCTATTCAGGACATTCGTCGGCTGCCGCGTCCAATGCTCTTTATCGCACAAACCTGGCGCGCGGACAAACAGGACTGTCAGTAGCCTTCGACCTGCCGACCCAGACCGGCTATGACGCCGACCATGTGCTGGCGCGGGGCGAGGTGGGCAAGGTCGGCGTGCCGATCAGCCACCTGGGCGACATGCGCACCCTGTTCGACAGCATCCCGCTGGGCCGCATGAACACCTCGATGACGATCAATGCGACGGCGGCCTGGCTGCTGGCGCTCTATATCGCCGCGGCCGAGGAGCAGGGGGTCAAGCGCTCGGACCTGCAAGGCACGACCCAGAACGACATCATCAAGGAATATCTGTCGCGCGGGACCTACATCTTCCCGCCCCAGCCCTCGATGCGCCTGATCGCCGACGTCATTTCCTTCACCTACAAGGAAGTGCCCAAGTGGAACCCGATGAACGTCTGCTCCTATCATTTGCAGGAAGCGGGTGCCACGCCGGTGCAGGAACTGGCCTATGCCCTGGCCACCGCGACCTCGGTGCTCGACGCGGTGAAACAGGCAGGCCAGGTGCCCGCCGCCGACTTCCCCAAGGTGGTGGGACGCATCTCGTTCTTCGTCAATGCCGGCATCCGCTTCCTCACGGAAGTGTGCAAGATGCGCGCCTTCACCGAACTGTGGGACGAGATCACGCTCGATCGCTACGGCGTCACCGACGAGCGCTTCCGCCGCTTCCGCTACGGCGTGCAGGTGAACAGCCTTGGCTTGACCGAGCAGCAGCCGGAGAACAACGTCTACCGCATCCTCCTGGAGATGCTGGCGGTTACCCTGTCCAAGGATGCCCGTGCCCGCTCGGTGCAGTTGCCGGCCTGGAACGAGGCGCTGGGCCTGCCGCGCCCGTGGGACCAGCAGTGGTCGCTGCGCTGCCAGCAGATCCTGGCCTTCGAAACCGACCTCCTGGAATTCGGCGACATCTTCAACGGCTCGACCGAGATCGGCCGCAAGGTCGCCGAACTCAAGGCGCAGGCGAGCGAGGAACTGGCCCGGATCGAGGCCATGGGCGGCGCCATCCCGGCGGTCGAAGCCTCCTACATGAAGCAGCGCCTGGTCGAGAGCAACGCCAAGCGTTTCGCCGCCATCGAATCGGGCGAGATGACCGTGGTCGGCGTGAACAAGTTCATCGAGACGGCGCCCAGCCCGCTCTCGGGCGGCGACGCCGGCTCGATCCTGGTGGTCGACGACAAGGCCGAGCATGACCAGATCGAAAGCCTGAAGGCCTGGCGCGCCAGCCGCGACGACGCCAAGGTGAAGGCTGCCCTGGCCGAGCTGCGCCGGGCCGCGGTCGAAGGCCGCAACATCATGGAACCCTCCATCGCCGCCGCCCATGCGGGCGTCACCACCGGCGAGTGGGGGGCCACCTTGCGCGAGGTCTTCGGCGAATATCGTGCGCCCACGGGTGTCGCCCGGGCGGCCTCGGCGCCGGCGGGCGATCTCGATGCCGTGCGCCTCAAGGTCGACGCGGTCTCGGCCAAGCTGGGCCGGCGGCTGAAATTCCTGGTCGGCAAGCCCGGCCTGGACGGCCATTCCAACGGTGCCGAGCAGATAGCCGTGCGCGCCCGCGATGCCGGCATGGAAGTGGTCTACGAGGGCATCCGCTCGACCCCGGCGCAGATCGTCAATGCCGCCCTGGAAGAAGGCGTGCATGTCATCGGCCTGTCGATCCTCTCGGGCAGCCATGTCGCCCTGGTGGCCGACGTCATGGAGAAGATGCGCGAGGTGGGCCTGGTCGACGTGCCGGTCGTGGTCGGCGGCATCATCCCGCCGGAAGACGAGGCCAAGCTGAAGGCCTCGGGCGTCGCCCGCGTCTATACCCCCAAGGACTACCAGATGACCGACATCATGGCCGACATCGTCGACCTGATCGACACCCTGCCGATCGCCGCCTGACGCACACCGCAAGCCCTCTCCTCCTGGGAGGCGGAGAGGGCTACTTGTGACGACGGTCATTTTCCCCTGCCGCGTTTCGTGGTGTCCTGATCGTCGGCGCAATGCGTTCGGGGGGAAATCGTGGCCAATTGGAAAGACACCAAGCCTGTCGGTCAGTTCGACAACATGGCGTGCTGGGCCGCCAGCACGTCCTGGTGGTTGAAGGCGCTGGGGGGCGGGCGGCCGCAATTGACCCAGACGGACCTGATCGTCCAGTACACCAAATACTGCGACGACGACGGCGGCATGCCGCACAACACCTTCATGAACAGCATGGCGAAGGAGGCGCGCTTCATGATGAAGTCGGCCTATTCGCCGACCTCGATGTTCGCCAACTCGCCCCTGCTGCTGGGCGACCGGCCAGTGATCATCGTCTTCACCTACCCCCTGCTGGGCGGCACGCACATGAACGTGATCTTCGACCAGGACGCGTCCAAGCGCACGGTCACGGCGATGGAGCCCTATCACCCGTACCCGGGAACCGATGGCAGTCGCACCGGTCAGTTCATCGAACGACCGGAAACCTTCTACCTCAAGGGGTCGGTTATCGGCCTGGTGCGCGCGGCGTAAGGCTGGCCTCGATCAGGCGGTCAGCGGCTTCCGCCAGGGCGCCGGCCGGCCCGTCGCCGTCGCCGAACAACTGTCCGGTGACATAGGCGCCTTCGAGCAGCAGGTGGAGGCCGTCGCCCAAGGTATCGGGCGACGGCGCGCCTATCTGCGCCGCCATTTCCCGCAGGCGCCGGCGCAATTCGCGCTTGTTGGCCTCGGCCACCAGGCGGGCGGGGTGATCGGGTTCGGGATATTCGACGGCGGCATTGGTCAGGCCGCAGCCGCGATAGGCCGGGCAGGCGGCCCGCGTCCCCACACCTTCGAAAAAAAGCGCAAGCTGCGCCCGCGGGTCGCCCGGCCGGGCGGCGACGGCATCGTCGAAACGCTCCCAGAATTCGCGGTCGTAGTCCTGGAGATAGGCGGCCGCCAACTCGTCCTTGGAGGCGAAGCTGCGATACAGGCTGGGCTTGGTGACACCGGCGCGATTGACGATCTCGTCGACGCCGACGGCGCGGATGCCCTGGCGATAGAACAGCTCGCGCGCCATGGCGCGAATCCGGTCCGCCGCCCGCTGGGGCGGTACGGCCGGTACCGGCATTGACGATTTTACCATGCTGCCCTGCTCACCAAACCGCTTGACGATGTGACTGACCGGTACGTATAGATCGTGACCGTCTGCTACGTACCGGTCAGTCACATGAATATAATCCGTCGGCGGCCGTTTGGCCAGAACTACGCTTTTGTCGTGATCGGGGTGATCTTCCTCTGCCTCCTGGCGGCGGCGGGCCTGCGTTCCGCGCCCGGTGTGCTGATCCTGCCCCTGGAACAGGCGTTCGGCTGGAGCCGGGACACGATCTCGCTTTCGGCGGCCATCGGCATCTTCATCTACGGTTTCGTCGGGCCCTTCGCCGCGGCCCTGATGGCCAGCTTCGGCGTGCGCCGGACCCTGGTCTGCGCCCTGGCGCTGATGTCGGCATCGACCGCCTCCAGCCTGCTGATGACCGAGCCCTGGCACCTGGTCCTGACCTGGGGCGTGCTCTCGGGGCTGGGCTCGGGCTGTGTCGCCATTGTCCTGGGGGCGACCATCGTCAACCGCTGGTTTGTCAAGAATCGCGGGCTGATGATGGGCCTGCTGACCGCCAGCACGGCGACCGGCACCTTGATCTTCCTGCCGGCCCTGGCCGCCCTGGCCCAGGCCGGCGGCTGGGAACCGGTGGTCCTGGCGGTGGCGATCGCTTCGGCGGTCCTGATCCCGCTGGCCTGGTTCCTGGTCCCGGAACGGCCGCGTGACATCGGCGTTCGCCCCTATGGCGCCGAGGCCGACGAAGCCGCGGTGCCGCCGGCCGCCGGCAGCCTGCTGTCGCGCACCTTCGGCGTGCTGCGCCGGGCCATGAAGCGGCGGGTGTTCTGGTACCTGTTCGCGACCTTCTTCATCTGCGGCTTCACCACCAACGGCCTGATCGGCACGCACCTGATCGCCCTGTGCGGCGACCAGGGCATCCCGGAGGTCCAGGCGGCGGGCCTGCTGGCGGTGATGGGGATTTTCGATCTGGTCGGCACCACCCTGTCGGGCTGGCTGACCGACCGCTACGACCCGCGCAAGCTGCTGTTCGTCTATTACGGCCTGCGCGGCCTGTCGCTGATCTACCTGCCGTTCTCGGATTTCTCGTTCTACAGCCTGTCGATCTTCGCGGTGTTCTATGGCCTGGACTGGATCGCCACGGTGCCGCCGACCCTGCGGCTGACGACGGAGGCCTTTGGCGAAGTGGATGCCCCGGTGGTGTTCGGCTGGGTGGTGGCCGGTCATCAACTGGGGGCGGCCAGCGCGGCGTTCTTCGCCGGCTATATGCGCACCATCCAGGGCAACTATCTCGAGGCCTTCGTCCTGGCCGGGCTGACGGGCCTGGCGGCGGCGGTCATTTCCCTGATGATCAGAAGCCGGCAGCCGCTGCCCGTGGCTGCCTGAACGAAACAAGGCCCACCGCGAGGTGGGCCTTGTTCACGAATTGGCGTTGAAGTGGCTCAGCTGCACTTCTCGGCGACGATCTTGGCGCTGAGATCCGTGCCCTTGGTGGCCAGCTCCTGGGCACGCTTCTGGATTTCGGCGAGCTTTGTCGCATCGGTGCCGGCCGCGGTGGTATCGGCGGTCAGCTTCTGGGCGTCCTCGGCCAATTTGGTGGCCTGGGCCTTCAAATCGTCACAGGTGCTGTTGCCGCAAGCCGAAAGGGCTGCGAGGCCCACGATGGCGACTCCAGCGAGAACAAGACGACGCATGGGAATTCCCCTCCTGTTTGGGATGCCGACTCGATCATCGGCTCCGCGGCACATGTTAACCGTGTGTGCCTCGCCGACAAGGTCGGTTTCAGCAGTAGCGCTATCACGATGGCCGATCAGTGAGCCACGTCACACCGTCAGCACTGTCCGGCCGACCACCTTGCCGGCCTTGAGGTCGGCCAAGGCGTCGCTGGCCTGCGCCATGGGCCGCAGGGTGACCGGAATGGCGGCGACCTTGCCCGACTGAACCAAGGCCAGCAGTTGGGTAAGCTCGGCCAGGCTGCCGACATAGGATCCCATCACGGCGATGCCGTTCCACGGGAACATCGGGATGGGCAGAGTGAAGGCGCCGCCGAACAGGCCGACCACCACCGCGCTGCCGCCCCGGCGCAGGGCCTTGACGGCAAGCTGCAAGGTGGACTCGGCGCCGACGAAATCGAAGGCCGCGTGGACGCCGCCGAATTCGCGCTGCAGGCGGGTCAGGCTCTCTTTCTCGCGCGGATCGAGGACGGCGGCGGCGCCGGCGGCCAGGGCCGCCTCGGCTTTCACCGGATCGATCTCGGCCACGATCAGCGGTGCTTGCGGGTAGAGCGCCTTGGCCATCTGGATCGCCATCAGCCCGACGCCGCCGGCGCCGATGATCAGCAGGGGATCGCCCGCGCCGGCTGGCGGAATCTTGTGCAGCGCGGAAAACGCGGTCAGGCCCGAGCAGGCCAGCGGCCCGGCGCGATTCTCGTCGATCCCGGCGTAATCCAGCACATAGCGCGGGTGCGGCACCAGCACCGTATCGCCAAAGCCGCCTTCGACGTTGACGCCCAGGTGCCGGCTCTTGGGGCACAGGTGTTCCAGCCCCGGGCGCAGGTCGGGCAGGCGCCGCAGCCGATCCAGGGATAGACCACGCGGGCATCGCCGACCGCCACCCCCTCGGCCGCCGGGCCGGTGGCGACGACGGTGCCGACGATCTCATGGCCCAGGGTGAAGGGCAGCTTGCGGTTGGCGCGGATGTCGGCGCGATTGCCGCCGCCTAAATCGAAGAAGCCCTCGTGAATATGCACATCGGAATGACAGACGCCGCAGCGCGTGACGCGCACCAGAACCTCGCTACCCTGGGGCACCGGGTCGGGTTCGACCACTTCGCACAGCGGGGCACCGTACTCGACCATCTTCTGGCGTTTCATCGACGCATCCTCTCCTCTTATGCCCGGCAAGGTAGGGGAGGCGGCCGGCGCCGTCGAGAGGCTGTGTCAGACCCGCTGCACCGGCCCCGGATAGGCCGCCAGCACCGCGTCGGCTGTGACGAGAGGGATCCCTTCGGCAATCGCCTGGGCGAGCAGGATGCGATCGAACGGGTCCTTGTGCAGGGGCGGCAGATCCATCAACGCCAAGGCGTGCCGACCGTCCACGGCAAGTTCGAGGTAGCCGTTGTCGAGCAGGCCGCGACGGAATTGATGTGGCTCGACCCGGAAATCCGACCGCCCCAAACCATGCTTGATGACGATCTCCCACAGGCTGGCGGCACTGAACATGGGTTCGGTCTGGGGGGCTTCGATCAGTTCTCGGGCCGCATCGGAAAGCTTGTCCGGCTGCCCGGCCGCCCATAGCAGCAACTGGGTGTCGAACAGCAGTTTCATGCCTGACCGTCGAACAATTGCTCGATTTCATCGCGACCCATCTGGTCGAAATCGTCGGGAACGGCAATCTCGCCGGCCAGGAAGCCCACCCGTTTCATCGCGCGGGCCTCCGGCGCGTCGATCGCCATGACCTTCACCATGGGTTTGCCCGCTTTGGCGATGACAAATGACTCGCCCCTCGCCGCCTGTTCGATCAGGCGCGAAAGATGGGTTTTCGCCTCGTGGATGTTGACCGTCCGCATTGCGTTCTCGCTAAACTAAGTCCTGTTAGTCTAGTTCAATTGGCGCTTCATGCAAGCCCAGCCTTTTGCGCAACTGCGCCGGCGTGGCGCCGGCTTCGCGCATGGCGGCCAGGGTCAGGGCGCGGTCGCGCTTGGCCAGGCGGGCACCGTCGTCGCCCACCACCAGGCCGTGGTGGCGATAGTCGGGGGTGGGCAGGTCGAGCAAGGCTTGGAGCAGGCGGTGGATGTGGGTGGCCGGGAACAGGTCGACCGCCCGGGTGACCAGAGTGACGCCCTGCAGGGCGTCGTCGACCGTCGCCGCCAGGTGATAGCTGGTCGGGGTTTCCTTGCGGGCCAGGACGACGTCGCCCAGGTCCTGGGGCCGGGCGGCCTGGACCCCTGCCTTCTGGTCGATCCAGGTCAGCTCATGGCCTGCCAGCGCCTGGGCCCGGGCGACGTCCAGCCGCAGGGCGTGGTCCTTGCCCTCGGCCAGGCGCTCGGCCCGGCGGGCGGGGGAGAGGTGCCGGCAGGT
This sequence comes from Oleomonas cavernae, assembly GCF_003590945.1. Classification (NCBI taxonomy): domain Bacteria; kingdom Pseudomonadati; phylum Pseudomonadota; class Alphaproteobacteria; order Acetobacterales; family Acetobacteraceae; genus Oleomonas; species Oleomonas cavernae. The sequence continues at coordinate 30,909 of NZ_QYUK01000008.1, read as the reverse complement.
GCCGGGTAGAGCGCGCCCGCCGGGCCTTGCGGCGCGCTGGGACTGGCGGCCACTTCCGCGGCAATCTCGGTGCGGGTGCAGAAGCAAGGGTAGATCACCCCCCGGGCCGCAAGCCGGTCGAGGGCGGCGCGATAGTCGGCGAAATGCTCGGACTGCCGGCGAATCGGGCCGTCCCAGCGGAGGCCCAGCCAGGTCAGGTCGTCGATGATCGCGGCCTCGAAGGCCGGCCGGCAGCGGGTCTGGTCGATATCCTCGAGCCGCAGCAGGAAGCGGCCGCCGGCGGCGCGTGCCGCGTCGTGCGCGATCCAGGCGGCATAGGCGTGGCCCAGGTGAAGTCCCCCGTCGGGCTGGGGGCGAAGCGCGTCACGATCAAAGGCGGGAGCATTACGGGTTTTTCCCGCGGCGATTCGAAAGCATGATTATGGCACCCGCGACGCGCGTTAGGAGTATCTCCCCATGATCAAGATCGACGGACCGCGCCTGGCCCCAGCGGCGGGCGCCCGGCCCGGCAACTCATCGTGCTGTGCCATGGCTTTGGGGCGGACGGTGAGGATCTGATCGGCCTTGCCCCGCACCTCCAGCGCATGCTGCCCGATGCCCTGTTCGTCGCCCCCGACGCCCCCGAGCCCTGCACCATGGCCGGCTTCGGCCGCCAGTGGTTCTCGCTGACCAATTTCAGCGAGGAGGAACGCCTGGCCGGTGCCCGCCGGGCAGCGCCGGTGCTGGATGCCTTTCTCGACGACGAATTGGCCAAGGCGGGCCTGACCGACGAGAACCTGGCCCTGGTCGGCTTCAGCCAGGGCTGCATGATGGCCCTTCACGTCGGCCTGCGCCGGCCCCGGGCCGCGGCCGGGATCCTTGGCTATTCGGGCGCGCTGGCCGGGGTCGGCCCGATCCTGGAGGCCGAATTGACCGCCCGCCCGCCGGTGCTGCTGATCCATGGCGACAGCGACACCGTGGTGCCGGTCGCCGCCCTGCATCGTGCCGTGGCCGCACTCAAGGCCGCCGAGATCGGTGTGCAATGGCATGTCGAGAAGGGGCTTCCGCACGGCATCGGACCCGAGGGGCTGGCCCTGGGCGGCGAATTCCTGTGCCGCGTGCTGCTCGATCGCTGATCTAAAAAGCAAGGGAAATACGGGGGCGTCATAACCGCGTCATACCGCATGTAGTATTTTGCTGGCACCAGACCGCAATGCTTGTCACAATTGCCTATAGTTTGTGCGGTACTGGTAACGCGGCAGGTGCGGTAGGCGAGGCCTTCGATGAACGCGATGTCCCATCCGGTAGAGGCATGTCCCGCGCTCGTGCTGAACGCGGACTACCGGCCTTTGAGCTACTTCCCCTTGAGCCTGTGGTCCTGGCAGGATGCCATCAAGGCGGTCTTCCTCGGGCGGGTGAACATCCTCTCGGAATACGAGCGCACGGTTCACAGCCCGACCTACGAGATGAAGCTGCCCTCGGTGGTCTGCCTCAAGACCTATGTGCAACCCGCCAAGTATCCCGCCTTCACCCGGTTCAACGTCTTCCTGCGGGACCGCTTCGCCTGCCAGTATTGCGGTGATGGCGACGACCTGACCTTCGACCATGTCCTGCCGCGCTCCAAGGGCGGGCGCACGACCTGGGAAAACGTCACCACCGCCTGTTCGCCCTGCAACCTGCACAAGGGCGGGCGCCTGCTGCGGGAAACCGGCATGCACCTGCGCCAGAAGCCCTTCGTGCCGTCGGTCAATCAGTTGCAGCAGAACGGGCGCTCGTTCCCGCCCAACTACCTGCATCATTCCTGGAACGACTTTCTCTACTGGGACGCCGAACTGGAGGCGTGAGCGGGCGCCAGGCCCAGGCGTTCGACCAGGGCGGCGCCCAGGCTGTTGCCCGACAGAAAGGCGCCTTCGATGCGGGCGCCCAGGCACCAGTCGCCACAGGCGCCGATCGGCCGCGACGAATCGAGCAGGTGATTGAGGCCGGCGGGCCTGGTGGTCATGGCGTAGCGCCAGCAGTGCGTGAGGGTGGTGTGCGGGGTGGCGCTGCTGCCGGTCACCGCGGCGAAGCCTGCCAGCAGCAGCGGCGCCACTACGTCGGGCGGTGCCTCGACATGGGCCTCGCTCCATTCCGGCGACGCATGCACGACCCAGGTTTCGCCCGCGATGGCCGGGCGGCCCGGCTTGCCGCTGTCGCAGGCGATCCAGCCGATCATGCCCTGGGCCAGGGCAGGGTCGACGAAGGCGCCATCGAACGGCAGCCCCAAAGGCCGATCGAAGGCCAGCATCAAGGCCCAGCAAGGCACCGTGTCGACCCCGGCGGCGCGCGAGGCCAGGGGAGGCACCAGGGCCAGGAGGGGGACGGCCTGCGGCGCGGGGGTCGCAACCACCACCGCGTCGTAGGGGCCAAAGTGCTCGCCATGGCGATCGGTCAGGGTCAGCATCGAGCCGCGGGTGGCAATGTCACGGATTTCGATATTGTAGACCGTGGCGCCGCTGCCCAGTGCGCGGACCAGGGCGCTCATCCGCGGGGTACCGACGAAGCGGGTCTCGGCGCCGCTGCCGGGCACGAAGCCGGCCGGCCCCAGGGTGCCGATGTTGCCGCGCCACGGGGCGACCAGCCCCTTGGCGGTCAGACTGGCCAGCAAGGCCTTCAGGGCCGGGTCGCGCGCGGTGAAATATTGTGCGCCGTGGTCCCATTGCAGGCCGCTGTCGCGGCGGGTCGCCAATCGTCCGCCCGCGCCGCGGCCTTTGTCATAGACGGTCACGAGCGCACCGGCGCCCGAGAGGACCGCCGCCGCCGTCTGGCCGGCAATACCGGCGCCGACGACTGCGATCAAAGGCCTGGCCTGCATTGCTGTCTCCTTTGTCGCGAACGATCTGGTGCGTCGTTCTTGTCGGAAAAAGCCCGAGCGCCACTAAAGTTCCGCAGAGAGGAATTACATTTACACCTGTGCCGCCTTGAGCGCGATCAATCAGTGACGGCCGCTTGCCGATTATCTTTCGCTGCAATGCGGCGCGTCTCACGGGCGGCGGTGCGGTGCAGGATGGCGTGGCGCCGGGCCAGGGCTTCCACGTCGGTCGTATAGCCGCCGCCGATGACGCCGGCCAGCGCCAGGCCCCGGCCGCGGATCGCCTCGATCACCATCCGGTCGCGGGCGGCGATACCGGCATCGCTGACCGCCAGATGGCCCAGGCGGTCGTCCTCGTGGATATCGACCCCGGCATTGTAGAACACGAGGTCGTAAGGCCCCGCTGCCAGCGCCGCCGCCAGGCCATGGCCGACGGCCGCGAGATAGGGGCCGTCGCCGGTGCCCGGCGCCAAGTCGATGTCGAGGTCGCTGCGCTCCTTGCGCACCGGAAAATTGGCGCCGCAGTGGATCGAGAGGGTGAAGACCGAGGGATCGTCCTGGAAGATCAGGGCCGTGCCGTCGCCCTGGTGAACGTCGAGGTCGACCACCAGGGCACGGGCGATCCGCCCTTCGGCCTGCAGCGTGCGAATGGCGACGGCGACATCGTTGAAGACACAGAAACCGGCACCACCGTCCGGCCGGGCATGATGGCTGCCGCCGGCGGTGTTGCAGGCGAGGCCGTGGGCCAGCGCCAGCCTGGCGGTCAGCAGGGTGGCGCCGCTGGCCAGCAGGGCGCGCCGGACGACGCCGTCATCGATGGGCAGGCCGATGCGCCGCTCCACCGCCGCCGGCACCGCCCGGGCGATAACGGCATCGACGTAATCCTGCGCGTGGACCCGCAGCAGGTTTTCGTGGGTTATCAGGTCTGGGGTGTGCACGGCGCCGGGCGGTGTCAGGCCCAGCCGCTCCAGTTCCGCGAACAGGGCGGCGAACTTGGCCATGGGGAAGCGATGCCCCTGGGGCAGGGCAGGGGCGAAACCTGCGTGGTGGACGATGGGCAGCGTCATGGGCTTTGCTGCATGAGGGGCTGAGGGCTGTTCTAAGGATTCTCGCATGAAATTGGTCAGTTTCGTCCAGGGGCAACGCCAGGGATATGGCGCGGTCAAGGATGGCGGCATCGTCGATCTTTCGGCGCGACTGGGGCCCGATGGCGCGACGATCAAGGATTGCCTCGCCCATGCCCTGGGGCTGGCGGCGGCCGAGGTCGCCCGGACCAGCGCCGATCTCGCCCTGGACGAGGTGACCTTGCTGCCCCCGGTGCCGGTGCCTGACAAGATCCTGTGCATCGGCGTGAACTATGCCGACCATGCGGCCGAAATGGGCCGCGCGCCGCCGCCCTATCCCACCGTCTTCACCCGTTTTGCCGACACCCTGGTCGGCCATGGTGGGGCCCTGGTGCGCCCCGGCAATTCCAAGGATTTCGATTACGAAGGCGAACTCGCCGTGGTCATCGGCCGCACGGCCCGGCATGTCCGGGCCGCCGATGCCATGGCGCATGTCGCGGGCTATGCCTGTTTCCAGGATGCCTCGGTGCGCGATTTCCAGCGCCACACCAGCCAGTTCATCCCGGGCAAGAACTTCCCCGGCACCGGCGGCTTCGGCCCCTGGCTGGTCACCGCCGACGAGGTCGCCGATCCCCATGCCTTGACCCTGGTGACCCGGGTCGGCGGGGTGGAACGGCAACGTGGCCGCACCGCCGACATGATCTTCAAGATCCCGGCCCTGATCGCCTATCTGTCGTCCTTCACCACCCTGCGGCCGGGCGATGTCATTGCGACCGGCACGCCGGCCGGCGTCGCCGCCGGACGCACCCTGCCACCCTGGCTGATTCCGGGCGACAGCGTGGAAGTTGAGATCGAACAGATCGGATTGCTGCGCAACCACGTATCACAGGAAGGATGAGGCGCTCGCCCGCGCCTCGCCGCCTTTGCGGGAGCGTGGGATGAGCAGTCTCGATCGGATGTTGCGCCTTCTGGACCTGTTCGCCAGCGACCGGCCGCACTGGACGGTCGAACAGGCAATCGCCAGGACCGGCTATTCCCGTTCGACCATCTATCGCTATTTCAAGAGCCTGGCCGCGGCCGGGCTGGTCGCCTCCGGCCCCGACGGCGCCTATACGCTGGGGCCGGCGGTGATCGGCCTCGACCGCCTGATCCGCCAGCACGACCCGCTGCTGGCGGCGGCCCGGCCGCACCTGACCGAACTGGCCCGCCAGGTGGGCGTCGTCGCGGTGGTCGAGCCGTTCCGCGACCGGGTCGTGGTCACCCATGTCGAGACCCTGCCGGGTACCGCAATACCGCCCGACCTTCTGCGCGGCCTGTCGACCGGGCTGCTCGACTGCGCCGCGGCGCGCATGTTGCTGGCCCATGACAGCCTGCGGCGGCTGCGCCGCTTCCATGACGTTGCCGGCCACGCCATTGCCAAGGCCGGCCTGGGCGAGAACTGGAGCGCTTTCCGCCATGCCCTGCGGGTCCAGCGCCGGGTCGGCTTCACCGTCCATGCCGGGGCCGGTGCGCTGGGGGCCTTGCGGGTCGCCGCCCCCGTCTTCGGCCCGGCCGAGCAGGTGGTGGCGGCGATCGCGGCGCCGGCCGACGATGCCGATACGGCGCGGGTCGGCGAATTGCTGCTGCGGGTGGCGCGGCGTGTCAGCGCCGCCCTGGCCGATCAGGCCGAGGCACCGTTTCGGTCCTCGCCGGGCAATGGCCATGAGGCGATATGGCGGCCATCAGCACCCAGGACCAACGGTGCCGCCGTGATCACGGCCGACAGGGGCAGCGCGGCATAGAGGTGGGGAAACAAGTCGCCGCCGCGCGATACTTCCCACTTCAATGCATCGCCTAGCAGGCCGGGATGGATCGCGACCAGCCATAGATCGACGCGCCCGGCGAAGTGCTTCTCCAGCGTCCCCGCCACCTGATGGCCGGCCGAAAAATGAATATAGCCGTCGGCCAGATCGACCGGCGCGCCGGCAAAGGAACCGGCGGCCTGGAATGTCTCCCAGGCCGCCGCATCCAGGATTTTGTATATCGTGCTCACGCCGCCGCCGGCGCGCTGACCAGTTCCCCGGCCAGGCCCTGGCGGATCAGCTTTGCCGTATTCTCGACCCCGAACAGGGCGATGAACGAGCCCATGCGCGGCCCCTGGGAGACCCCGAACAGCACCTCGTAGCAGCCCTTGAACCAGTCGCGCAGCGACGGGAAGGGGTGCCGCTTGCCGATCTCGAAGACCTCGTTCTGCAGGCCCTCGGCGCTGCGATCGGCGGGGTTGCTTTCGAGGTAGTCGGCCAGTTCACTCAAGGCCGCCCGCTCGACGTCGTTGGGCAGGCGGTTGACCCGCGTCGGCTTCACGAAGTCGCGGAAATAGGCGACCGCGCCACCCACCAAATGATCCAGGATCGGCTGGTTTTCCGGCGTGGCGCCCGGCGCATAGCGCTGGATGAAGCCCCACAGCACGGCTTTGTCTTCCGAATTGGCGACGCCGACGAGATTCAGCAGCAGGCCGAAGGTGACGGGCAGGCGGCCCACCGGCGGCTTGCCCGAATGGATGTGGAACACCGGGTTCTCAAGCTGCTTGGCCTGCTCCTGCCCCGGATAGGCGGCAAGGTGGTCCAGGTACTCGTCGACGTGGCGCGGGATCACGTCGAAGTACAGGCGCTTGGCCGTGCGCGGCTGCAGGTACATGTAGAGCGACAGGCTCTCGGGGCTGGCATAGGTCAGCCATTCCTCGATGGTCAGGCCGTTGCCCTTGGACTTGCTGATCTTCTGGCCCTTGTCGTCGAGGAACAACTCGTAGGAGAAGCCCTCGGGCATGTTGCTGCCCAGCACCTGGCAGATCTCGCCCGACAGCTTGCGGGTGGGGATCAGGTCCTTGCCGTTCATCTCGTAGTCGACGCCCAGGGCATGCCAGCGCAGGGCCCAGTCGGCCTTCCATTGCAGCTTGCAATGGCCGCCGGTCACCGGCACCTCGGTCAGGGTGCCGTCCTCGTCCTCGAACACCACCGTGCCGGCATCCAGCCTGCGCTCCAGGATCGGCACCTGGAGGACGCGGCCGCTCTTGGGGCTGATCGGCAGGATCGGTGAATAGCTCTGCTGCCGCTCCTCGCCCAGGGTGGGGAGCATGATCGCCATGATCGCGTCGTAGTGCTGCAGCACCTCGATGATGGCGGCATCGAAGCGGCCCGACTTGTACCAGTCGGTCGCCGACTGGAACTCGTACTCGAAGCCGAAGCGGTCGAGGAACGAGCGCAGCATGGCGTTGTTGTGGTGGCCGAAACTCTCGAACTTCTCGAACGGATCGGGCACCTGGGTCAGCGGCTTGCCCAGGTGCGCGCGGACCATCTCCTTGTTGGGGATGTTGTCGGGCACCTTGCGCAGGCCGTCCATGTCGTCCGAGAAGGAAAACAGCCGGGTCTTGATGTCGGACAGCAAGGTGAAGGCGTGGCGCACCATGGTGGTGCGCGAAACCTCGCCGAAAGTGCCGATATGCGGCAGGCCCGAGGGGCCATAGCCGGTCTCGAACAGGACATAGCCCTTGTCGAGGATTTTGGGCTGTTTCTCGATCCGCGCCAGCAGCTTGCGCGCCTCCTCGAAGGGCCAGGCGCGGGCATTGAGGGCCAGCTCGCGGATCTCACTCGACATTTTGGGTCTACTCCTTTTCTCGGTGCCTTTCCTAGGGGCAGCCGGCGCCTGCGTCAACCAATGCAGGGCAGAGGTGCCTTGCAAGCCGGTCGGCAATAATTTAAATACGTATTTAAATTACGGCACTAAGAACCCTTCCTCGGGAAAACGGCAGGAGAGATTGATGCAAGAGGCCTGGATCATCGATGCGGCTCGCACGCCGCGCGGCGTGGGCAAGGTGGGCAAGGGGGCCCTGTCGGAGGTGCACCCGCAGCGCATCCTCTCGACGGTGCTCAAAGCCCTGGGCGAGCGCAACAATCTCGACAGCCGCGACATCGACGACGTCATCGCCGGCTGCGGCACCCAGGCCGGCAAGCAGGGCGCCTGTATCGCCCGCATGGCCTCGCTCGATGCCGGCTGGGACAATGCGGCGGTGGGCTTTTCGCTGGATCGCTTTTGTGGTTCGGGCCTGACCGCGGTGAACCTCGCCGCGATGGGCATCATGTCGGGCATGCAGAATCTGGTGGTCGCCGGCGGCGTCGAGTCCATGTCCCATGGCTCCACCCTGGGCGGCAAGCCGTTCATCGACAGCGACAACGCCCACCTGCGCGAGATCCATCCCCAGCCGCACCAGGGCATCTGCGCCGACCTGATCGCGACGCTGGAGGGCTTCAGCCGCGAAGACACCGACAAGCTGGCGCTGGAAAGCCAGCGCCGCGCCGAGCAGGCGATCAAACACGGCTACTTCAGCAAGAGCCTGATCCCCGTCTATCACGACGACGGCCGCCTGGCCCTCGACCACGAGGAATTCCCGCGCCCCGGCACCACGCTGGAGGGCCTGTCCCAGCTCAAGGCCGCCTTCGCCGCGGTCTATGACCGGCCGCTGGACGAGGAAGGCACCAGCTACAAGGCGCTGGTCGAGCGGTCCTATGCCGATGTCCGGATCGAGCACATTCACCATGCCGGCAATTCGTCCGGCGTGGTCGACGGTGCCGGCGCCCTGGTGCTGGCCTCGCCCGACTATGCCAAGGCCCACGGCCTGAAGCCGCGGGCCCGCATCCGCGCGGTGGCGACGGCGGGCAACAGCCCGGAGCTGATGCTGAACGCGCCGGTGCCGGCGGCCCAGAAGGCGCTGGCCCTGGCCGGCATGAGCATCAAGGACATCGACCTGTTCGAGATCAACGAGGCTTTCGCGGTCGTCCCGCTGAAATTCATGCGCGACCTGGGGCTGGATCCGGCGATCGTGAACGTCAACGGCGGTGCCATGGCCCTGGGCCATCCGATCGGCGCGACCGGCGCGATCATCCTCGGCACCCTGCTCGACGAGCTGGAACGCCGGGATCTCAGCACCGGCATGGCCACCCTGTGCGCGGCCGGCGGCATGGCCCCGGCCACGATCATCGAGCGGATGTAACCAGAAAGCCCTCTCCTCCTGGGAGGAGAGGGTTGGGTGAGGAGGGTGGTCGGCATAGAACTCGATCCGTCCCGCCGGCCACCTCACCCTTCCCATCGCTGACGCGATGGGCCCCTTCCCTCTCCCCCGCAAGCGGCGGAGAGGGAGGTGCCACCTGTCAGGCGGCCGTGGCTTTCTTGACAACGATCGTCTGGGCGTTGGTGTATTCGAGCAGCCCCTCCACGCCGTTCTCGACGCCGACGCCTGACTGCTTGTGACCGGCAAAGGCCGCTGTCGGGCTGAGGTGCTGGGTCTCGTTGATCCACACCGTGCCGGTCTCAAGCTGTTCGCCCACCGCCAGCGCCTTTTGCGTGTCGGCCGACCAGACCGAGCCGCCCAGGCCGTATTCGCTGGCATTGGCCTTGGCGATCGCTTCCTCGATCGAGTCGACTTTCAGGAGCGGCATGATCGGGCCGAACTGCTCCTCGTTGACGATGCGCGCATCCTCAGGCGGATTGTCCAGGATGGTCAAGGGCACGAAGTAGCCCGGGCCGTCATGATCCTCGCCGCCCAGCAGGAACTTGTGGCCCTGGGCCTTGCTGTCGGCGATCAGGTCCTTCACCCGCTGGTACTGCTGCTTGTTCTGGATCGGGCCGATCAGGGTGCCCTGCTCGGAGCCGTCGCCCACCTTGATCGTCCGGGCATAGTCGACGATCGCCTTGGACAGGGGCTCGTAGACATCCTTGTGGACATAGGTGCGCTTGGAGGCGATGCAGATCTGGCCGTTGTTGCGGAAGGCGGCCCAGAACAGCTCCGGCGCCACCTTGTTCACGTCGACGTCCGGCAGCACGATGGCGGCGTCGTTGCCGCCCAGCTCCAGGGTCACCCGCTTGAGCGAGGCCGAGGCGCTTTGCATCACCCGGCGGCCGGTCTGGGTCGAGCCGGTGAAGGAGACTTTGTCGATCCCCTTGTGCTCGGTCATCCAGGGCCCCAGGGCATCGCCGCCGGTGACGACGTTGAGCACGCCGGGGGGGAGGACGTCGCGCAGGATCTCGCCCAGTTTCAGCGTGGTCAGGGGCGTGAAGGGCGAGGGCTTCAGCACCACCGTGTTGCCGGCGAACAGGGCCGGGCCCAGCTTGAAGATCGCCAGGATGACGGGGAAGTTCCAGGGCGAGATCGCGCCGACCACGCCGATGGGAACATGACGGGTTTCGCTGCGCCGCTCGGCGCTGTCCTCGTTCACGGTGACCGGCAGGTCCATGGTGGCGGTGCCCTGCAGGAAGAAGCCGGCGCCGCCAACCTCGAATTCCGCGTCGGCGAAGGGCTTGCCCTGCTCCAGGGTGAGCAGGCGCTTCAGCCCGTCGAGATTGGCGAAGATCGCCCCGGCCATGGCCTGGAGCAGGGCGCGGCGCTCCTCGAACGGGGTGGCGCGCCATTTCGGGAAGGCCTTGCGGGCGGCGGCGACGGCCAGATCGAGCTGTTCGCGCGAGCAGTCCGGCGCCTGGGCGATGACCTGCTCGTTGGCGGGGTTGATGACGGGGAACGTGCTGGCCCCGGCAACGCCCTGGCCATCGATCGTCATGGTGTAGTCGGCATCGAAATTCATCGGCTCTCTCCCTTCAGTTTTCTGTCTGGCCGGTCAGCAGCACGACCTTGACGCAGTCGCCGTGATGCTGGTCGGCAATGGCCTTGTTGATCTCGGTCAGGGGATAGGTGCGGATCAGCCTGTCGAAGGGCAGGCGGCCCGCCAGATAATGCGCGATCATTTCGGGGATGAAAACATCGGGATCGCTGTCACCCTCGATGATGCCCTTGATGATGTGGCCGAAGGTGATGACGCTGGTCAGGTCGCCCGGGACCGGGGTGCCGGGCGGCGGCACGCCGACGATGCCCAGCGTCCCATGGGGGCCGAGGCAGCCCATGATCGCCTGCAGGGTATCGGGCCGGCCGGTGGTGTCGAAGGCATAGTCGACGCCGATCTCGACGATGGCGCGCACGGCCACGGCCAGGTCCGGCGATGCAATCGGATCGATCACATGGGTGGCGCCCAGCTCCAGCGCCAGTTGCCGGCGCACGGCATGGGGTTCGACCACGATGATGGTGGCGCATTGCTGGATCGCGGCGCCCATCACGGCGCTGAGGCCCACGGCCCCGCCGCCGGTGATCAGCAGGGTGGAGCCGGCCTCGCAGGCCAGCGAGCGCATGATGCCGCCGGCCCCGGTCTGGATGCCGCAGCCCAGCGGGCCGACTAGTTCCAGGGGCACGCCGCCCGGCACCTTCACCACATTGCGCTCGTAGGTGAGGGCGTAGGTGGCAAAGGACGACTGGCCGAAGAAGTTGCTGGTCACCGGCTCGTCGCCCGAACGGATGGCTTTGCTGCCGTCGGGGCGCATGCCGGCGAAATTCAGCAGCGGCAGGGTGTGGCAATAGGCCGGCTCGCCGCGCTTGCAGCGCGCGCATTCCCCGCACGAGCGGAAAGTGATGGCGACGCGGTCGCCCTTCTTCACCTTCTTCACCTTGGTGCCGACTTGGTCCACCACGCCCGAGCCTTCGTGGCCGAAGACTGCCGGATAGGCGAGCCCGAAGGCGCCGTCGCGCGCCACCAGGTCGGTATGGCACAGGCCGACGCCGACGATGCGCACCAGGATCTCGTCCTCGCGCGGGGCGTCCAACTCGACCTGCTGGATGACGAAGTCCGCTTCGCCTGACCGTGCCACGGCCGCGGTGATTTCCATGTTCATTCCTCCCACAACAGGCTTGCGTCGCCCTGTTTAAGCTACTATTTAAAACATCACATTAGAGAACACAACAAACACCGTGACCGGATCATTGGGAGGCGGTCGAGGCACCGCCGGTCAGCCGGTAAACCTGTCATCGGCATCATCCGGCCGCCCCAGACCAAAGACGGGGCCGGTCTCGTAAAACAGCGAATAAGGTCGATGTCGGCAGCGGCTGCGAACAAGCCGCACGGCACAAGGGAGAGGCCAGGACATGACAACAACCGACACACGGATTCCCGTCGACATTGGCAAGGTGCTGGTCGATCCCGCCGCCTATGCCGACCATCGGCTGCACGACACCTATCGCTGGCTGCGGGCCAACAACCCGCTGGGCGTGGCCGAGATCGAAGGCTTCGATCCCTTCTGGGTGGTGACCAGGCACGCCGACCTGCAGGAAGTGGGGCGCCAGAACGAGTTGTTCCCCTATGGCAACCGCTCGTCGACCATGGTCGACCAGTTCGGCGATGCCCGCGTCCGCGAGATCATGGGCGGCAGCCCGCAACTGCTGCGCACCCTGGTGCACATGGACGCGCCCGATCATCCCAAGTACCGCGCCCTGACCCAGGGCTGGTTCATGCCGGCCAGCTTGCGCAAGCTCGAAGACAAGATCCGCGGCATCGCCCGGGCCGCGGTCGACCGGTTGGCCGGCATGGGCGGGCGCTGCGATTTCGTCGCCGACTTCGCGCTCGGCTATCCCTTGCACGTGGTCATGGAAATCCTCGGCGTGCCGGAGCAGGACGAGCCGCGCATGCTGAAGCTGACGCAGGAAATCTTCGGGCCCCAGGACCCCGACACGGCGCGCGCGGCGCTCAGCGATCCAGGTGCCTTCGTGCTGTCGATGATGGCCGTGGTCGAGGATTTCAGCGCCTATTTCGGGGCGATTTCCGCCGATCGCCGGGCCAACCCGCGCGACGACCTGGCCAGCGTCATCGCCAATGCCCAGGTCGACGGCGAACCGATCTCGGACCAGGCGGCGATGAGCTATTACATCATCGTGGCGACCGCCGGGCACGACACCACCTCGTCGTCGACCGCCGGCGGCATGTGGGCTTTGTGCGAGAATCCCGATCAATGGGCCAAGCTGAAGGCCGACCCGTCGCTGATCCCCACCTTCGTCGACGAGGCGATCCGCTGGACCACGCCAGTGAAGCATTTCATGCGCTCGGCCGCCGCCGACACCGAACTTGCGGGCCGCAAGATCGCACAAGGTGACTGGCTGATGCTGTGCTACGCCTCGGGCAACCGAGACGAGGCGGTGTTCGAGAATCCCTACAGCTTCCAGGTCGACCGCAAGCCCAACAAGCACATCGCCTTTGGTTACGGCGCGCACCTGTGCTTGGGCCAGCACCTGGCCAAGATGGAAATGCGCATCCTGTTCGAGGAACTGTTGCCGCGCCTGAAATCGGTCGCCTTCGACGGCGAGCCGACCATGTCGCAGTCCTGGTTCGTCAACGGCCCCAAGAAACTGCCGCTGCGCTTCGAACTGGCCTGAGCAACGAGCCATTTGTCTGTCTTTTCGTCATGACCGGGCTTGTCCCGGTCATCCACGTCGGGACGAGCCAAGTCCGTCGACAGATTAGGCAGCTTGCCGACGTGGATGGCCGGGACTTCGCCCGGCCATGACGGATAAAGAGTGGGAATTAAGAGGAAACCCAGCGCATGCACCCCTATATCCATGCCCAGAATCATCCAGACCGTGCCGCCTGCATCATGGCGGCGTCGGGCGAGGTGGTAACCTACCGCGAGCTGGATGCGCGGTCGAACCAGGGCGCGCACCTGTTCCGCTCGCTGGGGCTCGAGGTGGGCGACGTCGTCGCGGTGTTCATGGAGAACACGGCGCGCTATTTCGATGTCGCCTGGGCGGCCAATCGCTCGGGCCTCTATCTCACCTGCATCTCGTCCAAGCTCAGCACCAGCGAGGTCGAGTATATCGTCAAGGATTGCGGGGCCAAGGTCCTGGTCGCCGGCGCTTCCCTGCGGCCGGTCCTCGATGAACTGAAGGACAGGCTGCCGGGCGTCAGGATCCTGGTTATCGGCGACACCGGCGGTGCCTACGAGAGTTACGATGCGGCCGTCGAAGGCCTGCCGACCACGCCGATCGCCGGCGAGACCACCGGTGCCGACATGCTCTATTCCTCGGGCACCACGGGGCGGCCCAAGGGGGTGAAGGGGCCCTTGTCGGGCCAGCCGATCGAGGCCCCCACGCCCTGGTGATGCTGGCCAAGGCGGTGTTCGGCCTGCCCGACGGGACGGTCTACCTGTCGCCGGCGCCGCTCTACCATGCGGCACCCTTGCGCTGGTGCATGACGGTGCAGAAGCTGGGCGGCACGGTCGTGGTGATGGAGAAGTTCGATCCCGAACACGCCCTGGCCCTGATCGAGAAATACAAGATCGACAGCGCCCAGTTCGTGCCGACGCATTTCGTGCGCATGCTGAAGATGCCCGACGCGATCCGCGCCAAATACGACATTTCCTCTCTGAAGGTCGCGATCCATGCGGCGGCACCCTGTCCGGTCCCGGTCAAGGAGCAGATGCTGGCCTGGTGGGGGCCGGTCATCCATGAATATTACGGCGGCACCGAGGGCAACGGCCTGACCGCCATCGGCCCGCACGACTGGCTGGCCCACAAGGGCTCGGTCGGCCGTGCCGTGCTGGGCACCCTGCGCATCTGCGACGAGGACGGCGAACCGGTCGGCCCGCGCACCGAGGGCACGATCTATTTCGAGGGCGGCCCGGCATTCGAGTATCACAACGATCCGGCCAAGACGGCGGAGGCCAGGAACAAGCACGGCTGGACCGCGCTGGGCGATGTCGGCTGGGTCGACGAGGAGGGCTTCCTGTACCTGACCGACCGCAAGAGCTTCATGATCATCTCGGGCGGCGTGAACATCTACCCGCAGGAGATCGAGAACCTGCTGATCACCCATCCCAAGGTCGCCGACGCGGCGGTGGTGGGCGCGCCTGACGAGGAAATGGGCGAGAAGGTGGTGGCCGTGATCCAGCCGGCCGATTGGCGCGACGCCGACAAGCCGCTGGCCGACGAACTCATGGCCTTCGTGCGGGCCAATCTCTCCCATGTGAAGACGCCGCGCCGGATCGACTTCATGGCCGAATTGCCGCGCCACCCCACCGGCAAGCTTTACAAGCGCCTGATCCGCGACGCCTATTGGGGCAAGAAAGACAGCAAGATCGTATAGATCGCATCGTTGGGGGAGAGAAACATGACGCCGGATGACCTGCTCTACAAACCGGGCCTGCTCAAGGGCCAGCGCATCCTGATCACCGGCGGCGGTTCGGGCCTGGGCAAGGTGATGGCCGAGGCCTGCCTGATCCTGGGGGCGGAGGTCTATATCTGCGGCCGGCGCGGCGGCCTGCTGGACGAGACGGCGGCGGAACTGATGGCGGCCCATGGCGGCAAGGTCGTGGGCATCCCGTGCGACATCCGCTCGCATGAAGCGATTGCCGAGATGGTCGAGCACATATGGGCCGACGGCGGCCCCTTGACCGGCCTCGTCAACAATGCCGCCGGCAATTTCATCAGCCGGACGCAGGACCTCTCGCCGCGCGGTTTCGACGCGATCTCCAACATCGTGTTTCGCGGCTCGTTCCTCACCACGCTCGAATGCGGCAAGCGCTGGATCGCCGAAGGCACCACGGCCTCGGTGGTCTCGATCGTGGCGACCTGGGTGTGGAACGGCTCGCCCTTCACCGTACCCTCGGCCATGTCCAAGGCGGGCGTCAACGCCATGACCCAGTCCCTGGCCGTCGAATGGGGCGACAAGGGCATCCGCTTCAACGCGATCGCGCCCGGGCCCTTCCCGACCGAGGGCATGTCCAAGCGCCTGAACCCCACCGCGGGCGGCGAGTCCTTCTCGGACATGAAGGGCAACCCCATGGGCCGGGTGGGCATGATGCCGGAACTGGCCAATCTGGCTGTCTATCTGCTGGCGCCGGGGTCCGAGTATGTGAATGGCCAGACCATTGCCATCGACGGCGGCGCCTATCTGGCCAGCGGCGCCAACTTCAATGCCTTGCGCCAGTGGGGCGACGACGACTGGCGCAAAGCCCGGGAAGCCATCGCGGCCACCAATGCGGCCGACCGGTCGAAGCGCACGGCTTGATCTTGGTGAGACGTTATGCGTCCTTCGAGACGCCATGCTTCGCCTGGCTCCTCAGGATGAGGAAAGTCTTTTTGCCAAAGAGATTTTCCTCATCCTGAGGAGGCCCGAAGGGCCGTCTCGAAGGACGCACCCCGCTTGTGCAATCACCGAATGGCGGCCAGGCCCTTGGTGATGCCGCGGGTCAGGATCAGGCGCACGATGGTGGCGACCAGGGGGAACTTGCCCTCGAAGTCGATGGTGTAGTGCAGCTTCGAGCCCGTCCCGGTGCTGCTGAAGCGCATGATGCCGTGGTGGTTCCGCAAGGGCCCGCCCTTGGTGATCTTGTATTCGATCAGGGCGTTTTCCTGATAGGCGGTGACGGTTTCCTCCAGGGGGCCGGCGCCCGGCATCTGCACCCGGCGGACCGAGCCCGTGCCGTTGCGGCTGGTGTCGCCGTCGCGCAGGCGGGTGATCTTGGCGGGCGCGAAAACCGTGGACAGGTTCTCGTGCTCCGCCAGATAGGCGAACAGCCGTTCGACCGGCATGGCGAAGTCTTTCGTGATGTCGATCTGATGGGCCATGTCGGGTCCTTCAATTGGGTTGGACGATGATCTTGATGTGCGCTTCTGGCTTGGCAAGGGTTTCGAAGGCGCCGGGCGTGCCGGCCAGGTCGACCGTGCCGGTGACGAAGGGCGTGGCATCGACCGTGCCCTGCGCCAGCAGGGACAGGGACTGGGCGAATTCGATCGGCGAATAGCCCAGCACGAAGCGCAGGTCCAGTTGCTTGTTGATGGCCAGCGCCGGCTCGATCTTGTCGCTTTCCATGCACACCCCCACCACCACGATCTGGGACAGCGGGGCCGCGCCCTCCATCACCTGCTGCAGCAGGCCGGGCACGCCGACGCATTCGAAGATCACCGCGCGTTTCGGCACCTGGCCCATCATCTGGGCCATGCCATGTTCGGCCAGGCTGGTGGGAATGCCGAAATCGGACCAGCGGCCGTAAGGGGTCTCCTCGGCCGGGTTCACCACCTTGTCGGCCCCCAGCTTCTCGGCCACCGCGCGGCGGATGGGCGAATAATCCGCGGCGATGACGGGGCCGAAGCCGCGCGCCTTCAGGCAGGCGATGATGGCCAGGCCCACCGGCCCGCAGCCGATGACCACGGCGCAGCCGGCATCGTCAAGTGCTGCCTGGTTGACGGCATGGAGGCCGACGGCCAGCGGCTCGGTCAGGGCGGCATGGGTGCTGGGCAGGCCGTTGGGCACTTCCAGCAGCATCGCCTCGGTCAGCAGCATCTGCTGGGCAAAGCCGCCGGGCAGGGTGTTGGAATAGCCGATCAGTTCCAGGCCCGTGGCGCCGAAAGTCATGGGCACGGAAACGATCCGCGTGCCGGCCTTCAAGGTGCCGGCGTTGCCGGGGCCGTGGTCCAGGATTTCGGCGCAGAATTCATGGCCGAAGACGATGTCGCGGCTGGGGTCCATGAAATCGCCGGCACCCGAGCGGCGGCCCAGCTCGGCCATCTTGTCGGCATGGTGCAGGGCATGAAGGTCCGAGCCGCAGATGCCGCAGGCCAGGGTCTTGACCAGGACCTGGCCGGCCCCCGGCGTCAGGTCGGGGATTTCGTCACAGATCAGGCGCTGTCCGCGCCGCACGACGGCTTTCATGGTGTCTCGCTCCCCACCGCGGCCCGAACGGGTATGTTTTCGTAATACGGGATCATTATTTCCGGCCGCCCCGCTGTCGTCGCACCCAGCATGTTGACGGTCAAGGGGTGAACCACATCCGGGTCGGTCATGATCTCGACGCAGGCCGCCTTGCCGGTGGCGAAGGCCCGCGCCATGGCCGGCGCGATGTCTTCATGGCGGGTGACCGTTTCGCCGTGGCAGCCAAAGCCCCGGGCGATGGCGGCATAGCTGGTCGAGCCCAGCCTGGTGATCAGGGAATAGTTGGCGCCGAACATGATCTGCTGGCCATGGATCGACATGCCCCAGACCCGGTTGTTCAGCACCACGGTGACGACGGGGAAGCCCCAGCGCATCATGGTGTCGAACTCCTGGATGTGGAAGCCCATGGCGCCGTCGCCGGTGACGTGGATCACCCGGGCCTGGGGTGCTGCCACCTGGGCGCCGATGGCAAAGCCCGGCCCGATGCCGAGGCAGCCCAGATAGCCATGGGTCAGTACCTGGCCCGGTGCTGTGGCCTGGACATGGCCGGCGACCCAGCTCGGCACCTCACCGCCGTCGAGCGCGAAGATGGCATCCTTGCCTGCTGCCGCCACCACCGCCGCGGCGGCGTGATAGGGATGGATGCCGCCCGGCCCCTCCTGTTCGGGATACATGGCGGCGCCGAAGCTCTTCAGGCTCGTAACCTCCTGCGCCCAGGCGTCGGTTTGCGACCAGAAGGTGCCCCGGCTGTGTTCCAGCAGGGCATCCAGGAACGAGCCGCAGTCGGCGGCCACCGCCACGTCGATGTCGCGAATGCGGCCGATCTCGCCGGCATCGCCGTAGACCTGGATCACCTTGGCCTCATGGGGCACGACCTGGCCGCTTCGCCCGGCCAGGTAAAGGCCCATCCGGGCGCCCAGCAGCAGCACGACATCGGGCGCCGGCCGGCCCATCAGCGGCAGGATGGCAAGGTTGCCCGGATCGCCCGCGTCCAGCGGGTGGCCGGCGGGCAGCAGGCCCGTGCCGCGGCTGTTGGCACAGACCGGGATGCCGCTGCGTTCGGCAAACAGGGCCAGGGCCTCACCGCAATCGGCGAAGCGGGCACCCCCGCCGACGATGATCACCGGACGCTCGGCGCCGGCGAGCAGGGTCAGGCAGGCCTGCGTTTCGGCCCGCGACGGCGCGGGGCGGGGGCGGACGTGCAGGCCGTTGGGCGGGGTCGCGTCGGCATCCTCGACGCTCATGTGCAGCACGTCGATCGGCAGTTCCAGCACCACGGCGCCCGGCCGGCCGGTGGTCGCCTTGCGGATGGCCATGGCAGTCAGGTCGGGGATGCGTTCGGTGTTGGTGATGCGGTGGGCCCACTTGGTCGCCGGCGTCGCCATGGCGATCTGGTCGAAGCCGCCTTGCAGCGGGTTCGTCTCGGCCTCGCGCAGGGGTGGCGCGCCGATGATGAACAAGGTGGGCGAGGCGTCGAGGTTGGCGTTGACGATGGCCGACATGGCATTGGCAAAGCCGGGGCCTGCCGTGATCACGCACACGCCCAGCTTGCCCGTCACCCTTGCATAGGCGTCGGCGGCATGGCCGGCGGCGGCCTCGTGACGGAAGTCGACCAGTTCCAGGTCGTGATCGATGCAGCCGCGATAAAAGGCTTCCAGATGCCCGCCGTGCAGGGCGAAGATCTTGCTCACGCCCGCGGCCTTCAGGGTGCGGGCCAGCAGTTCGCCCCCGGTCTTGAGGTTGCTCATCCTGTCGTCTCCCGGATCTGGCGCCTTGGCGGCGCCGTTGCCGGCAACGAAGCACGCATATTGCTAACGCGTCAACAAATATGTAAGGTCGAGCCATGCCGATCCGCGCCCCTTCCGCCCGCCGTCCCCGCCGCTCGCAGAGCGACCGAAGAGCTCAGTCCGACCGCCTGCTGCTGCAGGCTGCGGCGGAACTGATCGCCCGCAGGGGCTACGGCGCCACCACCCTGGAACAGATCGGCCAGCGCGCCGGCTACAGCCGCGGCCTGGTCACCCAGAAGTTCGGCTCCAAGGAAGGGCTGGTGCGCGCCCTGGTCACCGTGCTGCACCAGGAACTGGACGATGTCCTGGACGGCCAACTGGCCGGCGGGATCAGCGGCCTGGAGGCCATCCTGCGCATCGTCGATGTCTATGTCCGCATCTTCTCCGAGGCCGAGTTGAAGGCGGCGCCCGAACGGGTCGTCTCGGTCCAGGCCTACTATGTGCTGATGTCGGAGTCGGTGGGCGTGATCCCCGAGGTGCGGGAATTCTTCGTCGAGGCCAATGTCCGCTTCCGCGCCCGGCTGGAAACGCATCTCAGCCTCGCGCAGGACAGCGGCGCCATGCGCGCGAACCTCAGCCCCGCCACGGCGGCGGCGATGATTCAAAGCGCCCTGAGCGGCCTTACCCTGCTGTGGCTGGTGGACCGGAATGCCTTCGACCTGGACGAGGGGCGGACGGCCCTGGTGGAAACCATCAGGCGAACGCTCATCCCCTGATGCCCATGCTTCAGCTTCGGTCGCGGGGAAGGACGCAAAACGTTACGCCAATCCAATTCCCCATCAGAAGGTGAAGTGACATGTCACGCTTTGAAGACAAGGTCGTCCTGATCACCGGGGCGGCCTCCGGCATCGGTGCCGCGGCGGCCCGCCGGTTTGCCAGGGAAGGCGCCAGCGTGGTCGTCGCCGATCTCAACGCAGAGGCGGCGGCGGCAACCGCGGCGGCGATCCGCGAGGCGGGCGGCAAGGCGGTGGGGCTGGCGGTCGATGTCGGCAATGAATTGCAGGTGGGCCAGGCGATCACCTCGACGGTCGAGAAATTCGGCCGGCTCGACGTGCTGGTCAACAACGCCGGCATCGGCTCGTTCGGCCGGGTCGACATGCTCTCGACCGAGGAATGGCGCCGGGTGATGGCGGTCGATCTCGATGCCGTGTTCTTCGCCTGCCGTGCCGCCCTGCCGCACCTGGCGCAGGTGCGCGGCGCCATCGTCAGCACCGCGTCGATTTCGGGGACCGCGGCCGACTACGGCTTTGCCGCCTACAACGCCGCCAAGGCGGCGGTGATCAACCTGACGCGCGCCATCGCCATCGACCATGCGGGCGAGGGCGTGCGCGCCAACAGCATCTCGCCCGGCTATGTCGTCACGCCGCTGACCGCGCCCTTGCAGGCCGACGACCGCATCGGCGAGGCTTACCGCCAGCTCATCCCGCTGGGCCGGCCCTCGATGCCGGAGGAGCAGGCGGCGGCGATCCTGTTCCTGGCCTCCGACGATGCGAGCTACATCACCGGTGCCAACCTGATCGTCGACGGCGGCCTGACCGCGGCCACCGGCCAGCCCAATTTCGTGCGCATCTTCGCCGGGGCCAACTAGAGCCGAACAAACCCGAGTAGAGGGGGAGGCATCCCTCCCGGTACCATTCAACGACAAGAATAGTGGAGGAGAGATCATGGACCTTGCCCTGAGTGCCAAGGACGAGGCCTTCCGTGACGAGGTGCGGGGCTTCCTCGATGCCAGGCTGAACGATCGCCTGCGCGAGGCGGCGCGGCTGTCGACCAGCGTCTATACCGATCGCGAGACCATGCGCGAATGGCACACCATCCTCCACGCCCAAGGCTGGATCGCGCCGGCCTGGCCAGTCGAATACGGCGGCTGCGGCTGGTCGGTGATCCAGCGCTATATCTTCGCGATCGAATTGGCGCGGGCCAATGCGCCGGGCCTGTCGCCCATGGGGCTTGGCATGTGCGGGCCGGTGCTGATCGGCCACGGCAGCGCGGAACAGAAGGCGTTCTATCTGCCGCGCATCCTCTCAGGCGAAGATTTCTGGTGCCAGGGCTATTCCGAGCCGGGTGCCGGCTCCGATCTTGCCGCCCTGCAGATGAGTGCCGTCGACGACGGCGACCACTTCATCTGCTTCGGCTCGAAGATCTGGACCACTCACGGCCAGTATGCCAACCGCATCTTCTGCCTGGTGCGCACCGACAGGAGCGGCCCGCCCCAGCGCGGCATCACCTTCATCCTGATCGACATGGACACGCCGGGCATCGAGGTCAGCCCGCTGATCATGCTCACCGGCGAACATGTCCAGAACCAGATCTTCTTCACCGATGTCCGTGTCCCCAGGGCCAATGTGGTGGGCCGCATCGGCGACGGCTGGACGGTCGCCAAATACCTGCTGGAATTCGAGCGCGGCGGCAATGCCTATGCCCCCTCGCTCCATGTCCGCCTCGACAAGATCCGCGCCATGGCCCGGGCGGAACAGGCGGGCGACGGCACCGCGCTGATCGATGACAGCAACTTCGCCCGGAAACTCGCCGAGGCCGCGGTGGAGATCATGGCGCTCGAATATACCGAGCATCGGGTGATGTCGGCTCTCTCCCAAGGCGGCACCCCGGGCATGCAGGCCTCGCTCATGAAGACCCGCGGCACCGAGATGAGCCAGCGCCTGACCGAACTGGCGATCGAGGCTGCGGCCTATTACACGGCGCCGTTCCAGCCCCATGCGATCAACCCGGCCGGCCCGGTCCCGGGCCACGCGCCGCCGGGCGGCAATGCCGCGCCCATCGGCCCCGACCATTCCCTGACCGTGATGGCCAAATACCTCAACGACCGGGCCGGCTCGATCTATGCCGGGTCGAACGATATCCAACGCAACATCATGGCCAAGGTGATGGGCCTGTAGCGTCCCGCTGTGATCCGCATCACAGGCGGCGCGGCCCTGTATTCTTTCCCCGGCACAACCGCGCTATGGTGTCGCCGTCGTTGCGCCACCGGCAGGGCGGCGTGCGCATTGAGGTGGGGAGATCTCGGATGGCAATCCTTCGTGCCGCCTGGGCGGCATCAGGGCTCCTGGCCGGTCTGCTGATCGGCCTGATGCCGATCGGTGCCGGCGACGTTGCCCGCGCTGATACGGCCGCCGCCGGCCTGGTGCTCAACCTTCGCGGGAGTGCCGAGGCGACCAGGGAAACCGTCCAGCGGCCGCTGTCGCCGGAAGATTCCGTCTTCACCGGCGATGCGGTGGCCACGGGCGCCAAGTCCCGGATCGAAATCCGCCTGGGCCGCGATACCACCATCGCCATCGGCGAGAACGGCCGGGTCAAGATCGACGATTTCCTGGCCGAAGCGGGCGGGGAAATTTCGCTCGAGGCCGGGGCCCTGATGCTCGACAAGGATCCCGAAAGCGTTGCCCGGCCGATCAAGGTCAACAGCGACTTCGGCCAGATCGCGGTGCGCGGCACCAATTTCTTCGCCGGCCCCAGCCGGGGAAGCTTCGGCGTGCTGCTGCTCCGCGGCCACGTCGTGGTCACGGCTGCCGGCACCAGCGTGGAACTGAAGGCCGGCGAGGGCACCGACATCGCCTATCCCGGCGCCCCGCCGTCGCCGCCCAAGGTCTGGGCGCCCGAGCGGGTCGAGGAGGCCCTGGCCCAACTTCGGTGAGCGGCGCCGTGTGTCTTGCCGCGTTTCGGGAGGGGGCCGATGGCTGAAGCAGATCTCGTCGAAGCCTTGCTTGCCTCGACCGAGGCCTTCGGCGCCCTCGAGCCCGAGGATCTGGCGATCTGCGCCAAGGCGTTCCGGGAGGTCCATTTCGACAGCGGGCGCATGCTGTTTGCCGTCGGCGATCCCGGCTCCATGGCCTATCTCCTGGCCGAGGGGCTGGTGCGCCTTGCCCTGACCACCGCTTCCGGTCGCGAGTTGAGCTTCCGGGTCGCCGGTCCCGGCGAGTTGATCGGCGAGATCGCGGCCTTCGACAGCGGCCCGCGGACCGCCGATGCCACCGCCATTTCGCCGGTTCGGGCCTACGGCATTTCCGCCGCCGATTTCGACCATCTATTCGAGACCCGCCCCGGCTGGCCCGCTCGGTGATACACCTGCTGTGCCGCCGCCTGCGGGCGACCACCGATCAACTGGAGGGGATCGCGCTCCACAAGATCGAGGTGCGCCTGGCGCGCTTTCTCCTGGGCCTGCTCGGCCAGCGGACCGCCCCGCCAGGGCGGCGCCTGTCGCTCGAACTCGGCTACTCGCAAAGCGAGCTGGCACGCCTCGTCGGCAGCAGCCGGTCCAAGCTGAACATGGCGCTGGGCGTGCTCGAGGATGCCGGTGCCATCAAACGCACCAGCGATCGCCTGTTCTGCGATCCCGCCATGCTCGCCCAATTCGCAGACTCGGCCGATGATTAGGCTGCTGCGCGGGAGAATCGCGGCTGCCGCCCTAGGCGCCATGGCCTGCTTCGTCGTCTATGTCGCCTTCACCCTGTTGTTGCCGGACGTCCGGCAAAACCTGGAGGAGCGGGCGACGGATCTCACGCTGGGCCTGGCGATGGAACTTGTGGCGACACCGGCGCCAGGGTCCACCCCGGTGGTGGTGATCGATATCGACGCGGCGAGTACCGGTGCCATCGGCGCTTGGCCCTGGCGGCGTTCGCTGCTGGCCGATCTCGTCGACAAGGCCGCTGCCGCCGGTGCCGTCGCGATCGCGATCGACATTCTGTTCGCCGACCCGGACCAGCGCTCGCCGGCGGCCCTGGCGCGCCGGCTGGGCCAGATGGTCGAGGACCCGTCGCTCGCCGCTTTGGCGGATCGCCTCGACGACGACGACAGGCGCTTCGCCCAGGCCCTGGGAGGCAGGCCGACGGTGCTGGGCTTTGCCCTGACGCCGACGGCGGCCAAGACGGTGCGCGGCGCCCCCGTCCTGGTGCGCGGCCGCGCAGGCCTTGACGGGATGTGGCGCTTTGCGGGGGCCGATGCACCGACCGAGGTGCTGGCGGCGGCCGCCACTGGCAGCGGTTGCCTGGCCCTGCCGGGCGACAGCGACGGGATCGTCCGCCGGTTACCCCTGTTCGTCGGCGTCGGCGACGAAATCCGCCCTGGACTCGCGCTCGAAGCCGTGCGCGTGGGGGTGGGCGCTTCGCTCTACAAACTCGACGGCGGGCAGGGTCGGTTTGCCACCGGCAGCATCACCGGCGCCCTGGCCGCCGATGCGATGCTCAGGCTGCCGCCATTGGCTGCGACCCCGCCGATAAAGGCGATCCCGGCCCGTGACGTGCTGGCGGCGAACGGGCCTGTGGCGGCACTTGCCGGCGCGATCGTCTTCATCGGGGGCTCGGCGCCGGAACTGGGGGCCTGCGGGCGACAGCGGGCGCGTCGCTGACCCCGTCGGTCATGATCCATGCCGCCGCCGCACGGCAGATCCTGCAGGGCTTCGTCCCGCGGACATCGGCGCTGCTCCAGCGCTACGCCTATATCGTCGCGGGTCTGGCCGGACTGGTCGGCGTGGCCATCCCTTTGCTGCTGCCGCCGCTCGCCGGTGCGGGCGTCATGCTGGCGGCGATCGCGGCTTTCGCGGTGTTCGTGGTCAATGCCGCCGCCGGCGGCGTTCTGATC
Source organism: Oleomonas cavernae (assembly GCF_003590945.1). NCBI lineage: Bacteria > Pseudomonadati > Pseudomonadota > Alphaproteobacteria > Acetobacterales > Acetobacteraceae > Oleomonas > Oleomonas cavernae. The sequence continues at coordinate 6,083 of NZ_QYUK01000008.1, read as the reverse complement.
GAGCCCGCTTTGGCCCTGGTGCTGGCCGCAACCGGCTATGTGGTCACGGCGATCCTGGCCTTCGCCTTCCAGCACCGGCGCGAGCGGCACATTCGCCGGCGCTTCGAGCAGCATCTCTCGCCCCACGTCGTCGCGATGATCGCCCGTGATCCTTCCCTGCTGAAACTCAAAGGTCAGCGCCGCGAGGTGACGGCCATGTTCACCGATATCGCCAACTTCACCGGCCTGACCCATGGCACCGATCCGGAGACGCTGGTGGCCATGCTCGACGCCTATTTCGGCGGCATGTCCGAGATCGTCGTGGCCCATGGCGGCATGGTCGACAAGTTCGTCGGCGACGCCATCCATGCCCTGTTCAATGCCCCGCTGGAGCAGCCCGGGCACGCGCAAGCCGCCGTGCGCTGCGCCCTGGCGCTCCACGCCTGGAGCGAGGCGTTCCGCCGCCGGGAGGTGCCGGCGGCCCTGGGCTTCGGCCATACGCGGATCGGCGTCGAGACCGGCGAGGTGATCGTCGGCGATGTCGGCACGGGCTCGAAGCTCGACTATACCGCCTATGGCGACACGGTGAATGCCGCCGCAAGGCTCGAGGCAGCGAACAAGGAACTGGGCACGATGATCTGCGTCGGGCCCGGCACGGCCGCCCGGTGCCCGGCCGGGCTGCTGCGCCCGGGCAAGACCATCCAGTTGCGCGGCTTCGACGTGCCGATACAGGTTTTCGAGCCTGTTACCCAGGGGACAGGCGGCTCACAGGTGCCATGATACGACTTGTTCCTGAGGGCTGAGAGGCGCCGCCACGCTAGAGCGGACTGTCCGACCCGGTTCCTCGCTGTTACGGTTGCTTGCCGCTGCGTTTCACGCGGTCGCGTTGGGGAATGTGTTCAATCCGGTGTGTTGTAGCCAGCCGCGGCTTGCGGCAGGCAACGCCCCCTGCGGTCCGGCAAGCCCGGTTTGTTTGCGTGGCCTCACTCAGGTCTGCACTGAACACAGGAGACGGCAATGGCCGACATTCGTGGGACGACTTCCGGCAACACGCTCGACAGCGCCGACGGCGTCACCAGCGGTGATGACGAGATCTATGGCCGCGGCGGCGACGACGTCGTTTTCGGCTGGGCGGCGATGATTTCATCGCCGCGCATGACGCCGGCGGAGCGGCGGCCCGGCCCGCACCCCGTTCAATGCCTTCCTGCACGGCTTCAGCACCTGGAGCAGCGGCGGCGACGACGAATTCCACGGCGGCTCGGGCGACGACACGCTGATCGGCGACGGTGGCGACGACACCCTGTTCGGCGACGGCGACGACGACACGCTCCAGGGCGGCCAGGGCAACGACACGCTGGACGGCGGCTCGGGCAACGACATCCTGATCGACGACACCGGCAACGAAGTCATCCGCGGCGGCACCGGCACGGACACGGTGCGCTACAACATCAGCGGCAGCAGCGATGCCGAGCCGACGGACTCCGAGCCCTTGTTCCCGTGGGCGTAAAGGGCGTGTTCGTCGACATGGAAACGGGCCGCTCGGGTTTTGCCTTCGACGATCCCGCCGACAACCGCATTTTCGACGTCCGCTACGACAGCGCCGAAATCTTCGAACTGGGTTCGCGCAATGACGAATTCCACGGCAACAACGCCAGCCAGACCATCCGTGGCCAGGGCGGTGACGATGTGCTCGAAGGACGCGGCGGCGGCGACACGCTGGACGGCGGCACGGGCAGCGATACGGCGAGCTATGAAAGCGCGCCAAGCGCCGTCTTCGTCACCCTGCGCTTCGGCGACATCAACATCATTTCCGGCGCCTCCGACGAACTGGGCGACAGCCTGATCAGCATCGAGAACCTGACCGGTTCGCGCTTCGACGACGGGCTGACCGGCGGCGACGGCGCCAACATTCTCAAAGGCCTGAACGGCAACGATTTCCTGGATGGCCGCGGCGGCGCCGACCGGCTGGACGGCGGCGGCAATACCGACACCGCCGACTACCAGGCCTCGAACGCGGCGATCAACATCTCGACCGACGGCACCGCGGGCAGCGGCGGCTTTGCCGCGGGCGACCGCCTGACCAGCATCGAGAACATCATCGGTTCCAGCTTCAACGACGTGATCAGCGGCCACAGCAACGCCATCAACAATGTCTTCGAGGGGCGGGGCGGCAACGACAATCTCTTCGGCGTGGCCGGCGACGATATCCTCGCGGGCGGCACCGGCATCAACCTGATCGATGGCGGCACGAGTGTCGACACGGTCAGCTACCGCGACATCGCGGGGCCGGTCAGCGTCTCGCTGCAGGACTTCGGCAACGGCGGCAGTGCTTCGGCCACCAATCTCAGCGACACGATCTTCGGCGTCGAGAATGTCGACGGCACCGATGCCGGCGACTTCGTGTTGGCCGACGCCAACGCCAACCGCCTGCGCGGCTTCGGCGGCAATGACGACCTGCGCGGCATCGGCGGCGAGGATGTGCTCGACGGCGGCGACGGCGACGACATCCTGATGGGCGGCACCAGCGGCGACCAGTTGCTGGGCGGCAAAGGCACCGATACGGCTAGCTATCGCCTGTCGGAGAAGCCGGTGCAGGTCAACCTCGCCACCGGCGAGACCGTCGGCGGTGAGGCGGCGGGCGACACCCTCTCCAGCATCGAGAACCTGATCGGTTCCTCCTTCGCCGACCGGCTGGTCGGCAACGCCTTCGCCAACGAGTTTTCCGGCCTGAACGGCAACGACACCCTGATTGGCGGCGCCGGCGCCGACCGCTTTGCCGGCGGCAGCGGCACCGATACGGTCTCCTACGAAACCTCGTCCTCGCCCATCATCCTCGACTTGGCCAACCCTGTGGTCAACACCGGCGACGCGGGTGGCGACACCTTCGACAGTATCGAACGCTTCATCGGCACCGGCGGCGCGGACATCATGTTCGGCGACGACGGCAACAACGAACTCCTGGGTGCCGGCGGGGCCGACTTCCTGTTCGGCCGCTGGGCGACGATACCCTGCGCGGCGGTGGCGCCAGCGACACGCTGGACGGCGGCGGCTGGAACGACCAGCTCTTCGGCGACGATGCCGACGACACGCTGGTGGGCGGCGCCGGATCCGACCTGCTCAACGGCGGGGCCGGGCGCGATACCGCGTCTTATTCGACGGCACCCGGGCGCATCGTCGTCGACCTGAACGACCCCACCCAGAACCGGGGCGATGCGGAAGGCGATAGCTTCGTCAGCATTGAGGTGATCACGGGCAGCACCGCCGACGATATCATCCGCGGTGCCAACGGCCTGGCGATGACGCTGATCGGGGGCGATGGCGCCGACGAACTGGTGGGCGGCAACCTCGACGATGTGCTGGAGGGCGGCCTGAAGGACGACGTCTTGACCGGCGGCATCGGTGCCGATGCGCTGCTGGGCGGGGACGGCATCGACACCGCCTCCTACGAGAATTCGATCCGCAGTGTGGTGATCGACCTGCGCCCCGGCGGGTCCCTGACCGGGGGTGACGCGGTTGGCGACACCTTCTCCTCGATCGAGGTGTTCCGCGGCACCAACTTCTCCGATGTCTTCATCGGCAACGGCCAGGATCTCACGTTCCAGGGCCTGGGCAGCGGCGACACGTTCATCGGCAGCGCGGGCCGGGAGGTCTTCGACGGCGGGCCGGGCGACGACGTGGTCACCTATGCGCTCTCCGCCGATGCCATCACGCTCGACCTGTTCGATCGCACGCAGGACACTGGCGACGTGGTGGGCGACCGTTTCCTGTCGATCGCAGCCATCAATGGCACGGCCCTCGAGGATCGCCTGAGCGGCAACGACGAGGCAAACCACTTCCAGGGCCTGAGCGACGACGATGTGATCGACGGGCGTGCCGGCAACGACATCCTGTCGGGCGACGGGGGCGACGATACGCTGATCGGCGGCCAGGGCGCGGACAGCATGGCCGGCGGCGACGGCATCGACATCGCCAGCTATCTCCAGTCCACCGGCGTGACGGTTGCCCTCGACGGGACCCTGACCGCGACGGGTGACGCCGTCGGCGACAGCATGGAGGAAATCGAGAACCTGCTCGGCTCGCGCACCGATGCCAACCGGCTGCGCGGCAACGGCGGCGTCAACGAGATCACGGGCGGCGATGCCCGCGATACTTTGGAAGGCCAGGGCGGCGACGACGTGCTGCATGGCGGCAAGGATGTCGACCGCCTGTTCGGCGGCGGCAACAACGACCGCCTGTTCGGCGAGGCCGGCGACGACATCCTGTCGGGCGGTTCCAACCGCGACACGCTGATCGGCGATGCCGGCAACGACACGCTGACCGGCGGCACCGACCTGGACCGCTTCCAGTTCACCACCCGCGAATTCGGCCGCGATACCGTGACCGACTGGCAGGGCGGCACGGACAAGCTGCGCACCAACCTGGCCGACGACCTGTCCGACTTCACCGTGACCGGCAACGGCACGACCGAGGTGGTGCTGACGCTGCTGTCCGATGTCGACAGCGTGATCGTGCTGCAAGCCGCCTCGGCCTTCACCATCACGAACACGGATTTCGAGTTCGTGTAACACGCTCGATCAAAAAGCCCTCTCCTCCTAGGAGGAGAGGGTTGGGTGAGGAGGGCGGTCGGCGTAGGGCGCGGTCCGTACCGCCGACCACCTCACCCTCCCGTCGCTTCGCGCCGGGCCCCTCCTCTCCCCCGCACGCGGCGGAGAGGGATTTTCTTACGCCGCCAGGACCATCTTCAACGCGCCGTCCAGCTTGCCGTCGAAAATGCGGTAGGCGTCCGCACCCTGGTCCAGGGTCATGCGATGAGTGATGACCCGTTCGGGCTTCAGGCGGCCGCCGGCGACCAGCGGGATCAGTTGCGGCCACATGGTCTGGACGAAGCAGCCCGCCACCCGGAAGGTCAGGGTCTTGTTGAAGGCGGTCCACAGCGGATACTTAAACGCCTGGTTCTGGTTGACGCCGAAGACCGAGATGCTGGCGCCCTGGCCGGCCAGGGCGATGGCAAGCTGGATGGTCGCGTCCGATCCCACCGCCTCGACCGAACATTGGACCATGGCCCCGCTGGTTGCCTCGCGCACGAAGGCCACGGGGTCGGTGGGGTCGACCGGGATGGCGCCCAGTTGCTGCGCCCGGGCCCGCCGCGACTCGACCAGGTCGATGGCGAAGACCTTCGCGGCGCCCAGGGCGAAGGCGCATTCGATCGCCAGCAGGCCGATCGGGCCCAGGCCGACGATGGCGACCGTCTTGCCCGGGCCGATATCGGCATTGAGGCAACCCATATAGGCGGTGGGCAGGTTGTCGTCAGCATCAGGGCCTGGTCGTCGGTGATGCCGTCGGGGATTCTCAGGGCGTTGCTGTCGGCATTGGGCACGGCGATGCCCTCCGACTGGCAGCCGGGCAGGGCGTGACCCAGGCCGTAGCACGAGATCGTGCGCTGCGGGCATTGGGCGGCCAGGCCGGCGAAGCAGGCCGGGCACTTGCCGCAACTGCCGAAATTGACCGCGGCCGAGACCATCACCCGGTCGCCGACCTTCAGCGACTTGACCCCGCTGCCCACCTCGGCGATTTCGCCCACCGCCTCGTGGCCGACGCAGAAGCCCAGGTCCGGCGTGAAGCCGTGGCCGTGATAGATGTGCAGGTCGCTGCCGCAGATGCCGCAGGCGGTCATCTTGACCACGGCACCGGTTACCCCCATCGGGGCCGCGTCCTTAACCTGGTCGCAGCGGATGTCTTTTTCGCCGTGATAGCAAAGCGCCTTCATGACCGTCGTTCCTTCCCTGCGCGTTGTATTCCGCGATCTTGAGCTTGCCCAGTTGGGACAGGTGCACCTCGTCGGGGCCGTCGGCGATGCGCAGGAACCGGTTCAGGGTGAAGAAGCCGGCGATCGGCGTATCGGCGCTCACCCCCATGCCGCCATGGGCCTGAATCGCCCGGTCGGTCACCGTCTGAGCCATCTGGGGTGCCACGATCTTGATCGCCGCGATCAGGTCGCGGCACCCTTGTTGCCGAAGCGGTCCATGTGGTCGGCGGCCTTGAGCGTCAGCAGGCGGGCCTGCTCGATCTCGCAATAGGACCGTGCGACGTCCTGGCGATGCTGC